>DXZQ01000004.1 GCA_019419585.1 Collinsella sp. | reverse complement strand
GTTATGGACAGTGCGTACGTGCTACAGCGCGAACTTGGTCAGCTCTTTACTTTTGCGCCTTCGGGCAACGCGTGGATCGATGCCATGCAGCCTGGTGTGTCGAAGGCCTCGGGTATCGCGCAGCTCGCGGAGCATTACGGCATTGGACGCGACGAGGTCATGGCGTTTGGCGACTCGATGAACGACTACGAGATCATTCGCTTTGTCGGCACGGGCTGCGCGATGGAAAACGCGCGCCCCGCGCTCAAGGCGGTGGCCGATCGCGTCGTAGGCTGCAACCGCGACCACGCCGTTCAGCATGAGCTCCGTCGCGTGCTGGAGAGTCTCGCTTAATCCGGCAGATGGGGACGTTCCTTTTCTGCCGGCAGTGGGGGACAGTCCTTGCAGCTTTTTGCGAAGGCTGTCCCCAACGACTAGTCGTTTAAGAACGTCCCCAATGACTGACTAATGACTAGGCGAGGGCAGCCATGATGGTGCGGGCGACGCCGTCGTGGTCGTTGTCGTATTCGGTGATGGCGTCGGCGGCCTCGCGGTCCTCGGACTCGGCGTTGATCATGGCCATGCCGTGGCCCGCTGCCTGCAGCATGGGGATGTCGTTGATGTTGTCGCCGAAGGCCCAGGCGTCGGCGAGACGCTCGCCCAGATGCTCGCAGAGCCACGTGAGGGCCGTTCCCTTGGTGGCACCCTCGCCCATAACCTCGATATTCATGGCGTACGAACGCGTGACCTCGATGCCTTCGAGCGTGTCGAGCGCCGCCGCGATGGCGTCGCGGTCGGCCGGATCGTGCCAGTACATAGCGATGCGTTCGAGCACCTCGACTTCGTCGATTTTGCTGTCGATATCCATGTCGATTGGTGTGCGCGTGCGCTTGAGCGAAGCCGCGATGTGAGGATCGCCGCCACAGAATTCGTCCAGGCGCGTGTAGAGCGAGCGGGGGAGGAAGCACTGCCCGTCCGCGAAGATATCGAAGGTGACGTCATGGCCGACGGCAATGCTGTGGACGCGGTGGGCGATGGCGCGGTCGAGCGGTCGGCTCAAAATGCGCGTGGCACGTGAGACATCGGTGGGCGTACCGTCGTCGAGCCGCCAGACGCTGGCACCGTTGGCACAGACCGCGTAGTGTACGGCGGGGTGGGCGAGGATGGGCTCAAAGACACCCGACAGCGGGCGCCCCGTGCAGGGCACAAACTCAATACCGCGTCGCGCAAGCTCGTCGAGCATCGCCCAGGTGGCGTCGCTCATCTGCTTATCACTCGTCAGCAGCGTTCCATCCATATCGGAAAACACAATCATTCGCTGCGATCCTTTCTACTGGCATAAAAAGCGTGGCCGAGGGCGGTGATGCCCTGGCCACGCTCGGGTTCTATAACGGTTCGCGTCCTAGCGATCGGCGAGCGGCTTGTATTCCAGCGGTTCGATAACCGGGCGATACGCGGGACGGATGATGCGGTGCGCGCAGAAGAGCTCTTCCATGCGGTGCGCCGACCAGCCGGCCATACGGGCGACGGCGAACAGCGGTGTAAAGAGCGTCTCGGGCACGCCGAGCATTTTGTAGATAAAGCCCGTGTACAGGTCGATGTTGGCGCAGATGGGCTTGGTCATGCCGTGGTCGCGCATCACCTGCGGGGCCAGGCGCTCGATGCGCTCGATGAGCGCGAACTCCTCGCCCAGGTCCTTCTTGGCGGCAAGCGAGCGCGCGTAACGGCGGCAGACCTCGGCGCGCGGGTCGCTCAGCGTGTAGACGGCGTGGCCCATACCGTAGATGAGACCCGTGCCGTCGAAGGCCTGTTTGTCGAGGATCTTGCCCAGGTAGGCTGCGACCTCGTCCTCGTCCTCCCAATTGGAGACATGCGCACGGATGTCCTCGTGCATGGACACGACCTTGGCGTTGGCGCCGCCGTGGCGCGGGCCCTTGAGCGAGCCGATGGCCGCGGCGTAGGCGGAATACGGGTCGGTGGCCGAAGAGGACAGCACGCGGCAGGCGAACGTGGAGTTGTTGCCGCCGCCGTGCTCGGCATGCAGCATGAGCATCACGTCGAGCAGCATGGCTTCGTCGCGGGTGAATGCCATGCCGCCGCGGAGCACCTGCAGGATGGTCTCGGCGGTGGAGAGACCGGGCGTGGGGTGCGGCACGTGAACCTCGGAGCCGCGAAGCTTGGCGATCGAGGCCATGTGTGCGAAGGCGGCGATGCGCGGGAGACGTGCGAGCATGGAAATAGCCACGTCGATCTCATGCTCGGGCGTAATCACGTCGGGCTCGGCGTCGAAGGCGTAGAGCAGCAGCACGGCGCGCTGGAGCACGTTCATGATGCTCGACGACACCGTGGTCATGGGGAACTCTTTGACGTATTCGTCGCTCAGATGCCTAAAGGCGCCCAAGCGCTCGCAAAAGCCGTCCAGCTCTTCCTTATTGGGCAGCGAACCCGTGATAAGCAGGTAGGCGACTTCTTCGTAGCCGTAGCGATTCTCGGCCTGGGCATTGTTGACCAGATCCTCGATGCTGTAGCCGCGAAGCGTGAGCTTGCCCTGATCGGGCACGACCTTTCCGTCGACCTTGTTGTAGCCGTGCACATCCGAGATGCGAGTGAGGCCCGCGACCACGCCCGAGCCGTCGGCATTGCGCAGGCCGCGCTTGACATTGTGCTCGACAAACAGGCCCTCGTCATAAGGGTCGGTCGGCAAGCCGTGGTAGAGGCTTTCGCTCTCAGACGAAATCTGGCGGCTTGCTTCGTAATCCAGAACCAGTCGGCTCAAGTGGTCATCGAAGCGGTAATAGATTTTCTTGGCGTCGTAGGCCATGCGCGCTCCTCTCCGGGCCGCATCGGGGTGACTTGCATGGGCATGCGCGCGTCAGGCTATCCCCAGCGGCTTGCTCGCTACAGGCGGTACATAAAGTTGAAGACGTCCTCGCGCTGGATGGACACGTTGACGCCCGAAAGCTCGCCGGCCTCGGCCAGGGCCTTCTGCAGCTCGGCGAAGTCGAGCTTGGACTCGGCGGTATCGGCCAGCATGGTCATGGTGAAGATGTCCTCGATAATGGACTGCGTGATGTCGCGGATGTCGACGTTGGCCTCGCCCAGGACACGGGTGACGCCGGCGACGATGCCGGGGCGGTTCTTGCCAAGGACGGTGATGACGATACGGGAGGACGAGATCTCGGCCATGGGAAACCCTTTCGCGTGATTGCGGCGCGCGTGGGGCGCTCCGCTACGGTACAGTGTTCATCATTGTACCTGTCTGGCGCAAAAAAGGCGCGCTCGCTGCGGCGTTACATGCCTGCAACATGAGCGTAAGGGGGAAGGCCGTACGGGGAAGAGCCGTCTGGCGCGTGTCCGGCTCGTGTTGGGTTGATTTCCGATCTCAGCCGAACACATTGAGCGGACAGGCCGTTCCCGCAGTCAGCCGAACGCCTCCGACGGCTGATTCCGAACTGGAAGCGGAGGGCATCCCCGCCCTTCGGTAGGGGATACCGCTCCGCGGCGCATGCCGCGGGCGGCGCCCCTATCGGACCACCGTGACCTCAGTTGGGATGGGCCCAGCACTGCCGCGTACTCGGTGAGCTAGAGCCAACTGTTCGTCTTCACGTCGCGTATGGCGATATTTCGGTCGCCCGGCTCGGTGATGCCGTAGCCGAACGCCTGGAGCGTCTCGATGGACTCCTGGATCCTCTGTTGGAACATGGGACCCGGATCGACCCTCGGCCCGAGGCGCCCGCGCCAAAGGCACGGCGTGGCGCGCAGCATGTTATGGATTTTGGAGATGGGCTCGATGTCGGCGTAGACGTTGAGCGTCGCCATGGCGTCCTTGTGGCCGAGGATCGATTGGAGCGCCTTGATATCGCCGCCTTGGCGGATCCACTGCGTTGCGAACGTGTGGCGAAGGCCGTGGAACGTGATCAGCTCGTCGTTGGTGCCCATGAGGCCGTTGGTCTCCGAGAACGTCTTGAACGCCCTGCGGATATAGCTTGTCGTCGCGAAGGTCGCGCCCGGCTCCGACAGGATGTAGCAGTCCCCGATCTCGACCGCCCCGGTAAGGCCGCGCAAGCGCAGCTTTCCGCAGTCGATCTCGTGGGTCTCCTTCAGGAAGGGGAGTAGGCCGACCGGGTCGATGGGGATACCCCTGGCGTCATGGGTCTTGGTGTCCTTGATGAACGAACCCATTCCCTTCGCGTACGCCACCGAGTGTCTGATCGAGATCAGGCCCGTCTCGAAATCCACATCGCACCACCGAAGGCCGCAGACCTCGCCGATTCGCATCCCCGTGTGCAGGGCGAGTACGACCGCCCTCTAATCCTCGGCGGACCAATCGAGTCCGAACTCCTTTCGGGCATCCTCTTCGCTCATGACTTCGAGAAGGTCTCCGGGTTGGCAACGAAGGGCGAGGCATAGCTGCTCGAGTGTGTTGAAGCGAATGCCGCGAATATGCCCTTTTTTAATACGGGACAGGTTCACGGGCGTGGTTCCAATCCTTTCGGCAAGTTCGTTCGAGGAAATCTTTCGCTCGGCCATGATCTTGTCGAGGCGAACAATTACGGGCATGGCGTTTCCTTACGCAATCTCGTCGGAGTCGAGGTACAGCTCTCGGGCGTACAAGAAGAGCTGGGAAAGCATGAACAGGACGATGCCGAGAACCAGAGAGGTCCAATCGAATGATGAAGCGATCTCTTGGGCGCCGACGGCCCCCTCGCCGCCAAACATCGAAACGGAGGTTTTGAGTGAGCCGGCGTAGAGGCTGGTGGCAGCTTGAACAACGAAGAGAATGCCGAGCACCTTCAAGCATGTCGCAGACCCTTTCTTGAAGGGGTCTCCGCTCTTGATCGTCCACACGAGAACGGCGCTGAGGATGGTCGTAGCGATACCGATGACGGCAGGGACCAATGTCGAGATCGCAAGGGCTGGATACGCGGGGGAGTCTGCAATTACAGGGTTGTCGAGCACTTCGATTGCTGGCTTTAAGGAGAACGCCACTTGTGCGATGGCGGTGGCGCAAAGGGTCGCAGAGGCTATCGCACATGCGATGCGGAAGGAATGAAGCCGGGGAGTGCGATTGTCGGAACTCATAATAACCTCCGAAGAATTTAAAAGACTCAGGTTACTTTTTAACAGTTTATGTTAAATTGACTTTGCCGGCAAGTAATCACAGCATGCTGCAACCGAAACCCCTCTAGATTGGAGAGGATTATGTTCAGTACTGTTAAGTCGTGTAAGCTCTTGGTTTTCCTCGGCCTCGCTCTTTGTCTGTTGCTGCCGGGAGCCCCCGCTTTTGCGGATACCCCGATGCCTCCTTCCCAGGAGAGCAGCCAGTGTGCCCTCGTTGAGCCCCTCGGGTATACGGACGTCGTCGTCGATACCTACTGGAGCTACAGCTGTCCTCGCGGCGTAAGCGGGCACAGCATCTCGATGTTCAACATCTCTTACAAGACGATCTCCTACCGAAATGGCTATCGCCGATCCGCGCATCATAGGGAATCCCGCCTCGCTGCAATGTGCTCCTGTGGTGTTCTTGGCACAACTGATAAATGGCAATTTGTCTATAGCACCTACTAGATGCGAGGAAGGGCCGAGCATTTTGTTCGGCCCCTCTGTTCCGACTGGATGAGGTTAAGGTTGGCGATGAATATGCTCAAAATCTCGAAGGCGATCTTTAGGTCGCTTCTCTCCTCCAGGTCGCTCTGTGTTGTCGTTGTTGCGTTGATGGTTCTTTGTGCTCTGCCCGTCTTCAGGAGCGCGGCTGGCATCGACGGACGGGTCGAATACCTCGAGTCGGGAATAACCCGTGTTGAGCAGGAATTGTCAGCATCCTATGCGGATGCGCTTGTGAATGCGGGGGAGGACGGTGTCTATACCTCTTCATCAAGCATGCCCGCGCTTCTGTACCCTCTTGCCGCGGGACGTCTTATCTTGGCACCGCTCTCTCCCCTACTTCCGTTTCTGCAGATATCGGATGGAGAGTACACCTATTATGACGGATCGAAGGAGTACTTGCTATGGGTCGCAACGGCCGTTGCCGTCTCGTTCCTTGCCGCGCGTCTTAACAAACGTGAAAAGCTCATCATCCAGGCACCGATGGGCGAGCTGGGTAGACTTGTTGCATCGAGCGTATGGGCGAGTGTTTTTGCAATGCTTGCCGTCCTCGCCATCAATCTTCCAGGGATAATCGCCGCGCTTGTGAAGAATGGCCCGGGCTCGCCGTTCTATCCGATAGGCTACATTCAATATGCGACTCCGGTTATCAAACCGGCTTGGCTGGTGTTCGCGCAGACGGCCATCTTGCAATTCTTGGTGGCAGCGTTCATCTCGCTTGTCGTTCACCTTGCCGTGAAGATTGCCAATAACCCTACGCTTGGAATCGTGTTCGTATGTGCCCTGATGGGGGTGACGATGGTTCCCGGGTATTACGGAAGATCCATCGCTTTACGTGAGTTCGCCCTGTTGAATCCCCTTACGTATGCGAACACTGAGTTGACCGTCGGCGCCTATAGCCCGTACCCGACAACGCAGATAGTGAATCTGCCTGGACTTTGCTTCGAGCGTGGCGCGATTGCCCTCGTATGCGCAATCGGGATCGAGGTGCTGGCAATTAGCCTGCTTTGCGTTGCTGGAAAGAGCGGCTGCGCGTGCCCGATATCCCCGATTTGTCTTGAGAGAGGTTCCTTCACTGCATCGAGAACGGCAACTCGTTCGAGCGCTTGTGCCTCCGCCGTTGCATACGTAAGAACGATGGGGAAACTGCTCCTGCGTTCTCCTACCCTCGCCGTATGCGCGATTGCAATGTCGACGACGATGCTGGCCCCGGCTCTGGTCGAGATGTTTCCTGACGCTGATAACGTTTCCGCTGTTCGGTATAGGGATGGGGAGCTCCGTTCAATAGATCGGTATCTAGAGCAGAACGCTGCGAATATGGACGTCGAGGGCAAAGCGGCCCTGGAAGACATGCGGGATGCTCTTTCGGGTTTCGTGTACGCGCCTATGCCTGCGGAGGGGTTTCGAAGCCTTGCGACGTACGAGCGCGCTCGAGGTGAGCTGGGCGCGGCAGATGCGACTCTCCTGCAATCGATCGGAATCGAGCCGGAGACTCCTTCTCGTGCGGAGGCGCGCGCCCTTCTGCTTGAGTCGCTCGCGAGCTTGCCGGACCCCAAGGTTTACGAGTTAAGTACGAAGATGCCCCCATTAATCCTCCTTTCGTATCTCCAGGCAGCGCTTCCCTCCTTATTTTTGCTGTTGCCCGTGGTTGTCACATCGCTCGCGTGCACCCACCTGCAGTGTCGTTCCCTTCTGGTTCTCCAGATCCCCGCAACAGCGCATGTGCGTTTTCTGACGGCTGTTGCGCTGGCTCTCCTGCTTGGCTTGGTGCTGCTTTTGGTGTCGATGGTTCCCGCTGTCGTTGTGTCCGTGATTAAGAACGGTGCGGGTGGATCGGAGTATCCCGTCGCTCTCATTCGGGCGGGAGCTTCGACAACGTCCATGGTGGGGGAGGCGGTGTTGTACAGTATTCCGTTGCTGGTCATGGCATACGGCGTGATTTCCGTCGTCGCTGCGTTGACAGCAGCGATTAGCCGCAACCCCGTTGTCACCGGAATGGTTTGCGCGGTTCTCTTGGTGTTGGGTTCGTTGAGCGCTCATGTTGAAAGCGTGGGCATGGGCGTCGCGCTGCTGGCTCCATTCGCCTCGTTTGATCCCGCTTCCCAGGTGGGGACGATTGGGTTCCTTGGGCGAGGGACGAACGCGATGCCTTTTGGAGAGGTCGTCGGCGCATCGGGCGCTCTGCTGGTGGTCTTGGGCGCCGTATCTCCGTTGATGGTGCGCCTGAGTGTTCCAAAGATCGAAAGGGGATGATCTCGATGATTGACCTTCAAACGCTGACGATCTCTTATGGAAAGAAGGTGCTCGTAGATTCGGTGAACGCTGAGTTTGCCCCGGGTACGGCCTACGGTCTCGTCGCTCCGAACGGGCATGGAAAGACGACGTTGCTGCGTGCGATGGCAGGTTTGCCGGGTCCTCGCGTGGACGGGAGCATCGTTCTGGATGAGGTGCAGGGTACGGGTGCGAGAGAGGTCCGTTCTATGATCTTCTATGCACCTGGTGAGGGGACGCTGCTGTATCCCGGATTGCGTGCGGAAGATCACCTCAAGATGGTTTGCGATATGTGGCCGCATGCTCGCGATATCGAAGAGATAGTGGAACAAATGCAGATAGGCGAGTTCGCGAAGATGAGGATCCGCACTCTGAGCCAGGGCATGAAGCAGCAGCTTACCCTGGCGATTGCGTATGCGACGGGCGCGCGGTACCTTCTATTAGATGAGCCCATGAACGCGCTCGACCCCAGCAGGGTGGACTTGCATTCCGAGATTCTCAGGAAGCTGGCCGATTCTGGTACGTGCATCATCATGTCATCCCACATCTTGGATTCGGTCGATAGGCTGTGCGATGAGATTCTGTTTTTGAAGGATGGGAGGCTCATTAGAGGCATTCCGCAAGATGATGCTGCGCCGAAGTCTCCTGGATCCCATTTCGCAAAGCCTGCCGGACGCGCCGAGGGTGCGCTAAGCACGTATCGGCGACTCTACGAAAAGGGCGGGTAGAAATGCAAGTTAAAAATCTATGTGGCCAATGTGATACCGTTGAACCCGCATATCGATACCGCTCAGCCATTCGCCTCGCCCCCGTCGCACGTATCTTCATCCGGTCTGTTACTTTTAATCTAACAATTCTTTGAGGAACGTAGGTGCTTCTAAATGTACTGTCGACTTCTTCTCAAACTAATCCTAAGAGACAAGGCCGTATGGATTTGTACGCTCGTTCTCGCTGCAGCCTTTTCCGTCCCCATTGCGTTCAATTCACCCATCTACGGGCCCTTCTTTATGAAACAGGGCATGCAGAGCTTTGTCGACGCATTCAATACGCGCGCGCCCCAGGCCAGCGGCACAGACCTATCTCCAGAGCAGCAAAATGACGCGGAGCTTGCAAGATACGCGAACGCCGCCCTTGCCGCTCAAACCGACGCCGCCTTTCTCGATTCTGCCGAGAGCTACTACGCGCTCATGGGCGAAGGCTTCCAATCCGGGTCCATCGTGGGAGACCGAGAGACCAATGACGCAGCGCTCGCATATTGCCGTGCCCTGAGCAGCTCCGGCATCACGGATATCCCGGCCTCCGCAAACGACCTGCCATTCCTTTCCTTCCTGCCTTACGCCATTGCCACGGCGCCGTCTTTCCTTCCCTTCATCCCCTTCCTTCTCTCGTCGATACTCGTGCTCGGCGCCACAAGGCCCGGGACCCTGGCGGCAAAGGCGCCCGTGCCCAAATTCCGGCGCCTTATTCAGATCGTGTTTTCGATAATCGTCGCGGGGACCGCGATGCTCCTCGCCGGCCTCGCACCCGGGGGCATTTACGCCTTGGTCCTAAACGGCTTCGGGCAAATTGGGTACCCGATCGCCTTCTTCCATGACGGCGCGCTTACCACCACGACCGCGGGAAACGTCTTCATAGCCCTGCTTCTCGCGCTGCTTGCGGGCGGAACCTTGATATCCGTTTGCTCCGCCGTCCTATCGACCGCAACGAGGCGCGTCCTCGCGGGCCCCCTTACCTCCGCGCTGCTTGTCGCGGCCCCGGCATTCCCGTTATTGTCCGATTCGGCACTAGGGCATAATGCCGTGCTCGGGCTCCTGCCACTGCCCGTATTCTCGCCTATCGAGGCAACGGGTTACGTAGGATGCTTCCCGACAGAATTCATTGGCTCCGGTTCAGGCAGCGCATCGATGCTTGCCGTGGCCCTGGCATACGTCGCGGTCTTTTTTACGGTCGGCGCCGTTGCGACACGTTCCCCCAAACAGCCTGGACCCGCGAAAAAGCACCATGGGCTCGAGCTTCTAGACGCGAGCGTGGGATACGGAAGCACGACGATACTTTCAATCGGGTCGCTTTTCCTGAGCCCGGGAACGGCGGCGGGCCTCGTTGCTCCCAACGGCTCGGGGAAAACCACCCTTCTTGAAGCGCTGTCGGGCCAATTTCCCACCCGCATCCGCTCGGGAAGCCTGGCGGCAGACGGAATCTGCCAACGTCGATCAGCCGAATTTGCAGAACTCGTCTACCTGAGCTCTTCGGGCAGCGCGGATCTCTATCCCACGCTATCGGCCATCGAGCACCTTGCTTTCGTTAGGGAGGCGTGGAAATCGGCCGCCGACATCGACTCGCTCTGCGACTCCCTCGGAATCTCCCCATATCTCGACAAGCCGACCCGTAAACTCTCGACAGGAATGAAGCAGCAGGTAAAGCTTGCCATGGCGATAGCGACCGATTGCCCGTACCTCATCCTCGATGAACCGCAGAACGGCCTCGATCCGGGAAAACGGAAAACCTCCTGCGACGCGATGCGCAGCGAGGTGGCGCGGGGACACAGCGTGCTCATTTCAAGCCATCTGCTCGACGACCTGGCAGACCTCACCAACTCGTTCTACTTCATCGAGGCCGGCACGCTCGTGGAAAAGATCAAGTCGTCCTCGCAGACGCTCAAGCAGGAATACCTCGATACATACGAGCGAGGTGAATGACATGAAACTATTTGAATAGCTGAAGTCCAATGCGTCGCGCATGGCTGTCTACGCCATCCTCGTGGCAACGGCTTTATGCGGAATCGCGGCACCCGTCTATGCGCTCAACGGGGAGAAAGGCGATGTCGAACCCGCGTACATGGCTTCGACGGTTAAGGACCGGTACAAAGCCTTCTCTGGAGACACGTTTTACGTAGCAGAGTACGACACGACCTACCGTCAGCTTCGCTACAACAAGGGCTACGACTATCTAGGCGCAGAGGCAATCAGCTATACGTCGGGTTGGTACCGCTCCAACTATGGACACATAACCCAGTTCAAGTGTAACTACCGTGTGTACAACTAAAGCAACCGGCCGGGACGAGGGGTGACGCAAAAGCGTCGCCCCTCGTTTTTAACCATGTCAACTGAACCTAGTTCAGTTTGGTTGATTTCCGATCTCAGCCGAACACATTGAGCGGAAAGGCCGTTCCCGCAGTCAGTCGAACGTCCCCGGGGCCCTTCTCAGGCCCCGGGGACGGCATTTTCCCAGTTGAAGGAACGGTGGAGATGTGTTTCGATGGATCAGATTCGTGTCGTTCCGAAAAGACCGTGAACCTTTTGTGGGACGCGCGGCGCCGTGGTACCATAGCCGAGTTTGTTGTCTTGGTCGGAAACCAAGACGCCTTATGCGCTGATCGGTAACCAGCGCCTGACCAATAAGGAGTCCTACCATGAAGCAGGGTATCCATCCCCAGTATGTCGAGTGCACGGTGACGTGCTCCTGCGGCAACACCTTCAAGACGCACGCTACCGTGTCTGAGATGAAGGTCGAGCTTTGCAACGAGTGCCACCCGTTCTACACCGGCCAGCAGAAGTTCGTCGACACCGGTGGACGCGTCCAGCGCTTCGCCGACAAGTTCGGTGGCGCCGCTGCCGCCCAGCTCAAGAAGGCTGAGGAGGCCAAGGCTGCCAAGGCCGCCAAGGCTGCTGAGGCCGAGGCCGCTCGCAAGGCCGCCGCTGAGGCTAAGGCTGCCGAGAAGGCTAAGCGTGCCGCTAAGTTCGCCGAGGAGGCTGCCAAGCAGGCCGCCGAGGCTCCCGCAGAGGCTCCCGTCGAGGAGGCCGCTGCCGAGGCCGAGACCACCGAGGCTGCTGAGTAAATAGCTCGCCGCGGAATCACTCGCATTCATGGCATGAGGGCCGTGCATCCATTTGGGTGCGCGGCCCTTTTCTTTTTATTGGTGCAAGCTAACCTGTCCCCGTGGCACCAAATGGCAGAGAGACGGCGTTTGCTCAGATAAAACTTGCCAAAATAAACCTGTCCCATTGTGGCAGGTTAGTCATAGTTATTACGTGGCGGTCGAGGTCGACCGTATAGGCCGCGCCTTGTTTGGCTAAAGTACAATCATCTGTGTTTAACTCGCCCGCAGCTGCACGGCGTGGGCGATGGCCAAAAAGGAAAACCACATGGGATTCATGTCAAAGCTGCTGTCCTTTGGATCCGATAAGGACCTTAAGCGCTACTACAAGATCGTCGACCAGATCAACGGTCTTGAGCCCCAGTTTGAGAAGATGACCGAGGAGGAACTCCGCGGCCAGACCGATAAGTTCCGCGAGCGTTACGCCAACGGCGAGTCGCTTGACGACATGCTCCCCGAGGCCTTTGCCACCGTGCGTGAGGCTTCCAAGCGCACCATGGGTATGCGCCACTTTGACGTGCAGCTCATTGGCGCCATGGCACTGCACGAGGGCCACATCGCCGAGATGAAGACCGGCGAAGGTAAGACCCTCGTCTCCACGTTGGCTGGCTATCTCAACGCTATTGCCGGCAAGGGCGTGCACGTCGTTACTGTCAATGATTACCTTGCCAAGCGCGACTCCGAGTGGATGGGCCGCATCTATAAGTACCTGGGCATGACCGTCGGTCTGCTCCAGAACAACATGCCGCTCGAGCTCAAGCGCCCGGCCTACCAGGCCGACGTCACCTACGGCACCAACTCCGAGTTCGGCTTTGATTACCTGCGCGACAACATGGTTACCCGTCCCGAGCAGCGCGTGCAGCGCGGCCACAACTACGCCATCGTCGATGAGGTTGACTCCATCCTGATCGATGAGGCTCGCACCCCGCTGATCATCTCGGGCGCTGGCACCAAGTCCGCCAGTACCTACAAGGACTTCGCGCGTGCCGTGCGTGGCCTTGAGCGCGGCGAGGACGTGTCGCACGACATGCTTACCGCCACCGAGGACGTTGAACCCACGGGCGACTACGTCATGGACGAGGCCAAGCACACCATCGCTGCCACCGAGCGCGGTCTTAAGAAGATCGAGCGCCGCCTGGGTATCGATGACATCTATGCCGATCTCTCCGGCCAGCTGGTCAACCACCTGCAGCAGGCGCTGAAGGCCCAGTACATGTTCCACCGCGACAAGCAGTATGTGGTCACCAACGGCGAGGTCAAGATCGTCGACGAGTTCACCGGCCGCATTATGGAAGGCCGCCGTTACTCCGAGGGCCTGCACCAGGCCATCGAGGCCAAAGAGGGCGTGCTCGTACGCGAGGAGAACCAGACGCTGGCCACTATCACCTTGCAGAACTACTTCCGTCTGTATGACAAGCTCTCCGGCATGACCGGTACGGCACTCACCGAGGATGCCGAGTTCCGCGAGATCTACAAGCTGCCCGTCGAGGTCATCCCCTCCAACAAACCCGTTCAGCGTGTTGATCACGAGGACTTGGTGTACCGTACCATTCAGGCCAAGTACAACGCCGTCGCCGACGATGTCGAGCAGCGTCACGCCAAGGGCCAGCCGGTCCTGGTGGGCACCGTCTCCATCGAGAGCTCCGAGAAGCTGTCGGCCGCCCTTACCAAGCGCGGCATCGCGCACGAGGTCCTCAACGCCAAGCACCATGAGCGCGAGGCTCATATCGTTGCCCAGGCCGGACGCTACGGCGCCGTGACCATCGCTACCAACATGGCCGGTCGTGGTACCGACATCCTGTTGGGCGGCAACCCCGACGAGCTGGTGCGCGAGCGCCTTGAGTACGAGGGCCTGACCATGGAGGACGTGACGCCCGAGCAGCTTGAGCAGTTTAACGCCGAGGCCAAGGAGACCTGCAAGGCCGAGCGCGAGCGCGTGCTTGCCGCCGGCGGCCTGACCGTTATCGGCACCGAGCGCCACGAGTCCCGTCGTATCGACAACCAGCTGCGCGGCCGCTCCGGCCGTCAGGGCGATCCGGGCGAGACCCAGTTCTACCTGTCGCTCGAGGACGACCTCATGCGCCTGTTCGGCGGCGACAAGATGGACCGCGTCTCCAAGATGATGGTCACGGCCGACATGGGCGACGACATGCCCATCCAGCACAAGATCATCTCCAAGGCCGTCGAGAGCGCCCAGCACAAGGTCGAGAGCATCAACTTCTCCATGCGCAAGAGCGTCCTTGAGTACGACGACGTCATGAACAAGCAGCGCCAGGTCATCTATGCTGAGCGCAATAAGATTCTGGACGGCAAGGACCTGACCGACCACATCACCGAGGTCATGCACGACACCGTGTACCGCTGCGTGCAGGAGTTCTGCACCAAGGACAGTCACGAGGGCGAGCGCGACCTGGAGGGCCTGCGCAAGTGGGTTGTGGAGCTCACCGGCCACATCGATACGCCGAAGTTCCCCGACGAGGATTATGAGGCCCTGGCTGCCGATGTCCTGGCTTACGTGGAGAAGTGCTACAACATGAAGGCCGAGCGCTTGGGCGAGGACCTGATGCGCGAGCTCAACACCCAGGTCATGCTGCGCGTCATCGATACCCGCTGGATGAACTACCTGCAGGAGATGGACTACCTCAAGACCGGCATCGGCCTGCGCGGCTTTGGCCAGCGCGACCCGCTGGTCGAGTACAAGACCGAGGCCTACGGCGCGTTCCAGATACTCGTCGACACCATGTACGAGGATTACCTGCGCACGGTTCTGCGCATCGAGATCAAGGCTGCCCCGCGTGCCGTGGAGCACAAGGAGGAGCCCGCGCTCGAGGGTGCGCGCTTCTCCGGTCCTGCCGAGGTCGATGGCGACAACGGCGACTCGGTACTGCGCAAGCAGGCACAGGTGCAGGCCCGCACGGCTGTCCAGGGTGGTCCGGCTGCCGTCAACAACGGTGGCAAGGTGACCACCTATCGCAAGTCCGAGAGCGACGATCCGTACGTCAACGTGGGCCGCAACGACCCGTGCCCCTGCGGTAGCGGCAAGAAGTTTAAGTACTGCCACGGCAGGAATCGTTAATGGCTGAGGCTTTAGAGGTAACGCCCGCCGAGCTGGACGCGTTTGCGGACCGGCTCGGTGAAGTCGAATCGTATCTCCACCTGGACGAGAAGCGTACCCGCGTGTCCGAGCTCGAGGCCAAAAGCGTGGCCCCCGGCTTTTGGGATGACGCCGACGCCGCCCGTGCCACCATGGAGGAAATCGCGCGCACCAAGGAAGATATCGCTGCCGTGGACAACGCGCGCGGCGAGCTTTCCGATGCCCGCGCCGCGCTGGAGCTTGCCGAGGAGATGGGGGATGACCCCGACGCCGCCGCCCTTCGCGAGGAGGCTACAGCCACGACTGAGCGCCTGGCCCGTGCCATCGATGAACTTGAGCTTTCGAGCTGGTTTACCGGTGAGTTCGATCACGGCGATGCCATTGTGACCATCAAGCCCGGACAGGGTGGCCTGGAGGCCCAGGACTGGACCTTCATGCTCTTTAAGATGTACATGAAGTACTGCCAGCGTCGCGGCTGGAAGGTCACGATTAACGACTGCCCCGCTGCCGAGGTTATCGGCATCGACCGCGCGACCTTTACCGTCGAGGGCAAGGACGCATTTGGCATGCTGCGCGCCGAGGCCGGCGTCCACCGCTTGGTGCGCATTAGCCCCACCGACGACAAGAAGCGCCGCCAGACCACGTTCGCTGGCGTCGAGGTCATCCCCGTGCTGCCCGACGATATCGATATCGAGATTAGTCCCGATGACATTCGCGTCGACGTGTACCATGCAAGCGGCCCGGGCGGCCAGGGTGTCAACACCACCGACTCCGCCGTGCGCGTGACGCATTTTCCCAGCGGCATTGTGGTGACCTGCCAAAACGAGCGCAGCCAGATCCAGAACAAGGCCGCGTGCATGCAGATCCTCAAGGCGCGCCTGTACGAGATTGAGCTCGAAAAGCGCGCTGAGGCCCTGGATGAGATTCGCGGACCCAAGACCACGATCGGTTTTGGCAACCAGATTCGCAGCTACGTGCTCTACCCGTACCAGATGGTCAAGGATCTGCGCTCGGGCGTGGAGACCAGCAATGTCGAGGCCGTTCTTGACGATGGCGACCTGGACCCGTTTGTTATTGGCTACCATCGCTGGGCCACTGGCAACGCTGACGCGGAGACTCCATCTGCATAAACCGCCCGGTTTATGTGGAAATGGATAAAACCCTCCGAGCAGGGTGGTTTTGTATCCAGAATTAACCCTGCGCAGGGGTGGTTTTTGTTTGGCGAATCGGTAGAATCGAATACAGCAAGAAGTTCGAAGCGCATCCGTTTGGGTGCGCTTTTTTGAGGGAGGTAGCATGGCATATCGTCTGGACATCAAGCGCATTCTATCGATGAACTTCTTTCATGACCTGCCCCAGATTATGTTGGGGTGCGCTCTGGCCGCTATTGCGACCGACCTGTTTTTGATTCCCAACGGCCTTGCTGCCGGTGGCGTTACGGGCCTTGCCACCATTATCCAGGCGGTCGGCGCATCGCGCGGCCTATCGCTTCCCGTTGGTATTCAGACGATCGTGATGAACGTCTTGCTGTTACTGGTCGTTATGCGCGAGGGCGGCATGTTCTACGTGGTGCAGACGGCGACGGGCTTTGTGCTGCTGGGCTTCTTTACCGATCTGTTTGCCCCGTTTGTAGCGCCTCTGGCACATGCAGACCTGATGCTTCCCGCTATGTGGGGCGGCATTATTACGGGTATCGGTTACGGCATGGTGTTGCGCGCCGGCGCCAATACCGGCGGCTCGGACACGATTGGCCAAATCATCTCGCGTAACACCTCGCTGCCGGTGGGCTCGACCGTCATGGCAATCGACGTTGCCGTATGTGCGGCATCGGCTCCGGTCTTTTCGCTCGAAAATGCTCTGTACGCAGGACTTTCGATGGTGATTAGCGGCTATGTGATCGATGCCGTGGTCGATGGCGGCAATAAGCGTCGTATGGTACTCATCATCTCGGACAACTTCCCCGATATCGCGGCCGACATCATGTATGGTCTGGGCCGCGGCTGCACCAAATTAAAGGCGACCGGTATGTATTCGGGCGTCGAGAAGCCGGTGATCATGGTGATCGTTAGCCGTCGAGAGCTCAACACCCTCAAAACGATCGTGCGCGAGCGCGATCCTCACGCCATTGTGACGGTCGCCGACGTTACGGAAGCCTTCGGTGAGGGCTTTAAGGACATTAACGCGTAGGGTCGACCGCGTTCCATCCAAAAGACGTTCACATTGATAAACCGTTTCATCAGCGGTTCTGCCTGCTCAATTGCTCAAATAATGATAAAAAGTCTGGTAAAGCCATCAGTTTCCAGCATAATGAAGGACGTACGTGCATCGCGGCTGGGTTGGGATTACCTTTCCGTGCCGTGCGCATCTTGTCTAAAGAGGATGAAAGGAAGGCACAATGAGCGACGAAGAGCTCAAAAAGGTTGCCAACGAGGTAAGGAAGGGCATCGTCACCGGCGTGCACGCTGCCAAGTCCGGCCATCCGGGCGGTTCGCTCGGCGCTGCCGACATCATGACCTATCTGTACTTTGAGGAAATGAACGTCGACCCGGCCGATCCCCGCAAGGCCGACCGCGATCGCTTTGTGCTTTCTAAGGGCCACTGTGCGCCTGGTCTGTACGCTGTGCTCGCCGAGCGTGGGTTCTTCCCCAAGGAGGATCTTGAGACGCTGCGCCACATCGGCAGCCACCTGCAGGGTCATCCCAACATGAACGACACTCCGGGCGTTGACATGTCCACCGGTTCGCTCGGCCAGGGCATTTCCGCCGCCGTGGGCATGGCCGTTGCCGCCAAGCACTGGGGCGACGACTATCGCACCTACGCCCTGCTGGGCGATGGCGAGAGCGAGGAGGGCCAGGTCTGGGAGGCCGCCATGTTTGCCGGCAACCAGCAGCTCGATAACCTCTGCGTGATCGTCGACCACAACGGTCTGCAGATCGATGGCCCCGTCGAGGAAGTCAACGACCCCATGCCGCTCGCCGACAAGTTCCGCGCCTTCAAGTTCCATGTGGTGGAGCTCGCCGACGGCAACGATTTCGACCAGATTCGCGCCGCCTTTGCCGAGGCTCGCGCCACCAAGGGGCAGCCGACTGCCATTATCGCGGAGACCACAAAGGGCAAGGGCGTGTCCTTTATGGAGAACCAGGTGGGTTGGCACGGCAAGGCCCCCAACGATGAACAGTTTGAGCAGGCCATGGCAGAGCTCACGGCCGCCGGAGAGGAGCTCTAGGATGGCAGACGTCAAGATAATCGCCACGCGCGTAAGCTACGGCGAGGCCCTCGTCGAGCTCGCCAACGAGCACGATGACTTTGTGGTCCTCGACGCCGACCTGGCCGCCGCCACGCAGACCGGCAAGTTTAAGGCCGCTTGCCCCGATCGCTTCTTCGATGTGGGCATTGCCGAGAGCAACCTGATGGGTGTTGCCGCCGGTATCGCAACCACCGGTCGCGTTGCCTTTGCGAGCACCTTTGCCATGTTCGCCGCTGGTCGCGCCTTTGAGCAGGTCCGCAACTCCATCGGCTACCCGCACCTTAACGTTAAGATCGGCGCCACGCACGCCGGTATTTCGGTGGGCGAGGACGGCGCTACGCATCAGTGCTGCGAGGATATCGCCCTGATGCGCGTCATCCCCGGCATGACCGTTATCGTTCCCGCCGACGACGTGGAGGCCCGTGCCGTGACGCGCGCCGCCTACGAGTGCGACGGCCCCGTGTACATGCGCTTTGCCCGTCTGGCCTCGCCGGTTATCAACGACCCCGAGACCTACAAGTTCGAGTTGGGCCGCGGCATTGTCATGCGCGAGGGCGCCGATGTGACCATCATCGCCTGCGGCCTGATGGTCGGCGAGGCTCTCGAGGCTGCCGAGCAGCTCGCTGCCGAGGGCATCGACGCCGAGGTCATCAACATGCACACCATCAAGCCCATCGATGCCGACCTGATCGTCAAGAGCGCCACCAAGACCGGCCACGTCGTGACCGTCGAGGAGCACTCTGTGATCGGTGGCCTGGGCAGCGCCGTTGCCGACGTCCTGTGCGAGCAGTGCCCGACGCCGCTCAAGAAGATCGGCGTCAACGATACCTTTGGCGAGTCCGGCCCGGGCGCCGAGCTCCTGCACAAGTACGGCCTGGACGCCGCCAACATCGTGGCGACCACCAAGGAGTTCTTGGCATAAGGCAAGACGAGGCAAAGTATCGTCTCAACAACCACATCCAAGCCAGAACAGGGGCATCCCCAAAGAGGGCGCCCCTGTTTTTGTTGAATTTAAATTAGAGTCCTGCCAAGCAAAGTTCCCATGGGGAAACGGGCCCATCCCAACAAAGTGCAATTCAGACCCTTCCAACTTTGTATGCGCAGCATCTCAAGTTGGTGCGTCGGCCCCATAGTAGCCGCAGGCCGGGCGCAGGGTTACCTCCCAAATCTTTCCGCAGCGCAGGCCGGCGTTTGTCCGCAGCTCCGCAGGAGCAGGACAAATGCCGGCCATGCGCGAGGACGATTTGGGAGGTAACCCTGCGCCCGGCCGGTGGGATCCCAAAGCCCGCCATGCTTCTTATGTGCAGCAAAGCTAATGCTGCTAAAATGTAAAGCGCTCATGTAGTTTAAACGCACGACGATAAGGAGCACCAGTGGGTAACCACTTCCGTACCTCCGGTGCGGGCGATGATGCCCCCAAGACGCAGACAGGCGTCCAGGGCAGTCGTTTCGCCACTCCGGATTCAGAGGGCCAGCCTGTTGCTCAGGCCCCCGCTCAGCCGGCAGATCAGGCACAGCCGGCATCCGATCCCTTTGCCTACAATCCCACCAGCGATGCTGCGCTTTCCGGCACGGCGGGTTTTGAGCCCGTTCAGGCTGTGACCGCTCGCGTGGAGCAGCCTCAGACTGGCGCCGCCGCGCCGCAGCCTAGCATGGCCGGCATTCCCGACCCCATGGCTCCTGCGACACCGGCTCCTCAGCCTGCGCAGTCTGGCCTCTTTGCCGCTATTCCCGATCCCACGCAGCCTGCTGCCCCGGTGGTCGAGAGCGATCAGGCAGCCGAGGTCGCAAGCCTCGATAACGCGCTCAACAACCCCGATTTTACGTCGGTGTTTGCGCCCATCGATCCGCAGGCCAGCCGCAAGAAGATGGCCAAGCAGGCCGGTGTCGAGCCCGTCATCCTTATGGAGCATGTCACCAAGATCTATCCGGCACAGCCCAACAAGCCTGCACTCGACGACATCAACATCGAGATCTATCCGGGCGAGTTCGTCTTCCTGGTCGGTCACTCCGGCTCGGGTAAGACCACGCTGCTGTCGACGCTCAACCGCGACGTCAAGCCGACGAGCGGTCGCATCCTGGTTGCCGGTCAGGACCTCATGAAGATCAAGAACCGCAAGGTTCCGTTCCTGCGCCGCCAGATTGGCGCCGTGTTCCAGGACTTTAAGCTCCTGCCGCAAAAAACCGCCTACGAAAACGTGGCGTTTGCTCTGCAGTGCATCGGCAAGCCCAAGGGCGTCATTCGCAGCCAGGTGCCCGAGGTGCTGCGTCTGGTCGGTCTGGCCGATCAGATGGACTCGCTGCCCGACCAGCTTTCCGGTGGCGAGCAGCAGCGCGTTGCCGTCGCCCGCGCTATGGTCAACCGTCCGCCGCTGCTGATCTGCGACGAGCCCACGGGTAACCTCGACCCGGCGATCTCGCTGGGCATCATGAAGCTGCTCGAGCGCATTAACCGCACCGGCACCACCGTGATCGTCGCCACGCACGACCGCGAGATGGTCGATAGCATGCACCGTCGCGTGATTGCCCTCGAGGGCGGCCACGTTATCCGCGACCAGGAGAGGGGAGGTTACGGCAACTATGGCACCAACTAACGTGGGCTACTCCTTCAAAGAGGCAATCAGCCACTTCTTCCGTAACTGGACTACCTCGCTCGGCGCCGTCATCACGATCTTCCTTTCGCTGTTTATCATCGGCCTGTTCATCATGGGCTCCGCGATGCTGAACTCCGTGATCGGCACCGTCGAGGATCAGGTTGTCATTAACGCCTTTATTAGCGATGACGCCGATCAGGCCGATGTTCAGGCCTTTGAGGCCGAGCTCAAAACGTGGAGTAACGTGAAGTCCGTGACCTATAAGGACAAGGACGACGCGCTGGCCGAGTACACGAGCAAGATGTCGGGTAACGCCGATGCCACCATGAGCGCGCTCGACGGCCAGAACCCGCTGCCCGCCTCCTTCGCCATTGAGATGGATGACCCGTCTCAGGTCGAGAGCACGGCAAAGAAGCTCAAGAAGAACGCCGACTTCCAGAAGATCGCGGATGACGGCGACGTCAACGCGAGCGTGCTGTACGGCCAGGAGGAAGTGAGCCGCCTGTTCCAGGTGACCAACTACATCCGCATCGCCGCCGTGGTACTCGTTGGCCTTCTGACCTTTATCGCATTCATCTTCATCAACAACACGATTCGCCTGTCCATCACGGCGCGTCGTCGTGAGATTGCGATTATGCGTCTGGTCGGCGCCAGCAACGGCTTCATTCGCGGCCCGTTTATCACCGAGGGCGTACTGCAGGCCATTTTGGGCTCGCTGCTTTCCATCGGTGTTCTGGAGCTGCTGCGCAATCTGATGATTCCGCGTCTGCAGGAGAGCATCGGCTGGATGTCGTTTGCCCTGCCGATGCAGTACTACCTGGTGACCTATGCTGCGCTGATTCTGGTCGGCGTGATTATCGGTCTCTTTGGTTCTGCCATCGCCATGCGCCGCTACCTGCGCGTGTAGGCATGCCTGGAATTCACCCTTCCAACGGGTCGTCTCTTATGGGGCGGCCCGTTTTTTGATCCCTAGGGGACGGCAGGAAAGCGAATCATTTGGGTAGACTCTTTGGAGTTCGCAATCGATAGCAAGGAGGCGCCATGGGGCGCAATAACAAGCATAAGCGTGGAGCTCGCAATAAGCGCGGGCCGGTGCGCAGCGAACGCCGTCCGAGCCTGACCGGGCGCGTGCAGCTCCATGAGCACAGTGCCTATGTCATAACCGAGAATGGCGACTACAAGGTCATGGGTCGCGGTAAGCGCGAGATCATGGACGGCGATACCGTTGCCGTGAGCATTAAGAACAGCCCGCATGGCGAGCGTCGCGCCGTGATCGAGGGCGTGGTTGAGCGCGCAGCTATAAGCGTGGTGGGCACGTACCAGACCGCCGGTCCGCTCGGTGTGATTGAACCGCTCGATTCGCGCCTGAAGGCCGACTTCTTCATTCTGCCTGAGGATACCTCGGCGGATCGTCTGGGTGTCCACCCGGGTGATGCCGTTGTCGCGCGCATTTTGACCTACCCGACGCGCCTGGAATCGGGCACCGTGACGATCGAACGCCGCATTGGCGGAGATGACGCGCCCGATTTGGGCGTTCAATATGTGATGGCGCGTTATGGCTATACCGATAGCTATCCCGAGGCCGCGCTGGACGAGGCCGAGGGGCTTTCGCTCGATGTGTCCGCGGCGCTTAAGGACCCGCTCCGCCGCGATCTGCGCGACCGCTTTGTCATCACGATCGACCCGGTCGACGCGCGCGACTTTGACGATGCCATTTCGCTTGAGCGCACGCCCGAGGGTGGCTACAAGCTGGGCGTGCATATCGCCGACGTTTCACACTATGTGGCTTGGGACGGGCATATCGATCTTGAGGCTCGCCATCGTACGACATCGGTGTATCTGGCCGATCGCGTGCTTCCCATGCTGCCCGAGCGCCTGTCTAATGACCTGTGCTCGCTTCGCCCTGACGAGGACCGTCTTGCGTTTACCGTCGATATCGAGCTCGATGCGCAGGGTCGCGTGCGGCATTACGATCCGTACCCCAGCGTGATTCGCTCGCGTGTGCGTATGGACTATGACGGCGCCGAGGCGCTGCTGGTGCGTGCCGGCGCGGTGGAGTATGGGGTGCTGGAGGGTGCCGCCGAGGATGTTGCGGCTGCCGAGGCCTCGCGCGAGGAGGCGCTTGAGCGTGGGCTTGCATGCGAAGAGGCAGCCCGCGGCTATAACGTCGACCTGGGTGATTTTTTGGTTGCCGCCAACGAGCTTGCGGAGCTCCGCCGCCGCATTCGTCGCGCGCGCGGTTCGGTCGACTTTGATACGGCCGAGATCCGCGCGCTCTTGGACGAGGACGGTGTGCCCGTGCAGATCGTGGCCCGCGAGCGCTCGTGCGCCACGTCGCTAATCGAGGAGGCCATGCTGCTCGCCAACGAGTGCGTGGCCGAGTGGCTGGCCGACCGCGACATTGAGGCTTGCTATCGCGTGCACGATGATCCCAGTCCCGATAGCCTGCACGGTGCCGCCGTGGCGTTGGCGCAGCTGGGCATCATCGATGATCGCCGCGCGGCCGGTATTGCCCTGGGGAGTCCCGATGAGCTGCAGGCTGCAGTCGATGCTGCCGCCGGTACGGCCAACGCACCGCTCGTCAACACGCTGCTTCTGCGCAGCATGCAGCGCGCGCTGTACAAGCCGCACAACGAGGGCCACTTTGCGCTCGCCGCGCCGTGCTACTGTCACTTTACGAGTCCCATCCGTCGCTACCCCGATCTGGTGGTGCACCGCGTACTCAAGCTGCAGTTGGCCTATGAGCAGCTCGGCGGCAAGGACGCCTTGGTCCGTACGCCGCGGCTGATCGGCAAGGGGCGCGAGTCGCTGCCGCGCATTCTGCCGCAGATCTGCCGCGCATGCAGCGATGCCGAGCGCGCGGCAGATGCCGCCAGCCATGCGACGCAAAAGATCAAGATTGCCCAGTACTATGAGGACCGTCTGGGCGAGCGCTATGCCGGAACGGTCTCATGGGTCAGCAGTATGGGCCTGTTCGTACGCTTGGACCTGACGCAGGTCGAAGGCTTGGTTTCGATCAAGAGCCTGGGCAACGAGTGGTTCGAGTTCGACGAGGACGCGCTTACGCTGACGGGCGCCGACACGGGGACTCGCTATGAACTGGGCCAGCGCGTGATTATCGAGGTCTCGCGCGTCAATACCACGCGTGGGCACTTGGACTTTAAGCTTATCCATTAGCCAAATCCCGACTCATGGCGGGAGAGCGGAGGGCGGTCTTTCGGGGCCGCCCTCCGCATTTGGATCATGGCTACCTTGCCGTTTGCACGGCCGCCCGCTTACCTGCTATTCGAGAGGTAAAACCTACCAAAATAAACCTGTCCCTTTTTGGCAGGTTTACAAGAAAGCGGGGATGAGATGGCGACGGTGGCGGTTATGCGCGGGTGAGTTCGCGCGATCAGAATCTTAATCGGCAGCTGGATGCGCTGGGCGCCTATGGCGTGGGCTCGGCGAATATTTATGCCGACCATGCGAGCGGCAAGGACTTCGATCGCCCGCGGTATCGCGATCTGCTGCACGTCCTGGGAGACGGGGACGTGCTGGTGGTGCTTTCTATCGACCGACTTGGTCGTAATTACTCCGAGATTCTTGAGGAATGGCGACGCATTACCAAGGAGCTCGGGGTTGCCATTGTGGTGCTGGACATGCCATTGCTTGACACGCGCGCCAGGGCCAGCGGCACGCCGGATGTGACCAACACCCTGATTGCCGATATTGTGCTGCAACTGCTGAGCTACGTGGCGCAGGTGGAGCGCGAGAATATCCATCGGCGCCAGGCGGAGGGGATTGCGGCGGCGCGGGCGCGAGGGGTTCGTTTCGGTCGACCTCGCAAGCCGTGCCCTCCTCAGTTTGAGCTGGTGCGCGATAGCTATGAGGCAGGCGATATTACCCGCAGCCAGGCAGCAAAGTGCCTGGGCGTGTGCGTGGGGACGTTCGATCGCTGGATGCGCGAGGCGGGGTAGGGGTTTGCGTCGCTTTGTCGCTTCCTGTTGCGATTCAAATTTTGATACGGTGATGATGCCATTTGGGGCTACACTCGCTGATATTCAAAAAAGGAGGTAGGCCCTTGGCGCGCGTAAAACAAATAATCGGATGGACCGCGATCGTTCTGTTTACTGCAACGCTGGCGGGCATCTGGGTGCTGACGGAGCAAAATGCGGTGGAGACGTCGTTGCTGAGCGAGTCCACCGCGCGTGTGGTGGAGGGTCAGGCTACGGGCGTACAGGCCGCCGATGCCACGGGTGAAGCTCAGACGGAGAACGGAATGACCGGGGGCACCGATTCGGCTGCCTCGAATGTACGGTCTGGCCGACTTGCTTCCATTCGCATGTGGGTGGGCACGAACGTCCGTCGCGTTGCCCATACCGTAGAGTTTTTCTTCGTCGGATTGTTCGCCTCGGTGGTCGTGGTTTGCTTTTCCAGGCGTCCGTGGAGCGTATGCTCCCGTTGCGTGCCCGTATTGCTATTTTGCGCCGTCTGCTCCGTTGGCGATCAGGTGCATAAGATCTTTGTTCCCGGCAGGCATTTCGACGTTATCGATTTAGGATTCGATGCTGCGGGCTATGTCACCGCGATGCTGTTGGTATTGCTGGCAGCGGCGTTGGTGCGCCATACGACTCGGCCGATCGGCGCCCATGCGAGGCGCTAGCCGGTAACAAACCCGTTTCTGATAATGCGACCTTGTTGAATTATTTTGTGTCGCGCGTATTTCCGAGCGGTCGGATTTGAGGGGCGAGCGGTAGAACGCTCGCCCTTTGTGCGCCACGATGCGGCACAATGTACCGTAAAAGCTGTTTGTATCCGGTACGAATCGTTCGTTGGTCTTTAATTCTTCTCAACGGAGGTGTTTGAGATGGCAAACGGATTGCTTTTGCGGCTTCGCGAGCGTGAGCTCAGCGCGAGCCCGGCGGAACGCAATGTCATCGCATATGTAAGCGCTCATCCGCACGAGGTGGTCGGGCTGTCCGTCCGCGGTCTTGCCGATGCTACGTTCTCCTCGCCCTCGAGCATTTTGCGCTTTTGCAAGCGCTTGGGTTTTGCGGGCTACAAGGAGTTCCAGCGCGAACTGATTGCCGAGCTGGCACTCTTGGGTGACAAGAAAGACGTTGCCCTCGAGGACATCTCCATGGATGACAGCGTTGAACGTATCGTGGGGAAGGTGATGAAAAGCAACGTGCGCACGATCGAAGCGACGGCGCGAACGCTCGATTACACCGTCTTGGAACGATGTGCGGCCTATCTTAAGCGGGCACGCGCGGTCAATCTGTTCGGTATCGGTGCCTCTCGTTTGGTCGCGCACGATCTGGCGCAAAAGCTCATGCGTGTCGACAAAGAGTGCCATCT
The DNA here is from genome assembly GCA_019419585.1 of Collinsella sp. GTDB lineage: Bacteria > Actinomycetota > Coriobacteriia > Coriobacteriales > Coriobacteriaceae > Collinsella. Next base: position 72,272 of record DXZQ01000004.1, on the reverse strand, counting down.
GTACGACGACTGGCATGATCAGCTCTTGTGTGCCAAGAACATGCATGAGGGCGATATGGCAATCGCCTTTAGCTACTCGGGCTTGACGCAAGAGGTGCTGGACTGCACCGCCGAGGCCCAACGTCACAACTGTCCCGTTGTGGCCGTGACCAAAGTAGATGGATCATCCAAGCTTGCCACCATGGCCGATGCCGTGCTCGGCGTCGCTGCGAGTGAGCCCTTGGTCCGCAGCGGTGCCATGGCTTCGCGTATGGCCCAGCTTATGGTTGTCGATGCCCTGTACGCTGCTTACGTTGCCAGCGACTACGAACGAGCGACGCATGTCATTAAGCAAAACTACATCGAGAAACAGGAAAGATGAGGTGAATGAAATGCTCGATTTAACAAAATTCACGACCGAACAGCGTAATCAAAGGTCAATGGACCTCGATACGATGACATCGCTGCAGATCGTCACGACGATGAACGATGAGGATCTTCGTGCCGTCCAGTCGGTCACGAAAGTGTTGCCCCAGGTTGCCACAGCAATCGACTGGGCTGCTGAGGCACTCGAGCGCGGCGGGCGCGTCTTTTACATGGGCGCAGGCACCAGCGGTCGTCTGGGCGTACTCGACGCTTCGGAGTGTCCGCCCACGTTTGGCGTGTCACCCGATCTGATTGTCGGGCTCATTGCCGGAGGCGAGACGGCGTTTATCAAGGCTGTCGAAGGTGCCGAAGACAGCGAGGAGCTTGGCGCGGGCGACCTGCGGGGGCGTGGACTCTCGGACAAGGATCTTGTTGTTGGCCTGGCGGCAAGTGGCCGTACTCCCTACGTGGTGGGCGGCCTTGTGTATGCCAAGGCAACTGGGTGCAAGACCATTGCAATTGCCTGCAACCAAGGGTCGAAGATCGGGAAGAGCGCAGATCTTGCCATTGAACCCGTGCCCGGTCCCGAAGTGCTGACCGGCTCAACGAGGCTCAAGGCGGGAACGGTTCAAAAGCTCATTCTCAACATGATTTCGACCGGTGCCATGGTCAAGATCGGCAAGGTATACCAAAACCTGATGGTCGATGTGCAGCAGACGAACGAGAAGTTGGTGGTGCGCGGCCAGAACATCGTGATGGAGGCGACCGGCTGCACGCGCGAGCGCGCTATTCAGGCGCTTGCAGATGCCGGCGGCCACGTAAAAACCGCTATTGTCTCGGTACTGCTGGACTGCGATGCCGAGCAGGCTGCGGTAGCTCTTGAGCGAGCGCGAGGCCGTGTCCGTGCTGCGGTGAGTGGCCATGAGAAGAGCGATGCCGATGCCCAATAGGTGCGCGGCGTGAGCTGATATGACATCCAGACGAGATACCCAATACAAGGAGGAGTTATGACGAACAAAGAGCTGGCTCAAAAGCTGCTGGACCTTTTGGGCGGTAAAGACAACGTGCTGGCAAACGCGGCGTGCATGACGCGCCTGCGCGTGACCGTCAAAGACACGGGCAACGTCGACACGGAGGGTATTAAGGCACTCGACGGCGTGATGGGCCTGGTCGAGGACGACACGATGCAGATCGTGCTGGGGCCGGGCAAGGTGAATAAGGTGCTCGAGGAGTTCTCCAAGCTCACCGGCCTTGCGAAAGGCGTTGCTGACGAGAGCGTGGTCGACGCTGCGGCCACAAACAAGGCCGCGCAGAAGGCCAAGTACGAGTCCAAGCCGGTTCAGGCCTTCCTCAAGAAGATTTCCAATGTCTTCGTCGCCCTGCTTCCCGGCATCATTGCGGCTGGCCTCATTAACGGTATCTGCAACGTCATTAACGTCTCGACGGCAGGCGCGCTTGCAGGCGAGTGGTGGTACCAGGGCATTCGTTCCATGGGCTGGGCCCTGTTTGCCTATCTGCCCATCTTGGTGGGCTATAACGCGGCACGTGAGTTTGGTGGCTCCGCTGCGCTGGGCGGCATCGCCGGCATGATGTGTATCGCCAACAGTGCCATGCCCCTGCTTGCGCCTGGCGCGGCCGATCCTGCCACTGCCATTCTGCTGCCGCTCACCAATGCGCAGTACAACCCCGCAGCGGGCGGCATGATCGCGGCTCTTATCGCTGGCGCATTTTTTGCCTGGATGGAGCGTCAGATTCGCAAGGTTATGCCCAACGCGCTCGACACGTTCTTGTCCCCGCTGCTGGTGCTCATCATCGGCGCCTTTGCTCTGATGCTCGTCATCCAGCCGGTTGGCGCATGGCTGACGACTGCCATCTTTAGCGTTTTGACCTTTATCTTCGAGAAGCTGGGCGTCCTGGGCGGCTATATCCTGTCGGCAGGCTTCTTGCCGCTGGTTTCCGTCGGCCTGCATCAGGCGCTCACGCCGATCCACGCTATGCTCAACGATCCCGAAGGCGCTACCAAGGGCATCAATTACCTGCTCCCCATCCTTATGATGGCTGGCGGCGGTCAGGTCGGTGCCGGTCTGGCGCTGTACTTTAAGACCAAGAACGCCAAGCTCAAGAAGTACGTCGCAGAGTCCATTCCCGTTGGAATCCTCGGTGTGGGCGAGCCTCTGATGTATGCCGTTACGCTGCCGCTCGTTCGTCCGTTTGTGACGGCCTGCCTGGGTGCCGGATTTGGCGGCGCGCTTGCGGCGCTGCTTCACATCGGCACGGTTTCTCAGGGCGTTTCCGGTCTGTTTGGCCTGCTGATCGTCGTTCCTGGCCAGCAGCTCGGCTACGTTGCCGCTATGCTGCTTGCCTATGCCGCCGGCTTTGTCCTGACGTGGTTCTTTGGCGTCGACGAGCAGAAGATCAATGAGTTCTTTGGCGAGTAGTTTGATATCGCGAGCCGTGTTGCTCGGGGTTCGCGGCGCGCGGCAGATTTCTTGATGCTATGGTTGTGCCGGCGGGGCTAACTGCTCCGCCGGCCTTTTTTAAAGGAGCGTTGTAGCGTGAAAACGGGTATTTCGATTTATCTTTCCAGCCCTTTGCAGGATATTGAGCGGACGATTGAGCGTGGTGCCGCGGCGGGTGCGCGCTATGCGTTTACCTCACTGCATATTCCCGAGGATGGGGGAGCGGCGTATGCCGATAAGGTCCGTCATGTGCTGTCGCTGCTTTCCGCCCGCGGCATTGCGCTCATTGCCGATGTGGGGCCTCGCACGTGCGATTTGCTCGGGCTTGAGCGCATCGAGGACCTGCGCGATCTGGGGTTGGAATACCTTCGTTTGGACTATGGCTTTAGCGCCCAGCGGGTCGCGGAGCTGTCCGGTGTATTTCGCATAGTGGTCAATGCATCGACGGTGAGTTCTGATGAAATCGCATCGTGGCGTGAGGCCGGTGCCGATGTGACTCGTTTTGCCGCCTGCCACAATTTTTACCCCAAGCCTTATACCGGTTTAGCTCTGGAGGACATTGCTCGAGTGAATCTTCGTCTTGCGGCGCTTGGATTCGAAATCATGGCTTTTGTGCCGGGCGATGCCAACGTTCGCGGGCCGGTATTCGAGGGACTGCCGACGGTCGAGGCGCAGCGCGGTCGCGCGTCAAAGGTTGCCCTCAATATGCTTGAGCTTGCACATGGCGCCGATTGCGACATTGTGTTGGTCGGCGACCCCGATCTTTCCGATGCGGGCTGGGCGCAGTTTGCTCAAGTTTCCGCCGGATACGTGGACCTGCAATGCGAGCTTGAGCCCGGTTATGCCTATGTGCGCGGGCAGATTCATCACGACCGGCCCGACTCGAGTGTCCTCATCTTTAGGTCTCAGGAGTCACGTACGAAGCTTAAGCCGGATTCCGTGCCGACGGATGCCGGAGCCGGCCTGCCGCGAAAGACGGGGTCGATCGCTGTGAGCAATAGCGGCTATGGGCGCTACGAAGGCGAGCTTGAGATTGCGCGGGTCGATCTTCCCGGTGACGAGCGCATGAACGTTGCGGGTCATATCACGCCCGAGGCAATGGAGCTGCTGCCGTTCGTCAAACGCGGATTCGGGGTACGGTTCGTTTAGCGTGTGACCCGTGGGCTACAATTGGCCCATCATGCGAAGGCGCCTCGTGTGGCGTGTGCCTGCGTTGGCCGATCTATATTCGGAGGATTCCCATGACCGTACTGTTTGTTGAATATCCCAAGTGCTCGACCTGTAAGAAGGCCAAGGCATGGCTGGACGAACACGGGGTAGAGTATATCGACCGCGATATCGTTTTGGACAATCCCACGGCTGATGAGCTTGCGACCTGGATTGCTCGTTCGGGGCTGCCGGTGCGGCGCTTCTTTAATTCGTCGGGCATGAAATATCGAGAGCTGGGCCTGAAGGCGCGTCTGGATGCGGGCATGACGGATCGGGAGTGCTACGAGCTGCTGGCGACCGACGGCATGCTGGTCAAGCGTCCGCTGTTGGTGGGCGACGACTTTGCGATTCCCGGCTTTAGGGAAGCGGCTTGGGCCGAGGCGTTGCTGTAGCGGCTGCGGAAAGCGCGACCCGTTTTGAGCGCTCAGGGTGGGACGTATTTTCCATCGGCGGGCTCGCTCGGCTCAATCCTCGAGCTGTGCCCATTCGTGCGGATCGTAGACCTTTACGTGCTTGTTGGGCTTGCCGCTCCAGTACTCCTCGTCCATAAAGGGCAGATATGCCTGAACGCCGGGGCAGATAAAGGGGATCCGCTGCTGTTGCAGTCGCTCGCGCTGGCGCTGCTCCAGGTGCGCCTCGGATATGACGGTCGGCATACCGGACAGCTCGACGAGGCTTGCCTGGATTCGCTTAAGGTCGGGGAGTCCCGCGTGCCATGACATCCGCATGATCAAAAAGGATGCACGGCGGTATTTTGCCTGCATCACCGTGATGGCGGGGCGCAGAGTGGGATGGATTTTGTCCCGTTCGGGCCAAAGGTCAGCAGTGATCTCGAGGCCCAGGGTCTCCCATAGGTAATCAAGCTCTTCGTCCATGGCGCCTCGATATCTACGTGATCATTGATACTTCGATTGTGTTGCCTGGTGCTATCGTTTTCGCGGTAGAATCTGCCAACGGTTGACGGCTACCGCTCGCGGCGTTTTGCCCTTCGTGTGCAGCGGTCGACTTCACAGGTCCTTCACGTGTTGGCCGTATTTGACTGAATTTCAAAAAAGTCAAAATTGGGGCTTGCGTCACGGCCGGACTTCCCGTATATTTCTTTCTTGCGCAAAGGCACAGCCGAGCGCAGCGATGCAGTCATTGGGATGTCGTCTAATGGCAGGACAGCGGATTCTGGTTCCGTCAATGGGGGTTCGACTCCCTCCATCCCAGCCATTGCATTTGCTACATATGGCCCGTTCGTCTAGCGGTTTAGGACGCCGCCCTCTCAAGGCGGAGATCACCAGTTCGAATCTGGTACGGGCTACCAAAATTGAACGCCCGGGCCTCGTAAGAGACCCGGGTTTTGTGTATTGACCGATATTTAAGGCGCGCGTTGAGTCTGCCGCCCGGACCGAGGAGTTGTCATGGACCTGCCTATCAGCTTGGAAGACATCACGTATGCCGAGAACTATCTGGCGCAGGGCGACCTGGCTACGGCGACGCCGCTGCTTGAGCGTCTGGTGGAGCTCGCTGAGGAGTATATCGACGCTGAGTGCAAGACGGAGGAGAAGTGCCAGTACTTTAGCTTCGACAGCAAGTTTGAGCGCCTGGCCTATCGCCGCGTGGAGAAGGATCCGCGCGAGCTGGTGCAGGTCGAGGTTCCCTTTGACCGCCTGTATTCCGACATGGCGTTTGCCTACATTCGCCAGCAGGATTATGTGAGTGCTCGCAATGCCCTGATGCAGGCCGTACGCTGGGATCCCATGAACTGTAACTATCGCTTGGACTTGGCCGAGCTGTTCCGCGCGCTCGAGGACAAGCAGGAGTGGGCATCGCTCTCGTTCTCGGTGCTGGAGCGCGCGAGCGACGGTAAGTGCGCCGCACGCGCCTACACCAACTTGGGTCAGTACTTCTTGGAGCCCGAGACCGAGAACATTTCGGCAGCCGTGGGCTGCGCGCGTCTGGCGCTGCGCCTGGCGCCCAATGATGCGCATACGACGCGCCTGCTCAACAAGATCCATACCACCTATCCGGATGCCGCGGACGAGAGTGACGACCATGTGATGGGTGAGCTCGCCCTGCAGGGCGTGCCGACCTCGCCTTCGGCCGAGATCGCCATCTGCTTGATCATGTGCGCGACCGATGCTGCAAGCGACGGCGACAAGCAGGAGGCTACGCGTCTGACGGTCCGTGCCCGCGACCTGGTGGGCGAGGAGGCGTGCGCGGCGATTATCAAGCTGGTGCGCGAGAGCGATGCCGAGCTTAATGCCGAGCGCAGGGCAAAGCGCGAGGCTGCGGGCTCAAACGCCGATGGCGCCAAGGAGGCCGGCGATGCCCAGTAAGCGCGAGCGCAAGCTCATTTCCAAGAATCGCTCGGCACATCACGAGTACTTTATCGATGAGACGTTTGAGTGTGGTATTGAGCTGAGCGGTACCGAGGTCAAGTCGATTCGCGAGCGCGCGTGCCAGATTACCGATACCTTTGCACTGATTCGTGGCGGGGAGTGCTGGCTCGTCGGCCTGCATATTCACCCTTATAGCCATGGTGGCGTGTGGAATCGCGATCCCGACCGTCGGCGCCGTCTGCTGCTGCACCGCAAGGAGATCGACTTTCTTGACGGCAAACTTCGCAACCGTGGTTATGCACTGGTTCCGTTGGAGCTCTACTTTAATACCGACGGTCGCGTAAAACTGCTGCTGGGCCTGGGTCGCGGCAAGAAGCTCTACGACAAGCGCGAGGACATGGCCAAGCGTGATGTCCAACGCGAGATCGACCGCGCCCTCAAGGAACGCAACCGCTGACCGTCCTTCATAAGTTGCGGTGGAATACGGACTGGTTTGCCTGTTTGAGGGGCTATTCAGTCCCTATTTCACCGCAGCTGCGGGTGTCTCATCTTTCTTACTGTTCTGACACATATGTTTCAAAGGCGGCGTCCGTTATGGGTACCGCCTTTTTTGTGGGTACATACATCCATGAGGTTCCAACCCGAGCTAGGGGAGTGATCGTTATGGACAAAACTGCGTTCTTTACCATGCCGAGCGGTCTGTACGTGGTGAGCGCCGCGGCAGACGGGCTGCGCGCCGGCTGCGTCATCAACACTGCGGTGCAGGTGACGTCCATGCCGCCGCGCATTTCGGTTGCCGTGAACAAGGACAACGTCACCTCGGGCGTCATCGCTTCGGCCAAAGCGTTCGCGCTGACCGTGATCGATCAGACCGCCGATATGCTCTACATCGGTAACTTTGGGTTCCGCACCAGCAGCGATTATGACAAGTTTGCCAAATACGAGACCCGCGAGACGGCTCTGGGCATGCCCTATGTGCCCGAGCACGCGGCGGCCCTGTTTAGCTGCCATTTGATCGACACTGTGGATGTTGGCACGCATCTACTGTTTATCGGCGAGGTCGAGGATGCCGAGCGCTTGAGTGACGAGACGCCGCTCACCTACGATTACTACCATAAGGTCCTGAAGGGCAAGACGCCTCCGAAGGCGTCCTCGTATCAAGGCTAGAAATGTTTTAAAAATACTTGCATTATATTATTGAGAATCTATACTGATAAATGAAGTACATCACCAGTCGCGTTTGAGAGGAGAACATCATGGCTGAGGAGAAGAAGACGTATAAGTTCGTGTGCGTCGTTTGCGGTTACGAGGTTGAGGTCGATACGCCCGAGCTGCCCGAGGATTATGTGTGCCCGGTGTGTGGCGTCGGTCCCGATCAGTTTGAGCTCGTCGAGGAGTAGCTCGCAGACACACGGCTCGTATCAACGCATAGCTCTGTCCAAGGGCCTCGGTCGAATTCTCGGCCGGGGCCCTTTTCCTCCGTCCCCAAGGGATCACGGTTGCTGTTGGCCGATCCTGTCTGTTGTGAGTCCGGCCGACCTTTTGTCTCAATCTGTAACATCTAACGGTGGAAATTGGGTCCACTTGTTACAGATTGAGACAAACGGAGCTGTCCCTCGGAATGATCTCGATCTGTAACATCTAGACATCAAAAGCGGGTCTAGATGATACAGATCGAGACGTTTGCCTGGGTAGGTGCCCCGTCTCATTACATCCCTGTCAACAACACGACATCGAGAATCGTCACGATGGCACCAATCCCTACGAGCAGCGCGTTGAGCGGGCGCGAATTGGCGTATTTGCCCATAACGCGGGGTGAACTGGTGAGCCGTATGAGCACAAAGACCGTAATCGGCAGCTGAAGCGACAACAGTGCCTGACTCCAGATGAGACCTTCAAAAGGATTTGGGACGACCAGGCACGCCGTCACTGCGCCGACGAAACAGGCCGCCACCCCGATCGAGGAATGTCGGTCGTGTATGTCGTATTCCTCGTCGAACATGCCCGCGGTGATGGTGCCCGCCGCCATACCCGCCGTCACACTACTCGATAGTCCCGCGAACAGCAGCGCTACCGCAAAGATGGTCGAGCTCGCCGGGCCCAAGATGGGGGAGAGCGTGGCCGCTGCGACGGCGAGGTCGTCTACGACCATGCCGTGCGCAAAGAAGGTCGTTGCGGCCAGGATGACCATGGCCGAGTTGATTGGCCAGCCCACGCCCATCGAAAAGAGCGTGTCGAAGAGCTCGTAGTGCAGACGTTCTTCGATAACTTGCTCGCCTTGGCCTTCGAAGTGCATGGATTGGATGACCTCGGAGTGCAGAAAAAGGTTGTGTGGCATAACGACCGCACCCAGGACACTCACGATAATCGTTGCCGAGTCGGCAGGCATGCTGGGGATGATCCAGCTTGCGGTTGCTTGCGGCCAGTCGACTTTGACCAGCGCGAGCTCTGCTAAAAACGAGAGTCCCACCACACCCACGAAGGCGATGATCCAGCGTTCGGCGCGCTTGTAGGAGCTCGTCATGAGCATCGCCATCGATACTGCCGCCACGATGACGCAGCCCGCGCGCACGGGCAGCCCAAAGAGCATTTGAAGGGCAATCGCGCCGCCCAGGACTTCGGCCATGGCGGTGGCGATGGTCGCGAGATAGGCACTGGCGAGCACCGTACGCCCGACGAAGCGGGGGAGGTAACGTGTCGTGGCCTCGGCAAGGCAGGCGCCCGTGGCGATACCCAGGTGCGCCGCGTTGTGCTGCAGCACGATGAGCATAATCGTGGACAGCGTGACGATCCACAGCAGCGCGTAGCCAAACTGCGAGCCCGCGGCCATATTGGAGGCCCAGTTGCCCGGGTCGATAAAGCCGACGGTCACGAGCAGCCCGGGGCCGATATGCCGCGCAATGTCTAGGCCTCCGTGACCACCGGTGCGTCGGGAGCCAAAGTGTTGTTTGAGATGGTTGAGCATGGTGCGCTCCTGTGTGCCGTTTGCTTGACGCCGCAAAGGATACCCGTTTTAAGCTTAAAAGTTAACCAAGACTAACAAAATTGTTGTATTTGAATGGGATGGTGAAAGGGGGCTGCCGAATTGTCTCGATCTGTAACAGTTTGCCGCCAAAACCGACCCTTCGTGTTACAGATCGAGACAAACCAAAACCGTCCCGCAGAAAATCTCAATCTGTAACATCTAGGCGCCAAAATCGGTTCCTCCTGTTACAGATTGAGATGTTTGAAGTGGTGAGCTAACAGGCCGAACTTGGGGCCTATGTTGTCGCCCTTGAGGTCGGCGGTGTCCACTCGTAGGGCGTGCGTTACGCGATTGTTTCGAAACGGGTGGGAAACACAACGGGCCGACGATGCTCCTACTATGCCTATTCAACTGACTGTCTAAATATCTAGGGGAGGATCGCGATGCAGGCAGATTCCGCTCAGCAGCAGGGCCTTTATCGCCCCGAATTCGACCACGATGCATGTGGCATCGGCGCGCTTGCCGATATCAACGGTGAGCGCCATCACCAGATTCTGGACGACGCACTGTCCATTCTGGTCAACTTGGAGCACCGCGGCGGTACGGGACTCGAGAAGAACACCGGCGACGGCGCCGGCATCCTGTTCCAGGTTCCGCATCACTTTTTCCGTAAAGAGGCTCAAAAGTGCGGTCAGATTCTGCCGGCAGAGGGCGACTATGGCGTGGCCATGCTGTTCTTCCCGCAGGACGACAAGGGCGTAGAGGATGCCCGCCGCGTGTTTGAGGAGGGCTGTGCCGAGGCCGGCGTGCCGCTGCTCTTTTGGCGCGAGGTGCCCGTCGACCCGCACGACCTGGGCGAGACGGCCCGCGCCTGCATGCCCACTATCCTGCAGGCCTTCCTGGGCCGCCCCGACGACACGCCCGCCGGCGATGCCTTCGAGCGTCGCCTGTACGTGTGCCGCCGCACTATCGAGAAAAAGGCCGACGCCGAGTTTGCCCTGCGCGACAAGATCTTCTATGTGTGCTCCATGAGCTCGCGCACCATCGTGTACAAGGGCATGCTGGTCGCCACGCAGATGCGTCGCTTCTTCATCGATCTCAACGATGCCGCCGTCAAGACGGCCGTGGCGCTCGTCCACTCGCGCTACTCCACCAACACCACACCCAGTTGGGAGCGCGCGCACCCCAACCGCTTTATCATCCACAACGGCGAGATCAACACCCTCAAGGGCAATGTCAACTGGATTCGCGCCCGCGAGCCCAACCTGTACAGCCCCGTGCTGCAGCACGATCTTGAGCGCGTGATGCCCATCATCAACCGCGAGGGTTCCGACTCCGCGATTTTGGACAACGTGCTCGAGTTCCTGGTTATGAACGGTCGTCCGCTCACGCGTGCCGCGTCCATGTTGCTGCCCGAGCCGTGGGACCACAACGACAGCCTGAGTGAGGAGCGCCGCGCCTACGACGCCTACCAGTCCATGCTCATGGAGCCGTGGGATGGCCCGGCGGCCATCGCCTTTACCGACGGTCGCACGCTGGGCGCCGCCCTCGACCGTAACGGCCTGCGTCCTGCCCGCTACTATGTGACGCGCGACGGTCGCTTTATGCTGGCAAGCGAGGTGGGCACCATCGAGGTGAGCCCCGAGAACATCCTGACGAGCGGCTGCCTGGGACCGGGCCAGATGCTCGAGGTCGATTTTGCCCGCGGCCGCGTGATCTACAACGACGAGCTGCGCGCCCGCTATGCCAAGGAGAAGCCCTACCGCGACTGGATTGCCGAGGAGACGCTGACCGTTGACGCGCTCGATGAGCCCGTTGCGGCAGCGTCCGCCGAGGACGCCGAGGTGCCCGCCGCTGTGCGCATGGCCAAGCTCGGCTACCACTGGGATGACGTCGACGAGGTCGTGCGTCCTATGGCCCAGCAGGGCAAGGCCCCGCTCGCCTCGATGGGCATCGACGCGCCGCTGGCTTGCCTGTCCAAGAAGACGCGTTCGTTCTACGACTATTTCTATCAGCTGTTCGCTCAGGTTACGAACCCGCCCATCGACGCCCTTCGCGAGCATATGGTCACCTCGACCACGCTCTACCTGGGCAACCACGGCAACCTGCTCGAGGACTCCCGTACGGCCTGCCAGCTGGTTCGCTTGGAGCGTCCGCTGCTGAGCGAGGAGGAGTTTGACCGCGTCTGCGCCATAGACCGCGTGGGCTTTAAGACCCGCCGTTTCCGTGCCGTCTACCGCCGCGATGCGGGCGAGGGCGCGCTGCAGGCAGCGCTCAAGCAGCTTGCAGAGGACGTTGAGGCTGCGGTCCGCGACGGCGTGAACATCGTGGTGTTGAGCGATCGTGCCGCTGCGGGCGAGGTGCCCGTGCCGTCGCTGCTCGCCGTGGGCTGTGTGCACAACCACCTGATTCGCGCTGGCGTGCGTACCTTTGCCGACATCGTGGTGGAGTGCGGCGATGCCGTGTCCCCGCACGACTTTGCGGCGCTGGTGGGCTACTCCGCAAGCGGCATCTATCCGTACAATGCGCATGCGTGCATCCGCGACTTGGCAGCACGCGGCGACCTGGACGTGACGGCCGAGCAGGGCATCGACAACTACAACAAGGCCGCGACGGCGGGTATCGTCTCCATCATGTCCAAGATGGGTATCTCCACGGTGCAGAGCTATCACTCCGCGCAGATTTTCGAGGCCGTCGGCTTTACGCCGGAGTTCGTCAACGCGTACTTCGCCGGCACGGTGAGCCGTGTGGGCGGTATGGGTGTCGAGGACGTTGAGCGCGAGCAAAACGAGCGCTACGACGCTGCGCTCGCTATCCTTAAGAGCCCGGCTCCCGATCAGCTGCCCACGCTGGGTCTGACCAAGTGGCGCCCGCTCGGCGGCGAGGAACACCTCATCGACCCCCAGACCGTCTACCTGCTGCAGACCGCCTGCCGTGAGGACAGCTACGACACCTTTAAGGAGTACAGCGCCCGTCTGCACCGTACCGGCCGTGCCGTGCGCCTGCGCGACTTGCTCGACTTTGATGCCAGCGGCCGCACCCCGGTGGCACTCGACGAGGTCGAGCCCGCGCTCAACATCGTCCGCCGCTTTAACACCGGCGCCATGTCGTACGGCTCCATCAGCAAAGAGGCGCACGAGTGCATGGCTATCGCTATGAACCGTCTGCATGGCCGTTCCAACTCGGGCGAGGGCGGTGAGGATCCGCGTCGCGAGACCCCGCTGGCTAACGGTGATTCCAAGAACTCCGCGATCAAGCAGGTGGCAAGTGCGCGCTTTGGCGTGACGAGCCGCTACCTGTGCAGCGCCTTCGAGATTCAGATCAAGATGGCCCAGGGCGCCAAGCCCGGCGAGGGTGGCCACCTGCCCGGCAAGAAGGTCTACCCCTGGATTGCCGAGGTCCGTCAGTCCACGCCCGGCATCGGCCTGATCTCGCCTCCGCCGCACCACGACATCTACTCCATCGAGGACCTGGCAGAGCTGATCTTTGACCTTAAGAATGCCAACCCCGGCGCGCGCGTGTCGGTCAAGCTGGTCAGCGAGGCCGGCGTCGGCACCATCGCAACCGGTGTGGCCAAGGGCGCTGCCGACAAGATCTTGATCAGCGGCCACAATGGCGGCTCGGGTGCCGCGGCGCGCGATTCCATTTGGCATGCCGGCCTGCCGCTGGAGCTCGGCCTTGCCGAGGCCCAGCAGACGCTGCTGCAAAACGGCCTGCGCTCCCGCGTGGTGCTCGAGGCCGACGGCAAGCTCATGGACGGCACCGACGTCGCCGTCGCCTGCTTGCTGGGCGCCGAGGAGTTTGGCTTTGCGACCATGCCGCTCATCTCCATGGGTTGCCTCATGCAGCGTGACTGTCAGCAGGATACCTGCCCGGCCGGCATCGCCACGCAAAACTGCCGCCTGCGTCACGGCTTCCGCGGTAAGCCCGAGCACGTTGAGCACTTTATGCTCTTTGTGGCCGAGCAGCTGCGCGAGGTTATGGCGAGCCTGGGCTTCCGCACCGTCGATGAGATGGTTGGCCATCCCGAGTGTTTGTGCCAGATCGAGGTGCCGGGCAACCGCAAGGCTAACCTGCTGGATCTGTCGCCCGTGCTGGCAAGCGCGACCTGCGAGTTCGGTGCCCATATTCCGGGTGCCGACGGTCGCCACTTCCTGCCGCAGATGGCTGCCGACAGCGAGCTCGACAAGACGCTCGACTCCACGTTGTTCGTGCCCTACACGGCCAATGCCCGTGCGCACCTGCGCCCGATTCGTTTCCATGCCGACATCGCCAACGTTAACCGCTGCGTGGGCACCATTCTGGGCAATGCGGTGACCAAGGCGCATCCCGAGGGCCTGCCCGCCGGCTCCATCACCATCGATTGCGATGGTTCGGCCGGTCAGAGCTTTGGCGCCTTCCTGCCGCGCGGCATTACGCTCAACGTGTGCGGCGACGCCAACGACTACTTTGGCAAAGGCCTTTCGGGCGGCGAGGTGTCGGTGCGCCCCAACCCGCATGCGACCTATAAGTTCGACGAAAACATCATCGTGGGCAACGTTGCGTTCTTTGGCGCCACGAGCGGCCGTGGCTTCATCAACGGCCTGGCCGGCCAGCGCTTTGGCGTACGCAACTCCGGTGCCACCGTGGTGGTCGAGGGCTGCGGCAACCATGGCTGCGAGTACATGACGGGCGGTCTGGCGCTTATCCTGGGTGAGGTCGGGCAGAACTTCGCCGCCGGTATGACGGGCGGCGTGGCCTATGTCTTTGACCAGTACGGCACGCTCGATGCCCGCGTGAACCACGAGAGCGTTGAGCTCAAGGCCCCGACGGCCGGCGAGCTGGCGCAGATTCGCGAGCTCATCCAAGAGCACGTGGACGCGACGCAGAGCCCGCGCGGCATCAAGCTGCTCTACAGCTTTGAGACGATGAGCAAGCACTTCGTGAAGGTCATTCCGACCGAGTACGAGCGTGTGCTGGCGATTGTCGCCGCCGCCGAGGCCGTCGGCAAGACGCATGCGCAGGCAGAGGAGCTGGCGTTTGACATCGTGACCGGTCGCGCGAGCGCTGCGGATGTCGCTCGCTTCGATGCTGCGGGCGGTGCTGCGGGCGGTGCTGCGGGCGCTGCGTCCGTGGCTGCCAGCCCTGTTGCTTCGACCAAGAAGGAGGCGTAAGTGCCATGGGTAAGCCCGGTGCTTTTCTTGATATCGATCGCGTGACCCACGAGCTTCGCCCCGTGGAGGAGCGCAGCCATGATTTTGATCCGCTGTACGTGGAGCTCGATGACGATGCACGTCGCGCCCAGGCGAGCCGCTGCATGATGTGCGGCGTGGCGTTTTGCCAGATGGGCGCGAGTTTTGGCAAGGCGCGCCCGAGTGGCTGCCCGCTGCACAATCTGATTCCCGAGTGGAACGAGCTGGTGTACCGCGGCCGCTGGGACGAGGCTGCCGAGCGCCTGTCGCTCACCTCGCCCATGCCTGAGTTCACGAGTCGCGTTTGCCCGGCGCTGTGCGAGGCCGCGTGCAACCTGGGTTCGGTCGATGGCCAGCCCACGACGATCCATGACAACGAGCGTGCGATCAGCGACCGCGAATGGGCAAACGGCGGCCCGCGTCGCTTTGAGCCGGCAGGGGAGGGCGCGCCCACGGTAGCCGTGGTGGGCTCCGGTCCTGCTGGTCTGGTGGCAGCATGGGAGCTTGCGCGTCGTGGCGCCCGCGTGACGGTGTTTGAGCGCGACGACCGCCCGGGCGGTCTGCTCATGTACGGCATTCCCAACATGAAGCTCGAGAAGTCCGTGGTCGAGCGTCGCGTGGCGCTCATGCGCGAGCTGGGTATTGTGTTCGAGCTGGGCGCCGACGTGAGCGATCCCAAGGTTACCGCCAGGCTCGACGACTTTGACGCCGCCGTGGTGGCTGCCGGCGCCCGTGCTCCGCGTGGACTTTCGGCTGCGAACATTGATGCCCCGGGCGTGGTGTATGCCGTGGACTACCTGACGGCTTCGACCGTCTCGGTGCTCGATGGCGGTGAGCCTGCTATTGACGCACGCGGCCTGGACGTCGTGGTCATTGGCGGTGGCGATACCGGCAACGACTGCGTGGGTACCGCGGTGCGTCAGGGCGCGCGCAGCGTGCGCCAGTTTGAGTTCTTGCCGGCTGCGCCCGATAAGCGCGCGGCAGGCAACCCCTGGCCGCAGTGGCCCAACGTTAAGAAGACCGATTACGGCCAGCAGGAGGCTATCGCTGCGATGGGTGGCGAGATGCGTGCCTGGGCCGTGGATACACTCGAGGTGCTGCTGGACAAGAAGGGTGCGGCTGCGGGTCTGCGCGTGGTCGATCTGGACTGGTCGGCGGGAAAGCCCGAGCGCATCGCGGGCTCCGAGCACGAGGTGCCAGCGCAGCTGGTGCTCATCGCCTGCGGCTTTACGGGTCCGGAGTACGGTGTGTTCGATGCGGTGAGCGTGCCTGTTGCCACCGCTGGTCGTCCGCTGCCGGTGATGGCTGCCGAGGGCTCGCATCTCGCGGCTCGCACGGAGGGCGTCGCCGCGGATGCCGCGCCGGTGTATGTGGCGGGTGATGCCCGCAACGGCAGCTCGCTCGTGGTGAACGCCATGGCCGATGCCCTGGCCTGCGCAGCCGAAGTCGCCGACGCGCTGGAGCTGTAAAGTAGTCATTTAAGAACGTCCCCAATGACTAGTCATTTTTTGTCTAGTCGTTGGGGACACTCTTTGCGAGCGATTTGCTCGTTTGTCGACGTGTGGGTGCTCATTTGCCGACTTCTTGGGCTGTGGCCACCTGTTGTTTCTGTGGTGGCAGCGGGCGTTTGGCTTAAAATGGCGGGTCGGCTGTCTATGTCTACCTGCCGTTTCTTTGCGGCGCGCATATTCGGTCAAGTGTCCCGCCAAGTGTTTGGTTAGCATCTGGTTTGCAGCCGGAGGCCTATTTTACCCGTGCCGACAGTGGCTGCCCACCCTCCTCGTAAGCTCAAATTGAGGTTCATCAGTTTGAGGAGGATGCCATGACTGACCAAGTTTTTGACCGAGCAGAGCTGGCTGAAGCCGTCGGCAACGATATTGCCGACATGGCCCATTTTTGGATGCTGCGGAAGTTTCAGTTTCTGGAGCCGGCGCGCGAGCAGTTCGAGATTATCGTCGATCCGTGGCTCAGCTATTGCGAGGAACCTTCTCAAAACGAAATCATGGCCTACAACATGGCATTTACCGATTGGCTGCTCTTCGAGCGCCCCTATCGCCATGGCAAGACGCTGCTCGAGCTGTATGTTGAAGAGCCGCCGACATCGCTTTCGCCTGCCTCGCTCAAGCGGCTCGAGCAGGTACGCGACACGCAGTATTTCTCGCGCTTTGGCATTTTGGACAAGGATCCTGCGACTGGTATGGTCGCGCTGAAGGACACGCGCACCGACCGTCGCTTTGATGTCTACGACCCGCATATCGTGCAAAAGGAGCATTGGAGCGACGGAGCGATTGCGGTGCGCCTCGCCTGCGTCGACGATGTCTGGCTGACGGCGGGACAACTCTATCTGTATGACATCGCACGCCTGAGTGACACGGCGGTCGATGGGCCTGGTGCGGTGCATCCGGAGGACCTGCAGGATGGCTTTGACACCTCGTGCATCAGCTTCTTCTTGCGTCTGGTCCGCGACATCATGGGCGCCCAGGGGCGGTACGTGAAGTCACTCAACATCTACGAGCAGGAGTGGGAGTAGGGGATGGACCTGGCGTTGTCCTGCCTTGCCTTCTGTCTTTATGTCTCGATCTGTAACGTTTAGGGACCTGGAGAACGTCTACCCGTTACAGATCAAGACATTTTTCAGCGGAGGCAACGGTGACGATGGTCCATTTGTCTGACGTGGTGGTGATGAAAGTGTCTAATACCGTTCTCAAACACAAGCATGCGACTCGCAACACGTTGGCGCGGAATAGGATGCTCGCGCGGCTCACGGAGACGACCGAGCAAGGTGCGCTGCTCGCAACGCATGACAACACCGAGCTCATGTGGCTGCGACGCCATGTCGGAACCGACGATATCGCGGAGCCCGAGTCGTATCTGTTCTGTTTTCAACATGATTGGGATACGTTGACACCGGCAGAGCGAGCGATGCGTACCATCAAAGGGCTTGCGGAGTTTCATCCCGATTGGGCGTTTTGGGGTTATGACGCGGCACTTTTGTGGGGTCTGGAGGTGCCGAATGATCTGCTCGGGCCGCGTTTTCTTGTTAAGACGGGTTGTTCAGTGACGTTGAGCAGCGGGTGCAGGTTGTTGCGTCCACAGATGGCGGGCGCGCTCGAGCGCGTTGATGGCGTGCGGGTGACGTCGTTTTGGCGCGCGGTGGAGGATTGCTTGCTGCGTGCGCCGTTCTCCTACGGGTTGGCGATTGCCGATTCTGCACTGCGGGCGAAAGGCGTATCGCGCGATGGCCTGTGCGAGCGCCTCCGCGCCGATTGCGAGGGCAGACGCGGGTATCGCAGGGCACAGGTGATTGCGTCGTATGCGGACGAGCTGTCCGAAAACGGTGGCGAGTCACGGTTCCGAGCGTTCTTTATTGCATACGGTTTTCCGGTTCCGGAGTTGCAGGTGGAGTTTCGCGATCCGCTCGATTCGAGCCAGGTGTTTCGGGTTGATTATTTCTGGAGGCTCGAGGACGGGACATGTGTCATCGGCGAGCTCGACGGGAAGGGAAAGTATACCCTGCAGGATGGTGGGGATCGGGAGTCGGTCGACCCATTCGTGGCAGAACGTCAGCGGGAATCTCATCTGACAATGCTCGGGCATAAGGTGCTTCGGTTTACGTTTAACGAACTCAAGAACCCGGGGAAACTGGCTGAAAAGATGAGACTGGCGGGCATTCCGCAGCGGGTCAATCTGGCTGAGGAATGGAGACGTCAGTGGTATGGGCGCTGAGGGGTGCAACTGACGCGGATGTGGTTGTTCCTGCCGAGTTTGTCTCGATCTGTAACAACAAGGGGCCGTTTGGCCTCGTAACTGTTACAGATCAAGACAGAAGGTTGGCTGCCGCTAAAATATCTCGATCTGTAACAGCTAGAGGCCGAAAACCTGTCTAACTGTTACAGATTTAGACGTTTGACGACAGGGCTGGAGAATATCTTAATCTGTAACATCTAACGGCCGAAAACCGCTCTAACTGTTACAGATTGAGACAAAGGTTGGACGCGGTGCCGAAAGATCTCAATCTGTAACAGTTGGAAGGTTAAAGACGGTCCACCTGTTACAGATCTAGACATTTCCCGGATGTCGCTGGGATGGGGCTGCAACGCATTCCATTCTCCGCATCTCCTCCTTTCTCCGTTAACCGATATGTCCGCAGCAATCCTGCCGAACTGGGTAATAATGGACAAATGTTGAAGTTTTCTGAGGGGGAGGAGCTCGATATGGCGTCCGCTGATCGTCCCACGTTGTTTATCAATGCAACCGTTTTGGATGGCTCGGAGCACATGGAGCCGCAGCCCGATATGGCCGTGGCCGTTGAGCGCGGTGTCATAACCTGGATGGGGCCGAGTGCTGTCGCGCAGGCGCCGGCGGGTGCCGAGGTCATCGACCTGGGCGGTGCGTATCTCATGCCGGGTCTCATCAATATGCACGTGCATCTGTGCGGTTCGGGCAAACCGGTCTCGGCGGGCGATGCGGGCGCGCTGATGAAGAAGCTCGACAATCCCGTGGGACGCGCCATCGTCCGCCACATCCTCAAGGGCAGCGCCCAACAGCAGCTGGCAAGCGGCGTGACCACGGTGCGCGGTGCAGGCGACCCGCTGTTTGCCGACATCGCCGTGCGCAACGCCATCGACGCCGGCAAGTATCAGGGTCCGCGTCTGGTGGCACCGGGAACTGGCGTCACGGTGCCGGGTGGCCACGGCGCGGGCCTCTTTGCGCAGGTGGCCAACAGCCCTACCGAGGCGGCCGAACAAGTGCGTGACTTGTATGCGCGCGGTGCCGATGTCATCAAGCTGTTCGTAACGGGTGGCGTGTTCGATGCGACCGAAGTAGGCGAGCCGGGCGTGCTGCGCATGCCGGTCGATGTCGCCGCGGCGGCGTGCAAGGCGGCGCACGAGGCTGGCCTTTCGGTCATGGCCCATGTCGAGAGCACCGAAGGTGTGAAGGCCGCGCTCCAGGCCGGCGTCGACACAATCGAGCACGGCGCTCCGATGACGCCTGAGATTCTGGAGCTGTACCGCGGCGCCGCGGGAACACAGCTCGAGGGACGTGCGCCGAGTGTGACCTGCACGATTAGTCCGGCGCTGCCGTTTGTGTTGCTCGATCCGGAAAAGACCCATTCGACCGACACGCAAAAGAAGAACGGCGATATCGTGTGCTCGGGTATTATCGAGAGCGCTCGCGCCGCACTGGAAGCTGGCGTTAAGGTGGGCCTGGGCACGGACTCAAGCTGTCCGTTCGTGACGCAGTACGACATGTGGCGCGAGGTAGCCTATTTTGCCAAGTACGTGGGCGTGAGCAACGCCTTTGCGCTGCATACGGCCACGCAGGTCAATGCCGAGCTTCTGGGCCTGGGTAGCGAGACCGGCACGATCGAGTGCGGTAAGTCGGCCGATATCTTGGTGACGCGCGAGAACCCACTCGATGACCTGTGCGCTCTTCGTGAGCCGATGTATGTGATGTGCCGCGGTGACCTGGTGCGCAAGCTCAAGGTCAAGCGTATCCCCGAGGTGGACGCCGAGCTCGACGCGATTATGGCCATGCCTGCCGAGGTGTTGGCCGAGGAGCTTGCCCGCGACGGTGTGGCGTAAGCGCGCGATATGGCGATGCGACAAAGGGGCAATCCCTTTGTCATAATCAAAAAAGCCGAGGTCTCAGTGCGAGGCCTCGGCTTTCATTTTGTCCTACGGTATGGCGGCTAGGAGCGCGTTTCCATCTTGGCGTGACACTTGGGGCAGGTGACGCGGATTTTGCCCTTGCCCTTGGGGACGGAGAGCATCTGGCCACAGTTGGGGCACTTGAGGTATGCCGTGGTCTTACGGCCCTTCCACATCTTCTTGGCCGTGCGTTTGGCGCGCTCAAAGTCTTCCTTGCTCGTTCCGGCTGCGCGCGAGGCGTTGGCCGCCGCAGCGCCGCCGCCCAAACTGGCGACGAATTTGCCCAAGCCGGGGACGTTCGCGGTCGCGGCGACAAAGGCCGCGTTCTCCTTGCGACGTGCGTCGATATTCTTGGACAGGCCACGCAGCACGCCGAGCACGATCACGGCGATGGCGATCCAGCTGAGCCACTGGACACGGGCGAGCGATCCAATCATTGCGATGACGATGCCGGCAAAGCCCATCACGATGGTGAGCTCGTCGGCGCCATTGCGGCCCTTCATAAAGTCATTCATGCGAATTGCCTTTCGTTCGATATACCGCACGCCTTTATACCCGATTTAGAGCAAGGGGGACAGGTTAATCTACACCAAGGCGGTGCAAACATACCTGTCCCCGATACACCAAGATGGTGCAAAGCAGTCCGTCCCCAATGCCCCAATTACTTGGAGAGTTTGTCGACGACGCGTTCGATCTCGGCGAGTTTGGCGGCTTTGAGGTCTTCGTCGCCCGATTCGATTGCCGAAGTCACGCAGCCCTCGATATGCGCCTTGAGCACGTCGGCGTTAATGCGCGCGAGGAGCGCCTGTGTGGCCATGAGCTGTGTGGAAATATCGACGCAGTAGCGGTCCTCCTCGACCATCCGCAGGATGCCGTCGATCTGACCGCGTGCCGTCTTGAGCATGCGGGTCACCGATTTATGGTCTGCCATCATGGCGGGTCCTCGTTTCTGGTCGATCTTCCGGATGCCCCCGTCAGTTGCGGTGAAATACGGACCGTTTAAAGGCCTAGGGCGGCACAACAGTCCGTATTTCACCGCAACTTCTGAGGATTGAGTAGGCGGCGTCTGCTACGCGGCGGTCACAGACAGGGCGTGGAACTTCTCGCCGGCGCCCTCGACGGCGGCAGCGAGCTGCTCGGCGGTCACGGTGTCGGCGCACTCAACCTGGACGGTCTGGGTCTCGTGGTCGGCGTCGGCGTCGGTCACGCCGGCAACGTTGAGCAACGCCGTCTCGACGGTGGCGTCGCAGTGGCCGCACATGAGGCCGGAAGTCTTGATTGTGTAACGCATGGGTATTCCTCTCTGTTGCGTCAGCTTTCCCAGGCACCCGACCTTGACCTTCAAGCAGTCGCTCGCGTACCAAAGTACGCGTCGCTCCTCTTTCAGGTCAATCTCGGGCACCTGGAAAACCCGTTATAAATGGACGTAATGGTGAGCCTATTTTGCCACTTTGGGCTTAAAGGTTCGCAGGCGCAAAGCGTTGGTCACGACGCAGACGCTCGACAGGCTCATCGCGGCGGCACCAAACATCGGCGAGAGTTGCCAGCCGGTGAGGGGGAAGAACACGCCTGCGGCGAGTGGGATGCCGATGCCGTTGTAGAACAGCGCCCAGAACAGGTCCTGCTTGATGTTGCGGATCGTGGCGCGCGAAAGCTCGATGGCACGCGCAACATCCATAAGGTCGCTGCGCATGAGCACCACGTCGGCGCCTTCCTTGGCGATGTCGGCACCGGTGCCGATGGCAAGGCCCACGTCGGCGCGCGCCAGGGCGGGAGAGTCGTTGATGCCGTCGCCCACCATGGCCACCATGCCGCCTGCGTCCTGCAACTCACGCACATGGCGCTCTTTGTCGGCGGGAAGGACGTCGGCGATGACCTGTTCGCTGCTCAGCCCCACGCGGCGGGCGATTGCTTCGGCAGTGACGCGGTTGTCGCCGGTGAGCATGCGCACGTCGACGCCGAGTGAGCGCAGCGCGGAAATGGCTGCGGCGCTTGTCTCCTTGACCTTGTCAGCCACGGCAATGGTGCCGGCAAGCTCGCCGTTCTTGGCAAAGAACAGCGGCGTCTTGCCTTCGGCGGCAAATTGCTCGGCAAGACCCGCGGGCACGGTAACGCCCAACTCGTTCATCAGGCGCACGTTACCAGCGGCAATGGCGTTTCGCCCTTCGTGCGCCGTAACGCCACGACCGGGCACGGCAGCAAAGTCCTCGACCATGCGCGCGACGATTCCGCGTGTCTCGCACTCGGCCATAATCGCCTCGGCCAGCGGGTGCTCGCTTGAGCGCTCCAGCGCGGCGGCCAGCTTGAGCAGCGCCTTTTCGCTCATGGCGGACGAGCCGTCAACGCGCGTGGCTACCACGATATCGGTCACGGCAGGCTTGCCGCGGGTGACCGTGCCCGTCTTATCGAGCACCACGGTGCCCACGCTGCGCAGGTTCTCCAGCGCCTCGGCGCTCTTGAACAGAATGCCCATTTCGGCGCCCTTGCCGGTGCCCACCATAATGGCGACGGGCGTGGCCAGGCCCAGTGCACACGGACAGCTGATCACCAGCACGGCCACGGCGGAGGTGAGCGCTTCGTTCACGCTGCCAGTCAGTGCCATCCACACCGCAAAGGTCACGGCCGAGATCACAAACACCACGGGCACAAATACGCCAGCGACCTTATCGGCCATGCGGGCGATGGGCGCCTTGGTGGCGTTGGCGTCCTCGACGAGCTTGATGATTTTGGCGAGCGACGTGTCGGCGCCCACACGCGTGGCGCGGAAGGTAAACGAGCCCGTGCGGTTGACCGTGGCCGCGTTGACAGTGTCGCCGGCGGTCTTCTCCACGGGGATGGACTCGCCGGTCAGCGCACTTTCGTCCACGGCCGAGCCGCCCTCGAGTACCACGCCATCGACGGGGATGGACTCGCCGGGGCGCACACGCAGCACCTGGCCGGGTAGAATGGCGTCGACGTCGACGGTGGTCTCGCTGCCGTCCTCCGCCACGACGGTCGCGGTCTTGGGCGCCAGGTCGATCAGCGCCTCGATGGCGCCGCCGGTCTTGGATTTGCTGCGCGTCTCGAGGTATTTACCCACGGTGACGAGCGACAGGATCGTGCCGGCGCTCTCAAAATACAGATTGTCCATGCCCGTCATCATGGCCTCGTGGACCTGACCCGCGGCTAACTGGTCGGCCATGATGAACATGGCATAGAGCGACCAGGCGACGGAAGCGGTGGCGCCCACGGCAATAAGGGCGTCCATGGTAGGAGCGCCGTGCGCGAGCGACTTGAAGCCGTTGATAAAGTACGCATCGTTGACATAGACGATGGGGATGAGCAGGACGAGCTCGGTGAGGGCGAGCGTCATGCTGTGGGTATGGTCGGTGAAAATGCCGGGCAGCGGCCAACCGAGCATGTGCCCCATGCCTATGTAGAACAACGGGATGAGAAAGATGATTGAGATGATGAGACGGGTACGCATGGCGGAGGCGGTGGCCTCCAGCTTTTTGGTCGGCGACTCCATATGGGCGGCGCCGGACCTGGCTTGCACGCTGCCGTTTGAGCCAGCGGCGCCGGTGCCCGCATCGACGGGCGAGGCCGAGTAGCCCGCGCGGTCGACGGCGGTGCAGATATTCTCGGGGGAGACCTGCGCGGGGTCATAGTCGACCATCATGGAACCAGCGAGTAGGTTGACCGCGACGCTTTGGACGCCGTCGAGTTTGCTTACGGCGCGGTCCACGTGCGCCTGGCAGGCGGCGCATGTCATGCCGCCCACGTCGAACTTATCTTGAGCCATGGCTTCTCCTTTCCGTGGTTCGGTGTTGGAATTGTTAACCTGTCGATACTATACACCCATACCCCCTGGGGGTGTCTAGTAGTAGTTGGAATGTATGATTTTTCATTACAGATGAGGGTGGCTGCCCAATCGGTGGCCGTCTCTGCCAAACGTCTCGATCTGTAACAACTAGACCCCGTTTTACCGAGTATTTGTTGCAGATCAAGACAAACAGTTGGCAGAAAACTCAATGTCTCAATCTGTAACATCTAGCAGCAAATATGACCTCTAACTGTTACAGATCGAGACAGACCGCCCGCGGCCAACTCAAATGTCTTGATCTGTAACATCAAGAGAGGTTTTTGACCCCTTACTGGTACAGATCGAGATGTTGTCTCGCGGGGCTGGGGTTTGTCTCGTTCTGTAACATCTAGACCTGTATCTGCCGAGCTAGTGTTACAGATCGAGACAATTGCCGGGGAGGGGTCCCGTCACGGCAAGACGCCCGCTTCCTAGATGCAGAATCCGGGAATCACGCAGGTTCGCTTATCGGGCTTGCTTGCAGGCGTGGCGTAATTAAAGACATCGCCGTCGTCGCCCACGCGGTTCATATAGAGCGTGCCCTCGTTCTCCGACGTGTCGGGGCTCGCCGTACGCTCCCACCAACAGACATCCTTGCCCTTCCACTGGCGAACCATCATACTGTTCGTGGTAAAGGGGCTCACCTTAAGCTCGCGGAACAGCTGGTACTCCTTGCCCTCGCCGTTGTAGATGCCGGATAGGTAATGGCAGTCCTCGCTAAAGTCCTTGGGCGCCTGTCCGCCGCAGAGCTCGACCATGGCGGGCAGCCAAGGGGTCGCGGGCAGCTCGCCCAGGCACGAAGTGCTTTTGGTGGCGCCGACGTTGTTCGAGATCTTCTTGACCGGACTGATAACCGATTGCAGTTCCTTGGGAAGCAGCTTAATGCCGTCCTCATCGAGCCATGTGCGCAGCTCGCAGTCTTCCCAGCCACCGTTGAGCGTTGAGCGGGTGCTCAGAGGCATCGCGCTCGGCAATACCTGCGTCAAAGATAAATGACAGACCGGCCTTGCCGTTGGTATCTGCCAGGTCATCGTGAAGAATGCCCACAAGCTGTGCGCCGACCTGCAGCCCGTTGGTGAGTGTAACGCGCTTGGTGCTCGGGTAGGGAATATGGCCGTCGTCGTCGAGTAGATGATAGCGCTTGGCGATCTTACGAGCTTCGGCGTTGCTCTTCGCCGCCTTAATCTTGAGCGAAATCTCCTGCAGCTGATCCCAGGTGTAGTCGCCAAGCGAACCGCGGATGCCGTCCAGGTAGTCGGGGATGCCAAAGCCATGGGTTGCTGCCCCGATAACGCCGAGCCCCGCAACGGCTGCAACGACGCCGCCGATGACAAAGCGGCGGCGGGTCATGGCATCGTGACGGGCCTGCTCCAGGATCTCTCGCGCGCGCTCGCCGGCGACGTCGACCTTAAGGTGCGTGCCAGAATCGATATCAATTGCGGCCTCGTCTCCTGCGCCCTCGCGGTCCTCAGATTCTGCAGCGGGGAGGTACGTCGAGAGCATCTCGAGCATCTGCTGCTCGGTAGGGCGATCGCCCTGTTCGACCGAGATGCCTTTCATGATGATCTGGACAAGCGCTTTGTCGCCCTCGCAGCGCGGCTCGAGCGGCGCCGGTTTGGTCTTGGTCTTTATGAGGTAGAACGAGCCGGTCGCCGCGGCACCCGTCGACTCGACATCGAACGGTTTGCGACCGCTGTAGAGCTGGTACAGAATGCTCGAAAGCGCATAGACGTCGATCGCGGGCGAGCGGCGAAGGGCCGCGATGCCTTCGATATTCTGCGTGAGCATTTCGGGCGCGGCGTATGCGGGCGTGGCAAAGCGCCAGATGTCGGCGCGCCGGGTGATCGTGTCGTCGCCGAGGGCCATGGTCGCGGAGCCCATGTCGATGAGGCAGGGGTCAAAGGAGCAATCGGCAATCTGCTGCTCGAGCGTTCGGCTGGTGGTGCGGAACATGATATTGGCAGGCGACAGGTCGCGATGGATGACCGGATTCACGAGGCCTTGGGTTATCAAGAGCGCGCGAAGCACGGCGTTTCCGACGGCGGCGACCATCTGGGTGGTCAGCCCACCCGAGGCGTCGTGCGGAAGCAAGGGCAGCGCCTGCTTGAGCGAGGTGCCCTCGACCCACTCCATGAGGATGAGCGGGTCGTTCTCGCACGATCCGTAGCCATAGACGCACGGAAATCCGCGCAGGTGCGAGACGGTACACAGATGACGGTACTCCTCGAACAGTGCGGCGGTGTTGGCCAGATGCGCGGCCGATTGCTCGGCGGAGCGGTCGGGCGTCTGGTCGGAAAGGATGGCGTTGTCCTTGGGCAGCTTGACGGCAAAGACCTCGCCGCTCGTGTTGGTTGCGCGCAGCACGTGCCCGTTATTGCCGCCGTCGCGGTATGTCGTCTGAAGAATAAGCGTCATAAACCGGCGCTTGGCATCATCCTCGGCACTGGGGTCGACCGCCACGGCGGTATCGAACGTGTCGAGACGGATGAGTTTGTCGCCATAGGCGCTATCGGTAGTATCCATGGCGTTCCTTTGTCTGGCATGGGTTGCCGCGCGTATACGTGGGCAGTGCGGATATCGGTAAAATACCATGATAACCGCACTGTCCACGTATGCCGCTGAGTATTGTCGTTTACGACGCAGAAGGTAGAAGACGAAAGACGGACGGCGACCGTCTTTCGATCGCCGTCCGCGCTAGTCCACAATGACAAGGAATGTCGTGTAGAGACCCAGATGGAGCCTGTCGCTGTTTTCGATTTCCACTGGGGGATAGATCTTGCCGGGCTCGCGTTGGTCGCGCGGCGGCTCAATCACAATATCGCCGTCGCCCGCGCCCGATTCGAGCACTGTGCCGTTGGTCGACCCAAGGCCCTGGGCGTACCAGCGTCCACCTTCGAGCCAAATGCGGAGATGCTCGCGCGATGCATCAGCGCCTACATCGGTGATGCTGGGCGAAGTTTTGGGCAAGGACCCAATTACCGTGCCGCGCGGATCGCGTGTGAGGGGATGGATTTGCATGTCGGCGCAGTTGTCGGCATGGGTTCTGAGCAGACCGAGGTTGGGGGCGACAGTGCGCGGCTGCTCCAGGCTGCTCATAAAGCCACGTCCGACGGTAGTTTCGGTGGTGCCAAAGTGCCCGCCTGTCTTGCTGTCGCAAAAGCGCTCGACGGTGGCCACGCCTTGGATGGGGTCGGCGAGCGCCCCCGTTGCCACAAAGAGCATAAGGTAAAGCGTACTCTTCTCGCGCACGGCATTGCCGTCAAAGTTGTCGATGTGATTGAGGGCATTTGCATATAGGCGGCTGTCCAGCTTGTAGCTGGCGAGAGCCGACATCATTTCGTTGGCGGCCGGGCCGCGATAGTGCTCGGCGATTGCCTGATAGGCGGACTCGCCGCCGCCGAGCTTGCTGCAGATTGCCGCGGAAAGATTGAGCGTGGTGACGGCAAAGTCGCTGTAGATGGCGGGCGCGCACTGGTCAGGCTCGCGATGGACGATGTAACGGGTGAGATACGAGCGGTTGGAAGAGCATTTCTCGAGCAGGGTACTGCCGAGATAAGAGTTTCCATTGATGAGCATTCGGGCGATCTCGAGATGTTTAAGACCGCCGAACGAGCGAATATCGTTATAGAGGACCGAGCAAGGCGTCTCTGCTGCCACGGATACCTCCTTTGATTGCTTCCTAGCCAATATGGCGATAGGAATTAATGGCCCCGGTGGGCGACGTATTAAATGGCTGCGCAATATATAGCGTAACCAAAGCAACATTATAGGCCACATGTTCGAAATTGCAGGAAGACTGAGAGATTTGGTTTGGACTGGACGGAAATTTCCCTCTGTCTTGATCTGTAACAATTGGGGCCGGTTTTGCTCCGTAACTGTTACAGATTGAGACGTTTGTGGGCCGTGTCGACCGTTTGTCTCGATCTGTAACACGTAGAGGAAGATTTGCCCTGTAGATGTTACAGATCGAGATGTTAGCCAAGGGGCTGACTGAATGTCTCGATCTGTAACAGTAGGAACCTGGTTTTGCCCCGTAACTGTTACAGATTGAGACAATCGACCCAGGCCCACTCCTCCTGCACCGTCATCTGTGGTTTACGTGGGGGCATGCGAAGCACGGGTATACTAACCGGCGGCGAATCTGCTCCATCGCTTAGAGCTGCTGCGTCTGGACGGCGCGTGATAGGGCTGCCAAAGCGATCGCCAGCGTGCTGAGCAACGTCCTCTCTGTGCGCACCTGTTTTTGTATGTATTAGCGCACTACCAAGCACGCCCCGCGCGGCCGCATGCCGTGCCCCTTGCGCGTGCAGATAAGGAACAACAACATATGCGTAATTCTGTATCCGACGTCACGGACGCCGAGATTCTGGACGAGACCCGCGAGGCCATGACCCAGGCTGCCTTCGATGCCGCCGATGAGGTCAATGCTGCCCAGGCCGTCGAGTCCGCTACCGAGAGCCTGCCCGCCTTTGACGAGCTGGGACTTTCGGACGAGATGCTTCGTGCCATCGAGAACCTAGGCTACACGGCGCCGACGCCCGTGCAGGCCGGCTCGATCCCCGTGGTGCTCGAGGGCCGCGACCTGCTTGCCGCCGCTCAGACCGGCACCGGCAAGACGGCCGCCTTTTTGCTGCCGACCATGAACAATCTGGAGCACATTGCTCCGCCCAAGCCCGTGCGCGAGCGTGGCGGCCGCAACCGTCGTCGCGGTGCTAAAAAGCCCGAGGGCAACGGTCGCGGTCCCTTGATGCTCGTCATCACCCCCACGCGCGAGCTTGCCCAGCAGATCGACGAGGTCGCAGGCAAGATTGCCGACGTCACCGGCCATGTTGCCGTGACCGTCGTGGGCGGCGTGAGCTACAAGCCGCAGACCGCGGCGCTCAAGTACGGCTGCGATATCCTGGTCGCCACGCCGGGCCGTCTGGTCGATCTGATCGAGCAGGGTGCCTGCCACCTGGACGAGGTCAAGGTGCTGGTGCTCGACGAGGCCGACCGCATGCTCGACATGGGCTTTTTGCCCGCCGTTCGCCGTATTGTGCGCGAGACGCCGGCCGAGCGCCAGACGCTGCTGTTCTCGGCGACGCTCGACGAGGAGGCCGTGGGCGAGATCACCGACCTGGTGAGCGATCCGGCCCGCGTGGAGATCGCGCCCGCCACGTCGACCGCCGACACCGTCGACCAGTTTGTGTTCCCGGTGTCCATCGAGGCCAAGAACAACCTGCTGCCCGAGTTCCTCAAGAAGGAGGGTCCGGAGCGCACGATCGTCTTTATGCGCACCAAGCACCGCGCCGACAGCTGCTGCCGTCGTCTGGAGCGTAAGGGCATCAAGGCCGCCGCGATTCACGGCAACCGTAGCCAGGCCCAGCGCGAGCGCGCGCTCTCGGCCTTCCGCGACGGCACCGTCGACGTGCTGGTGGCAACCGACGTTCTCGCTCGCGGCATCGACATCAGCGACGTGCGCTACGTCGTGAACTTTGACGTGCCGGCCGAGCCGACCGACTACATCCACCGCATTGGCCGCACAGGCCGCGCCGGTGAGCTGGGCTGGGCCATCACGTTTGTGACCGAGCAGGACGTCGATGAGTTCTATGAGATTGAGAAGCTCATGGACAAGACCGCCGACATCTACGAGGCTGGCGACCTGCATGTGGGTCCCAACCCACCCGCCGTTGACCCCGAGCGCGACCCTGCGGCCTTTAAGGTGAAGAAGACCAAGCGCGGCAAGTCCAAGAGCAAGAAGAAGCTCGAGCAGGCACGTCGCGACGGCAAACGCAACGGCGACGATTACGGCGATGTTGCCGGTCGTTCCAACCGCGGTCGCGATGAGCGTCGTGGCGACGGCGAGCGTCCGAGCCGTCCCAAGCGCGGCGGCAAGACCCGCGTGCGCGAGGGCGTTCAGGCTCGCGTGGACGAGGCTGTTGAGAGCGTGGCTCGCGAGGTGGCTGCCGAGGAGCGCGCTGGTGCTGTTGAGCAGGGCCCGCGCGGCAACCGTGCCGAGCGTCGTGCCAAGCAGTTCCAGGGCGAGGCACATCGTCGTCGCCGCGAGGACGAGGACCGCGGCGGTCGTCGCCGTGTTGAGCGCGAGGACGAGGGCCGTGGTTCGCGCGGCGGCAAGCGCGGTGCGGGCGACCGCCGTCGTTCCGGTCGTGATGATGAGCGCAGTGGCCGTGATGAGCGTCGCGGCGGCGAGGGTCGCGGTGAGCGAGGTGCCCGTGGCGGTGAGTCCCGCGGCGGCAAGCGCTTTGAAGAGCGCGGTAGCCGCGGCGGCGAGCGTCGCGAGGGCGCTCGCAGCAATGGCGGCCGCGGCGGCGCTGGTCGTTCTAACGAGTCACGCGATCGTCGTGACCCGCGTGCCAGCCGCGATCGTCGCGATGACTGGCGCAACTACGACGATACCCGCGAAGAGCGTCGCGGCGGCTATCGTGGTGGTCGTGGCGGCAACCAGGCCGGCTCCCGTGGCGGCCGTGCCGGCGGTCGCGATAACCGTGGCAGCTACGGCAACAGCCGTGGCGGCAAGCGCGGTGGCAGCTCCCGTCGCCCCGGCGACGGCGGCGGCAAGCGCAAATAACATACGCATCGCCCGCTAGAGCGAGGTGAACCAAGGGCCCCGAGCAACTACGTTCGGGGCCCTTTTGTTTGCCGTATCCGATCGCTAGTTCAAATGTGATTTCCTCGGGAATGCATCTAGAGGATGCCGTGGGCTTGTTTCCTGCCATGCAGCAATGGGTCCTATGGGGTGCGCCGTGCATTTTTTGGAGTATTCTGCAGTTCGAGCTGTCTGCATATGATTCGACGTCGCCAACGGTGGCCTTCGGATATCCCTAGCGAGCGTTCCGAGTCAGATTTCGCCGTTTTCCGGAGCAGGGGGCGCGTCATTCTCGCCATGTCGGGACTTAGAATGATACGGCGCCCTACAGTTTTGCCCACCCGCGGCGGTGCTGGCGCGGTCACGTTGCAGAATACTCCGTTTTTTGCACGGGCCAGGATGGGGTACCTCAGGAGAACGCGGCGGTATCCCGTAAATATATACAATCTGTACCGTAATTTATACAAAACGAAGAGGCAGACAGCGTAGGGTGGGTGCATTGGGGTGCCTGGCGCACCAAAACGGGGAGCTCCCCCCCCATGCGCCGTATACTCTGTCTGAATGTGAAAACGGCTTGACGCGTTGCCAGGCGTAGGGAGAGGGTGCCTCGATGAGCGTATTCGAAATTGTGTTTAGTCCGACGGGTGGAACGCGGAAGGTGTCTGGCCTTGTGGCCGGGGCGCTGGACAATAATACCGTTACCGTCGATCTGACCGATAGCGGGCTAGATCTCAGCGCTGTCTCGATGGCTGAGGACGACGTGGCCGTAATCTCTGTGCCGGCGTATGCCGGTAGAATCCCGGCTGTGGTGGCTGACCGGTTGGGCATGGTGCGCGGCAACGGGGCTCGGGCTGTTTTGGTTTGTGTATACGGAAACCGCGCGTTTGAGGACACGCTCGTAGAGCTGGAGGACGTTGCGAAGCGCGCCGGATTTAGGGTGGTTGCAGCTGTTTCTGCTATTGCTGAGCATTCCGTTGCTCGTCAGTTTGCTGCTGGGCGACCGGATGCGCAGGATGCGGCGCAGCTCGCAGAGTTTGCGCAGCAAATTCAGCAAAAGCTGTTGGCTGAGGATGCGTCCGAGCCCTCTATCCCCGGCAATCGTCCTTATAAACAAGCTGGAGGTCGCCGTATGGCACCCGAGGCAACAGAGGAATGCGTCTCCTGCAGTGCATGCGCCGCGGCGTGTCCCGTTTGTGCTATCGACAAGGGCGACCCCAAGCGAGCAGCTGACGAGGCGTGCATCTCCTGCATGCGCTGCATCGCCGTATGCCCGCGAGGCGCTCGCAAGCTTGATCCCAACAAGCTATCCGCTGTTTCCCAGATGCTGAGCAAGGCTTGCGTCGTGCGGAAGGAATGCGAGCTCTTCATCTAACGCATGCGAAATTGCTGCAAGGAGTGTCCCTGGGTGCCGGCAGAAAAGGAACGTCCCTAAGTGCCGCCTAAATACCGTTTATCGAAGAAAAAATACCGCTCACCGGTCATAATGATTGTTCTGGCTTTGGGCTTGTCTACAATAACTCCCGTAAAAAGAAATGCGGAAGGTTACCGAGTCCCTCGGACGTGGGCCTAACCAAAGTCTTTGGACGGGTGTGTCTCTATGGATGCATTCGCTTGATTTTGGTTGGGCTATATTTTATGAAGGGACATGCCACCATGGGTTTCTTTTCTCGCCTGATGGGCGGTTCGGATGAACAGAAGACTGCAGCTTCCGAGTTCGAAATCCTCGCTCCCGTTTCCGGCGAGCTTGTTCATCTAGAAAATACCAATGACCCCGCTTTTAGCAGCCGTGCCGTGGGCGATGGCGTTGCCGTGGTTCCCCAAGAGGGAACGGTGTGCGCTCCTGTTTCCGGCACCGTCGCGGCGCTGTTTCCGACTGAGCACGCGCTGGGCATCATGTCCGACGACAGCTCTGCTCAGGTGATGCTGCATATCGGAATCGACACTGTTAAACTTGAGGGCAAGGGCTTCCATGCACTTGTTGCTCAGGGTGACCATGTCGACGCGGGCCAGCCCCTCGTCGAGGTCGATTTCGACGCGGTCCGCGCCGCCGGCTTCGATCCCACGGTCTTCGTTATTGTGTGCGAGCGTTCGGAGAACTCGACTCTTCGTGAGCACGCTTCCGGCCCTGTTACTGTTAAAGAGCCTGTCGTCTGGCTTTCCGAGTAAATTCTTGTGGTGGGTACCGTGGTTATCAAGCGAGTTTTCAACAATAACGTCGCAATGGTCACTTCGGACGATGGCTCCGAGCTCATTGTCATCGGTCGAGGTCTCTGCTTTGGCCGTCATGCCGGCGACGCTATCGATGAAGCATCGGTCGAAAAGACCTATGCGCTGCAGGAGGGCACTTCTCAGGATTCGCGTACGATTGACCGCTTGGCACATCTTTTGGAGTCCATCCCCACCGTCAACCTCGTGATTGCCGAGGACATTGTTCAGATGCTCCGTCGAGAGCTCAATGTTGATATCAACGACAAGATCCTCATTGCTCTCGCAGACCATATCGGCCTTGCTTTGGAGCGCGAGCGCAAGGGCGTCTCCTGCGAGAATCCGTTGCTGCTTGAGATCCAGCAGTTCTATCGCAAGGAGTATGCGCTTGCGGGCCGTGCGCTGCAGATTGTCAAGGAGTATATGGGCATCCAGATGAGCGAAGAAGAGCAGGGTTTTATTACGCTGCATATCGTCAACGCCACCATGCCGCAACGCTCCGACCGTCTCATCATCTCGGTCCAGCTTGTTCGCGATGTGCTCGCGATTGTTTCCGAGCGCTATGCTACGACCCTCGATAACACCTCGCGCCCTATGAGCGTTTCGTTCGCCATCTGCAGTTTTTCGCGCAGCGAGCGCTCGATCCCGCGGCCGGGCAAATCAATGGCGACGCGCTGTTCCGAATCGATGAAACGGCGTATCCGTGTGCATTCTCGTGCGCGGACGCCATAGCCGCCCACTTGTCGTCTACCTATAACGTTGTCGTTACCAATGCCGAGAAGAGTTATCTCGCATATCACATTGTTAACCTGCTTGGAGAACCTGGTCTCTAGGCATAACGTGCCCATACATCGATTGATATAAGGCAAGGCTTGCGGTCTTGTCCAGGGCACAGCTATCTCAATTTGCGGAAAAGGAAGGGGAGTACCGCTATGACCGCAAAAAAGAAGTTCAATTTCAAAGCGCCGTTGGAGGTGTTCGCGAAGTCGATCGTTCAGCCGATGATGTATCTCTCGGTTGCCGGCATCCTGCTCATCGTGGGCATCATTCTGACCAACAAGACCATCTGCGCCGTGATCCCTGTGCTGGGCTCCGGTCCGTTCCAGCTTGTGGGCGCCGTTGTCTATCAGTCGCTGATGTTTATCATCAACAACCTTTCGATTCTGTTCTGCGTGGGCATCGCCGGTGCCATGGCAAAGAAGAACAAGGGCCACGCTTCGCTGATCGCCCTGATGTCGTTCTTCCTGTTCCTGCAGGCCAATAACATCGTGCTCAACGCCACCGGTTCTCTTGCCGAGGCGAGCGGCATGCTCGGCCTTACCGGAACCGGCCAGGCCACCGTTATGGGCATCCAGGTGCTCGATACCGGCGTGTTTGGCGGCATCATTCTTGGTTGCATCACCGGTGCCGTGTTCAACAAGTACTCGAACAAGCAGTTCCCCATTGCCCTTTCGATGTTCTCGGGCGTTCGCTTTCCGTTCCTGATCATGATCATCATTTCCTGGATCATGGGTGCTGGCTTCTGCATCGTTTGGCCTCCGGTTCAGGGTGCCATCTCCTCCGTTGCCGGCATCATTAAGGAATCGGGCAACATCGGTCTGTTTATCTACGGCATGCTCAACAAGCTGCTCGTTCCCACCGGCCTGCACCACCTCATCTACACCCCGTTCCAGTTCTCCGATGTGGGCGGCACCCTTACGCTGGGTGATCAGGTTATCGCCGGCGCCTATCCCATCCGTGTTGCCGAGATGGCGATGACGGGCCAGCCCTTCTCCGATAGCACCTACTTCAACAGCTACACCTTCAACAACCTGTGGCCCTACATCGGTATCGGTCTCGCCTTTATCTTCACCGCTTACAAGGGGAACAAGGATAAGACCAAGGCCGTTATCATCCCGCTGATCATCACCGCCGTGCTCTCCTGCGTGACCGAGCCCATGGACTTCCTCTTTGTCTTTGCTGCTCCCGTGCTCTTTGTCGTTCACTCGGTTCTTTCCGGCATCTTCCTGGTCCTGCTCAAGGTCCTCTCCGTGCCCGCTTCGACTGCAGGCGGCATCATCAACATCGTGGTTTCCAACCTGGTCCTCGGTGTCGATAAGACCAACTGGCCGGTTATGCTGGTGCTTGGAGTCGTCAACGCCGCTCTGTACTTCTTCCTCTTCACCTTCCTCATCAAGAAGCTCAACCTTCACACGCCTGGTCGCGAGGAGGAGTCCGAGCTCGCCGAGTCCGTTGCCGAGGGCGAGGCCGCCGCGTCTGTCGCGGTGAAGCAGGGCGCTGTTGCCGCGGCTCCCGCAGAGGGCGTCGACGCAGGTATTGCCGACCTGGTCGCAGGTCTTGGCGGCAAGGACAACATCGAGGAGCTCGAGAACTGCTTTACGCGTCTTCGCGTGAACGTTAAGAACCCGGACCTCATCGATGAGAACCTCATCAACCACGTGCCCAACAGCGGCATCAACCGCAACGGCAATAATATCCAGATCATCTTTGGCATGAAGGTCGCCGAGATGCGTGACAAGGTCGAAAACGCAATTGAGAAGGAGCAGTAAACAATGATCATTACTCTGTGTGGTGGCGGATCCACCTTTACCCCCGGCATCGTCAAGTCCATCGCCCTGCGCAAGGACGAGCTCGATGTTGACGAGATTCGTCTGTACGACATCAACGAGGAGCGCCAGCGCAAGATCGGCGTGCTCGTGGACTGGATTTTGCACGAGGACCTCGGCCTGGACATCAAGCTCACGGTGACCACCGATAAGGAGACCGCCTTTACCGACGCGAGCTTCGTGTTTGCCCAGATGCGCGTGGGCGGCTACGCCATGCGCGAGCAGGACGAGAAGATTCCGCTGCGCCACGGCTGCGTGGGTCAGGAGACCTGCGGTTGCGGCGGCCTTGCCTACGGCATGCGCACCATCTTCCCCATGGTCGAGCTGATCGATGACGTTGAGAAGTATGCCAAGAAGGACTACTGGATTCTTAACTACTCCAACCCTGCCGCCATCGTCTCCGAGGGCTGCCGTGTGCTGCGTCCCAACGCTCGCATCATCAACATCTGCGACATGCCGATCGCGATCATCGACGTGGTTTGCGCCGCGCTCGATATCGACAAGAAGGATGTCGAGTACGATTACTTTGGCCTCAACCACTTCGGTTGGTTCACCTCGATCCGCCACAAGGGCGAGGAGGTCCTGCCGCAGCTGCGCGAGTACATCAAGGAGCACCAGATCCTGCTGCCCGACTCCTACCTCAAGGGCATGGGCTCGCTCATGGCAAAGAAGCCCGAGGAGACCGCCGACGAGCATCCCGAGCAGAACCGTCACACCAAGGGCAGCTGGTACTACGTCTGGAAGGGCGAGTACGAGATCATGGAGTGCTTCCCGGAGTACCTGCCCAACACGTATCTGAACTACTACCTGCAGCAGAAGGAGTTCGTCGAGCATTCCAACCCCGAGCGCACCCGTGCTAACGAGGTTGAGGAGACGCGTGAGAAGAACCTCTTCGACGGCATCGACCACTACGAGAAGACGGGCGAGATCGACGAGAGCACGTTCTATGCGGGCAGCCACGGCGACTGGATTGCCGATCTGGCTATCGCTCTGAAGAACGACACCAAGCAGCGCTTCCTGGTCATTTGCGAGAACAAGGGCGCTATCCCCAACATGCCCTACGACGCTATGGTCGAGCTGCCTGCCTACATTGGCAAGAATGGCCCCGAGGTCATCAGCCGCGACAACATTCCTCTGTTCCAGCAGGGCCTCATGATGCAGCAGCTGAACTCCGAGAAGCTCGTGGTCGAGGCCACGATCGAGGGTTCGTACGAGAAGGCACTCAAGGCCTTTACGCTCAACAAGACCGTGCCGTCGATGAAGGTCGCCAAGGAGGTTCTCGACGACATGATCGAGGCCAACAAGGACTTCTGGCCCGAGCTTAAGTAAAAGCAACAGGGTCGCTGACCGCATATCATGAGCAATGCCCCGTCCACGTGATTGCGTGGGCGGGGCATTGTTATTTGGTAACGCGTTTTATCAAATATGGCATTTATCTGCGATAAAGGTGTTTAGCACCGCTGAGGGCCGCGTTTTATACCGCCTGCCGAACTGTGTTGTTGCCAAACAACTTTTTAGGCCAGTGTGTTGCATGTAGCAATTTCGCCCGGCTTCGCCTCCGGGCTGCCATGTGAGAGGGGATCTTATGGCACGACTGCATGTAATGGAGCGCAGCCACGCCCAGGCCGTTATGGACGACCTGCATGATGCGCTTGGACGTCGTCTGGCGGTGAGCTCGCTTGCCCCGTGCCCCGTCGAGTTTACGGCGGCGCTCGTCAACCTGTGCTCCACCCAGAGCTGCGGCAAGTGCACGCCCTGTCGTGTGGGTCTGAGCGCGCTGAGCGACCTGCTCGCCGACGTGCTTGAGGGCCGAGCCGACGAGTCCACGCTCAACTTGATTGAGCGCACGGCCCGCACCATCTATCTTTCGAGCGACTGCGCCATCGGTTACGAAGCCGGCGCCATGGCGCTCACAGCTATTCGTGGCTTCCGTGATGACTTTGAGCACCACATCCGTGAGCATTCCTGCGGCTTTGATCGCGAGGCCCGCGTTCCGTGTGTCTCGGGCTGCCCGGCGCACGTCGACATTCCCGGTTACATTTCGCTCGTCGAGGCCGGTCGCTATGCTGATGCCGTCAAGGTCATCCGCAAGAACAACCCGCTGCCGCTCGTCTGCGGCCTGGTGTGCGAGCATCCCTGCGAGATGCACTGTCGCCGTGGCATGGTCGACGACCCCATGAACATCCTCGCCCTCAAGCGTTTTGCCGTTGAACACAGTGACCTCAACGACCACAAGCCGCATGTAGTGGACAACACCGGTAAGCGCGTCGCCGTGATTGGCGGCGGCCCAGCCGGCCTTTCCTGCGCCTACTACCTGGCCGTGATGGGCCACAAGGTGACCATTTTTGAGCAGCGCCACCACTTGGGCGGCATGCTGCGCTACGGCATCCCCAGCTATCGTCTGCCGCGCGAGCGCCTGCAGGCCGAGATCGACTGGATCTTGAGCGCCGGCATCGACGTGGAGCTCGACCACTCCGTGAGCGGCGAGGAGCTCGCCCGTCTGCGCGACGAGTTCGATGCCGTCTACCTGGCCATCGGTGCCCACAGTGACAAGAAGCTCGGCCTTCCGGGTGAAGAGGCGCCCGGCGTGGAATCGGCCGTCAAGATGCTGCGCGCCATCGGCGATGACGAGCTGCCCGACCTGAGCGGCCAGCGCGTGTGCGTCATCGGCGGCGGCAACGTTGCCATGGACGTGGCACGCTCCGCCGTGCGCTGCGGTGCCGAAAAGGTAAGCATCGTCTACCGCCGTCGCATCTGCGATATGACGGCCCAGGACGCCGAGATTGCCGGTGCCCAGGCCGAGGGCTGTGAGGTGCTGGAGCTCACGGCGCCGCTCGCCATCGAGACGGGCGAAGATGGTCGCGTGAGCGGCCTGCGCGTGCAACCGCAGATTATCGGCGAGCCCCGCCGCGGTCGTCCGGCTCCGCGTGCCGCCGCTACGCCCGAGCGCGTCATCCCCTGCGAGCGCGTGTTTGTCGCCATTGGCCAGGACATCGATTCCAAGCCGTTTGAGGACATGGGCATCGCCTGCAAGTGGGGTTGCGTGGTCACCGACTCGGACGGTGCCGTGCCCAACTTCGATGGCCTCTTTAGCGGCGGCGACTGCCAGACCGGCCCCGCCACCGTCATCCGTGCCATCAACGCCGGCCGCGTGGCTTCGGCAAACATCGACCGCTATCTGGGCTTCGACCACAAGATCAAGCTCGACGTGGAGCTGCCGACCGTTCAGTTTAAGGGCAAGCACGAGTGCGGCCGCTGCGAGCTGGGTGAGCGCGAGGCCGGCGAGCGTATTCACGATTGGAATCTGGTCGAGCAGGGCCTTACCGAGGAGGAGGCGCGCCAGGAGGCAAGCCGCTGCCTGCGTTGCGACCACTTTGGTTTTGGCGCGTTCCGCGGAGGGAGGAACCTGGAATGGTAGAGCTCAACAACCCCACTGTCAGCGATAACACCGAAAGCGGAGCACTCAATATGGTCAAGCTCACTATCGATAATTGCGAGGTCGTGGTGCCCGAGCACACCACGATCCTGGACGCGGCCAAGTCCGTCGGCATCCAGATTCCCACCCTGTGCTACCTGCGCGATCTGAACGAGATCGGCGGCTGCCGCGTGTGCGTGGTCGAGGTTGAGGGCTGCGACCAGCTGGTTGCCGCCTGCAACAACTACGTGCTCGATGGCATGGTGGTCCACACCAACAGCCCCAAGGCCCGCGAGGCGCGCCGCACCAACGTGCAGCTGCTGCTTTCGCAGCACGATTCACGCTGCACGAGCTGTGTGCGCAGCGGTAACTGCAACCTGCAGACCATTGCCAACGACCTGGGCATTTTCTATCTGCCGTATCAAAGGCATTTGGCGGGCGAGGGCTGGGATTTCGATTTCCCCATCATCCGCGAAAACGACAAGTGCATTAAATGCATGCGCTGCATCAAGGTGTGCGAGAGCGTACAGGGCCTAGGGATTTGGGACCTGACCAACCGCGCCACGCATACCGCCGTGGGCACCCGCGGGCGCGTGCCGATCGGCAAGACCGATTGCGTCGCGTGCGGCCAGTGCATCACGCATTGCCCGACGGGCGCGCTGCGCGAGCGCGACGACACCGAGACCGTGTTTGACGCCATCGCCGATCCCGACAAGATCGTGCTGGTGCAGATTGCGCCGGCCGTGCGTAGCGCCTGGGGCGAGGAGTTCGGCATTCCGCGCGATGAGGCCACCGTCGAGCGCCTGGCCTGTGCGCTGCGCCGCGTGGGCTTTGAGTACGTGTTCGACACCGATTTCTCGGCCGATCTCACCATTATGGAGGAGGGCTCCGAGCTGCTCGAGCGCCTGGGTAAGGCCGCCAAGGGCGAGGGCGACAGCCGCAGCTGGCCCATGTTCACGAGCTGCTGCCCGGGCTGGGTACGCTTTGTGAAGGCGCGTTACCCCGAGTTTGTCGACAGCCTGTCCACGTCCAAGTCGCCGCAGCAGATGTTCGGCGCCATCGCCAAGACCTACTACGCCAAGGTGCTGGGCGTGGAGCCCGAGCGCCTGTTTGTGGTGTCCGTGATGCCGTGCACGGCCAAGAAGGCCGAGTGCGCGCTGCCGAGCATGGTGGGCGAGGGCGGCACACCCGATGTGGACGTTGCGCTGACGGTGCGCGAGATGGTGCGCATGATCCGCGCGAGCCACGTGAGCGTGGACACGCTGGTCGAGGAGCCG
The DNA here is from genome assembly GCA_019419585.1 of Collinsella sp. Lineage (GTDB taxonomy): Bacteria > Actinomycetota > Coriobacteriia > Coriobacteriales > Coriobacteriaceae > Collinsella. The sequence goes on along the minus strand of DXZQ01000004.1, from coordinate 32,215 downwards.
CTCGATACGCCGCTGGGCTTTGGCACAGGCGCGGGTGTGATCTTTGGCGCCACGGGTGGCGTGATGGAGGCCGCCGTGCGCTCGGCCTATTACCTGGTGACGGGCAAGAACCCCGACGCCGACTTCTTTACCGACGTGCGCGGCCTGGACGGCTGGAAGGAAGCCGTGGCCGATATCGATGGCACCAAGGTGCGCGTCGCCGTGGCACACGGGCTGGGCAATGCCGCCCGTCTGCTCGACGCGATTCGCGACGGCCGTGTGAGCTATGACTTTGTCGAGGTCATGGCATGCCCGGGCGGCTGCGTCGGTGGCGGCGGTCAGCCTATCCACGACGGCTGCGAGTTGGCGGCCGAGCGTGGTCAGGTGCTGTGGGGCCTCGATGCCGCTGCGGACATTCGCTTCTCGCACGAGAACCCCGATGTCCAGGCGTGCTACCGCGAGTTCTTGGGTGAGCCGCTCTCGCCGCTGGCCGAGGAGCTGCTGCACACCGACCATCACGCCTGGTCGATGCCCAACGAAGGGAAGTGCTAACGATGCGCGCGTTTAATGTTGAGCTGTCGCGCCGGGGGTTTGCCACGGCGCTCGCCGTGGGCGCCCTGTCGCTTGTGCTCGCGGGCTGTGGCGGCGGGGCTGCCGGTGCCGGGTCCGCCGCGGGCTCGGCTGCCGCGGACGGCGCCGGTGCTGCTGCAGAGCCGGTCGAGGTGCACGTCGCCTCGCTCAAGGGGCCGACCTCGATTGGTCTGGTGCAGTTTATGGACCGGGCGGCCGATGGCGAGACGGACAATGAGTTCGACTTTGCGATGAATACTGCCGCCGATGAGATTGTGCCCAAGGTCATTCAGGGCGATATCGACATTGCCCTGGTGCCCGCCAACGTGGCGAGCGTGCTCTACAACAAGACCGAGGGCGCGGTGCAGGTCATCGACATCAACACGCTGGGTGTGCTGAACGTGGTGACGGGCGACGCGAATGTGGCCTCGTTTGGCGATCTGGCGGGTCGCACCGTCTACATGACGGGCAAGGGCACCACGCCAGAGTATGTCATGAACTTCCTGCTGGAGCGCGCGGGCCTGACCGGCCAGGTGACGCTCGAGTTTAAGAGCGAGCCCACCGAGGTGCTGTCGGCCCTGCTTGCCGATTCGTCTGCCGTGGGCGTGCTGCCGGAGCCGTTCAAGACCGCTGCTATCGCCAAGAGCGAGGGCAAGCTGTCGGCACCGGTGAGCCTGACCGATGTGTGGGACGAGCTGGCAGGAGACACGGGCTCGCGCCTGCTGACGGGCGTGACCGTGGTGCGCCGCGCGTTTGCCGAGGAACATCCCGAGGCCGTGGCGGAGTTCTTGAGCTGCCATGCGGCGAGCGTGAAGGCCGTCAATGCGGCGCCGGCGGACTGGGCTCAGGCCGTGGTCGATGCAGGCATCGTGGATAACGCCACGATTGCCGAAAAGGCGATTCCCGGGTGCATGCTCGTGTGTCAGACGGGGAAGGATATGAAGGCCGCGCTCGGTGGGTACCTGCAGGTGCTGGCCGATGCGGACCCGAGCGCCGTGGGCGGCAAGCTCCCGGCTAACGATTTCTACTACATGGAGTAGCCCGTGCGTGCGTTTGCTCGACAAATGATAGAGCGTATGAAGGCGGTGGCGGCAGCAGGTGCCGTTGCCGCCTTTTGGCTTGCCGCGTGGGTCTTCGCGGCGGCGCTGGTGGCGCAGCCGCTGATCTTGTCGGGGCCGGGTGCTGTTGCCTTGGCGCTGCTGCGCCTGGTGTGCGATGGCGGTACCTGGGCGATTTTGGTGGGCTCGGGCGCGCGGATACTGGGCGGGCTGGCGCTTGCCGCGGTGTGTGGTGGCGCGCTTGCCGGGATTTCATCACGGTCGCGGGCGTTCGCGCACCTGGTGGCTCCGGTGCTGTCGTTTGTAAAGGCGACACCGGTCGCCTGCATGGTAGTCCTGCTGCTCATTTGGCTGGGATCGGCGCGCGTGAGCATCGCCGCTGTTTTTTTGATGGCGCTGCCGGGCGTGTATTTTTCGTTGGTCGAGGGCTTGATGCAAGCGGATAAACCGCTGGAGCAGATGTTTCGTCTGCATGGCGTGCGGGGCTGGCGACTGTTTTGTGCCCACACCTGGCGCGAAGTCCTGCCGTTTGTGCTTTCGTGCGCCCGCGCTGTGATCGGCATGAGCTGGAAGGCTGGCGTGGCGGCGGAGCTGATCGGCATGGCGGTGGGCACCGTGGGTGAGCGCATCTATCAGGCGAAGCTGCTCATCGAGACGGCTGACCTGTTGGCTTGGACCGTGTTGGTCGTGGCGGCATCGTGGGCATGCGAGCGTGTGCTGGTGTGGCTGCTGCGGGCTTCGGGGCCCGCAGCATGGCGTGCTGCTGTGCGGGCGCATGGGCGTTGTCCTCGCGGACGTGCAGGCGGCTCTGCTGGCGGCAGGGCTGCTGCGGAGCTTGCGCTCGCCGTGGGCGATCGCGCTCCCTGGGCGCCGGCGCTCGACGGACTGGTGCTTCGTGTGCCCGCCGGTGGGCGCGCCTGCGTGATGGGCACCTCGGGCGTGGGCAAGTCGACGCTGCTTGCGCTGGCGGCGGGGGAGTGCGCGCCGTGCTCCATGGTGTTTCAGGATGTGCGCCTGGTAGAGGGCGCCTCGGCTTTGGATAACGTGCTGGTGTGCGCCGACGCGCGCGTGGACGCCTCGAGTGCCGCGGCCCTGTTGCGCCTGCTGGTGCCGGGGGTCGATGTGCATGCTCGTGTGGCCGCGCTCTCGGGCGGGCAGCGCCGTCGCGTCGAGATTGCCCGAGCCCTGCTGTGTCCGGGCGGCGCAGTGATTCTGGACGAGCCCTTTACCGGCCTAGATACCGCTGCGCGCGACGCATGCGCCGAGGCTGTGCTCGACTTGCTCGACGGCCGCATGCTGTTGCTTGCTACGCACGATGCCGTCGACGCTCAGGCCCTCAATATCGCGGACATCATCACGCTCTAAATACTTACTCAGCAACAAAATGATCCGTTTTTTCTCCGTCCCCATAGGGTTGGGTATGGTATTCTATCTGCGGGGTAATACTTAGGATTACCAAGTAATACCAACACAGTAGAAACAAACTCCAGATGCGGGCCAATCGGGTTGCCTTCACAGCCCGTCGCCCAGCCGCGTGGCCCGCATCTATCCGCACCACCGTCGTTTCAAAAAGGAAGCGCCATGGCAGAACACATGACCCCGGTTGTCGCGAAGGTCTTGCCCGAAGAAAAGGCAGCCTTCGCGGCGGCAACTCAGCTCGTGGGCACCACGCCGTCCAACGCCATTCGCATGTTTATCGCCGCGTTCAATCGTTGTGGCACCTTTCCGTTCGACATTTCGCCCAGCGGGGCCTTTGGCAAAGACTGTCCCCAACAGCTAGTCGTTGAAGAACGTCCCCAATGACTAGTCGTTGGGAGGAGGTCGGCATGCTCAATGCGCTGGTTTGGGCGCTTGCCTGTTTTGGCGTCGTCGCTGCCGATATCGCCCTGAGCATGGTTTTGTTCTCAGCTCTGGGCGTCGCATCGGTGTTCATGGGCTTTTCGATTGACGACCTCGATATTCAATTGCTTCAGGCTGCCGCGCAGATGGCGTCGTTTTTGATGGCGCTGCTGTGGTGGCGTTATCTGTGGCCGCGCTCGTTTATGACGCGCTGGCAGGGCGAGCGCCCGCTTGGCGGGGGAGCAGGCAAAGCATGGAGGCGCATCGCCTGCGTTATCGTGATTGGCCTTGCCCTGCAGGTGGTCGTTGGCTACGTGACCGACGCCGTGCTGTCGCTGTTGCCGGAGGCCGCGGCCGACTACAGCGAACTTGTCGAGGAGACGGGCATGGGTGACACGAGCTATCTGGCCGTCCTGACCACGGTGCTCGGCGCTCCGTTTTGCGAGGAGTTGCTGGTGCGCGGCATCATTTTTGAGTTTTCGCTCCGAGCGTTTAATCCACAGTGCCGTCCGCTCTGGAAGCGCCGGCGCCGCGCGAACGCGCAAGACAGCGCCATAGTGCCCTGGGCGGCCCCGAGTACCTGGGGCATCGCCGCGGCGATTGTGCTGCAGGCGGCAATCTTCGGCTTTATGCACATGAACTGGGTGCAGGGCTGCTATGCGGGCGCTGCCGGCCTCATTTTTGGCTGGGTGCTCGTGACGACCGGAAAGCTCCGCTACACGATCCTGCTGCACTTTGCCTTTAATGCCGGGTCGTACCTCATGGGCCTGCTGTGGTTTGTGAACACGCCGCTCGACGTAGTGATCACGGTTGCCATCGCCGGCTTTGTGCTGGTAGAGGCGATGCGGTCGCTCAAACTGACGTGCCAGACGGATCGTCCCTACCAGCAAGCGTGATTCCCCTAAGGAAAACACGGCTAGGCGTGTCTGAGCGTGTTTCCCCTAGGGAAAACACGCCTGGGCCGATGAAGGGGCGCCGGCTGGCCAAGAGATGCCGGCTGGCCCTCGCCACGCTAGTTGCGGCGACCGCCGCCGTTGGCGCCCTGTCGTCCCTGCGCCGCACGGTTGCGGCCCGCGGTGTTCTGTGCGCGCGACATGCCGCCGTGGCCCTTGCTGCCCTTGGGCCCCTTGCCGGCGGCGCCACCGTGCGGCTTGCCGCCCTTCTTGCCGGTGCCATGCCCACCGCCAGCAGACGTCTCGCCCGGGCGTGGCGGCACGGGGCGAATCAGGCAATGCTTGGTGTAGCCGATCAAATCGCGGCGGCCGGCCTTTTCCAGCGCCTCGCGCACCAGCTTGTAGTTCTCGGGCTTGCGATACTGGATGAGCGCGCGCTGCATGGCCTTTTCGTGCGGGTCGCGCGCCACATAGATCGGCTCCATGGTGCGCGGGTCCACGCCGGTGTAGTACATGCACGTCGACATGGTGGACGGGGTGGGGTAGAAGTCCTGCACCTGCTCGGGCATGTAGCCCATGTCGCGTACGGCCTCGGCAAGGTCCACGGCTTCCTTCATGGTCGAGCCGGGATGGCTCGAGATCAGATACGGCACCACGTACTGCTTGAGCCCGTATTCGCGATTCAAGCGTTCAAATTTACGGCAGAATGCGTCGTAGACGGCGCGGCTCGGCTTGCCCATCACGGACAACACCGCGTCGCTCACGTGCTCGGGCGCTACGCGCAACTGGCCCGAGACATGGTGCTCCAGCAGCTCGCGCAAAAACTCGTCCGAGGCATCGGCCATGGTGTAGTCAAAGCGGATGCCGCTGCGGACGAAGACCTTCTTGACGCCCGGCAGCTGGCGCAGGTCGCGCAGCAGCTGCGTGTAGCCGCTCTCGTCGACCACCATGTTCTTGCACACGCTCGGCCACAGGCAGCGCTTGTTCTTGCACACGCCGTGCTTGAGCTGCTTGTCGCAGGCCGGACGGCTAAAGTTTGCCGTCGGCCCGCCCACGTCGTTGATGTAGCCCTTAAACTCGGGATCGTGCGTGAGCAGCTCGGCCTCGCGCATGATTGAGTCGTGGCTGCGCATCTGCAGTACGCGGCCCTGGTGGAAGGTGAGCGCGCAAAACGAGCACTCACCAAAGCAGCCGCGGTTGGAGCTAATGGAAAACTTGATCTCGGCAAAGGCCGGCACGCCACCTGCGGCATCGTAGTCGGGATGCCAGTCGCGCGCGTAGGGGAGTTCGGCCACCTCGTCCATCTCGTCGGTGGTGAGCGTCGCCGACGGCGGGTTCTGCACCACATAGACGCTGTTGGGGTAGGGCTCTACCAGGCGATGTCCGGTGATGGGGTCCATATTCTGCTGCTGTACGTTAAAGCTGCGTGCGTAGTTGAGCTTGTCGGCAGCAAGGTCGTCCCAGCTGGGTAGCAGGTCGTAGTCGTAGACCTCGTCGAGCGAGTTGGTACGGTAGACGGTACCGTTGATATAGGTGATTTGATCGACGGGTAGCCCCGCGTCGAGCGCGTCGGCGATTTCGACAATCGCGTGCTCGCCCATGCCGTAGATGAGGATGTCGGCGCCCGAGTCGAGCAGTACCGAACGCTTGAGCTTGTCCTGCCAGTAGTCGTAGTGGGCCAGGCGGCGCAGGCTCGCCTCGATGCCGCCGATGATGATGGGAGCGTCCTTGAACGTCTGACGGATGAGGTTGCCGTAGACCGTGACGGCTCGGTTGGGACGGCGCCCTTCCTCGCCACCGGGGGTGTAGGCGTCGGTGTGGCGGCGGTGCTTGGTCACCGAATAGTGGTTGACCATGGAGTCCATGTTGCCGGCGCTGACGAGAAAGCCCAGGCGTGGCTCGCCGAGCACGGTGATGCTGGCGGGGTCGGTCCAGTCGGGCTGGCAGATGATGCCCACCTTGTAGCCGTGCGCGTCGAGGACGCGGCTGATGATAGCCATGCCAAAGCTGGGATGGTCCACGTAGGCGTCGCCGCAGATGTAGACAAAGTCGCACTGGTCCCAACCGCGCGCATCCATGTCGGCCCGGCTGACGGGGAGAAACTTATCGCGGCCCGGGCGCCAGGGGCGGACGGGCGCAGCCGGGGTATGCGTGGGGCGCGAATCTTGGGCCTTGCCGCCACGCTTTTGCTGCTGGCCGCGCTGGGCATGCTTGCCATGCTGGTTGTGCTGAGCGTCCTGGGGCTTTTTTGCCACGATTCCTCCCGTTGTTAGTATGCTGCACGTAATTGTAACCAGTCTTTTTGGGACGGGGCTAAAAAGACTGGTGGAGTACACGAGGTGTCGGGCATCGGCGCCGTACCCGCCGTTTGTTTCCAGACTGTGTATCTGCGCGTTGGAGAACCCGTCTCGCGCGCACGCCATGTTGTCAATGGGTTACAGTATGAACGGCGGCTATGTCTCCGCCAACGCACGAGAGAGTCGTCAACAAGGAGGATGCACGACGATGCAGCGTGCCAAACAGATATCGGAGTCTATTGAGCTGGGCATCATCTTGGCGCTCGCCGGTGGCTTTATGGATGTGTATTCGTACATTGGGCGCGACCATGTTTTCGCAAACGCGCAGACGGGCAACATCCTGCTCGTGGGCGTGAGCATCTCGGAGGGCAACTGGGCGCTGGCGGGACGCTACTTCTTTCCCGTGGTGTCGTTTGCCGTGGGCATTATGCTTGCCGACCTGGTGCACGAGCGGTTTGGCAGTGTGATTCACTGGCGTCAGGTGACGGTGTTTTTTGAAGCCGTTATCTTGCTTGGCGTGAGCTTTATCCCCGGTGGCGGTTACAACCTGCTCGCCAACTGTCTCACGTCGTTTGCCTGCGGCATGCAGGTTGAGAGCTTCCGCAAGATCCACGGTCACGGCATTGCCACGACGATGTGTATCGGCAACCTCCGTAATGCCTTGCAAAACGTGGACGACTACATCATCACCCATAGGCGTGGCTTTTTGGAAAACGGCCTGCTGTACTTTGGCGTGATCTTTACCTTTGTGTTTGGCGCCGTGCTGGGCAATTGGTGTATTGAGCGCATAGGTCTTCACGCCATTGCGGTGGCGAGCGTGCTGCTGTTTGTCGCGTTTGCCATCATGTTCATCGACCGCGAGCGCGATTTGCGCTTTCGCTGGAAGCGCGCCTGCGAAGATTGGAAAGACGCCTGCCAAAAATAACGGCAGGATATGGCAGGGGGCAGTTCCCTTGTCAGATAGATCGATAATGGGGAGGGGACGGCCATCTCGGCCGCCCCTTTTTTGTTTAGTGACCAGGCGGTGACGATACCAGTTGTTGAAACGCTTTAACATCTTTGACGTTCTCACGTGCTTTTTGTTTCAAAAGCGTTAGGATGGGACTTATAGCGCGGGGCGTAATGGATGCCCCGCACACGATGGGAGGCTATCAATGGCTAATCGTTTCGTTCTCAACACCATTTCTTACCATGGTTCCGGCGCCATCAAGGAGATCCCCGGCGAGCTCCAGCGTCGCGGCTACAAGAAGATCTTCGTCTGCTCCGACCCCGACCTGGTCAAGTTTGGCGTTACCGCTAAGGTGACCGACGAGCTCGACGCCGCCGGCATCGCTTGGAGCCTCTACTCCGAGATCAAGCCCAACCCCACTATCCAGAACGTCAAGGACGGCGTCGAGGCCTTCAAGGCCGCCGAGGCTGACGCTATCGTGACCATTGGTGGTGGCTCCTCCATGGACACCGCCAAGGCTATCGGCATCATCATCAACAACCCCGAGTTCGCCGATGTCCGCAGCCTCGAGGGCGTTGCTCCCACTAAGAACCACGCCGTGTTCACCATCGCCGTGCCGACGACCGCCGGTACCGCCGCCGAGGTGACCATCAACTACGTCATCACCGACCCCGAGAAGGTTCGCAAGTTCGTGTGCGTCGACACCAACGACGCCCCCGAGGTCGCCGTCGTCGACCCCGACATGATGGCTTCCATGCCCGCCGGCCTTACCGCCTCCACTGGCATGGACGCTCTGACCCACGCCATCGAGGGCTACACCACCAAGGGCGCTTGGGAGCTCTCTGACATGTTCCACTTTGAGGCTATTAAGCTGATCAGCGAGAACCTGCGCGACTCTGTCGCCGAGGCCAAGTCCGGTCAGCCCGGCTCCGGCCGCGAGGGCATGGCTCTTGGCCAGTATGTCGCCGGCATGGGCTTCTCCAACGTCGGCCTGGGCATCGACCACGCCATGGCTCACACCCTGTCCGCTCACTACGACACCCCGCACGGCGTTGCTTGCGCCATGCTGCTGCCGATCGCCATGGAGTTCAACAAGCCGGTTTGCGCCGAGCGCCTGGCCAAGGTTGCCGTCGCCATGGGCGTTGACACCTCGGGCATGAGCACCGACGAGGCTGCCGACGCCGCTATCGCCGCCGTTAAGCAGCTTTCCGCCGACGTGAACATCCCGCACGTCTGCGAGGCCATGAAGGCTGACGAGATCGAGGTCCTGGCCAAGGACGCCATGGCCGACGCCTGCTTCCCGGGTAACCCGCGCGAGGCGACGCTCGACGACGTCATCGAGCTCTTCAAGAAGATCTGCCCGGCTGCCTAACTTGGTTCGGCGGGCCCCTGCCCGTTAGCCCCACAATCGTCCTCGGACATGTCGGAAGCCCCCGCTGCGCACTTCGTGCGGCGGGGGCTTCCTCCGTCCTGCGGAAAGATCGTGGGGCTAACGGGCAGGGCCAGCCGGCTCGTTATCGTGGCGGGCGCAGTTCTGGGGAGCTCGATGGATCATCTCGCTAGGTAAAATAGATGGCTCGCGGTGGTATTGTTGCTGTGGGTTTAATTCGATATGAAAGGGTGACTTTGGTGTCCAAGATGGATTCTACGCTCTCCTATATTACTGACCAGTTGAAGACGCTTACCTCGATTGCTTCGCCTACGGGCTATACCCGTGCGGCGACTGATTATCTAATGGAAACGTTGCGCGATATGGGCTTTGGCCCCGAGCGTTCCAATAAGGGCAACGTGCTGGTTGAGCTTGGCGGCGAGGGTGAGCCGCTTGTGTTGGCGAGCCATGTCGATACCCTGGGCGCCATGGTGCGCTCCATTAAGGACAATGGTCGCCTGCGTCCCACGACGCTTGGTGGGCATCAGTGGTCTACGGCCGATGGCGAGAACTGCACCGTCTACACGCGTGACGGCAATGTGTACACGGGCGTGGTCCTCAATACCGAGCCTTCGGCGCATGTGGCCGACGAGCCGGTCAAGACCGTCGAGAAGAATATGGAAATCCTACTCGACGAGAACGTTGACAGCAAGGACGATGTGCTCGAGCTGGGTATTCAGACCGGCGACATCATCGCTATGGATCCGCGTACCACGGTGACGGAGAGCGGCTACATTAAGAGCCGCTTCCTGGATGACAAGCTGTCGGCGTCGATCCTGCTGGGTCTGGCCCGCGCCGTTGCTGACGGCGAGGTGTCGCTTTCGCGCAAGGTGTCGCTGCTCTTTACCGTGTACGAGGAAGTCGGCCACGGCGGCGCCTTTGTGCCGGCCGACATGCGCGAGATGATCAGCGTTGACATGGGTTGCGTGGGAGACGACCTGGGCTGCACCGAGCGCATGGTGTCGATTTGCGCCAAGGATTCGGGCGGCCCCTACAACTACGACCTGGTGACCACGCTGTCTAATATCGCGCGCGAGTTGGAGCTCGATTACGCCATCGACGTGTACCCGCATTACGGTTCCGACGTCGAGGCCACGCTTTCGGCCGGTTACGACATTCGCCATGGCCTGATCGGCCCCGGCGTGTACGCGAGCCACAACTACGAGCGCAGCCACATCGACGGCGTGCGCAACACCTACGAGCTCGTCCGCGCCTACGTGCAGCGCTAGGGGAGCAGCTTGCGACTCAGTTGACCAATCGCTAAGGCCCGATTTCTCGGGCCTTTTTTCGCTTTAGGACGTTTAGTATTATGATGTATGTAATCTATTAACTAAAGCGTAAATTACTTAACGAGGTAATACGGCATATGGATACATCTGAGTACTTAACTATGGGTGATGCCGCCCGCCTGTTGGGCGTTACGAAAGCCCGCATATCGCAACTTTCCGCATCGGGGACGCTTGTGTGCGATATTGTGGGCGGCCGGAAGATGGTCGAGTACAATTCTGCGATCGCCTATCAAAAGGTCCGCAAACGAGGACGCCGTCCTGCAGCCGATGTGGGGCGCAAGTTTACGCTGATGTCGGCCGACCATGAGGTCGCGCATGTCTCATTTGATACGATGCGCGAGTTTCCCTTCGAAATCGCGGAGGTCCTCGATGCGCAACGAATGCCGTTTGGCACGTGCTCGAGCTCTTCTCCAACGGTGAATAAGCGGGAGCTCAACGCGTGGTGGGGGCATCGATTGGTGCCCGATGTTCGCCCTGGGCTTATCTCGCGCTACCGCGAGCTGGGGATTGTCAACGGCGCTGAGGTGCCGGTTCAGTGCCTGGGTCTCTCGCTTTCGGATTGCTATTGGCTGCGACCGGCAGAATGCGATGAGCTCGAATGGCGAAACCTCAATTACTTCGAGAATGAATTTGAGCGGTCGACGCCCGAGGGGCGTTCGGGTTGGCTGGAGGGCATCGGTCTTAAAAATCCCGACAACACATCCGAGGGCGAGCTTCCTAAATCGTGGATGATTCGCAACGGCGCTCGCGTTCTGGTCAAGGGATGCGGCGTGGACGACCAACGGCCCTTTAACGAGGCGGTTGCAACGGCTCTGCATCGCCGCTTGCTTTCCAAGGGGGAGTTTGTTCCTTACGCGGTTGAGCGCATGTTCAATGGCCCCGTGTGCCTGTGCGAGGTTTTTCTTGACGGCCGCGAGGAATATGTTCCGGCTGTTTACGTTAAGAACGCCCTTGGAGGCCAGCGAGGAAGCTCGACGTACGACCGGTACTGCCGATTCCTTGGTAAGCATGGAGCAGACGAGACTGCTGCGAGAAGGTCTATGTCGCAGATGATCGTTTGCGATGCCCTTTTGGCCAACAGCGACCGCCATTGGCGAAACTTCGGCATCATCCGCAATGTCGACACCCTGGAGATAAAACCTGCTCCGCTGTTCGATAGCGGCAACTGCCTGTGGTACAACGTACCAACTGCCGCGCTCGCAGCTGGGGAGTTTGGGTTTGCCGCTAAGCCGTTTGGGCCCGACCCTTCCGTCCAGCTGGCGCTTGCCGACTCGCTCGATTGGTTCGATTCATCGCGACTCGACGGATTTGTTGGTGAGGCGATTGAGATCCTTTCGCAGAGCAAGTGGGCCACGGCGGAGGGACGGCTCGAGTCCATTCGCCGCGGCCTGGAGCGTCGCGTTGTCGAGGTGAATGCCGCTGTTGAAGTGCTTCGATACGTGCGGCGATAATCCCGCGGCTACTTGATAACTGCCGTAACGGTGCCGCCACCCAAGACGACGTCGCCGCGGTAGATAACGACTGCCTGGCCGGGGGCGATGGCTCGCTGCGGCTCGTCAAAAGTCAGCAGCATTTGCCCGTCGGCGCCACGTGTAAGGGTTGCTGCCTGGTCCTTTTGACGGTAGCGATACTTGGCGCCCACGCGAATGCCGCCGGACGTGAGCTCTGCCTCCATGTGGTCGGCAGGGGCACTCCAGATCCAGTCATTGGCCGTGAGCGCTGTGGCCGTCAGGTCGTCGACCTCGCCCAGGTGCACAATGTTGTTGGCGGCGTCGACGCCCGTTACGTACACGGGATGCGCCATCGCGACGCCCAGGCCCTTGCGCTGGCCGATGGTATAGCGCAGCGCGCCGTTATGGCGTCCGACCACGCTGCCGTCGCGCCATACAATATCGCCCGGCTCGGCGGCATGTCCGCAGCGGCGCTCGATATAGCCCGCATAGTCGCCGTCCGCGATAAAGCAGATATCCTCGCTCTCGGCTTTCTTGGCGTTTATGAAGCCCTGCTCGGCGGCAATGCGGCGCACGTCGCGCTCTTTGTCCAGCCCAGCCAGCGGAAAGATCGTGCGCGACAGTCGCTCCTGCGTGAGCGAATACAAAAAGTAGCTCTGGTCCTTCTTAGGGTCCTCGCCGCGGTGCAGCTGCCAGGTTCCGTCGGACGCCTGGCTCGTTTTGGCGTAGTGACCTGTGGCGATGTAGTCGCAGCCCATATCGAGTGCCGCATCGAGCAGCGCGCCAAACTTAATATGGCGGTTGCAGATGATGCATGGGTTGGGCGTCAGCCCCTCCTGATAGGCAGTCACAAATCGCTCGATAACGTTGCGGTCGAAGGTCTGCTGCAGGTCGAGCACATGGTGGGGCATCCCCAGGCGCTCGGCGACGGCCTTTGCATCGGCGATGTCGCGGTCGACTTTGCTCATGTCCGTGACGGGATCGGGCGCGGGGCAGACGAGGCGCATGGTGGCGCCGACGCATTCGTAGCCTTGGCGCTTGAGCAGATACGCGGTCACGCTGGAATCGACGCCGCCGCTCATGGCGACGAGCACGCGCTTGTTGTGCATGGGGAGGTTCTCCTTGGTGGCATGTGGCCAAAAAAGAAAAGCGGCGCGGGAGGCTGGTTCCGCGCCGCAGACATTGTAGCAAGTTCGGGCGTCCTGTGGGACACCCTGTTGGGATGAGCTCAGGCTGCCAGAAGAGAGGGGAGACCGGCGTGCCTTGGACTCGTTCTAAGAACGAGAGCTCTAGTCCTGGAAGAGTGCCGTGGACAGGTAGCGCTCGCCGGTGTCGGCGAGCAGCGCCACGATGGTCTTGCCCTCGTTCTCGGGGCGCTTGGCCAGCTGCAGGGCGGCCCACACGGCGGCGCCGGACGAAATGCCCACGAGCACGCCCTCCTTGTGGCCCACGGCGCGGCCGGTGGCAAAGGCGTCGTCGTTCTCGACGGGGATGATCTCGTCGTAGACCTGGGTGTCGAGGACGTCGGGCACAAAGCCGGCACCGATACCCTGGATCTTATGCGGGCCGGCCTGGCCCTTGGAGAGCACCGGGGAGGTGGCGGGCTCGACGGCGACGACCTGAATCTCGGGGTTTTGCTCCTTGAGGAACTCGCCCACGCCGGTCACGGTGCCGCCGGTGCCGACGCCGGCGACGAAGATGTCGACCTTGCCGTCGGTGTCGTCCCAGATCTCGGGGCCGGTCGTGGCCTTGTGAATGGCCGGGTTCGCGGGGTTCACAAACTGGCCGGCGATGATGCTGTTGGGGGTCTCCTTCTGCAACTCTTCGGCCTTGGCGATAGCGCCCTTCATGCCTTTGGAGCCGTCGGTGAGCACGAGCTGCGCACCGTATGCCTGCATCAGCTTGCGGCGCTCGACGGACATGGTCTCGGGCATGGTGATGATCACCTTGTAGCCGCGGGCCGCCGCCACCGAAGCGATGCCGACGCCGGTGTTGCCGCTCGTGGGCTCGATGATGGTGTAGTCGCCACCGCGCACGAGCTTGCCGGCCTTCTCGGCCTCGTCAATCATGTTCTTGGCGACGCGGTCTTTGACGGACCCGGCGGGGTTGAAGTATTCCAGTTTGACGAGCACACGGGCCTTGAGGTCCTCGTCGGCCTCGAAGTGGGTGAGCTCCAGAAGCGGGGTGTGGCCGATAAGCTGATCGATGGACGTGTAAACATTGCTCATGGTGAACCTCCAAAGTGTTCAAATGACTGGATACCGTGTGGTTTTACGGTGTGTGTAGCAGCGAAACCCACAAACCTTATAGGTTGTTCGTTTTGCTGTTGGCAAGCATAGTAGACAGTAAAGCCTAGTAACGCAATAGGAAATAGAAGATTATTACGAGTCGATTAACAATCTTGACGGGAATAGGTATTTTCAAAACCAATTTTTCGGCTAGAATTTCTACGAATTAAAAGACCGAAAGGCAGCTATATATATGTTGGTTTCCACAAAGGGCAGATATGCCCTGCGCGTTATGGTCGACCTGGCCGAGCACCAGGCGACAGGCCGCATCCCGCTTAAAGAGATTGCGGCGCGTCAGGGTATTTCGGAGAAGTACCTCGAGAATATTCTGGCTACGCTCGTGCGCGCCAACATGCTCTCGGGCATGCGCGGCAAGGGCGGCGGCTATGTGCTCACGCGCCCGCCCGAGCAGTACACGGTGGGCGAGATCTTGCGCCTGACCGAGGGCAGCCTGGCGCCGGTCGCCTGCCTGGATGGCGACTGCAAGGGTTGTTCGCGCTCTGACGAGTGCCCCACGCTCGACGTGTGGAAGAACCTGGACAAGCTTATCAACGACTACCTCGACGGTGTGACGCTCGATCAACTTGTCGCTCCCAACGAAGGCTACGACTACGTGATCTAGCCCACCTGCCATTTGGGGACGGGGTGGAAATGGCAGATTCTCTCGCCCTTTGAGACTTGGCAAATAAGAAGGCCGCCCATTTTTGCGATGGGCGGCCTTCGTTTTGGGCTGTTGAGACGGGCGCGGCCGGAATGGCCGTTTTAGCCCTCGGCGATGCTGTCGAGGATGCTGCGCATGATGGACACCAGGATGCTGCCCATAAAGGCCGATCCAAAGCTGGCGATGGAGATACCCGCGCCCAGCAGATTGACCGACAGATAGCTGGCCAGCTCGAGCATAAAGCTGTTGACTACGAGCTGAAAAATACCCAGCGTAATGATCGTGAGCGGCAGCGAGATGACCGTCAGGAACGGCTTGACGAGCGAATCGACGATGTTCAGGAACAGTCCCACGAAGGCGAAACAGACCCAGGCCTCGGCAAAACCGAAGGGCTGGATGCCGGGAACGAGGAACGTGGCAATCGCGATGGCGATCGAGGTAAAGAGCCAGTTAAGCATAAAGCGCATGGTGTGAATCCTTTCTTGCGCAGGGTGCGTCGGTGTCGCGTGAAGCGGTTTGCTGCGGCAGCTTGGACGGCCGCTCGGGTGTGCCGCCTTGTTCGGCCGCCCATTGTCTCAGATATTCGTGGAGCTTACGTGCGCATTCGGTTTCAAAACGGCGTTCGTCCTAGAAAATGCGCCGCTGGCAGAGAGTTTTGTCGCTTTAGTTTGGTGGTGTGCTAAACTGCTACGGGCAAAAGCCACACGCGTTGCCCTATTGCATAGAACGGGCGAACGATGCCCGATGTCAGTATCAACTTCGATGCCTTTTGGCGGGTTTGGCGGTGATCGATGAATATCGAGAACATGTTTGACAAGCCTGATGTCAAGCAGCTGGTCCACGCATTTAGTCTTTTGGATGACGAGAAGGATATCCAAGCGTTTTTGACCGATATCTGCACGCCGCGCGAGATCTGCGATCTATCGCAGCGTCTGCAGGTTGCGCGTTATCTGGATGAGGGCGAGCCTTATGTTGAGGTTCAGGCCCGCACCGGCGCTTCGTCCACTACGGTGAGCCGCGTTTCAAAGGCACTCAACGGCGAGTACGGCGGCTATCGCAAGATCCTCATCAAACTGGAGGATGGCGAGTAGGCCAGCGGCAACAAACGAATTGCGCAGAACCGTCCCTTCGGGGGCGGTTTTTTGATCCTTTGGGGACGGAGGAAAACGGATCGCTGGGTTAGACTGACCTCCTCGGTGATCTATTTTCCTCCGTCTCCAAGGGGTCAAATCTGTTGGCGTGGGGCAAATCTGTCCGCGCGGGCGGGTAGGATGGAAACATTGAATATTGCGAACGGTTTGAGTGGAGGACCATGCCTGTTCGAATCTATACCACCAACGCCGGCGCGGATTTGAGCGATGCCGAGGCGGCGCTGCTTGCCGACCTTATTGCCCGCCACGGGCGTGCCGTGCTGCTGGCGCCAACGTTTGCTGAGCTCGACCTGTGCCGTCATGATGCGGCGGAAGCCGGCGTTTCGCTGGGTATTGACTACAAGACGCCTACATCGTGGCTTCGCTCGCTTTGGGAGCTTTTGGGCGACGGGCGCGGTTTCGTCGACAACCTGCAGCGCCAGATGCTGTTTTCGGACATGGTAGCGCGCCTCGACGACGCCGACCTGCAGCCGCTTTCGCGCAGCCAGGGCACGGTGCGTATGCTCGCGCGTATGGCTCGCGATGTGCTGCCGGGTGTGGCAGGGACAGGCACCGAGCGTTGCTGCGACAACGTTTGCAAGCCCAAGCCCAAAAGCGACGCCGAGGCTCGCGTGTTTGAACTTTTGTGCGCCTATGCGCGCGGTTTGGACCGTCGAGATATGGTCGAGCCCTGCGAGGCGGCTGACATTATGGCCGATGCCCTGGCCGATAACCTGCCGGCGTGCACCCGCGCCGTATGCGTGCGCGGTATCACGTCGTTTACGCACGGCCTGCTCGAGCTGCTGTCTGCCGTGGCGAACAATGGGGGAGAGGTCGTCGTACTGCTTGCCTGCGAGCAGGCGGCGATGCGCGAGGAGCTTGCCGCGGCATTTGATGCCCGCGGTGTGCTGTTCGAGGCCGCGCCGCTGAGGGAGGACGCCGTCGCGTCTGATGCCGCTTGCGGGACCGCCGCTCAGCCTGCCTTTATTGAGGTCGCCGGCCCCCATGCCCGTGCCCATGCTTATGCGGACGCCATCGATAAGTTGGCGAAAACGCACAAGGAGTCCAAGGACGATAAGGCTGCTGCAACGCCCGCCGACCCCGTACGCGTGCTCGTTGTTTCTGCCCGGGCACCCCAGCTGTTCGGTGAGCTCGCCTCTCGTCTGGCGGCTCGTCATATCGCTGCCGAGACAGTTGAGTTCACGGCGTTTTCTCAATCCATTGCGGGCAGGCAGTTCACGGCGCTCGCCAACCTGATCGAGCGTATGAAGGCCGCCGACGAAGGGGCAGCTTCTAAGACTGAGTGGTGGCCCGCGCCGGAGCTTACCGACTGGATTTACAGTCCGCTTTCGGGCGCTGATGCCGTCAATGCCCGTACCTTCGATAAGAATATGCGTCTCTCGCGCAGCAAGACTACCGCGGGCGTTAAGAGCCTGCTGCAGAGCGTCCAAGGCCAGGTGAGGGGCGCGCGCAAGGCGGCGAGCGACGAGAACTGGTTTAAGAACGTGCCGTGCGTGGTCTCGGACGTGTTCCAGGCGCTGTGGCGTGACAAGCCCGTGACGGCGCTCAAGGCCATGCTTGCCGTTGCCGAGGCGTTGCCCGATCGCTCGCTGGGCAGCTTGGATGGCCAAGCCCGTCGCCAAGCGGAGGTGGCCCTGCTGCGCCACGTCATCGGCATCCTTATGAATGGCGCCCGCGCGCTCGACGTGTCGCAGGCCGCGATCGTGCCCGTGCTCGATGGCATTCGCACCAAGGTGGACAAGCGTAGTACCGCCTACGATTACGAGACCTACGAGGTTGACCGTGCGCCACGTGCTCAGGTTCGTTTTGCTTCGCTTGCCGATGCGGCGGCTCTGCGCCCCGGCAGCTACGATGCTGTGCTGTTTGCCGATGTCGATCTGGACAGCTATCCGCTCTCGCACGAGGAGGGACCGCTGGCTACGCTGACGGCGAGCCTTGGTCGCGAGGGCGTGACGCTTGAGCCTGCGGCCCTGCTGCGCGTGCGCTTTGGCCGTGCGATGCAAGCGTCGCGTGGTCCGGTTGCGCTCGCCCGCGTGACGCACGATCGCCAGGCGCGCGAGTGCTATCCGGCTGCCGTGTGGACCGAGCTGCGGGCGCACGCCGAGGCCGCTGACGCCGACAAGGCCGCTGACGATGCTAGGGCCGCTGACGATGCTAAGGCCGCTGACGATGCTAAGGCCACTGGTGACGCTAAGGCCGCTGACGCCGACAAGGCGAAGTGCGTGGGTGAGGGCGATATCGTAAGGGACTTCGATCCCGCGGCAGGCGAAGGTCTCAAGCGCGAGCGCGTGACCTGTGAAGCCCCTCAGCATCTGAGTGCCGAGGCCGTGCCGTATTTGGTCCTGCGCCGTCGCGATGGCGAGGGCGAGGGCGCGCCGCTCGTGCCGCGCCTGACGTCCGCCTCGCAGATCGAGGCCTATTCCACCTGCCCGCTGTGCTGGTTCGTCTCGTATCGCGTCAAACCTCAGTCCATCGATGCGGGCTTTGGCAACATGGAGAAGGGCAACTTTGTCCATGACGTGCTGGAGCACTTGCATGCACGTCTTCCGCAGGAGGGCATGGAGCGCGTGACGCCCATGAATCTGCCGCGCGCGCAGGGGCTGTTGCGCGAGGTCTTTGCCGAGACCCTGGCCGAGCATGCGGGCAAGCGCGGTACCGAGGGCCCGCTGGTGCCGCTCTCTCCAGTGGAGGAGCGCCAGGTGGCTGAGATCTTGCCGCAGCTGGAGGGCGTGCTTGCCTACGAGTCCGAGGCGCTCACCCCCTTTGCTCCGCGCTACCTGGAGTTTGCGTTCAACGAGCTCCAGGTCGAGTATGCCGGTTGGCCGCTCGGCGGGCGCATCGACCGCGTGGATGTGGATGCCGAGAATCGCGCCGTGGTAATCGACTACAAGCATCGCACGGGCGTTGAGGAGTTTAAACTCGCCGACCCCACGGTGCGCGACGAGGAATCGGGCGAGGCCGCCATCGACGACCCGCGGTGGCTGCCGCCCCATACCCAGACGCTTATCTATGCGCAGGCCATGCGCCGGGCGCTGGATCTGGATGCCCGTGCGGCGCTCTATTTTTCGACCAAGGGCGGCAAACCGGCGCTGCGCGGCGCCGCGAGTGCCGAGCTGCTCGAGGAGGAGCGTGGTGACGGCCGCATCCCGGGGCTTAAGAAGGGCTTTCCCGGCGAGGGTGGCAGCATGGACTTCGACGCCCTGCTCGATCGCGTGGAGGCCGGCATCGCCGAGCGCCTGCACGAACTCGAGGCAGGCGACGTTGCCGCCGTCGACCCGACGTCGGCTCAGGCCGCGCATGCGCGCTGCTCGTATAACCACGAAGGAACGTTTGTAAGGAGGGACGTGTAGACTATGGATCTTTCGACTTTGATGCCGCAACAACTGCAAGTCGTCAAAACGCTCGACCGTCCGCTGTTTGTCTCGGCGGGCGCCGGTTCGGGCAAGACCTTTACCCTCACGCGCCGCATCGTCTACGCGCTCTCGCCCGAATCCGGTCCGTTTGTCGAGCATCTGGATCAGGTGCTCGCCATTACCTTTACCAAAGATGCCGCGGCCGAGATTCGCGACCGCGTGCGTCGCGCGCTTATCGAAGAGGGTATGGACGAGGAGGCCCTGACCGTCGACGACGCTTGGATCTCGACCATTCACGGTATGTGTTCGCGCATCCTGCGCGCGCATGCGTTGGAGCTGGGCATCGATCCCGAGTTCACGGTGCTTACCGATACCGATGAGCTTATGGATCAGGCTGTTGAGCATGTGCTGGCCCGCGCGACGGCGCCCGATGCCGCCCCCGAGCTCGCGGCATCGCTCAAGGCCCTCTACGCCTGGTATCCCATGGCGGGCGAGGGCGGTCCCTTTGGCGCCGGCACGACCATCAAGGGTCTGGTGCGCGACCTGCTGGAGCTCTCGAGCCAGCTGCCGGGCGGTATGGACGACGTGCGCGTGGCGCGCGGCCAGGCCGACACCTCGGCCCTTGCCGATGCCTATCGATCGGCGTTGGGCGCAAGCAAGGCCGCGACCGAAAAAGCGCAGACGGCGCTCGATGCCATCGACGCGTTCGAGGCGAGCGGCAAGACCATGGCCGATGCGGCGCGACTCATGATGTCGTGCACCATGCCGCGCGCGAGCAAGGCATTCCCTAAGGAGCAGGTGGAGCTACTCAAGGCAGAGGCCGCCGATGCGTTTATCAATATCGTGCTGGCCTGCGGCGGTCCCGCGCTCGAGGCACTGGTGGGGCTTGCCCGTGCTGTAGAGGCTGAGTACCGCGCGCTCAAGGCCGGCCAGTCTGCCCTCGACAACAACGATCTGCTGCGCATGGCCTACGAGGCCCTGCGCGATTACCCGGCCATCCGAGCGGCATACGAGGGTCGCTTTAAGATGGTCATGATCGATGAGTTCCAGGATACCGATCAGATGCAGGTCGACCTGATCCGTTACCTGACGGGTGCGGGGGAGCGCGCGTTGTGTACCGTAGGCGATACACAGCAGTCGATCTACCGCTTCCGCGGGGCGGAGGTCGAGGTGTTCCGTCGCCAGGAGCGCAAGGTGGGCTCGTCTGCCGCGCCCGAGGCGACTGCCGCGGCCGACGCCCCTGCTGGCGAGCTCGTTAAGCTCGTGCGCAACTTCCGCAGCCACGACGAGGTGCTACGCTATGTGGCTCGCGTCTTCGACGGCGACGACGGCGGCCTGATGCAGGGCTTTTTGGATCTTGAGGCGAGCGACGGCCGCAAGGACACGCTGGTGGCAGACGCCTCGCGTCGTCAGGCCCTCTTTGTTGCCGGCGGCAGTACGCAGGAGCGCACACAGGCCAAGGCCCGCGCGATCGCAGAGCGGTTCCGCGCGCTTGCCGATGCCGGTCAGCCCCAGGGCGGCATGGTGCTGCTGCTGGGCCGCATGACCAACGCCGACGTCTATGCCCAGGCTTTCCGCGACCAAGGACTCGACTGCGTGATCGCGGGTGGCTCGGTCTTTGCCCAGGCAGCCGAGGTGCAGACGGTGCGCGCCCTAGTCTGCGCGCTCGCCAATCCGGCCGATACGGCGCAGGGCCTTATGCCGCTGCTGGCCTCGCCGATGTTTGCACTCGGCGCCCAGGAGTTCCTGGCGCTGGCGACCAAGCTGGACGACCAGACGGGGGAGACCTCGCGCCGCAACATCGACGCGGGCATCATGAGCGATTCCGATGTGCCGGGCTTGCAGAGCCTGCCGCTCGTGACGCGCGCCCGCGAGGTGCTATGCTATGCGCTTCGTCGTGTGGGCCGCGATTCGTTCGCGGCGATCGCGCGCGACGTGGTCAACGCTTCGGGCTGGTTTGTGCGTCTGGCACAGCGTGGTCCCGAGGGCAAGGCCATTGCCGCCAACGTGCTCAAGGCGCTCGATGCTGTGGTTGAGGCCGAGGCCGAGTTCGGTAACTCGCCGCGCTCCATTGCGCTGGCCTTTGACCGCTTCCTGGCGGGCAAGGAAGCCCCGGGCGCGCTCAACGAGGAGGGTGACGGCGCGGTACGCATCATGACCGTGCATGCGTCCAAGGGCCTGGAGTATCCGGTCGTGGCGGTTGCGGAGTGCTTTGGCGTGCGCAAATCGTCCGGTGCGGCACAGATGGGTCGCGCCGAGGGCGGAGCGCAGGTCGTGGCACTGCCTGCACGCTTCGACGGCGTTAAACTCGCGGACGGCACGTTCGTAAAGGGCGATGACGTCAAAAAGCAGTTTGAGCACGCGTTTAAGGGCAAGGGCACGTCGCTGTGGCTGCCGCCAGAGCTCATGGAGGATGTCTGCGCGACGGGTTCTCCCGCCGAGGCATTTGCTCACTTGCGCAACGACGACCTGCAGCTTTCGCTCGAGGAGCGGGCTCGTCTGCTTTATGTCGCCATGACGCGAGCGCGCGAGCTGGTCATTCTGGCGATGGATGCCGGCGTGAGCCGCGGCAAGCTGTGCGCGCCGACCTTCGATGTCGAGACCGATCTGACCTACGACGTGCTGCGTCGTATTCTGCCGACGGACGGCCTGGACATGCCGCAGCTCGATGCCGACCGTTTGGTGTTCGACAACTCCCAGCC
This sequence comes from Collinsella sp., assembly GCA_019419585.1. GTDB lineage: Bacteria > Actinomycetota > Coriobacteriia > Coriobacteriales > Coriobacteriaceae > Collinsella. The sequence goes on along the minus strand of DXZQ01000004.1, from coordinate 10,306 downwards.
GGGCGACTACGAGCTCATCTCGCTGGCTGACTTTGCTTTTGGCGAGCAGTCGTTTGAGGCCAATGCTTCGCTTGATGCCGAAGGCAGGCTTGTCCGCGGCGATGCGGAGCCGGAGGGTGCCGGTGCGGATGCCCGCGCCGCCGTTCCCGGTCCTGCCGACCCCGAGCCCGATGCGTTTGAGCTCGTGTATCCCCAGGCGGTGGGCGTGCGCATGGGCACCTGCCCGTATCCGGCGCGCGATTCGTACAGCTACTCGTCAATTGCCGCGGCGCTGCATGCCGAGTCCGAGGACCGTGCCGCCGAGGCACACGTGCCCATGGACGAGGCCGGCGATGATGCGGAGTCGGATGGTTCCGAGATGACGGATGCGGACGTGGCTGCTGTCGAGCCCGCCGGCAACCCCATGGCGCTGGGCTCGGCGTTCCATGCCGCCTGCCAGTGGCTGATCGAGATGGGTGCCGATGAGCTGCCCGCCGCGCGTGCCGATGCGCTGGCGCGTCTGTGGCGCCTGACGCCGGAGCAGCGCGAGCGCTTCGACGTTGCCCTGGACCGCTGGCTCAAGTCGGCGGTCCGTGCCGAGCTGCTTGCCTGGCCGTGCGTTCGCGCCGAGGTGCCGTTCTTTTCGCTGGGCTGCGAGGACAAGGACATTGCCCGCTACGGTGCATATGCCGAGGGCGCCATCGATGCACTGGCGACCGACCCGGCCGATCCGTCACGCGCACTGGCCATCGACTACAAGACGGGTGGCACGCCGGATGAGACACCCGACCAGCTGTTCGAGAAGCACGCCCTGCAGGCGCGCGTCTATTCGGATGTTCTGCACAAGGCGGGCTTTAAGACGGTGACGGTCAAGTTCGTCCGCGTGGAGCAGTCCGATCCCTCCAACCCCGCCGAGTCCCAGGTGGTCACCTACAACCTCTAGCTCACCAGGGCCGTCCGCACGCCCAGTCTCCCCATAACTTGCGGTGAAATAGTTCCTGTTTTACGGCCCAGCTGGCTCCATCAGGAACTATTTCACCGCAACTCAGAATCAGTCGGGGGTGCGGATTACGCGGATGAAGTTGCCAATCAAGGGTGCGGATTACGCAAATTTACACTTGACGTTCATCTCGGGTGGGCCTATAAATACATGTGATGGGTTGTTATCCCTTTGGGGAGCATGGCCATCCGGATTCCGTTCGTTATTCAATTGCACATATATTCGGGTGTCACTTTAGGGCATGACCGTAGGCAAGTAGGGTGCTGCTTTCTGCCGAGGTCATGCCCTTTTTGTTCAGCTCCGAATGAGTGCCCTATCATCAAGAGAGGAGGTGCATCGATATGCTGGCGATCAGAAAGCTCAACAATAACGCCGTGATTTGTCGAGATAGTCGCGGTCGCGAGGTCGTGGCGCTCGGCAAGGGTGTCGGCTTCGGTGGTGACTTCCCCCGGGAGCTCGCGATGGACCATATCGAGCGCACGTTCTATAGCATCGATGCCGAGGGGCAGCGTATCATGCAGGATCTTCCTGCCGATGTGGTGCTGTTTACGGCAAAGATCATGGATATTGTAGAGAACGAGCTGCCTTACGAACTCAGTCCCAACGCCGTGCTCATCATGGCCGACCATATCGCCTTTGCGATTGCGCGGCAGAGGAAGGGCATTCGTTTTGATATGCCCCTTACCTATGATGTGCAGCAGCTTTATCCGCTGGAATACAAAATCGGCCGCTACATTACCGCGCGCGTGCGGCAGGAGTTGGGCGTCGAGCTGCCGCGCGAAGAGGTGGCAAGCATCGCCATGAATTTGGTCAATGCAAAGACTGGGGCAGAGGTTACTGTGGCAAGCGATCGCGCCCAATCGTTTGAGCGCCTGCTCAACGATGTCACTGATATCGTCGAGTACGATTTCCGTACCATCATCGATCGGGAGTCTTTTGAGTTCTCACGGTTTGCGACACACGTGCAGTATCTGTTCAAGCGTATCAAGGGTAACGATAGCCTCAGCAGCGCCAATCTGCCGCTTTATGCGAATTCGCGCGAGGAGTTTCCCGAGCTTGCGCAATGCATCGACCACATCTGTACCTATATGAAGCGGGAATGGCATACGGAGCTCACCGACGAGGAGAAGCTTTACTTCATGCTCCATGTCAACCGTATCTGTACGAAGGCGGAATCCGGCACAGCCGGACGCTGACAACCCAGGCCAGAAGGATTGTAACCTGTGTTAGGGCAGGGCATGACCTCCGAAAGTACGAGAACCATCTCGTGCCACGACGATTCGTGGCGTAAAAGGAGGAATGATGACTAACTATCAAAAACTCGCCCAAAGAATCATCGAAGAGGTGGGCGGCAAGGCGAATGTTTCAAGCGCGACGCATTGCATGACGCGTCTGCGCCTCGTTCTTAAGGACGAGGGGCTTGCAGATGACGCCAAGCTCAATGCGATTCCCGAAGTGATTAGCGTGGTGCACGCTGGCGGCCAGGTGCAGCTCGTAATCGGGCCGACCGTCGACAAGGTCTACGACGCGGTATGCAGGGAAGGCGGCTTTGAAGTCCAGACGGCGATTGATGAAGATCTGGACGCAGCAGAGAGGCTTCCCTGGAAGGAGCGGTTCGCTCCGAAGCGCATCGGCAATCTGATTCTCGATGCGGTGAGCGGCTCTATCGCTCCCATTCTGCCCGTGTTCTGCATCGCGGGTATCTTCCGCATGTTCACCATTTTGCTTGGTCCGGAAGGCGCGGGCCTTCTAGCCGCGGAGGGCAGCATGTACCGGCTCTTCACCTTGGTGGGAGACGCGGCATATTACTTCCTGCCGATCTTCGGTGCCTATGCGGCGGCCAAGAAGTTCCAGACGAGTCCTGTGCTCGCGCTCATGACGGCTGCTATTATGATTCATCCGAGCATGCTCGCTATCGTCGAGGAGGGCGCTCCGTTCGACGTCTACGGCATCCCCATGACGCTGGTGAATTACACACAGTCGGTGCTTCCCATCATCCTCATCGTGTGGATTCAGTCCTACGTAGAGGGGCTTATCAAGAAGCATTGCCCTGACATGCTGCGCATCCTCGTGATTCCAGTGGGGACCATGCTCATCATGCTGCCGCTTGCACTCTGCGTCTTCGGCCCCGCCGTCTCCTTCATTATGGGCATCATCGCCGATATCATCATCTGGCTCGGCGCGAACGCCGGTCCGCTGTGCGGTCTGGTGGTCGGTGCGACGTGGAACCTCGTGATCGCTACCGGCATGCATGTGCCGATTCTCACCGCTATGATGCCCGGCTGGCTTGAGGTGGGCTATGACGCCGTGTGCACTCCGGGTACGACGGTGGTTGTTTACGTGACGCTTGCGGTCGCGCTCGCCTACGGCATCCGTGCAAAGGGCAAGGCTAACCGTCAGCTCGGTTGGACTACCTTCGCTACTTATGCGCTCGGCCGCGTATCCGAGCCCATCATTTACGGCATCCTCTTGCGCGATAAGAAGGCGCTCGCTTGGTCGATGATCGGCGGCGCGGCCGGCGGCCTTGCATGCGGTCTGCTCAACGCGCGCATCTTCGTCTTCTCGGGAGTCGGCTTCCCGTGGATGAACGTCATCAAGTTCAGCCAGGACATCATTCCGGGCGCCATCAGCTGCGCGATTGGCTTTGCGGTGACATTCGCCCTCTGCATGGTCTTTGGCTTCGACAATCGCGAATCGGGCGAGAAGGAAGCCGAGGAGGCCCTTGAGGCTTAAGCGCTGCATCTAGAAGGGTGCCTTAGCGCAATGAGTCTCTTCTCGGAACTGGGGCCCCATGAACCCGGACGGGCACCGCTGCATGGTGGTGCCCGTTCGCACTAAAAGCAAGATAAGGAGGACTCCCATGCCATTGCGTTCTGATTTCCTCTGGGGCGGCGCGCTTTCCGCCAACCAGTGTGAGGGTGCCTGGGACGAGGGCGGGCGGGGGCTCGCCAACGCGGATCTTCTGCCGTACGGGCGGGACCGTCTCGCCGTCATCAGGGGTGACGACGTTCCGCTCGAGCCGCTGTCCGACCATTACTACCCGGCCCAACAGGCCATCGATTTCTATCATCATTACCGCGAGGACATCGCGCTCTTCGGCGAGATGGGCTTCAAGGCTCTGCGCCTCTCCATCGCATGGAGCCGTATATTCCCCAACGGGGATGACTCCGAACCCAACGAGCAGGGCCTCGCGTTCTATGAGGATGTGTTTCGCACCTGCCTCGAACAGGGCATCGAGCCGGTGGTGACGCTCAACCACTATGACGTGCCCATGCATCTTGTTACGGCATACGGCGGTTGGCGCAACCGCGCTCTCGTGGGCATGTTTGAGCGCTTCGCTCGCACTGTGTTCGCACGTTACCGCAATCAAGTGCGCTCTTGGCTCACGTTCAACGAGATCAACATCATGACCTCTGCGTGCTTCATGGCGGCAGGCATCGTGTTTGATGAGGGGGAGGACCGCTACGTCTCCGTTCATAACGCGGTGCATCACGTGCTCGTGGCGAGTGCTTGCGCGGTGCGCGCCTGCCATGAGATCATCCCTGGTGCGCAAATCGGCTGCATGCTCAATGCGGGTATTTTCTATCCTGCTACCTGCAACCCTGCCGACGTTAAAACGGCTCAGGACGAGAATCGCAAGCACTACATGTTCACCGACGTGCAGGTGCGCGGCCACTATCCGTGCTACATGCTCACGGAGTATGAGCGTCAAGGGTTCGCGATTCCTTGGGCGGAGGGCGATGAGGAGGTCCTTGCGCAGAATCCGGTGGACTTCGTGGGCTTCTCTTACTACTCGACGCGCGTGGCGCAGGCAAACACCGAGGGGCAGTTCGACTCCAATCTACTCAAGAGTGCCCCCAACCCTTACCTCAAGATGGAGCCATGGGGCAGATTCATCGATCCCGCAGGGCTGCGCATCACCATGAACGACATATACGACCGGTACGAAAAGCCGCTCTTTATCGTGGAGAACGGTCTCGGAGCCCCGGATGAGCCGGATCAGAACGGCTTTGTGGATGATGGATACCGTATCGATTACCTGCGCGAGCACATCCAGGCTATGAAGGACGCCGTCGAAATCGACGGGGTGGACCTCCTGGGCTACACGTGCTGGGGACCGATCGATCTGGTTTCGGTCGCAACGGGCCAGATGCGCAAGCGCTACGGTTTCATTTATGTCGACCTCGATGACGAAGGACACGGCACACGTCGGCGCAGCAAGAAAAGATCGTTCGAGTGGTATCGCAAGGTAATTGCCTCAAACGGCGAGGACCTGAGCTGAGCTTTCCTCAGGGGCCGGACCGCGACATGGGGTCGCGGTCCGGCCCCTTTGCGACGAATGAAGCAATCAGGTCAAAGCAGCTAAAAAAGACACGTCCCAAAAAGACTGCCCGTGTGGGTTTGGCTAGGTTCGGGCGCTGTCCGTGCCGTGGGGTAAAATCGTTCAGTCAGAACACGAACCCGCATCGGAGCTCATCACATGGCATTCGTCCATCTGCACAATCACACTGTTTTCTCCATGCTCGACGGCGCAACCCGTATCCAGGATATGGTCAATCGTGCCGTTGAGCTGGGCATGCCCGCCGTGGCCATTACCGACCACGGCTACATGTATGGCGTACCCGACCTGGCGCTGGCCTGCGACGCCGTCAACCACAACACGCCCGAGTACAAAACCTGGAGCCACGACAAGGCCTTCTTGGAAAAGGACCGCCGCGACGAGCTGGTGGAGCCCGATCCCGAGTCCAGCCCGCGCGAGCATGCCCAGTATGTGAAGGACATGGCCATGTGGGACGAGAAGGGCAACATCGACGAGCTCAAGCCGCCTCTGGTCATCAAGCCCATCTTTGGCTGCGAGGTCTACTTTACGCCGGACGAGACGCTTGCCCGCGACCATAAGCCCGAGCTCTACCACATGATCCTTCTGGCCAAGGACCAGGAGGGATACGTCAACCTGATGCAGACGGTCTCCGAGGCCGCCGTGCAGGGCTTTTACTATAAGCCGCGCGTGACGCTCGACAACCTGCGCCGCCACGCCAAGGGCATGATCTGCACGAGCGCCTGCATCGCGGGCATCATCCCCAAATACATCGACCGCGGTGACATGGAGGGCGCCATCAAGTGGGCCGAGACCTTCCGCGATACCTTCGAACCCGGCGACTTTTACATCGAGATCCAGGAACACGGCATCACTACCGACAATGGTCTGACCGACGAGCAGATGGACCGTACGCTCATCGATATCGCCAAGCAGGTGGGCGTCAAGGTCATCGCCACCAACGACTTCCACTACCTGCGCCGCGAGGACGCGCCCGTGCAGGACGTCATCATGTGCATTGGCATGAACGCCAAGGTCGACGACCCTAACCGCATGCGCATGACTGGCTCGGAGTTTTACATGAAGACCGAGGAGGAGATGCGGGCGATGTTCCCGTATTGCCCCGAGGCCTGCGACAACACGCTCGAGATCGCCGACAAGTGCTACGTTGAGCTGGACTGGGACTCCATCATCCTGCCGCGCTTCCCGCTGCTCGATCCCGGCGAGACGCACGAGAGCCAGTTCCGCCGCGAGTGCGAGAAGGGCCTGCGCCAGCACTACGGCGACGACTGGGCCACGCGCGAGATTGGTGGCGTCAACATCAAAGAGCGCTTTGAGTACGAATACAAAGTCATCTGCGACAAGGGCTTTGCCGCCTACTTCTTGATTGTTGCCGAGTACGTGCAATGGGCCAAGGACAACGGCATCGGCGTCGGCCCCGGCCGTGGCTCGGCCGCCGGCGCTATCGTCGCCTACGCCATGAACATCACCGCGTTCGACCCGCTCGAGAACGGTCTGATGTTCGAGAGGTTCCTGTCCCCGCAGCGTACCGAGATGCCCGATATCGATATGGACTTCGACGATGAGCGGCGCCTCGAGGTCGTGGAGCACGTTCGCCAGCTCTACGGCCCCGAGAAGGTCACCCACGTCATCACCTACTCGACCATTAAGGCCAAGCAGGCCATCAACGACGCTGCGCGCGTCCTGGACTACCCGGTCTACATGGGCCAGCGTCTGTCCAAGATGGTCTCGAGCGACCCCAAGGTCAAGCTCAAGCAGGTGCTCGAAAAGCAACCCGGCAAAGAGGATCTGTTTAACCCCGATTTTGCCGAGGCCTATAAAAAGGACGACGACGCCCGCCGCATCATCGACACGGCGCTCTCGATTGAGGGCCTTACCCGTGGCGAGGGTGTGCACGCGTGCGCCGTTCTGATCTGCCGCGACCCCGTCAACGAGCACGTGCCCACCAAGCTCGACACCAAGGGCGGCGTCGAGATTACCCAGTACGAAGGTCATACCGTTGCCGACATGGGCCTGCTCAAGATGGACTTCTTGGGCCTGCGCACGCTGACGGTTATCTCCAAGGCCAAGGCAAACATCAAAAAGAACTTCGGCATCGACATCAAAGAGGAAGAGATCCCCTTTGACGACCCCGAGATCTTTAAGCTCATGGGCTCCGGCCATACCGCCGGCGTCTTCCAGGTCGAGTCCGCCGGCATGACGGCCACGATCAAGAACATGAAGCCCACCGAGTACAAGCACGTCGTGGCATTGATCGCCCTGTACCGCCCGGGCCCGCTGGGCGCCGGCATGGTTTCGTCCTACATCAACCGTATGAACGGCAAGGAGCCGGCCGTCTCCTACGACGACCGCCTGGACGACATCCTGGGCGAAACCTACGGCACCATGGTCTACCAGGAACAGGTTATGCTCATCTCCGTCGAGATGTGCGGCTTCTCCAAGGGCGAATCGGACTCGCGTATCCGTAAGCCCGTGGCTAAGAAAAAGATCAAGCTGCTCACGTCGACGGTGCTGCACTGGGAGGATGGCTCGGACGAGACCACCTACGACCACTGGATGAACGGCGCTATCAAGAACAACTACACGCGCGAGGTCGCCCAGAAGATTTGGGACGATGTTCTCGAGTTCGCATCTTACGCCTTTAACAAGTCGCACTCCGCCGGCTACGCCATCCTGGTTATGCAGACGGCGTGGCTCAAGGCGCACTATCCGCACGAGTACATGGCGGCCGTTCTGACGTCCTACACGGGCAAGACCGACAAGATCGTTCATTACGTCTCGGCGTGCCGTCACGACGGCATCCCCGTGCTTTCGCCAGATGTCAATGAGTCCGGTACCGAGTTCACGGCTACCAAGGAGGGCGTGCGCTTTGGTCTGGCCGGCATCCGCGGCGTGGGCACCGGCGTGGCGCAGGCGATTATCGCCGAGCGCGAGGCGGGCGGTCCGTTTAAGACGCTGCACGATTTTGTCGAGCGCGTGGACTCGAGCCAGGCCAACCGCCGCGTGATCGAATCGCTCATCAAGGCAGGCGCCTTCGACTCCACGGGGTATCCGCGTCGCCAGATGATGCACTTTGTGGACAAGAACAACCCCGAGAACATCATCGATGCCGCGGTAAAGCGCCAGAAGGATCGCGCGAGCGGCCAGACGTCGTTCTTCGATATGTTTGGCGACGTTGAGGGCTCGGGCTTTGAGGTGAGCGTGCCCGATCCGGATGGCCAGGAATGGGACCGCCACCTTAAGTTGAGTCAGGAGAAGGAGGTTCTGGGCATCTATGTCTCGGACCACCCGCTGCGCCCGTTTGAGTATGCACTAGCCAAGGCGCGTGACTTCTCGTTCTCGCAGATCGACACCGGCTACGAAGTTCAGAATCCTACGGGCGGCACCATCAACCAGGAAATTCCCGAGGGCAAGGCGCTGTGGTGGGCCGGCATGGTCTCGAGCGTGTCCAAGCGCGTGACCAAAAACGGTGACCCCATGGGCATCGTGCAGCTCGAGGACATGGAAGGCGAGGCCACCGTCGTCGTGTTCCCCAAGACCTACAAGGAGGCCGAGGGGTACCTGTACGGCGAGGTCGATCCCGAGACCGGCGCGCAGCTGTCCGATGCCTTTGTGCGCATTAAGGGCAAGCTCGAGCGCTCGGACCGCGGCGACCAGATCATCGCGCAGGAGATCGTGCCGCTCGAGCTCAACGAGGAGAACAACAAGCCCAAGGTGTTTGAGGTCATGGTGCCCAACAGCCGCTTTAGCCAGGGCAATATGGCGCGCCTGGCCACGGTGCTCACCGCTAACCCGGGCGGCGACCGCGTGGAGATCTTTATCGAGCAGGTGGACGGGCGCGTGCTGCGTGCCGAGGTACCTGCCAAGGTCAACGCGCGTTCGATTCCGCTGCTGGCCGAGGCCAAGGCCATTGTGGGTAACCAGGGCCGCGTGACGGTGATCTAAGCTACCCCGGGTGAGATTGGAGGAAGTGATGACGCAGGGGACGTTTGTGCAGGCGCTCCGGAAAGAGGCGGCGTTGAGCGGCACCTTTATGAAGGGGCGCTCGCTCATGCTCAACGGCGCCGTGCTGTCGATTGAGGACAGCGGTTCGCGCTTCTCCAAAAACGTGACGGTTGAGGGCTCGGTGCGCGGCTCGCGCGGCGACCTGTACAAGACGCACGTGGCGCTCGATATGGACGAGCACGAGGTGATCGACTACGACTGCGATTGCCCCGCTGCCTATCGTTACCCCGGTATGTGCAAGCACGCCATCGCCACAGTGCTGGCGTACCTGGACGCCAGCGGCATTGAGCCTGTTGAGGGGCTGCGCACACCGGTTCGCACGTTTACGGCGCAGCCGAAACAGCCCGCGCGCACCGCGCCCAAAGCGCCGGCCGTCAACCCCAACTTTCCCTTCCCGGCTCCCCTCCCCACGAGTCCGAGCCTTATGGCGGCGCTCTCCGATCTTTCGGATGCGCGCATGGACGAGCTGGCGAGCATGCGCCGCAAGCTTGCCGGTGCCGTTGATCCCGACGCCCCCAAGGCGGCGTTGGAGCCTTCGTTGGTGCCGTACTACAATCCGCTGTTCGCCGACCGCTTTAGCTGGGCGCTCGAGTTTCGCATCCGCTGCGGTTCGGTGTCCTACGTGGTTAAGGATATCGACGGCATGGCCGACGCCTATGTCCGAGGCGGCACGTTCTCGTACGGCAAGAAGCTCACGTTTGTCCATACGCCCGAAGCCTTCGAAGACGTGTCGACAAAGCTACTCAACCTTGTTGTGACGACAGTTGCCTATCTTGATGACATCACAAGCTCGCGTTCGGCGTCGTACGACTTTGCCCGCAGCGGTTTTGTTGCCGAGCGTCAGTTGCCGCTGTCCGAGCATAGCATCGTATATGTGCTGGACCTGCTGCGCGGCCAGACCATCTCCTTTGAGCCCGCCTGGTCGCGGGGGATGACGACGCATCGCACCTACGACGTGGCGGTTGAGCTGTCTCCGCAAGGGG
>DXZQ01000039.1 GCA_019419585.1 Collinsella sp. | reverse complement strand
CCGTGACCGCCTCGGCGATGCTGTCTGCCTGGTCGTGAAAGACGAGTGTGAGCAGGTAGTAGCGAGCTTTGCCGCCGCGGTCGCCTTCACGATGACGAAGTCGCAGGTCGCCATGTTGCCGACGACTAGGTCGTCCTGCCAGCTCGAGATGTCGATGCCGTTAAGCCCTACGGTTGGCACCGCCCTTCGGGATGACGATGCCCTTGTCGCCTCCGCCGAGTGTCGCCATGATGGGAGAAAGGACCGCCATCACGAGCGCCACGACCAGGCCCCTCACGCTCGGGTCCAGCACGCACCAGCCCATGATCAGGTCGATGTTGGCGATGACCACGCCAAGGACTCCCTGCACGATCGTGCGTGCCAGTCGCCAGTACCACTCGTTGCTTGCCAGAAACTCGTTCATGTCAGCCCACCTTTCCCTTCAAGGACTCGATGTCGTGCATCGCGACAGCCATGTCCTGCTCGAGTACGTAGGTGCGCTCCAGGACCTGGTTGTGCTTCTCGACCTTTTCCGTGAGGGCGTCGAGCTTGACCTCCATGACGGCTCTGCTCTTAGAGTTGGAAAGGATCACTCCAATCAGCGTTACGACACCAGTAATGCACGCCACGATGATTGACTCCATAAAAGAACTGCCTCCCGAGATCGGCTTTTCGTCCTCGGGAGGCAATGTCCGACCGTGTCACAAGTACGCAGATTATGCTCGGAGTTGTCGCTTGACCTTACGTTCTTCTATGCATGATGTCGAGATGCTTTCTACTCATCATCTGAGGTTATAAGGACGCGTGGAATCGCCTCTTCGCTTGGAACCATCTTCTTCACCAGTGCAAAACACTCAGCAAAGTCGTCGCCTGGCAGGCAAAAGACCCTATGCTTCTTTGTTCCATTGGGATATGTGACGGCAAACGTCGTTGAACCTATGTCGGCAACAAACTCCTCGTCATCTAGCTCTAGGATACCGGTGACCTTCTCGGCAGCTTCATCGAACAGCGCACGATAGCCAAGGCCGCTTGGCTGGTATGCCCAGCTCATCGGCAAGTTATGCTCTGATATCTTACGAGGCTTGTATTTGTAGCTGATCCAATCGGGTGTGATGACAACCATGTCGGTGAATGCCTCATCAACGCTACAAAAGCCCGATTCGCCCTTGATGACGATGCGGGACATCGTAGGCATGCTAACTACAGACAGGTGCTTGTACTCCTCAAAGAATGGATCCTCTGAGTCATCATCAGGCTCTTGGTCATAAACAGTCACGAGCCCTCGGTCCTTTAAGTAGTCAAGCATGGCTTCAATCACATCACGTTCATCCTGCCATTCCATAGTTTGGAAGTATTCGAGATCCTCCACAGGCCTCGCATGGTCAGGAAACCAGTGGTTGAGAATTCGGGTTGTTTGTCGATCTAGTTCTCTTTCGAGCTCGTGCCTCTTATTCCAGTCCAGACCCTTGTACTCAGCTTCAGAAATGCCATGGATGAGCAGCGTGTCAATAAGCTGACGATAGGAATCAAGCCGTAACTGCTCCGCAAGTTTGTATGGGAATTGCTTCGGGCTCAGATAGTGCTCACGCCAGTAGTCAAGGACTCCCTCTTCTTTCATGATGTCGAGATTGAGCGTCCATGCGTAGCGACCCGCAAGATAGTCTGGGTAGACGTCGAGCTTCTTTGCAATCTGATCCAGCAATTCGGGGCGTATCGTTCCCGACTTCACCGCACGAAGTATGGTTTTCTCTGTTCTGCCAATGTCGGCATCAGCCCCAATCTTACGTATGCTCGAGTCAAGCCGGTGTATCACCCACTTAAACCACTCGGGGTCAATTTTCTCTCCAAAAGCATCAGTCTCAGCATTGTTCATCTTGACTCCTTTAGTACGGACATTTTGGTGTCCTAATGGCTGTTCACAGAACACAGCATTTCGTACTACCGTGCATTATGTGGCCACGAGGTACGGACATCAAGCCGTGTAATCAATGCAAAACACTAACGGGCTCCATGTGAGCCCTAGAACGGAGAACTAACAATGGCGACTAACACGCTGGTACCGCATTACGAGGACAATGACATGGATCGCAAGGATCTCGCCGACTTCGCCAAGCAGAGCATGGATAAGGCCATGGACACTAATCACTCTGTTGTCATGCGCCAGATGGAAGTCCTGAGCATGCAGGCCGACGAGACACAGGCCCTGCTCCAGAGCGGCAATCTGACCGACGAACAGTTCGATAAGGTCATGCAGGAGTCTGAGAAGATTCGACAGGCAATGTCCGATACCACGACGAAGCTGCATAAGTCGAACTTCGAGTTGGTTGTGGGCACCTGTGCTGTGCTGTTCTTTGGCGGTCTGTTTTTTACGCTTCGCGCTGCTTAGCCGACATGTATGAGGGGTGATTAATCCATTGTCCCTCATACATGTTTTCATGCCGAGATGTTGCATTCCAACGTGCTTGCAGCATCTATGCGGAAGTGCGCGTGTTCCGTCTTGCTGCTGGCCCACACCGTGCCATATCCGACGACAAGTCCCTCACTGGGAAAGATGGTCGCAACTCTATCGTCCGTCTTCATCGCTGTGTATCTCAATGGTGAGGCTCAAGTTGTTACTCATCGCTACCTTTGTCATCAATCTCGCGCAGACGCAAAAGCCAGCGTCTCATGCTCCCGTCCCCAAAGAAGCCGAGCAGTGCCCCATCGCAGAAGCGTTCTGCTCTCACGGCTCCGAGCAGAAGCGCCATCACCGCCTGGCCGTCAAGTTCCGATACATCTGCCCCAGACATTGCTTGGCTGCTCCACTCGAGTCCGTTGCGTTCAAGTATGTCGTGGTAATGCGTGAACTCGTACTCTGAATGCTCGTCGACGAAGTCGTAGATTGCTTGTTCAACGTCAGCAACCGTCGTTCCGTAATTCACGTAGGGTATCTTGATTGGGTCGTCCATGGTGCCCTTGCTCTCTCGGTCTACAACCCAGTTGCCAAATCCCTCGGCATTCTCAATCGCAGGCAGATGTTTTGTCAGGCTCTCAAACATAAGCCGCCTCTTTTGAGAAATGAGCTTCAGCAATACCGTCGAGCTGCGAACGTATTGTCTCGAAGGGCTGGTTCAGGTCCAATGTCCTCACGCTTATCTGGTTACCGCTCATCTGATACACACCATCAGGCTGCACGTCTTCGTCGGTCTTGGCGTAGAGCAGCATGCCCGACACGCTATGCTGCTCGTGAGTGCTGGCGAGCTCCGCTTCCTTGTTCTTCACGTAGGTGAAGATCTGGTATAGGTTGCCGGAGTGGACGCTTTGCTTGCCGAACTGCTGTTGCGTCGTGTGACTGTAGTACTTCGCGTCGACGATGAGGACGGCCCTGCCTCGTGTGAGCGTTATGTCGGTGTGCATGGCGGGGAGCATGTCATCGAAGTTGTCGTCGAGCGCCCAGCTGATGTACGGCGCCCCCGCGGAAAGCTCTGGGTGCTCACGTCTGTAGTACTCGAGGATGAACTTCTCGTACAGGTGGCTCATTCGCTGCTCGTCGAGGAAGTCCATCATGCGGAGACCCCCGCTCTCCCGCGTCTGGAGAAGGCCCTTCACGACCAGCCAGCACACGTTCATGAGCATGCGATAAGTCTGGTTGTTCCGGTCGAAGCGCATGTGCCAGTCTTCGCCCGAAAGGTTCACGTCTTCCACGTCCACGAAGTACGGAAGCAGCCGTCTAAGTGCCTTCTTGCGCGCCTTGTCGATGTCCGAACGAATCAAGAGCATGATCGTCGCCTTGAGGATGCGGTTCATGCGCGTGTCCGTGCTGAACTCGTCGTAGCTGCAAACCAGCTGCCTGCGCAGAATCGAGCGCGTCTTCAAGGACTCGGACAGCTCAATCTTGCCCCTCGGTGAGGAGAGCATTTCCTTGCGGTCGACGTACTCTCGGCCAAGGCCGCGCTTGAGCTGCAGGCTCACGCCCCGTGACAGTATCTCGGCGAGGAGGTCGGCGGTGTTGTCGAACTCCTCGGCTGCGATGCCGCGGTAGCCCTGCCCTTGCAGCGTCTGGAACGCATAGGTGAGCATGTGGTAGATGTTCTGTATCCGGATCACCGGATTGACCTGCGCAACTTGCCGGCCCACTCGTCGACCTTGGTAGGCTCGTCGAACCAGTACTCGCGCAACATCGGCACGAGCTCGTAGTTGACGATTGCCGAGAGTTTATCGTCCGTTACGTCGTCCGGGGACATGCGGCAGAAGTAGCTATGGCCGATGCAGAAGCCGTCTCCCAGCGACTCGTCGGACGCGATCGCCTCGTTCAGCTTCACGACGCAGGCGATGAGCCTATCGAACTTCTCGCTGGCAAGTCCCTCCTGATAGGCGATGAAGCTCTCCGTGTCGAAGGCGGGACGGAGGTCGAAGAACGCGAAGCGGCGGCGCAGGGCGTAGTCGAGCATGGCGAGCGAGCGGTCCGCTGTGTTCATCATTCCAATGAGGTATACGTTGCTCGGGACGTAGAACAGCTCGTGCGAGTAGAGGAGCTGCAGCGTGTTCCTGGGCCCGCGCTTGTCGTTCTCGATGAGCATGAACAGCTCGCCGAAGATCTTCGAGAGGTTGCCACGGTTGATTTCGTCGATGATGAAGAAGTAGTCGTTGTCAGAATCGTCCTTCGCATTCTTGCAGAAGTTGTAGAACGCGCCCTTCTCGAGGTCGAAGCCCTGCGCGTTCGGGCGGAACCCCTCTATGAAGTCCTCGTAGCTGTAGCTCTGGTGGAACTGCACCATCATCACACGCTCGGCGTCCTTCACGCCCATCATGGAGTAGGCCAGGCGCTTTGCGGCGAAGGTCTTGCCTACGCCTGGGGCACCCTGCAGGATGATGTTCTTCTTCGCGCGCAGGACGTTGACGAGGGTCCTGTAGTACTCGCCGTCCATGTAGACCTCCGAGAGGAAGTCCTCGGACGTGTACGCTGGGTATTCAACCTCCTCCGTGTCTTCTTCGACTTCGCCGCCCTCGTTCTCGAAGAACGAGTTGAGCTTCTCAACGAGGTCGGGATAGGCGGTGATGTCCGTCAGGGTCTTCACGGCGAGGAAGTCTTCCGTGTGCCACTCTCCTCTGTTCGTCCAGCGTACCCTGCGGATGTTCGGATAGGAGTCGCCATTTTCGTCGAATTGGTAATCCCCCTCAACGATGCCGCGACCAATAATTACGCTGCGGCCCCGCTTAGCAAAGACAACGTCGCCCGGCTTGATTTCGCGCGAGAACTGCCAGAGCGCGAGCGCGGAGTTCTTCTGCGAGTACTTGCTACTGTACAGGGTGCGCAGGTTCTTGCGGATGTCTTCCTTGCTGGCGTATTTCTCGACGTCGCCGAGCTTGCTCCAGCCGACGCCCATTACGCCACGTGCGTAGAAGTCATCCCACCTCGCGGCACCGTCTCCCGGGGAGTAGGTCCAGTAATGTGTGGTCTTGACCCCCTCGTCTCCAAGGGAATTTTCTTCCGCCTTCTCGGCTGCAGCCTTCTCGGCAGCCTTCCGCTCCTGGTTGACGCGTTCGGACTCCACGAAGGCGGCAGCCGTCAGCGAGGGGAAGTCTGCATACGAGCACTCTTCGCTTCCGAGCTCCGACTTGATGGTGTCGCAAATGTCGAGGTAGCGATCTCCGTCATGAACTGGCGAGTCCTTCTCCTTTGGCGCTATGCCGGCAATGGTGGAGCCAGCCTTTGCCACGTCGGCCATGAACCAACGGTTGCGCGAGTCCAGGCTGATGAAGTTGTAGGGCCTCGCCCAGTAGAGGCCCATGGTGAGCTTCCAGCCAAGTGTGAACTGGATGACGGCGGTATCGAATGCCTCGACGAAGACCTTCCGGGTTTCCTCGTTGTCGTCGGCGGCCAGTGCAAGTTCGGCCTCGAAAACATGCCAAAGGTTGTCGATGTCATTCTCGCCGCGCCGGTCGTCGTTGGCGAAGGCATAGAAGGTCGCGTTGAGGTTGTTGAGCACGGGGATGCCCTCGAAGTCCGTGGGCTGATCTGCCCCAATGTCGAACAGCTCGGCGATGCCGGCGATGATCTTTTGCCGGTTTGCGTCTGTGATGCCCTTGTTGAAGAGGCCGAAGACGGTGAACGGATCGATGTCTTGGAGCTCATCTGCCTCAAGCTTAGGGAGACTCATCCCGATCGATTCATAGACAGTTGCTAGCTTGTTTATCAAATCGTCGCGCCTGTCTCGATAGGTCAGCAGCTTGTCAGATAACTCTTCATAAAAGCTAATCCAAGTAAATTATGTGCTGGTCATTATAGTCACTGCCTATCTTTTGCCTCTGCCAAGGTGCCTTGCTTTCAATGTCTTTCCATATGCGTCTACATGCGCGACAGGTATCTTTATCGAATCTAAGTACACCAACGAGTATCTCTGCATCAATGTAATCCAACGCTTCGTCGATATTGCGCCCATTTCTTACTACTCCGTCAATTATGCTGATAACGTTTCTTTTTAGCTCGGGATTAATGTTCAATAGACCGGTATTGAGAACAGGGATATTGCCAACTTTCTTGGGCAGAATCTCAAGCACACCGCCCCCACAGCTTCTGCCGTAAAGCTCCGTGAATGCGAACGCAATGCTGTTGTAATAGGCGATAATAGAACAGACGTTTGATAAAATAATTTAGTATCAGATAGCGGGCACGGTTTCAATCGAATCCGTGCCCGCTGCTGTATGTGTGTCCTTGCACGCCCAATATGCGCCGTAAAAGCCGTCTTCTTCAACGTCAAAGTGAATGCGCTTCATTTTTGTCTCTCAAAATCTTATTTTCACGATTTGCATTTTCATCCCGTTGTCACCGACCCTTGCGAGAAACCGGAAAAAGCCGCTGACAGAAGGGTCTCTCAAATCGTTGTAACCCAGCATATAGCCGCGACTTGTGACCTGCAGACGTCTGCCCCACGTGCCGATTTCCTTGGCGGCATCCGAAACCGCAAAATATGCCCCCACATCCTTGATTTTTGCAGTCTTAAGCCATGTTTTTGCGATCATCTTTACCGCCGTCCGATTGGCAGCATCAAAGACCAGCACACTGCCGGGGAAAGCGTCCGCCATCCCCCGCACCAGTTCCCGGACCTGTTGGGTCAGAAAGTAATAGAACACCCCGGAGGCAAAGAACACCGCCCCGCCGGAGGCATCGATTTTGCTAAACCATGCGGTGTCTTTCAGGTCGCAGGGGATATTTTGTTCTCGATTCCCGGCGGGCAGTAGCTGCTGCCGCAAGGCAATCACATCCGGGAAGTCCAGATTGTAGATCTTGCATCTACCGTTGTCGCAGGTTCTGCCGGTGTTGTCCAGCCCACAGCCCAGATTGACCACCGCTGCATTGGGGTGGCCTTTCAGGTAATCCCGCACCTCGAAAGCAAGATCACTCTGCCGCATGGCCACCTCCAGCGCGCCAAAACGCTGCATCAAGCTGCGGGTGTTTTTCTCTGCCTCTGAAAAGTCGTAGTCGATCTGGCCGAGCAGGCGAACCGCTGTTTCATCCTTGTAAAGGTTCGGGTACAGCTCCGTACACAGCTTCCGGGAATACAGCGGGAGGATCAGCGTCTCCTGCACGGTGTTTTTCTCGATTTTACATTTCATAGGTTCCTTCCTCAGTGAATAAAAACTGTCATAATTGCCGCCAGCACAGCCGCTATGACCGGCATGCCTAACTCATGTGCAGGATGGATGCAAAAATGCCCGTGCTTGATGCCCTTACTTCCGCGCCGTGATGCAGAGCCACTTTTTCTTTTTGCGTATCTGCACCTCGTGAAAACCCGCCTGCTCCAGATACGCCTTTAATTCAATGTCCTTGTAGATGGTCATGCCGCCGATGATCTGCGTCCACCTCTCGTCCTTGTCCGTATCGCCATTGCTCTCGTTGCAGATGAGAATTGTCCCGCCTGGCTTCAGCGTCCGCCAGACCTCACGGAGGCATCGGGGCAAATCAGGCCAAAAATAGACGGTCTCAAAGGCCGTGGCGGCATCGAAGTAGCTATCCTCAAACACCATATCCGCCACACTGCCTTGCAGAACGGCGCAACGCCCCTCCTGAATTGCAATTCGGTTGAGCTTTCTAGTCTTCTCCACGCTGACGGGCGAATAGTCGACGCCCTTGACGACGCCATGCGGGCATTTTTTCAGCAGCCGTTTTATATTCGCCCCGCCGCCGCAGCCGCAATCCAGCACCTTGGCATTTGGCGCAAGTCGTAGAAATCGAAGTCCCCACCGCGCCACAGGGCTGTGGCCCAGGTTCATCATGGCAACCATAAGTTTTCCGCCGAGGCCCACGGGCTTGCGGGTGTTTTCAAAGAACGACATCTGGCCCCTCCGATTTCGTGCATTCCGCATAGGTCAACGGGAACGAGGCCTTCAGCACCGCGCTTTTCCGCACCGCCCAGCCGTTTTGACGCAGGAAACGCAGGTATTCCTCGCTTGTCCACCCGCTGTGGAGGGGGAATCCCGCCATACTCATGAAAAAGGCTTTTGCCTTGCCGGAAACCGAGTTCCCCGCGTGGGTGAAGGTTGGCGCGATGAGCACGCCGTCGTCCTTCAGCACCCGCCTGATTTCTTGCAGGGCCTTTTCCGGATGCGGCACTATGTGAAGTGCGTTGGACACGATCACCACTTCGAAGGACTTCTGTGCATAGGGCAGGCGGAACATATCTTGTACGGAAAAGTGCAGCTTTGCGGATTGATTGTCCCGCTTTGCTTCAAGGATCATCTTTGCAGAGGCGTCCGTAGCCTCGATGCGCGCCGCCGCATCCACGACGCTCTTTGCGATGAGCCCCGTGCCGGTGGCAACCTCCAGTACGGTTTTTGCTTTCACTACCGGCCTGATCAGCTCATACATCTTCTCATACGCCGCCCGGTCCTTTCGCATGAAACGGTCGTACCGACCGGCATTCTTGTCCCAGAAGCCCTTGCGTTCGTGCATGGCTATCGCCCCCCAAACAGTTAGAGCAATCTAACTATAACACACGAACCATGAAGTAAGATAAGGCTAACCTTATTTCTTGGCCAAGACGCATCTCTCCGACCCTTTGAATCGCCCCTTTTCACGCCACCCGCTACGAACCCCGGCGGAAACCAGGGAGTGATTAAAGGAGCGACCTGCGATTTTGCGAATCAATTGAGTCATTCCCGAAACCGCGAATCAGGGGCCTGATTCGCTCAAATTCAAGACTTTAGTCTGCTGGCCGCGCAGCGGCCAGCTTTGAACCACCCGCTACG
>DXZQ01000038.1 GCA_019419585.1 Collinsella sp. | reverse complement strand
ATGGTGCAAAAGCGCACTATAGGACGCATACCTGCATTAATCGCGCGTACAAGCTTCCAGCACGCGGGCGGCAACGATGCGAGGACGACCGGTCAGATCCTCCACAATGCGCACATCTCCCAATCCCGCCTCGCGACACAGCTGAGCCGCCGGATCGCACGCCTTCTCAAAGAGCTCGCAGATAAAAAGACCGCCCTCGCGAAGCATATAGGGAGCAGCATTAAGAAGGCGGCGGAAAATATCCAGGCCGTCGCATCCGCCGTCAAGTGCCAGGTGCGGCTCAAAATCGGCCACCTCGTGAGGAAGCTCGTCCATCACCTTCGTGGGATTGTAGGGAGGGTTCGAAACCAATACGTCAAACGTCCCCCATTCGCTCTCGCGATCAAGAGGGGAAACCAGATTTCCTAGACGAATGTCTACCCTCTCGGGGGCGATGTCCAGGCTCTCGCGATTCTTGGTTGCAAGCGCCACGGCACGCGGCTCGATATCGGTCGCTATGCACACCACGCGCCCAGCGCGTTCCGCCGCAATGGAAAGAGAGATGCAGCCCGTGCCGCAGCCCACTTCCAAAACTCTCGCGCAACGAGGCTCGGCATCGGGAATCGAACCGTCATCCGCGGCAGAAGACTCGGCCATACCTTTGTCCAAGACGCCATCCGACACAGGCTCGAGGGATTCTTCCGGCTCATCATTGAGCTCGTCTGGCTCAATATGACCAAACGTCCCTTCATCGGGACCATCTTGCTGCAAATCATCGGCATCATCCGCGGCTTGTTTTGCCGCCGCCTCAGCCTCGGCACGACGCGCGGCTTCGACCTCGTCATTCCAGGGCAGTTCAACGCGAACTCTCTGCTCCCGCTCATCGTTGCCCAACACCTCTTGGTCAAGATAGGCAAGCACCTCCTCGACCAGCACTTCCGTCTCGGGACGCGGAATGAGCACGCCGGGTTCACAGGCAACATCGATAGTCCTGAAGGAAGTTTCGCCCGAAATGTACTGCAACGGCTCGCCCTTCGCGCGACGCGCTACGGCCTGATGCATAAAGGAGAGCTCATCTGCCGTCAGCGGCGTATCGAAGTTGGTGTAAATCCCGACGCGCGTTAGCCCCGTCGCCGCCGAGAGCAACCATTCGACCGAGAGACGAGGACGCTCAATGCCGTGGGAACCGAGATAATCGGCCGTCCAATCAAGGCATTCTTTCACTGTCCAGTCTTTCTTAGCTGCTATGGCACACTCCATAAAGCGGGTCCGGGTATCGCCTAGCGATTCTAAAGCAGCGATGGCATCTGTCTCTCAACAATGCGAAAAAGCAGGCAACTTGAGGTGCCATCACCATCTCAACACGCCGTCTCTCCCCAAATTCCGCGACATCTCTCTCCAAATCAAACAACGCATGCAAAAAGCCCGGCTGCCAAGGGGCAACCGGGCTGTAAACAAGCGCTATGCAAGCTAGCTACTAGAGATCGAGCATGTAGCGCGAACCGATAAAGTACTGACGGCCAATATAGACAGGCTTGTCATCTTGATCGAGGGCATATGTCGTGATGAACAGCAGCGGCTCGGAAACAGGCACCTGTAAACGGCCCGCGCGCTCACTCGACGCGCCCATGGCTTCGACCAGAACCTTCTGGTTCTGCACCGGCTTCCTTCCATAAAATTCGTCCAGCAGCTCATAGAGCGAATTACCCTGAAGGTCGCACCTTGCGAGCTCCTTGTTCTCAACGTAGGGAAGACACATGTTCTCTTCGAATATGGGCTGCTCATCGGCCGTACGCAGACGCTGAACATGCAAGACAAGGTCGTCCTCATCGAGCCCAAAGAACTCGCGCTCGTCCTGGCGAGCAACGACGATTTCGCGATTGATGAGCTTTGCACCAGGAACGCGACCGCTCTTGCGGCAAATCTCGCTAAAGCTCTGGGGCAGGCCACCTTGCAGCAGCTTCCTGCGCATACGCGGTTCGCAAACAAACGTGCCCAAACCGCGTCGCTTTACCAAAAAACCTGCCGCGCTCAGATCCTCGATCGCGCGTCGCACCGTAATGCGACTCACGGCGTACTTGGTCGATAGCTCCGTCTCGGTTGGGATCTTATCCCCCGGAACATATATGCCGTTGTCAATCGCATGCTTAATCTCGTCGTATATCTGTTGATACAGCGGCATCTCAAGCTGGCTCATGATGTTCAAACTCCCCACTCGACAGCAGCTCGCTTGCCGCTTGTATGCTCCATAGTACAAGGTCATAAGGTCATAGTACCCGCAAAAGGTATATGACCAATCGCGTAGCCCAAAAAAGAGCCCAGGTTATGGGCTCAATGCCCGAGGCACGCAAAACGACGCGCGCCCCGGGCAATAGCAAGGTGAGCTATGCGACTGCCTCGGTGATCTCGAGGCGCGTGAGCTCCGCATCGAGCAGAGCGATATCCTCGTCGCTCAGGCTCCACTCAAAGGCGGCGCAGTTCTCCTGAGCCTCGGACACCTTTCGAACACCGGTGAGCGCGGTGGAGACAAAGCTCCTCTGCGTGCTCCAGTTAATGGCGATCTGGGCCAGCGGCTTGCCATACTTTTCGCTCAAGACGTCCATGGTCTTGAGGAACTCCTGGATCTTGGAGAACATGGGCTCCTGATAGAACGGATAGAAGGTAGCGCGGAAGTCCTTCTCATCGAAGTTCGGCTTCTCGCGCACGGCGCCGGTAAGGATGCCTGCGCCCAGGGAGCCCCACGTCATGACATCGATGTTATTCTCCTCGCACCACTTGAGGTCGGAGAGGGCCGACTGATTGACCATGGAGAACGGAAGCTGCACGATGTCGATATCGGCAACGGCGCTTGCGCGCTCGATGAGGGCCCTATCGGAGTTGCACAGGCCGAGCATGCGGACCGCGCCCTGCTCCTTGAGCTTGTTGACGCAAGCCATCGTGTCCTCGATGGGAGTGCCCAGGTCGTCGGGCCAGTGCATGAGGTACATGTCGACGTAATCGGTGTTCAGGCGCTTGAGCGATGCATCGAACTCGCGCAGGACCGAATCGGGACGGCTGCAGTGAACGCCCTTGCCGTCCTCGATGTAGGAGCCGTACTTCGTGGCGATCAAAACCTTGTCGCGGATACCCTCGATAGCCTTGCCAACGACCTCCTCGGAGTGGCCCTCGCCGTAGATGGGAGCGGTATCGATCAGGTTGACGCCGCCATCGATCATGGCCTTGATTGCCTCGATGGAGTCCTGGTCGTCAATCTCGCCGTAGCCGCCGCCCATGCTGTTCTTGCCGCCGATGGCCCACGTACCGACGGTGATAGCAGAGATCTTCTCGCCGGATTTTTTCATTGTCTTGTAACGCATTGTTAGTCCTCCTGGCACTGAACGCTGATTCGATACATTCCGGGCTTGCATGCCTCTTCAAAGGCCTCTTGGATCTTATCCAGAGGAATCTTCTCCTCGACAAGCTGGGAGAAGTCAGCTGCGCCCATGTTGATCATCGAGGCGGCCTCGCGGAAGTCGACAGCGTCGGCACCGTAGGAGCCCACGATGACCATGCGGCGATAGTGCACGGTGTTGGGGTCGAGCTCCCACTTGGGCGCCGGGTACCCTGCTGCGAAGATAAGCAGGTGGGCGCGCTTCTCCTTGGCCATCTCGAGGGCCTGGGCATAAGCGCCCGAAGCGCCAACGGCGATGATGACGCCGTCTGCACCCTTGCCGCCGGTAAGCTCGCGAACCTTCTCCACCGGATCGCACTTGGAAACGTCGATGGTCTCCAGGCCGAGCTTCGCTGCGGTCTCAAGCTTCTTGGGCATCATCTCGGTGATGATGACGCGGCAACCATGTGCCTTGGCAACCAGGGCGTTGAGAACGCCCATGGTGCCTGCACCGATAACGACGACGGTCTGGCCGTACTCGATGCCAAAGCGGCGGAAGCCAGCGCAGCAGGTGCCCAGAGGCTCAAGAAGGGCGGCCACGGAAGGATTGATGCCCTTATCGATCTTGTAGCAGGCAACTTCCTTGGCAACGGCGTAGTTGGCGCAGCCGGCGTTGCCAAAATAGCCATCCGGGTTGGGGTGATCGGCGCTCTGCAGCTTGGTGCACTCGCTGGTGCGGCCCTCGCGGCTGGGCTCCGAATAGGGGTCGTACTGGTAACCGCTCGCGATGTAGTCGCCTACGGCAACGCTGTCGACCGCAGAGCCGACCTCGACCACGGTACCTGCCCACTCGTGTCCAAACACCAGGGGAAGCGGACGCTTGCGCGCGCCGTTAAAGGCACCGTATTCGGACGTGCAGATGTTATTCGCATCGATCTTGACCAAAACGTCGTGCTCGCCCAGCTCGGGAAGCTCGCGATCGATCACCTCTGCCGTCTCAACCGCAGTGAGTACAGCTGTTTTTGCTTTCATGATTTCCTCGTTTTCAGTCGTTGGTATTGGTTATTACAGCCGACGATTACTCGGCGGCTCGAAAAGCGATGTCGGCGTGCTGCTTGGCGACAAGATCGAGCAGCATCCATTCGTCTTCGCCAAGTGAACAGATCTCGCGAGCGTAGGCGCGCACCGCCGCGTCGTCTTTAAGCTCCACGCCCTGCTCGGCTGCAAGACAATCAAGTCCGTAGGCGATACCGCGTGCGAGATAGAACGGGACGATTCCGTGCCGCAAGCACATCAAGGCCGGACCAACGAAGCGGTTGTCGTGCGACAGCTTCTCGTCGGTCTTTGCGATAACGCGATCGACCGGGTCTTTGACGTCGGCATCGAGCTTGGAGTAGATGAATTCCACCCACTCGGCGTCCTCTGCCGGATCAAAGGAGTACTCCTGCACGATGGCTGCGTGAGCCTCCTCAAACGCCGCGACGATGTTGGCGCGGATCCACGGGTCCTTGTGGCAATCGCAAATGAACTCGTGACCAGCGGCCTTACCCATAAAGCCGGCCATAGCATGGCGCATATTGCCGCAATAGACCTTGCGGTAGATATGGCCTTGGGCACCACGGATGAAAGAGACGCTCTCGATCTGAAGCTGCGGGCCCTTCCAGGCATCCGCGTCGATCTCCAGTCCGGGATTCGCAGAGACAACTACCTGCCAGGGGTTGGCGTCTGGGTCGCTCGGAATGCCGGCGGCGAGAACCATGACCTGGCAAACGCCCACATGCTCACGGAAATACGCGAGGTGTTCCTCGGCAAGCTCGCCCTCGATATACGAGACGACCTTTGCGGGAGCGCCCAGAGCATTCACGCACAGCAGGATATTGAGATCGCGCTCGTTCCCGGATGCATGGCGCTGGGAGACAGCCTCGGCAATCACGCGGGCAAGGCTCTTGAATGCCCCCTCGTACACACAGCACGCAGCGATGTCTACGCTCTGAAGAAGCGTGATGACCTCGGCGTCGGTGGTGCTATCGACGATATCGAAGTCGTCGATGCGCGTGGACTCGTCAACATCATGACCATCGGTCACGCGGACTTCGTAGTAGCCCTGCGCCTCAAGCTTGCGCATGCCTTCCATGTACATGTCGTACAGGTGCAGGCGGTATCCTGCGCGGGAGAAGAGCAGGCCGACGACTCCCCTGCCGATCTTTCCCGCACCGAGAATCGCAATCTCACGCGGGGATTCTTCAGTCGACATAAGATTCAATCCTCCTTATGTCACCTAAGCGATGATGCCCAGAAGACGAAGGATGACGCCGACGACGAGCAGGCCAAGCAGAAGAGGGATCACATTGACCTTCTTCTTGGCAAGCAGCCAGTAGCACAGCAGCACGAGGCCAAGCGGCAAGATCTTGGGGCACACAGCATCGAAGAGGCTCTGGACCAAAGTGGGGTCGCCACCTGCTGCGTTCGGGATGGTGAGAGCGCAGGAAAGGTTGACGTTGAACGCCGTCATGGCGCCGATGGCAGCAAGGCCGATAACGCTCGCGGCGTAGGAGATCTTCTCCATGATGCCCGAGGACTCAGCCCGCTCGAGCAGCTTAGTGCCCATGTTGTAACCGCTCTTGAGCGACCACCAACGACAGATAAACTGGGGAATGTTGAAGATCAACATGAAGAGGATCGGGCCCAGGATGTTGCCGGCAGAAGCCATGCTGATCACGACGGCCGTCGCGATAACGCGAAGCGTTGCGTGGAAAAGCGTGTCGCCAATGGCGGAAAGGGGACCCATAAGAGCGGTCTTAATACCGGTGATCGTCGAGGTATCGAAGTCATCGTCCACGGCGTTTTGCTCTTCCATAGCAAGAACGACGCCCAAGGGCAAACCGCCAAGATACGGGGTCACGTTGAAGTACTCGTTCATATGACGCTGGTAAGCATCGATGCGCTTCTCTTTGTTGTCCGCGTAGATCTTCTTGAGCGCCGGGATGATGGAGTAGGTAAATCCAGCATGCATCTGGCCCGGATAGTCGTTCATGCCATTGAGGTGTATGTAGCGACCGTAAATCTGCGTCAAGTCTTTGTTCGTGAGCTTGCCGTTCGTGGTCTGATTAGAACTCATTGTCATCACCTTCATCAGCAGTAGAAGTAGCGGGGTTCTCGTTGCGGCTCACCAGGATGAGCACGACGCCTGCAGTGGCCAGAGCGGTTACTGCGATTACGGGGAGCTGCAGGTAGGCAGCGAGGATGAATCCGATAAAGAACCAGGGAGCAAGCTTCCTGTCCATAATCATGGACAGCAGCAGGGCAAAGCCCACGGCAGGAAGCAGGTTGCCGCCGGATGCCAGGCCGTTGATCACATCAGTGGGGATAGCGGAGACTGCAGACTCGAGCGCGGTGCTTCCAAAGAAGACGGAAAGGAAGCCGATCAAGAAGTAGAGGCCAAAGGTGCCAACCCAGCTACCTGCCCAGAACAGGGCGCGGGCAGCCTTATCGTTATCCTTGGCAAGCTGCGCCTTCATCGCCTCGGCAAAAGCGTTGTTGATGAACTTGCAGAGCACGAAGGCAAAGCCACCGAGAAGTGCCAGGGGCACAGCGAAGGCAGTGCCCACCGCGGCGCCAGCGCCGGTAAGAATGGCAAACGCCGTCGAGACGCCAGCAGCGGTACCACCGTCGGGAGAAACCGCGGCACCAACCGGGAACGAACCGAGGAAGACGATCTCGAGCGTAGCGCCGATGATCGTACCGGTCACGGGGTCGCCCAAAACGAGACCCATGATGGCGCCCTCAACGATGGGGCGATTGAACATGCTGTAGCCAAAGAAGTATTCCATCTTGGAAAGACCGACTACCAAGCCAGCAAGCAGAGCTTGTACGAGCATTACCGTTCACATCCTTTCAGGACAGAGAGTGCGCGAGCAAGAACTTCGCGCGGGTTATTAAAATAGGAGGGACAGGTCATTTCGAGAGCGCAATCGCCGTCAAAACCGTGTTGGATCAAGGAGTTCACGATGCGTGCGGCGTCAAGGATGCCGTGCTCGTCTCCCCAGGCCAAGTGTGCGAAAACGCTCGGGTCGAGATTTGTCAAGTGCACGTAGCCGATCTTTGTTTCGAACTGCTCGAGATAGTCCTCGAGGTCTTCTCCACCGCGGGCAATCGTTCCGGTATCCAGTGTCACCTGCAAATTGGGACGGTCGATATCGGAAAGTGCCTGTGCCATCGAGGCGCGATCGGTAAGTAGGCGATATCGCTTGGGCGTAAGGGTTTCCAGGCAAACGTCGATTCCCTGCTCCCCCGCGATATCGCAAATCAGTCCGATGCTTGAAACCATGTTGTCCCAAGCCTTTGAAGGATCTTCATCGAGCGAAAACCAGCCGCCGTTTATCGATATGCGAGAACAGTCCAACATTCCCGCCAGGCGAACAATTTGCCGATAGTAACCTTCTGTTAACCGCTTGATATGGCAATCCGAAGACATGATGTTGTAAGCTTTTGGATTACCCTGTTCGGGGGTTAACGTGCGTACGCGCACCCTGTGCTTCCGAAGCCCATCAACAAGTGCTTTGGCGTTGTAGATATCGTGAGCGTCGATATTCACGTGGTTATTGCACAACCACAAATCGATATCGCGTGTTCCCGTGGCTTCGATATCTCGCAAACAGGTATCGAAGCTCCAATAACGCCAAATCTGGTTGGTGGGCAGGAAGCGCATGGAATTACTCCTTAAGCCTTGCCGACGCAGCCGAAGACATGCATGTAGTGCTCGAGCGCGGCCTTGTAGCCATCGGCACCGATCATGTCGTACTGCCAAGAGCTGATCTTCTTCTTATCGGGATCGACATCAGGCGCGTAGTCTGCCTCGATAGCCTCCTTGACCGCCATGTTGGAAGCCTGAGAGAGGTCGGTCCAGAGGTTGACCTTCTGAATACCGCACTTAATGGCCTTGGCAATCAGATCGTCACCGGTGCCGGAACCGCCGTGCAAAACCAGCGGCACGTCGACGCTCTTAGCGATCGTCTCGAGCAGCTCGAACTCGAGGTGCGGGGTGCCCTTGTAGGCGCCATGGGAGGTGCCGACGGCAACTGCCAGGCAGTCGACGCCCGTCTCCTCGACAAAGGAAACTGCCTCTTCAGGATGGGTCAAGCCAGCGTCACGGGTCTGCTCGTACTCAACGCCCTGGCCAACATGACCCAGCTCGGCCTCGACGGAAACGCCAACGGCGTGAGCGATCTTCACGATCTCTTTGCTCTCTGCGACGTTTTGCTCGTAGGGAAGCGTGGAGCGGTCGACCATAACGGAGGAGAAACCAGCGCGGATAGCGCGGATGAGGTGGTCGAACGGGCCGCCGTGGTCAAGGTTCACGGCAAACGGAACACGCGGATACTTGCGCTCGTAGTAACGAGCGAGCTCGCCGACTTCCTCGATGCCAAAGACACCAGGGCAGCCAAGAATCACCGGGGCATTGAGCTCATCTGCAGCCTGCAGCGCAGCCTCGATAGTAAAGCGATTGTAGACATTGGGAGCGGGGATTCCGTACCCGCCCTTTTTCGCTTCCTGCAGAAGCTCGTGCATCGGTTCCATCATGATAGGTTCTCCCTTTCTTTCTTAATGCGCATCGCGCATGTGAACCGCATTGAATACGTGCGAGTGTCGTTACTTGATTACTTGTAGAGCTCTTTTTTCTCTGTTGGCACCTGGCGAATCTCGAGCTCGACGCCGTTTGCAGCCAGCTCGTGCAGCTCGTCCTCTTCCTCCGGAAGAAGGAAGATCGCCTGGCTTACCTGGCGAGCGCCCTCGCGATTCTTGATGCCGCCAAGGTTGATGCTCTTGATCTCGGGCACGGCATCGCAGATGCGCTTGGCATCGGCCACGCTACCCGTGACGATGAACAGCTTGTACTTATCGGTAACGCCGCTCTGGAGCGCCTTGATGCTGTCGTCGATGGACTTGACGACAAGCTTCACGCCCTGGGGCTTTGCCAGACGCAGCGTGGTCATCTTGAGGCTATTCGTCGTGGCCTCGTCGTCTGCCACAAGAATGCAGTCGGCGCCGATGGACTTGGTCCACGAAAATGCAACCTGACCGTGAAGAAGCCTGTGGTCGATTCGGAACAACTTGATCATAGTTTTGCCTCCTAAAACTCGTTAAGCTCAGCCAGTTGGTCATCTGCCGCAGCTGCTGCCTTGGCTTCGACAAGCTCGTTGCACAAAACGATGTGCTCGCGAGCCTGCTCTACAATCGACGGCAAGTTCGCAGTCAGGTCCTCTGCGGGACACGTGACAACCTCGAACAAAAGCGCCAGGTTAAGGCCGGTAATAAGATGGAAGTTGTACTTGTCGAGCAGGCCCATGAACTCGTTGTTCACCGAACCGCCCAGGATATCGGTCAGCACGACGAGCTCCGCATGCTCGTAGTCATGCTCGGAGACGATCTTCTCCAGCTTGTCTTGGTAATCGACGCTCAAATCGACATATGCCGTGATGCACTCAACAGGAACAGCGTCGCCAAAGATCATCTTGAGCGACGAGGCGATGCCCTCCGAGAACATTGCATGCGTGGCGATTACGATTCGCTTCTCCACCGTTTTGCCCCTCCCAAATGAACCGAACTCGTAGTTACGGCCCCCATAGCTCGTAACCTCTTGTTCATCTGGTATATACTATACGTCTATAACGTTTGTAATATTACACGAACCGTTCGACGGTCGAATAAACGTGATGAACGGCGTGCGGACATCTGGGCACTTAAGGGTCCTGTTTAATGAATCCACTGCTAGATGGGTTATTTTCGGCATAA
>DXZQ01000037.1 GCA_019419585.1 Collinsella sp. | reverse complement strand
ATTATTTTCCGGTTCGACGAACAGCCGATCGTGTCAAATTTGGTCTAACAGAGCCTTCTTTTTTGGGCCCAGCGCAGAGGGATTCGAACCCGCCAGCACGTCCGTCACAAAGGCCGTGGCCAAAAAATGGCAAAAATGAGTACTGTTACTAATTTTGTAGCAGCGATTTTTGGGTTTCGCTGGGTAAATCTAGCCCTGAATCAGCGATTTGAAGCCTTTGCTAGCTGTTTCCCCATTAACATAACTGAACATGTGTGGTCTAACTAATCCTAGATAGTCGGTTTCATATGAGATTCAGCTGGTAACAGTACTCATATTTGATGTTTTTTGACCAGCAGGTCTCCCCGCCTTAGCAAATCTAAGGCAAAACGGGCTCCAGACCGCTGAATCATGCCACATAGGGCACGTCCGCAGTCCGGAACCCGGTCAAAGTTAAGTTATTTCGCTGTGTTAGGCCAAAACGTCCGACAGGATCTCGATCAGACTGTCCACGTCGGATTCCTCGCAGACGAGCGGCGGCAGGAAACGCAGCGTATGAGCACCTGTAGCGTTAATCACGGCACCGGCGGCCAGCGCGCGGGCAACAATATCATGCGCGTCGCCCGCGGCATCATCCAAATCACAGCCGAGCATCAAGCCGCGGCCACGCACCTCGGTCACGTTCGGCAGCTTGGCGAGCTTTGCCTCCATATAGGCGCCTACCTTGGCAGCATGGTCGGCATAATCGCCGCGCACGAGCGCGGAGAGCGTCGCGGCGCACGCCGCGACAGCCAAGCAGCTACCGCCAAAGGTCGAGCCGTGGTCGCCCGGCTTAAACACGTCGGCAATCTCCTTCTTTGCTACGACGGCACCCATGGGCACGCCATCGGCAATGCCCTTGGCAAGGCTCATGATGTCGGGTTCCACGCCATAGGTTTGGAATGCAAACGGCTTGCCGGAGCGGAAGATGCCGCACTGGACCTCGTCGGCTATAAGCACGGCGCCCACTTCGTGTGCCAGGTCGCGCGCTGCCGCCATAAACTCCTCGGTCATGGGGTGCACGCCACTCTCACCCTGGATCGGCTCGAGCATCACGGCACATATTTCGCTCCCCAGCTGCTTAAAGATCGCACGCAGTTCATTGATATCGTTGGGCGTACAGGCCACAAAGCCACCCGGCAGCGGGCGGAAACTATCCTGCAGCCAATCCTGCATGGTGGCGGCAATGGTCTCGAGCGTACGGCCGTGGAAGCCGCCGCGCATGCACACGATAGTGTTGCCGCCGTTACCGGCACGCTTGGCGTACAGGCGCGCGAGCTTCATCGAGCCCTCGTTGGCCTCGGCGCCGGAGTTGGCAAAGAAGGTCTCCCAAACCTGCTCATCCGCAGCCGGGGCACCAAGAGCAGCTGCCGTGGTCTCATCGCCGGCGGCAATGGCATCGGCAAGCACGCGTGCACCATCTAAGTCGTCGTTGGCAAGCTTGGACAGCAGCGCCGCGACCTGTCCACGCTGCTCGATGTAGAAGTAATTGGAGACATGCATGAGCTTTTTGGTCTGTGCCTCGAGCGCCGAGAGCACAGCCGGGTCGCCATGACCTAGGCTGCACACGCCGATGCCGGCAAGAAAGTCGAGGTACTCACGACCATCGTCGCCGGTGAGCTTCATGCCGTGACCCCCGACAAACTCGACCGGAGAGCGGCCAAAGGTATGCATAACGTAATGGGATTCAAGCGATTGCTGAGCTGCAAGTGACATGGGATGCCTTTCGTTGAGCGCCGGACGGCGCAGGCCTATGGGTGCAGAAATGGGGCGGCTGCGGGTCAGTTAGACCGTCTGAAGCTTCTCGACCTCGTCGAGGTTCTCGGTCAGACGCGCAGCAAACGTCGAAAGCGGATGCGGATGCGTATCGAACTCGTAAGCCGTCTCGGTGGAATGGATCACGGTGCCGACGCCGGCATCGGTCAGCAGCTCCAGCAGCAGCGAATGCGGCGTGGTGCCGTTGATGATGTGAGCGCGAAATACGCCGCCGGCAAGCGCATCGACGGCCGCGCGCAGCTTGGGAATCATGCCCTTATCGACCTCGCCGCCGTAGAGCATTTCGTTAACCTCGTCGAGTGTTAGGTTGGAGATGAGTGAGTCTTTATCGCTAAAGTCCTTGTACAGGCCGTCGACGTCGGTCAAAAAGATCGCCTTGTGCGCGTGGAGCGCTGCCGCAACGGCACCGGCGGCGGTATCGGCGTTGATGTTGAAGAAGCCGCCGTCCTCCCCCGCCGCGACGGTAGCGATAACGGGGATGTACTCGCTATCGAGTAAGCGCTCGATATAGTCGGTGTTAACGTGCGTCACTTTGCCCACGCGACCGAGCTCGGGGTCGAGCGGCTCGGCGATGAGCGTGCCAGCATCGCTGCCCGACACGCCCACGGCCAGGTTGCCGTGGTGGTTGATGGCGGCAACCAGCTCCTGGTTAACCTTGCCGCCCAGCACCTCGCGCACGATATCCATAGTCGCCGGCGTGGTCACGCGCTGGCCGTTCTTAAACTCGACGGGGATGTCGTAGTGGCTCAGCGCCTCGTTGATGGCCTTGCCGCCACCGTTCACGATAACAGGGCGCATGCCGATGATCTTGAGCAGCACGATGTCGCTCATCACGTCGCGGCGCAGCTGCTCATCTACCATGGCGGCTCCGCCATATTTGATAACAACCGTCTTACCGGTCAGGTTCTTAATCCACGGCAGCGCTTCGAACAGCAGCTGCGCGGTTGCTTCGTTGGATTCGTTCGAACGACAATCGCGTGCGAATTTCATAATCTGCCTCGTCTTTCGTATCGTTATCGCGCCGTGCTCCGCTGTCCGCAATCGCGGCAAGATGCGCAGCGTGCCTGGAATCTAGGAACGGTAGTCGCCGTTAATGGAGATGTACTCATGCGTGAGGTCGCAGGTCCACACGGTCGTTGCCGCGTCGCCTGCGCCCAGGTCGGCCGAGATCACGATCTCGGGCGCCTCGAAACGTCGTAGAGCCTCGTCCTCGTCAAAGGGAACAGTCAGACCATCGCGACAGACAGGCATGCCCATCATGTCGATGGAAACGTCTTCCTGATTAAACTTCACGCCGCACTTGCCAAGCGCCATAGCAACGCGGCCCCAGTTGCAGTCGTGGCCGGCGATGCAAGTCTTAACGAGCGGCGAGTTGGCAACGGCACGGGCGGCGATATCGGCCTCCTCGTCGTTGGCGGCGCCGGTAACGTTGACCGTAACAAGCTTGGATGCGCCCTCACCATCGGCGGCGATATTGCGCGCCAGGCTCTCGCACACCTCGTGCACGGCAAATGCCAACTCGTCAAAGGCATCGGAGCCCTCGACGATAGGCTCGGCATCTGCGGCAGCGGCGCCGGAGGCAAGCATGATGCAGGTGTCGTTGGTCGAGGTATCGGAATCGACCGTTACCTTGTTAAAGGTCTGCTTGACGTTCGAGAGCAGCAGGGCATGAAGTGCCGCAGGCTCGACGGGGGCATCGGTGGTGATAACTGCGATCATGGTGGCCATGTTGGGCATGATCATGCCCGAGCCCTTGCACATTCCGCCTATCGTATAGACATTGCCCGCATGACCCGCAGCTTCACTGACGTAGGATACGGCGTACTCCTTGGAGTGCGTGTCGGTCGTCATGATGGCGCGAGCGGCATCGGCGCCACCGTGGGCGGAGAGCGCCTCGTAGGCAGCAGGAATGGCGGTCTCAAACGTGTCGATCGGCAGAATCTGGCCAATCACACCCGTGGAGGCAACCAGAATCTGCTGGGGCTCGCAGCCGATGACCTGCGATGCGATGCTGCACGTCTCGCGCGCGCAGGCAAGGCCGGTCTCACCCGTGGCGGCGTTGGCATTGCCAGAGTTGACCGAAACACCGGCGATGATACCGTAGCCCTTGTCGGCACCGCCCAGGTTGGCACGGCTCACCTGCACGGGCGCCGCGCAAAAGCGATTGGTGGTAAACACGCCGGCGCCGGGACAGGGTTTATCGGGCACGACGAGCGCGTAATCCAGACGCTCGGGGTTCTTGCGGAACCCAGCGTGGATGCCTGCGACTTTAAAACCAGCCGCAGCCGTAACGCCACCCTCGACGGCGCGAATCTTGATATCAAACAGCTCGGTATTCATCGTCTTTATGACTCCTTATGTCAAACAAAAAAACGGACATCGGTTGGTGCGCCATGCCAGTCGTGATCATGAGACCAGCTTAAGAGTGGCGCCCCACTCGATGCCCGACTACCAAATCGTTAACAATCGAATGTGCTACACCGGACACGCCACTGTAGGCAAGCCTCGTCGCTCGTCAAAGCTAAAGACGATATTGGCGCACTGGACTGCTTGGCCCGCAGCGCCCTTGCACAGATTGTCGATGGCGCCCGTCGCCACCAGCACGCCCGCGCGCTTGTTGAGCGCGAGGCCGATCTGGGCGGCGTTGGTGCCGACGACCGAAGCCGTCTTGGGCTGCTGACCGGCATCGAATACGCGTACGAAGGTGCGACCGGCGTAGAACTGCTTGTAATGGTCGACAACGTCCTCAAGGGTCAAGGTATCGATAGCCTGCGGCGTAAGCGGCAGCGTCACCGTGGAGAGCAGACCGCGCTTGAGCGGTGCCAGGTGCGGGGTAAAGACGACGCGATCGGTCAGGCCAAGGATTTGCTCAATCTCGGGCGTGTGGCGATGCTTGCCCACGCCGTAGGCCTCCAAGTTCTCGTCGGCGCTGCAAAAATGGGTGCGGGCGTTGCAGGACTTACCGGCGCCCGTCACGCCGCTAATGGCATCGACAATCACGGGACCGTTCTCGGCCACCCAGCCCGCGCGCACGGCGGGCGCGGCGGCAAGGCTCGTTGCGGTGGGATAGCAACCGGCGCAGGCGACCAGCACGGGTTTGCCGTCGGCATGGTCGGATGCGGCGGTCTCCAAGTCCTGGCAGAACAGCTCGGGCAGACCGAAGGCACGGGTCTTGAGCAGCTCGGGGCTCGTATGCTCGGCGGCATACCAAGCCTCAAAAACGGACGCGTCGTTCAGACGGTAGTCGGCCGAAAGATCAAAGCAGGAGACGCCCGATGCAAGCAGCGCGGGCACCTGTGCCATGGCAGCCGTGTGCGGCACGGCAAGAAAAACCGCATCGCAGCTCTTGAGCTCGGGGGCGTCATGCGTGGTGAAAACCAGATCGCTCACGCCAGCAAAGCTCGGATACACCGCGGACAGCGGCTGGCCGGCATCGGCGTTGGACGTAATGGCAACAAGTTCAAACTCGGGATGGCCGAGCACGAGGCGAATGAGCTCGGCTCCGGCATATCCAGCCGCGCCGACGATTCCAACCTTCAAAGACATATCAGACTCCTTGTCTGCGATTTATGCACCGATGCGCATTTCGCAGCGGTCGTTATGAAGTGGGTTGAAACTTTAGCACCAAAAGATGCATGAATACGTAAATGGCTTGCATATTCATGCATTGAAACATTCCCGACACATTCGCTTGAAGGAATTGACAAATGGAGCGGGCCCCGTATTGACCGGCGCTCCTAACGGCGCCGGGCAATACGGGGCCCGCCCATGCGAAAACCAAGTTGTTAGGATGAGCCAGCTGGCTAGAGCTCGACCGGCACCCATTCGTCGTGATTGCAGATAAAAGCCTCGGGATCCTCGACGCTAAAGAAGACGAGCGTGGGGTCGTTAGGCCCCTCATAGTGCTCGCCCAGGTGCTCTAGATGCTTCCACCCGGCTTCGCGCATTTCGCCTAAAGCCCGGTCATCCAAGCCGGCACGCCCGCGCAAGATGAGCCAGCCATGGCCCGGCCACCAACTCGTGGCCTCAAAGCGCTGGTTTTGCAGCAGCTCTTGCCACACATCTTTGGTGCGCGCTGTTACAAACCACAGCTTGCCATCCTGGATCTGCGCAAACGAAAACGGACGCACATGAGGCTGTCCGTCAACGCTCGTCGCCAAATACCATGCCGGCACCGACGTCAGATACTCCAACACCGTATTCAATCCGTCCATGTGTCCTCCTAGCGCTAGCTAATTCGGAACGGGTAGTTAATTTGAGACGCGCTAGAGCTCCAGGCGCTCCTCGCTGCCGTCGATATCACAGAAGCGCGCGGCAATGTTGCGGACCGAAAAGAAAGCAAGGCGGCCGTCGTTGGCACTCTCGTGTTCCTCGCCAATGCCCACCATGTGCTTAAAACCCGCTTGACGCACCTTGTCGCTCGCAACTGCGTCGTCCTCAAGTGCGGCTTCGCCGGTCAATACGATCCAACATTCCCCCGGCTTCCAGCCCGAGAGCTCAAACTTGGGATTCGCACTCAGCTCCGCCCACACGTCCTTGTCGCGCGACGTGCAAAACCACAACTTACCGTCATCGACCATGGCAAAAGAAAACGGCCTCACACGAGGCTGATGCCCGTCGGCCACATCGGTCGTGGCCAGATACCACGCCGGAATGCGCCTGAGATATGAACAGGCGCGCTCAAGCTGAGCCGTGCGATCGTTGTCGGTCATAGGGACCCCTTTCTTGCGCTCGAATCGCGCCTAAACAAGTTGAAGGTTGATGACGATGACACAGATGAGCAGCAGCGCCGTCACCACCGCAGCCAGCGCATCCCCGCGGCGAAATGCAAGCGCATGCAGGCGCGTGCGGCTCTGCTCACCGTGATAGCAGCGTGCATCCATGGCAGCAGACAGCGTCTCGGCATGGCGGAAAACGCCCGTGAACAGCGGAATCGCCACACTGCCGAGCATACGCACGCCGCCGAGCGGACCGCCCGTCACGCGTGCACCGCGGCTTGCCTGCGCATCGGCCGTCTGCTTCATCTCGGTGGCAAACTGCGGCATAAAGCGTAGCGCGATACCCATGATCATGCCGAGCTCGTGCGCAGGAAGTCCCACACGCGCAAACGGCGCGAGCAGGCGCTCAAAGCCCGCGGTGAGGTCGAGCGTGGGCGTGGTGAGCGTAATGGCGCTCATGCCGGACATCATCAACGTCAGGCGGCACGCCATAAAGGCGGCAGAACGCAGTGAGCCCTCGCTTATCTGCAGAAAGCCGAGCTGCCACAGGATGCGCCCACTCTGATCGGTAAACAAGTTGAGCACCGCGACCACGACGACGATTGCCAGCAGCGGCGCCATCGATGATAGGACCCGGCGCAACGGCACCCGGGACACGGCATAGATCAGCACGGCGAAAATTGCGACCGGGGCCAGTCCGCGGAAGCCGCCGACGGTCAGCGTCGTGATCAAAAACACAAAGCCCAGGAGCAGCTTGGTGCGCGGATCCAGGCGATGGATCGCACTATCGCCGGGATAGTAGCTGCCAAACGAAAACGCCTCCATTAGCAGCCCTCCTCTCGCGCGACCGTCTTGGATTTAGCAATGTCCGCGACGTTAGAAGGACCGTCCGAGCGACCGATCAGCAAATCTGCCAGCTCGTCGGCCAGCGACTCAACCGTATAGAGCCCGCCGCAACGCAGCGGCACGCCCGCCTCCGCGAGCGCCAACGCCATGCGCTGAGCAGCAGGTACGCCCAAGCCGATCGACTTGAGCTCATCGGCATGCGCAAACACCTGCGCGGGGGTTCCCTCGGCAAACACCGCACCTTCGTTCATTACGACGATACGGTCGCAGCAATTGGCCAGGTCATCCATACTATGCGAAACCATGACAACGGTCAGGCCATCGCGGTGAAGTCGATCGATAAGCTCAAGGAAATCCCTGTGCGCAGCCGGATCGAGCCCCGCCATGGGTTCATCGAGCACCAGGACTTCGGGCTCCATGGCGAGCACACCGGCGAATGCCACACGCCGTTGCTGACCGCCCGAAAGCTCAAAGGGACTCTTGTCGCCGACCGTAGAAAGGTCGAGGCCCACGCGCGAGAGCGACGACTCGACGCGACGGTCGACTTCATCTTGCGGCAAGCCAAGGTTGTGCGGGCCAAACGCCACGTCCTGCGTCACGGTTTCGGCAAACAGCTGACGCTCGGGATATTGAAACACCACGCCGACCTTGGCCTTAACCGCGGCGGCATCTTTCTTGTTTGCCAGGTCGAGCCCCAGCGCGCGAACGAATCCCTCCTGGGGGCGAATCAAACCGTTGAGATGCTGGACTAGCGTCGACTTACCCGAACCGGTATGACCTGCCAAGCCCAGGAACTCGCCGCGACGCACCGTCAGCGATACATCGCGCAGCGCCCACGGGCTGCTGGGGTCGTTTCCCCAGAGAGCCTGTTTATTCGATTTGCCCGCAGTGGCCGAGCGCTTGCGCCATCGACGGCGCTCGCGGGCACTCAGCGAGTAACTATGCGAGAGGTGCGAAATCTCGATGACGGGCTCCGACACGGCTGTCCCGTCGGTTGCAGAGGAGACGTTGTCGAGCACACGAGAATCGGATGCAGAAGGCCGCCCTGCGGTGTCTTCCCCACTCCGGTCGGCATATACCTGCGCAATCTCGGCGACCATATCCGCCTCGCGCACCCGCGCATGAACGGGCACGCCCTTCGCACGAAGCGCCATGCCCAAGCAGCACGACGCCGGCATATCCAGGTTGAGCTCCACGAGCCCATCTGCCCGCGTCAGAATCTCCTCGGGCGTACCGAGCATGGCAACGCGCCCCGCCCGAAACACCGCGACACGATCGGCCTCGGCGGCCTCTTCCATAAAGTGCGTAATCATCACGATGGTCATGCCGCGTTCGTGCAGCACGTGACAGGCCTTCATAAGGCCCTTGCGCCCGCGCGGATCGAGCATCGAGGACGCCTCGTCCAAAATGAGCACGCGCGGTTCCATGGCGAGCACACCGGCAAGCGCCACACGCTGCTTTTGACCGCCCGAAAGCGCATGGGTCTCGTGGCGCTCAAAGCCCACCAGGCCCACGCCCTTCAGCGCCTCGCGTACGCGCTGCGCAATTTGCGCCGATGGCACGCCAAGGTTTTCGGGACCGAACGCAACGTCATCTTCGACAAGCGTTGCCACCAGCTGGTCGTCGGGATTCTGGAACACCATGCCTGCG
Organism: Collinsella sp.; assembly: GCA_019419585.1. Classification (GTDB taxonomy): domain Bacteria; phylum Actinomycetota; class Coriobacteriia; order Coriobacteriales; family Coriobacteriaceae; genus Collinsella. Next base: position 1,332 of record DXZQ01000037.1, on the reverse strand, counting down.
GTCGAACGAATGTCGTAGACCAGCTCGGGATCGGACGCATCCATACCGTTGATACGTACCGTGCCCGCATCGGGCTGCAGCAGCGCATTCAGATGCTTGGCAAACGTCGACTTGCCCGACCCATTGCCACCGAGGATGCAGAAAAACTCCCCGTCCTCGATGTTCAGATCGACGCCGTCGAGTGCCGGTACGGCACCGTCATAGCTAAAGGAAACGCCCCGACACTCAATCATGCGCGGCCTTTGACCTGGTCCTTTTTAGGCGTGATGAGGTTGGAGACTGCTTTATACACCGCTAGCGTCAACACCGAGTTAAGCACGGTCTTGATAAGGTTGAACGGCAGCACGGCAGGAATCATAAGCGGGGCGATCACATCGACCGAGCCATACCAGAACCATACGCCAATGGTAAGGTTTGCGACCATAGACAACGCCGTAGCGGCAATGACGCCGAGCACCAGGCCAATCACGGCACCCTTATAGGTATGCATCTTCTGGTAGACGATAGCCGCGGGCAGAATGTAGCCCAGCGTGGCAACCAGGTTCATAAGCGCGCCGACCCAGTCACCCGTGGTGAGCGCATGGATAACGATCGCCATGGCGGCAACAGCAGTGCCGGCACCAGGACCATACGCAAACCCGCACACCATCGCCGGCACCAGCGACGGGTCATACGTCAAAAACGGCGCCGAAGGAAGGATAGGCAGCTGCACGTACATAAACAGGGCGCCCAAGGCACACATCAGCGCCATGGTAACGAGCTGTTTGGTGCTCCACCTATTCGTGTTCTCAAAATGGATATGCTGCGACTGTTCAGACATAAGATCACCTGCCTCTTTCATCCGGACTCTAACCGTTGGTACTGGGATCTCACCAGTTCAGCCGGCATGCGAACCAACGCACACCCGGGTCGCGGACTCATCGGCTCGACCGCAGGCACTTTACCTGCGCCACGGCGCCCCTTTGGCACCGCCCGATTTACCACCAGTGGGGAATTTCACCCCGCCCTGAAACAGCAATTGCAAGTGTAGCACGAGCAGGTGTTCGCGCAAGTATGCCGAGGGTAATTTATGATGGGAAAACGCTCCAGAAATGCGGTAGGGACAAGTTGGCGCAACAACCACGTCCTCCATCCGCCCCAAAGTAGCGCGCCTTTCGCGGCAGAGCCGCGAAACAGCGACCGGGACACGCATCCCCCACAACCACGTCCTCCTCCGCCCACCGACCTCAAGGCCGTAAACGCAGGGAATCCGGGGGCGTGACGGGGCTTCTCTCCGGAACATTCCGCACTGATATCTTCTGTATTGAAGACGTCGATGATGCACCCGTATAC
>DXZQ01000036.1 GCA_019419585.1 Collinsella sp. | reverse complement strand
CCCGTGGGTTATACCCTAAGAGCAAACCACCCTTTTTAAGGGTGGTTCTGATTGCGCACGAATCAGCCCTCGGGCGGTACGACGCGACACGCATCGACAACACTCGGACTGGATTAGTCATCGAGTGGGAGAGTAATAGAACATTTGCTTTTGTTTTTCATACGGTTTCGTACGGTTCCGATGGCGACCGATGGGGGCGTTTCGCAACCGCCGCACCTGCAAGCCACATGGTTTTACAATCGGGCAAAAACTCAGAAGGCTCCTCGTGAAAAACGAGGAGCCTTCCTGTTTCCTTCGGCGCGGGCGGATCGGGACCGAGCGCCGATCTAGAGGCACTCGGTCAGAATCTGGAACACCTCGCTGCGCTCCAGTTTCTTGGCGCAGCCGCCGGTGAGCACGCAGGTGTCTGCAACCTTGTGCAGCGTCTCGTCGGACGCGTCGGAGTCCATCTCGGCGAAGCTCGTGGGAAGCCCCATCTCGCCGATGAACGTCTGCAGGCGGTCGATGCCCTCGAGCGCCACCGTAAGGTCGTCTTTGCCCTTAGCGTCGACGTCCCACACCTCGCGCGCCCAGCGGGCGAACTGCGCGGGCGCCTCGGGGGCCAGGTGGCGGTAGAGCGCAGGGTGGATGACCGCGAGGCCCATTCCGTGGTTGGTGTGAGTGTACGCGCCGTACTGGTGCTGGATCATGTGCGCCTGGAAGTCCGTTGACTTGCCGATCTTGAGCACGCCGTTCTCGGCCATGGCGGAGTCGTATACGAGCTCGCTGAGCGCCTCGAGGTTCTGATTGTCGTCCGCGATGATCCGCATGTTGCGGATGACGTTACGCTGGATGGCGAGGTTGATGTCGTCGGTGACATTGCGCCCGCGCGGGCTTCCGAAATAGCTCTCCATGCAGTGCGAGAGCGTGTCGAACGCGCCGCTCATGAACTGCGCGTGCGGTACGGTGAGCGTGAGCGCCGGGTCAAGCGCCGTCCACGAGGGCAACGCGCCGAAGAAGGCACCCTTCACATGCGTTTCCTCGTTGGTGATGACGGCCCCGTTGTTCTGCTCGGCGCCCGTGCCGGAGAGTGTCACGATGCAGCCCATGGGGATGAACGAGCTCGGCATCTTGCCGTCGACGTGCTCGAATGTCTCGATGTCCTCATCAAGCATCGCCTGCGCGGAGACCACCTTGCAGCAGTCGAAGACCGACCCGCCGCCGACGGCGAGAATGAAGTCGACCTGCTCCTCGCGTGCGAGCGCGGCGCCTTCCTGGCACTTCTCGTAGGTCGGGTTGGGCATGATGCCGCCGAAGTCCACCACGCGCTTGCCCGCGCCCGTGAGCTTATCGACCACGTGGCCGTAGACGCCGGTTCGTTTGACCGAGCCTCCGCCGTAGGCGAGCATCACCGTCTTGCCCATGGCGCCCATCTCGGTGTCGAGTGCCTGGTCCATGGCCCCCTCGCCGAAGTGGTTCCTGACCGGGTAGTCGTACGTGAATGAGTTCATGGCAATTCCTCCTAGTAAGTTATCAGTGCGGTCTGACCGCTCGTCTACACGTTGCGCACGAGCCCGGACATCCATTCGATGGTGGCGGGGTCGTGGTGGTCGAAGAACGCGCTGCGCCCGGTGTCGAGCGCGGCGATGGCGACCATCTCGTCGTCGCCCAGCGCGAAGTCGAAGACGTCGAAGTTTTGCTCCATGCGATCGCGGTGCGTGCTCTTAGGGATACAGACCACACCGCGCTGCAGCAGCCAGCGCAACACGACCTGGGCGACCGTCTTGCCGTGCGCCTCGCCGATGCGAGCGAGGACCTCGTTGCGGAAGAGGTCGTTTCTGCCCTCCGCAAAGGGCGCCCAGCCCTCCATGGCCACCTCCTTGCCGGCCATGTACTCCTGCGCCTCGCGCTGCTGGAAGAACACGTTGCACTCGACTTGGTTCACGGCGGGGGCGATGCGGTTGAACGAGATGAGGTTTGCGAGGTGATCGGGGTAGAAGTTAGCCGTCCCTATGGCGCGGATAACGCCCTGCTCGTAGAGCTCCTCCATGGCGCGCCACGCGCCGAAGACGTCGCCGAACGGCTGGTGGATGAGGTAGAGGTCGACGTAGTCGAGCCCCAGCCGCTTGAGCGACGCGTCGAAGCCGCGCTTGGCCCCCTCGTAGCTCGCATCCGACATCCACAGCTTGGTCGTCACGAACACCTCGTCGCGCGGCAGGCCGCTCGCGCGAATGGCGGCCCCGACCGCCTCTTCGTTGCCGTAGCTCGCGGCCGTGTCGAGCAGCCGGTAGCCGACCGAGAGCGCGTCCTCCACGGCGCGCTGGCATTCCGCGGCGTCCGGGATCTGGTACACGCCGAAGCCGAGCTGCGGCATCCTGACGCCGTTGTTCAAGGTGATGTAGTCCATGGTGCCTTCCTTTCTCGCAACTTGACGTATCCACCATACGAGGGGCGCCGCGTCGGCGGAAGTTTCCGTTGGTGAGGGTTCTATAACGCTGGGGTGCGAACGGGGTTATAACCCGCGGGTTCTAGGCGTCACCTCAAAGAGATCGGCGCCGAGCTCATCGGCGATGGCCTGAGCTACGACAGCGGTGTGGCCCTGCGCAGAGTAGTAGGCCACGAGGACGTTGCCGTCTGCAGCGGGCACTGCGGCGGGCTCGTCCTCGACAGTCGACTGGTCCTCGGCGGCGGCTTGGTTGGTCCGTTATCGTCTGAGCGCTACTCCTGCGCGTCGAAATCGGGGCGTATGGCCAGGTAGCCCGCGAGTGCTTCCTCGGTGGCGGTGTAGTAGGTCATGGTCCCGTCGAGCTTGGCAATCTCGGCCATCTCGTCTTCGGTGAGGGAGAAGTCGAAGATGTTCGCGTTGTCGGCGATGTGGGCGGGGTTCTTGGAGCCGGGGATGATGGAGGTGCCCATCTGCACGTGCCAGCGCAGGATCACTTGGGCCGGGGTCTTGCCGTACTTCTCGGCGAGAGCGACGAAGACGGGCTCCTCCAGAAGACCTTTGTCGCCGTGGCCGAGCGGGTACCACGCCTCGATCACCGTGCCGTACGGCGCGAGGTAGGCGCGCAGGTCGCGCTGGGCGTGGTAGGGGTGACACTCAACGGTCACGAGCTGCGGCTTGATGTCGGCGACCTCGATGACCTCGGCAATCTTGTCTTGCGGGAAGTTGGAGAGGCCGAGGGCGCGCACCTTGCCCGCGCGGTACGCCTCCTCCATCGTGCGCCACGCGGCCAGGTAGTCGCCTACCGGCTGGTGCAGGATGAGCATGTCGACGTAGTCGAGCCCTAGGCGCTGGAGCGTGGCGTCCACCGCCGGCATGCCCGCGTCGTAGACACTCGGCCAGAGATTGGTGGAGACGAAGATTTTGTCGCGGGCGATACCGCTTTTGGCGATGGCACGGCCCACGGAGCGCTCGTTCATGTAGGCGTTGGCGGTGTCGATGTGCTCGTAGCCAGCCGCGAGCGCGGCGGTTGCGGCCGCCTCGGCCTCAGCCGGGGTCATGAGGAAGGTGCCCAAACCCTCGATGGGCATCTCGACGTCGTTGTTGAGCTTCAGATATTCCATGGTCTCCTCCTTAATGGTGACTTTTCGAATACAAGGCTACGGCGTTTACTGACGTGCGAGAAGTTCACGTTGGAATGATGGATATAACCATGGGGTATATACGGCACATAATGCGTGACAGGAGGATCGATGTACAACCCACAGCTTGACACTTTCATCCGCGTGGCGGAGGCGGGCAGCTTCTCCAAGGCGGCACAAGAGTCCTTCATCACGCCCACGGCCGTCATCAAGCAGATGAACCTGCTGGAGTCGCGGCTAGGCCTTACGCTGTTCCACCGATCGCATCAGGGGCTTTCGCTTACGCGAGCAGGCAGGTCGCTGCTCGCCGACGCCCACCATATCGTGCAGTATTCTCAAGAATCAATCGCACGCGCCCGCGTCGCCGAGCGCGGAGAGAAGCGCATCATCCGCGTGGGAGTGTCGCTCATGACGCCCAGCACGCCGCTCACGAAGCTGTGGCCGAAGGTGAAGGAACGTTGCCCTGGCATGAGCCTTCAGGTGGTCACGTTTGAAAACACGCCCTCGGCGGCGCGCGGTTTGGCGAACCTCGGGCAAGACATGGATATCGTGGTGGGGATTTTCGACGATGCCTTTCTTAAAGAGCGCGGGTGCCTGGGCCTCGAGCTTTCGCGCGAGCCGCTCTGGTGCGCCGTTCCCATCGACAGCGAACTCGCCAAACGCGACATCGTCACATTCGACGACCTCCACAATCACAGTCTTATGCTTATACGCCGGGGCTGGAACGCCGAAATCGATCGCGTGCGCGACGAGATACTCTTGCATCATCCTCAAATCGCGCTCGTAGACTTTCCGCAATATCGGGCGGAGGTGTTCAATCGCGGCGCGAACGAGGACCTCGCGCTTGCGACGCTGCCGTTATGGGCCAACGTCCACCCCATGCTCAAAACCGTCCCTACCGATTGGGACTGTCTCGTGTCTTACGGACTGCTTCATTCGCTGCAGCCCGCAGACCATGTGCGGGAGTTCCTCGATGCGGTGTCTGCCGTGCTCGAGGCAGAGCATCGATAGGCAATCGCGAGCAGATGCGCTTATGCCTATGGGAATAACGGGAACTGGCTTCTGAACTCGCGTTTTGATACCGTCGAGTACCGCCTGATGCTGTTTCGGCGTCGCCATAGAGCAAAGCCATCAGCGAAATAACGGGAATAACAGCCTCCGAACCTTCTGGTTCGGAGGCTTTCTTTTTGCATGTCTGCCTAAAACGACTCCTTGCCAAAGCCCCTTGAGTATCGGGCGGCACTATTGGGCGTGGGCGTTATCGTAGGCATCTTTGATCTCTTCCGGCAAATCGTCGGGAATCAGCGCCTTCACTCTATCCTCGTTGCCATCTTGGATCGCCTGCTCGTAGTACCAGCATTTGAACTTCAACATATCCAGCGCGCGGTTCATGTTCACGATCTCCGACTCCATGTGGGCCTTCCGCTCCTCGAACATGGCCTTGCGCTTGGGATATGTCGATGGGCCCTCCGCACACCATTCCATGAACAGCCGGATGTCCTTGATCTCCATCCCAGCCTTCTTTAAGCATTCGATGACCCGAAGCGCCTCGAGTTCCGTATCGCCGAATCGGCGAATGCCGGACGTCCGCTCCAATTCCGGGAACAATCCCTGCTTGTCGTAATAGCGCAGCGTGGAAACGGGCAGACCGAACATATCCGCCACCTGTCCGATTGTGTACATGGTCCCTCCGGACAAATCTCGAATTTACTCCTTGACCTAAAGTCAGGTTTAGGTATTACCTTCATTTTCGTCAATATAAATTGGGAGCGCAAGGGATTTTCGCCAAAGGCGCACACTTGCCGGAACGGTATTCGCCGGCGGCTTGAACGGCGTGGGCGAAATCGGCGGGCATCCCGCTCTTGAGCAGGCGCGACGAATGGGCACAGGAGTCTAGGCGCGGCCTAGCTGGGCGGAAGCAGTTTTGCACTCAAAACCATCGACAGGAGGAAATCGATCATGGCAATCAAACAGACAGCGGGCAGAGATGCCCTGGGGGACTTTGCTCCCAAATTCGCACAGCTCAATGACGATGTGCTGTTCGGCGAGGTGTGGAGCCGAGAAGACAGGCTTTCCCTTCGAGACTGCAGCGTGGTGACGGTGGTTGCCTTGATGGCACAGGGGCTGACGGACTCTTCGTTCCAATATCATCTGATGTCCGCAAAGAACAACGGCGTGACCAGGGCGGAGATAGCGGAAATCCTTACGCACGCGGCGTTTTACGCAGGCTGGCCCAAGGCATGGGCGGCCTTTCGCATGGCGAAGGAGGTCTGGGCGGATAGCGATGCCGCCGACGCAAGAACCAAGCATCAAAACGAGATGGCCTTTCCCATCGGTGCCCCCAACGACGCATTTGCGAAGTACTTTATCGGGCAAAGCTACCTCGCGCCCCTTTCCACCGAGCAGGTCGGCATTTACAACGTTACGTTCGAGCCAGGCTGCCGCAACAACTGGCACACCCATCACGCCAAAAGCGGCGGCGGGCAGATTCTCGTCTGCGTGGCTGGCCGAGGGTTTTACCAGGAATGGGGCAAACCGGCACAGGAGCTGTGCCCCGGCGATGTAGTAAATATTCCCGCAGGCGTAAAGCACTGGCACGGTGCGGCGCCCGACAGCTGGTTCTCCCATCTCGCGGTGGAGGTTCCGAGCGAGGAGGCCTCCAACGAGTGGTTGGAGCCCGTGGACGACGAGCAATACCTTAAAGCGACTGACAAGGAGGTTTAGGTATGGAACAGTTGAATCTGACGCAGGAATGGGACAAAGTATTCCCCAAAAGCGACAAGGTTGAGCACAGCAAGGCGACCTTCCATAACCGATACGGCATCACGCTGGTGGCTGACGTCTACGTGCCTAAGAACGCGGAAGGCAAACTGCCCGCCATCGCCGTCAGCGGCCCGTTTGGCGCGGTGAAGGAACAGTCCTCCGGTCTGTACGCGCAGAAAATGGCGGAGCTGGGCTTTTTCGCAATTGCCTTCGACCCGTCCTATACCGGCGAGAGCGGCGGTGCGCCCCGCTATGTAGCATCGCCGGACATCAACACCGAGGATTTCTGCGCAGCGGTTGATTTCCTCTCTGTGCAGGAAAACGTCGACCCGGAGCGTATCGGCATCATCGGTATCTGCGGTTGGGGCGGCATGGCAGTCAATGCGGCGGCTATCGACACCCGTATCAAAGCTACCGCGGCTATGACCATGTACGATATGACCCGCGTGACCGCAAACGGCTATTTTGACGCCGAGGATTCCGAGCAGGCGCGCTTTGAAAAGCGGAAAGCGCTGAATGCGCAGCGCACCGAGGACTATAAAAACGGCAGCTATGCGCTGGCGGGCGGCGTGGTCGATCCGCTACCGGAGGATGCGCCGCAGTTTTTAGCGGACTATTACGCCTACTACAAAACTCCGCGAGGCTACCATTCCCGCAGCCTGAACTCCAACGGTGGCTGGAATGTGACGTCTTCGCTGTCGTTTATGAATATGCCGATTCTGCAGTACGCCGGCGAGATCCGCTCCGCCGTGCTGCTGGTGCACGGCGAGAAGGCGCACTCCCGCTATTTCAGCGAAACCGCGTATAGCAAGCTGACGGGGGACAACAAGGAATTGCTCATTATCCCCGGTGCCAGCCATACCGACCTCTACGATCAGATGGATATCATTCCGTTCGAAAAGCTGAAAGCATTCTTTGAGGAGTATTTGAAATAAGGCGTGCCTTGATTTAATGCCAAGCCTCCAGCAACGATTCTTCTAAAGAGTGGGAGTAGCTGAAACGAGGCGATAGAATAACTCCATCTGTTTTGGTTAAAACAAGAAAATATGCCGCGCGCCTGCGGCATGAAGAAGGGAGATTCTTATGAATATCGTTGTATTGAGCGGCAGCCCGCGTAAGGGCGCCAATACCGACATCATGGTTGAGGCGTTTGCCGAGACCGCGCGCGAGGCCGGCCATACGGTCGAGGTTATCCGCGTTGCCAGTAAGAAAATCGCTGGTTGCCTGGGGTGTCAGTATTGCTTCGCCCACGAGGGCACTTGCGTGCAGAAGGATGACATGACCGACGTGATCGAGTCGCTGAAAGACGCCGACATGGTTGTCTTCGCTTCGCCTATCTACTGGTTTGATATCACTGCGCAGGAGAAGGCCGCCATCGATCGCCTGTACGCCTTCGGTGCCACGGACTTCCCGTTCACCAAGACGGCCCTTTTGCTCGATAGCCACAGCGAGGGCGTCTATGATGCGGCGATCGCTATGTACAAGTCAACCTGCGCGTACTGCAAGTGGGAGGACCAGGGCATTATCACCATCAGCGGTATGACCGAGCACGACAGCATGGCCTCTTCGCCCAAGCTGGAAGAGGTGCGAGAGCTCGCTCGCAAGCTCGCCTAAAGACAAGAAGAACGCATGGCAATCAGCGTTGGCGGAAAGCCTACTTCCCTTACCAAGAGGATTGCTGATTGCCATGCGTTGATGTCCTTGTGGACAACCTCTGCGTGTTAGGAGACCTTCTCGTTCAGAAACTCCCTGAATGCGGGGATATCAAAGCCAACGAGACCACGCCCGCGCTCTCCGATGACGCCGTCCTCGAGGAGGCGGCGCTTGTATTGGCTTGCATAGTTGCTGGCGACGCCCATACGCTTGGCAATTTCTGAGACCCTGCTGGGGCCAGAATCGGGCAGCATCGCGAGCAAAAACTCAATGTCTTTATCGGAAAGCTCCCGATAGGTCGTTTCGAGAATTCGATCGCGCAGCTCCATGCGGGCAAGCAGAGAACCCTGCTGTACATCAGGTGCACTGATTTTGGGCGAGTTCTCCGAAACATCCCATGTGCGATATCCGACGAGCTGCATCATATAGGGAAATCCGTCGACGGCCTTCACGGCATCCTCGAGCGCTTCTGGCGTGATTGAGCGGCCTCCGGCCTCAACGGTTTTGCGGAATGCGTTTGCAATTTCAACGTCAGTGATTCGTCCCAACTGATGATATTGGGAACGCCTGAGGAACGAGACGGAATCGTTACGCAGCAACGCCGATACTTTGTAGGGCAGTCCTGCCATGAGTAGGGCAACTTTTTTACCTTCGCGTACAAAGTGCTGGTAAACAGAGGCAAATTGAAGCATTTCTTCGAGATCGACGGTGACTTCATCGATGGTGATGAGAAGTCCGATGTCATGTTTTTCGAGTTGCTTAAAGATGCCATTCATGCGCGTGCGCCAGTTGCCCTGAGCCTCTTGAGCATATGTCCAATCGATGCCCACTGGGCCAATTTGAACACCGTTTATGCGCGCGTGAGGCTGTGAGAGGTAGCTATCTGCGGCTTCTTTGGTTCGCTCGATAATATCTTCGAGCATGCCTGGCATTGCGGAGACATTTGCTGCGATCCAGCCGTGTTCAAGCGCCGTTTCTGAAAGGAGCGAGAGAAGCGCCGTCTTGCCCGTTCCCCTTGCGCCAGTAAAAATGGTCGACAGGTTGGGATCTCCCGGGCCGTTGATAAAGCCACGGTTGATGTCACGCAGGATATGCTCGCGACCCGCTAGAAAGGGAGGGACGCTTCCGAACGTCGGGGTAAAGGGGTTCTTGCTGTACTCCATGGTAGCTCCTTTGCAAGTTTTGCTAATTTTTGCAAGTTTTGCTAACTTTTGCAAGTTTTGCTAACGGCTTAACATGTCTTGTGCCGTGGGATTGCAGGAATGAAAAACGGGGATTCCTATTATTCCGACTACGTTGCAGCGAGCGGGGCCCGGAGCGCGATGTTACTGCGCTCCGGGCCCCGCTGCTTTGTAAACCCATGACGGTTTGGCCACCGTTGTTTTAGTCAAACAAACTCGGCATGTCGTTTTCTTTCATGAGGGCACCGGCGGAGGGGAGGCTCTGCGCGGTGAACTTCTCGGCCGAGACGCCGGCGCCAAGGATCTCCTCGGTTGTGCCGACGGTGGTAACCGAGCGGCCCTTCTTGGCCGTAAAGGCCTGGACGCCCTGCGTGTTGGTAGTCGTCTTGGTCTTGAGCAACGACGTGTTGAAGTTCATCAAACGATAGTCGCTCGAGACCAGTGCGATGTCGCGATCTTCCTTGAGCACCTGGGCATACAGCAGCTTGCTGCCACCGTAGATGGCGTTCTTGAGGCGCTTGCGGTTGGTTTTGGTGACGTATCCAGAAAGCGCGACGCGCACCACGCGGCCGTTCTCAAAGACGAACAACACGTCGGCCTTGTAGTCCTCGGGGTCGATGACCCAGATGACACTCTCGTCGGGTTCCATCTCAAGATCGGTCGGCAGGTACGAGCCCAGCTGGGCCGACTTGGTGTCCTCAAATGCCGCAACCTTGCACTTGTACACCTGGCTCTTGTTGGTAAACACGAGCAGCTCGTGCGTGTTGGAGGACGGGAACTCGATAAAGGGTTTGTCGCCGTCCTTGTACTTGAGCGTGGTCGCCTTTTTGAGTACGCGGTCCGTCATCTTCTTAAGGTAGCCATCGCGCGAGAGCATGATGGTGACCGGGTACTCCTCGACCTCGGGCTCCAAGCTTACTTCGATAACGTCATGGGGCTCGATCCTGCCCGTGCGGCGCGGCATCACGTACTTCTTGTTGACCGCGGCCAGCTCGTCGCTGATGACCTTCTTGATGTTCTCCTCGCTGGAGAGGATCTCCTCAAGCTCGGCAATCTCGCCCTCAAGCTTAGCGATGTCCTTGGTGCGGTTGAGGATGTACTCCTCGTTGATGTTGCGGAGCTTGAGCTCGGCAACAAACTCGGCCTGGGTCTCGTCGATGTCGAAACCCTTCATAAGGTTGGGCACGACCTCGGCCTCGAGTTTGGTGCCGCGGATGATGGCGATGGCCTTGTCGATATCGAGCAAGATCGCCTCGAGGCCGTGCAGCAGGTGCAGGCGCTCGGACTTTTTGCCCAGGTCAAAGTTAATGCGGCGACGCGTGGACTCAATACGCCACTTGACCCACTCGTGCAGGATCTGGCGCACGCCCATAACGCGGGGGTAGCCGTCGACCAGTACGTTAAAGTTGCACGAGAACGAATCCTGCAGCGTGGTCGAGCGATAGAGCTTGGCCATGAGCTTGTCGGGGTCGACGCCGCGCTTAAGGTCGATAGCGATGCGCAGACCCGAAAGGTCGGTCTCGTCGCGGATGTCGGCGATCTCCTTGACCTTGCCCTCCTTGGAGAGCTTGACGATGCGCTCGATGATGACATCGGTTTTGGTGGTGTAGGGGATCTCGTAGACCTCGATAATGCGCTCTTCGGGAATCCAGCGCCAGCGGGAGCGGATTTGGAAGCTGCCCAGGCCGGTCTCGATAATCTTTTCCATCTCCTCGCGACGGTAGATGATCTCGCCGCCGGTCGAGAAGTCGGGCATGGGCATATACTCGAGCAGGTCGCAGTCGGGATCCTGCAGGTAGTGCATGGTGGCGGTGCAGACCTCGTTGAGGTTGAAACCGCAGATGTCAGAAGCCATGGCGACGCCGATGCCCTTGTTGGCCGAGACGAGGATGTTAGGGAACGTGGTGGGCAGCAGACGCGGCTCCTTCATGGCGCCGTCGTAGCTGTCGACGAAGTCGACCGGGTCCTTGTCGATGT
>DXZQ01000035.1 GCA_019419585.1 Collinsella sp. | reverse complement strand
CGGCGGCCCGCGCTGCATGAGCATGCCCTTCTGGCGCGAGGACCTCTAAGGTTTTCAAAGACCCGTACAGGTCTTAATACAAACATCTAGCTGCCATTAGATGTCTCCCAATGGGACGATGCGGATCTTTCGCACCGTCCCATTCATGTTTAATGACGTTAAATTAACAACGGATAAGGTGGCCATGGACATCAAGACAATTGGCGTTGAGGAATGGCTCAACGTTTGGGAGAAGAGTGCTACCTGGGATATCGCTCAGTCGACGATCTCGTCGCTGACCATGGGTGAGCTTCGCGCACTTGACGAGCAGGACGGTGCTACGTTCTACGAGCGCCTGGATCGCGAGAAGATGAATTACGGCTGGATCGAGGGTTCGCCGGAGTTTAAGGCCGAAGTCGCCAAGCTGTATCGTCGCGAGGTCAATCCCGATCACATTTTGCAGACCAATGGCTGTACGGGTGCTAACCTCAATGCCATCATGGCTGTTGTCGAGCCCGGCGATCACGTGATTGCCGAGTGGCCTACCTATGCGCCGCTCTATGAGATTCCGCGTACGCTCGGTGCCGAGGTCGAGTATTGGGAGCTTCGCGAGGAGCTCGGCTGGAAGCCCGATATCGAGGAGCTCAAGCGCTCGGTGCGCCCCAACACCAAGCTCATTTGCATCAATAACGCATCGAATCCCATCGGTACGGTGCTCGATGCCGATACGCTCGGCCAGATTGCCGAGATCGCCCGTTCGGTGGGCGCCTACGTGCTGTGCGACGAGGTGTATCTGCCGCTCGAGAACACCGAGTCCTTTATGTCGATGGCTGACGTGTACGAGAAGGCTATCGTCACCAACTCGGTGTCCAAGACCTATTCGACGCCTGCGGCCCGCGTGGGCTGGGTCGTGGCCGACGAAGAGGTTTCCAACCGCATCCGCACGTATCGTGACTACACCATGATCTGCGGCGGCGTGTTCAACGACGCCCTAGCGACCTACGTGCTTGAGCACAAGGACAAGATTCTCGAGCGCAACCGCAAGATTGTGTTTGGCAATCGCGATATCGCGCAGGCTTGGATCGATACGCAGCATCGTGTCTCCTGGACGGCCCCGCAGGGCGTGTCCACCTCGTTTATCCAGCTGGATATTCCCGAGGACGATGAGGAGTTCTGCAAGCGCCTGTTGGCCGAGAGGGGAGTGCTGCTGGTTCCCGGCAGCCGCTTTGAGCTTCCCTGCGGCGCGCGTCTGGGCTACTGCGCGAGTGAAGACGTTCTTCGCGAGGGCCTGAGGCATTTGGGCGAGGCACTGGCGGAGTTCGATCGCTAGGATTCCGACGATTTTCGAGGGCCTTATCCAAATTGGCCGAAGATAATCGAAAACGGACCCGTTTCCCTAGTGAAGCGGGTCCGTTTTTCCATACCGAGAAATCAAGTTGTTACAAATGGGGCCGTAAAGCGAGTCGGTATCCGCTGGGCCTTATACTGAGCTTCCAGTGAACGGTATCAAGCGTCTGGTAAACGGTAATTTGTTTACCAGAAATGAATAGGACAAACTTTTTTCTGAATAAAAATGAAAATGGTTGAGACGCGGCATGAACCGCTAATTCTATTCATAACTTTATTAGAAATATGCAATTTGAGGGTGGTTTAATAAAGTTAAGTTCCATTTGCTATTTGGACTGAAAACGCGTTTTAGCACGTAAATACACTTTATTATATCAAAGTGTGCCATGCGTGAAGTATATGTGTATGCCGTTCACCCCCCATAAAAAACCGTTCGGGGGCAAGGTGGAAGTATGGGCTGATTTTGGATATAAATATGTCGTCAGCAATAACGCCTCACACGGAGGGGCGCTAACGAATCGGCCCTGACAAGGGCCCGAAAGAAAGGTAGGAGGCCATGACGAAAGGTCTGCACGTGCCTTCCGAGATCGGCAAGCTCAGGAAGGTCTGCCTGCACCGTCCCGGCGACGAGCTCCTCAACCTGCCGCCCGACGAGCTCGAGCGACTCCTGTTCGACGACGTCCCGTTCCTTGAGGTCGCGCAGCAGGAGCACGACACCTTCGCCCAGATCCTGAGGGACCAGGGCGTCGAGGTGCTCTACCTCGAGAACCTCGTCGCCGAGGTGTTCGACCAGGTCCCCGGCGCCCGCGCCGAGTTCACCGACCAGTACATCGCCGAGGCGGGCATCCGCGGCCAGCACATGCCGCAGATCGTCCGCGAGAAGCTGGACTCCATCGAGGACAACCTCGAGTTCGTCAAGAAGACCATGGCCGGCATGACCAAGGCCGAGATCGACATGCCCCTCACGGCGTCCACGACCCTCGACTCCCTGGTCAACTCCGAGTCCGAGTCCGACCTGATCATCGACCCGATGCCCAACCTCTACTTCACCCGCGACCCGTTCGCGGTCGTCGGCGAGGGCGTCAACCTCAACCGCATGTACTCGGTCACCCGCAACCGCGAGACCCTGTACGGCAAGTACGTCTTCAAGTACCACCCCGACTACAAGGACGTCTCCCTGTACTTCCGCCGCGACTGCCAGTTCCACACCGAGGGCGGCGACGTGCTGAACATCAACGAGAAGACCCTCGCCGTCGGCATCTCCCAGCGCACCCAGGCGGCCGCCATCGACGTCATGGCCCAGAACATCTTCTGGAACTCCGACTCCAAGGTCGAGCGCATCCTGGCCTTCGACATCCCCGTCTCGCGCGCCTTCATGCACCTCGACACGGTCTTCACCCAGATCGACGTCGATAAGTTCACGATCCACCCCGCCATCATGGGCACCCTGCGCGTCTACGAGCTGACCGCCGGCAAGAACCCGGGCGACGTGAACATCCGCCTGATCGAGGACACCCTCGAGCACGTCCTGGAGGACGCCACCGGCGTCGACCAGGTCAAGCTGATCCCCTGCGGCGGCGGCGACCCGATCGCGGCCTCCCGCGAGCAGTGGAACGACGGCTCCAACACCCTGTGCGTCGAGCCCGGCAAGATCTGCGTCTACGCCCGCAACACCGTCACCAACGACGTGCTGTACAAGGAGGGCCTGGACCTTCTCGTCGTGCCCTCCGCCGAGCTCTCCCGCGGCCGCGGCGGCCCGCGCTGCATGAGCATGCCCTTCTGGCGCGAGGACCTCTAAGGTTTTTCCGTTTCCGGTGCGGTCCCCCTACAACCGCACCGGCTTCGCCCGTTAAACGGGCAACACTAATACTTACGTAATTCATTTCTTCGAAAGGAATCGAACCATGGGTGTTAACCTCTCCGGCCGTAGCTTCCTCAAGCTTCTCGACCTCACCACCGAGGAGATCGAGTACCTGCTCAAGCTCTCCAAGAACTTCAAGGACATGAAGCGCGCTGGTGTTCCGCACCGCTATCTCGAGGGCAAGAACATCGTTCTGCTCTTCCAGAAGACCTCCACTCGTACCCGCTGCGCCTTCGAGGTCGGCGGCATGGATCTGGGCATGGGCGTCACCTACCTCGATCCGGGTTCGTCGCAGATGGGCAAGAAGGAGTCCATCGAGGACACCGCCCGCGTTCTCGGCCGCATGTATGACGGCATCGAGTTCCGTGGCTTTGCCCAGGACGACGTCGAGGAGCTTGCCGCTAAGTCCGGCGTGCCCGTGTGGAACGGTCTGACCACCGAGTGGCACCCCACCCAGATGCTCGCCGACATCCTGACCGTCCAGGAGAACTTCAACTACGACATCAAGGGCAAGACCCTCGTCTTCATGGGCGACTGCAAGAACAACGTCGCTCGCTCCCTCATGGTTGTCTGCTCCAAGCTCGGCATGAACTTCGTGGCCTGCGGCCCCGAGGAGTGCATGCCCGCTGACGACGTCATCGAGGCCTGCAAGCCCATCGCCGAGGCCAACGGCTGCACCATCAAGCTGACCACCGACGTCAAGGACGGCGTCACCGGTGCCGACGTCATCTACACCGACGTGTGGGTCTCCATGGGCGAGCCCGACGAGGTCTGGGCCGAGCGCATCGCTCAGCTCACCCCGTATCGTGTCACCTCCGAGGTCATGGCTATGGCCAACCCGGGTGCCATCTTCCTGCACTGCCTGCCCAGCTTCCACGACACCAACACCACCATTGGCGCCGAGAAGTGCGAGCAGTTCGGCATCACCGAGCAGGAGGTCACCGACGAGGTCTTCGAGAGCCCCGCTTCCAAGGTCTTCGACGAGGCCGAGAACCGCATGCACACCATCAAGGCTGTCATGTACGCTACGCTCAAGTAAGAGCTTCTAGCATCTCGCTCGGGGTGCATTGCTGCGCACCCCGAGCGCTTTTGTCTGGTAAAAATCTCGCACTGAGCGACATGCACGGCACGGAAGAGCCGCTTCGGGCGAGATCAGTAAATGATTTATGAAGGGGGGATGAGAACTATGACTGAGACCGCTAAGAAAAAGCGCGGTATGCCTTCATCGTTCACCATTCTTCTTGCTCTGCTGGCAATCGTCGCGGTTGTTACCGTTATCGTCTCCGGTACGTCCGGTGGCGAGGTTGCCGCTGCCCGCCTGAGCGATTTCTGCACCGCCCCGGTCAAGGGCTTCGCTGACGCTCTGCCCGTCTGCCTCTTCGTTATGATCCTCGGCGGCTTCCTCGGCATGATGACCGAGACCGGCGCCCTGGACAACGGCATTGCCGTTCTGGTGCAGAAGCTTAAGGGCAATGAGATCATGCTCATTCCCGTGCTGATGCTCATCTTCTCCCTCGGTGGTACCACCTATGGTATGTGCGAGGAGACCGTTCCCTTCTACGCCCTGCTCGCCGCTACCATGATGGCCGCTGGCTTCGACCCTATGGTCGGTGCTGCCACCGTCCTGCTCGGCGCTGGCTGCGGCTGCCTGGGCTCCACGGTTAACCCGTTCGCCGTCGGCGCTGCCGTCGACGCTCTGACCGGCGTTGGCATTGAGGTCAACCAGTCCATCATCATCGGCCTCGGTGCCGTCCTGTGGATTGTTACCACTGCCATGTCCATCTTCTTCGTCATGAGCTATGCCAAGAAGGTCAAGGCTGACAAGGGTTCCACCATCCTTTCGATGCAGGAGCTCAAGGACGCCGAAGAGGCTCACGGCAAGGCTGCTTCCGAGGTTAACAAGGAGGTCAAGCTCACCGGTCGTCAGAAGGGTGTTCTGATCGCCTTTGCCTTCACCTTCGTCGTCATGATCGTCGGCTTCATCCCGCTGGCCGACCTCAACGAGGGCGTCGCCAACTTCTTCGATGCTGGCGCTGTCTATGACGCCGACGGTAACGCCATCGTTCAGGGCTGGTCTGCCCTGATCACCGGCCTGCCCATTGGCCAGTGGTACTTCGACGAGGCTTCCACTTGGTTCTTCCTCATGGCTATCCTGATCGGTATCATCGGTGGCCTCTCCGAGAAGCAGATCGTCAACACCTTCATCACCGGCGCTGCCGACATGATGTCCGTTGTCCTCGTCATCGCTCTTGCCCGTGGTATCTCCGTCCTCATGGCTAGCACCGGCCTCGACGTCTACGTCCTCGACGCTGCCGCCAATGCTCTGGCTGGCCTGTCCGGCGTGATCTTCGCTCCCATGAGCTTCCTGGTCTACTTTGGCTTGTCCTTCCTGATCCCCTCGACCTCCGGTATGGCTACTGTCTCCATGCCCATCATGGGACCGCTGGCTGTTAAGCTCGGCTTCTCGCCCGAGGTCATGGTCATGATCTTCTCCGCCGCTATCGGTGTCGTGAACCTGTTCACCCCGACCTCTGGCGCCATCATGGGCGGTCTTGCCCTGGCCAAGATCGAGTGGACGACCTGGCTCAAGTTTGCTCTTAAGCTCATCGTCGCTCTCTCCGTCGTCTGCGCCGTCATCCTGACCATCGCTTGCGTGATGCTCTAAGTACCCCTTGGGTACCCCACGGAAACCATGACGATCCTGTAAAGGATCACCTGGTCATCGTCTGTCCGGTGGGGTAACCCCACCGGTAGACTCCTACCTTTAGCCTCCTCCCGTTCCGTGCGCGGGGGGAGGCGCACTTATGTTGCGCGGTTCTACGAACCGCGCAACTAGTCGACGCTGCGCGCCGCCCAGAACGACAATTTGTCATTCAAAAGGCAAGGCATGACCAAAAGGTCTATGCCTTGCCTTTTTCATGCCAACTTGTACGTCCTGGACGGCGCTCGCTGACTTATGCTCAACCTGCGACGCTGTTATTGTTGGTGCAGGGGAACAGCTTGCCCGCTCTGGTGCCCGTTCGCTGACTTTGGCTCTGCCTGTGATGTTTCCATTGTTGGTGAGGAGTGACTTGGTTCCTGCTTCAAATTAGCTATCCCGGGTCCCCGGTGGTTGCGGTGGGCGTGTTTGGTTGGTGCCTGTTGATGGTTTGGGTATCGGGGAGGGCGGGCTCCGTTATAATCGCCTAGAACATTAAATGGAAACGGGACGGGAGCCATACATGCGCCAGGGTTTCGACAACGCGAAGTATATCGAGCTGCAGGCTGCTCACATTAAGGAGCGCATCTCGCAGTTTGGTGGCAAGCTCTATTTGGAGTTTGGCGGTAAGCTGTTCGATGACTATCATGCGAGCCGCGTGCTGCCGGGTTTTGAACCGGACAGCAAGTTCCGCATGCTCAAGAGCATCGCCGACGATGTTGAGGTTATCATCGCGATCAACGCGAACCACATCGAGAAAAACAAGGCTCGTGGTGACCTTGGCATTACCTATGACGAGGATGTGCTGCGCCTGGTTGACCTGTTCCGCGGCAACGGCTTTGCCGTCGCGGCCGTGGTCATCACCCAGTACGCCGGCCAGCCTGCTGCCGATGTGTTCCGCAACCGCCTGAACGCGCTCGGTATTCCCGCCAAGCTGCACTATCCCATCGAGGGGTATCCGCACGATGTCGATCTGATCGTGTCCGACGATGGCTACGGCAAGAACGAGTTTGTCGAGACCACCCGTCCACTCGTTGTCGTGACGGCACCCGGCCCCGGCTCGGGCAAGCTCGCCACTTGCCTCTCGCAGCTGTATCACGAGCATAAGCACGGTACCGCCGCCGGCTATGCCAAATTCGAGACCTTCCCGGTTTGGAATCTGCCCCTTACGCATCCGGTCAATATTGCCTACGAGGCCGCCACGGCTGACCTCGACGATGCCAATATCATCGATTCGTTCCACCTTGAGGCCTACAACAAGACCACGGTCAACTACAACCGCGACGTCGAGGCCTTCCCGGTAGTCCGTGCCCTGATGGAAAAGATCCTGGGCAAGAGCCCCTACCAGAGCCCTACGGACATGGGCGTCAATATGGTCGGCTTTGCCATCACCGATGACGATGCCTGCCGCGACGCTTCCAAGATGGAGATCGTCCGCCGCTACTTTACCGCGGTCGAAAATGTGCGCCGTACCGGCGTGGGCGATGAGCAAGTCGACCGTCTCAAGATTATTATGAAGAAAGCCGGCATCGATAAGAACTACTCACCGGCGCGCTCGGCGGCCCTCACCAGGGAGCAGCTGACGGGTGGTCCCGTGGGTGCCATGGTCATGCCCGATGGCTCCGTGGTGACCGGTAAGACCTCCACGCGCCTGGGCGCCGCAAGTTCGCTCATTATGAACGCCCTCAAGCATGTTTCGGGCGTCGACCTTGAGCTCGAGGTCATTAGCGATGAGGCGATCGAGCCCATCAGCAAGCTCAAGACGCATTTCCTGGGCAGCAAAAACCCGCGCCTCCACACCGACGAGACGCTTATGGCGCTGTCGATCACCTCGGCCACGAGTGAGACGGCCGCTCGCGTCCTTTCGGGCCTGGAGCAGCTGCGCGGTTGCGATGCCTTCTTTAGCGTGATTATCTCGCCGACGGACGAGACGGTACTGCGCAAACTGGGTATCAACGTGTGCTGCGAGCCCAAGTTTGAGCGCCGCGGTTTCTTCCATCGCTAAGTTTGAAGCACCGCGGTAATTGCATTGCATTTTGGCCGTATCGGGTTAGCGCCCGGTACGGCTTTTTGATCAATAAAGCGCCTATTTCGGCGAAAAATAGCCGTTTACCTGCCTAGAAACAATTTGAGCGGTATACAATAACCGTAACTGTTTCATCCTTAGCGGGATGCCGCATGATGGATATTACCTGCCATCGTGAGGTGTGTCGGTCGCGCACGGCGCGTTAGATGCTCGTGCTCGGTTTGAGGAGGCTGCTATGGCGGGCAAGGGTCGTGCGAGTGTCAACGATATGAAGCGTGTCGAGGTGCTGGTGTTGATGGAGATCGACCAGCAAACCGAAGACAATGGCGGGCCGTATGGTTTCTCGCGCAAAACGCTTGCCGAGCGCGTGGGGGTTTCGCCGTATCGTGCCCGCGCCGCAATCGATCGCTTGGATTCCGAAGGCATGATTGATGTCGTCTCGCGTTATAGCGACGACGGCGGTCAGCTTGCAAATGGCATTTGCCTCACCGAACGTGGCGAGTGGTATCTTGAGGGCGTCCGTACCGGCATGCTCGTTCAGGAAATGCTTGAGGATGAGGCTGCTGATCGATAGCAGCATGTAACCCTTGCCATAGCGACGCCACCCGGGAAACCGGGCGGCGTTTTGTTTCAAGATTGAGAAATGCAACCGCACGCGAGAAAAATTGCGAACGGTCCGCGGCGCGAGTATTACAATGAAGACCCGTAAGATGTGTATGGATAACTTCTACGGGAAGCGCAGGTAACTCAATATGACCAAGCATGTGTTCGTGACCGGTGGCGTAGTTTCGTCTCTGGGCAAGGGTATTACCGCGGCCTCGCTGGGCCGTCTGCTCAAGTCGCGTGGCTACAAAGTAACGATGCAAAAGGCCGACCCGTATCTGAACGTCGACCCTGGTACCATGAGCCCGTTCCAGCATGGTGAGGTCTTCGTTACCGAGGATGGTTACGAGTCCGACCTGGACCTGGGTCATTACGAGCGCTTTATTGATGAGAACCTGACCCGCGATTCCAACTTTACGACCGGTGCCATCTACAAAAGCCTAATCGCCCGTGAGCGTCGCGGCGACTTTTTGGGCGGTACCGTGCAGGTGATTCCCCACGTCACCAATGCCATTAAGGACAAGTTCCGCCGCATCGAGGAGCAGACCGGCTCCGATGTAGTCATCACCGAGCTGGGCGGCACGATCGGCGACATCGAGTCCCAACCGTTTGTGGAGGCCATCCGTCAGTACCGCAAGGAGGCCGGCCCCGAGAACGTCTGCTACATCCACGTGTCGCTCGTTCCCTATATTGCCGCCGCCCACGAGGTCAAGACCAAGCCCACGCAGCATTCCGTCAAGGAGCTCCGCAGCTTTGGCATCCAGCCCGATATTATCGTGCTGCGCTCCGACCACCATATCGATGACGCTATCCGCGGAAAGATCGCAAGCTTCTGCGACGTCGACACCGATTGCGTCTTTACCAATGAGGACTGCGCGAGCATCTACGACGTGCCGCAGCTGCTTGCCGAGCAGGACTTTGACCTGCGTATTTGCGAGCGCCTGGGCCTGGACCCGCGTGAGCGCGACATGAGCGAGTGGAATGAGTTCCTGCGTAAGCAGAACCATGCCAATCATCACGCCGATAAGGTTAAGATTGCCGTCGTGGGTAAGTACACGCAGCTGCCCGATGCGTACCTGTCGGTTATCGAGGCCCTGCACCATGCGGGCGTCTTCTACGATCGCCATGTGGACGTCCAGCTGGTCGACGGCGAGAGCCTCGACGAGCAGAATGTCTCCGAGGTTCTGGGCGACGCCTCGGGCATCCTGGTCCCCGGCGGCTTTGGCAAGCGCGCCCTGGAGGGCAAGATCCTCGCGGCCGAGTTTGCCCGTGAGCACAAGATACCGTATCTGGGCATTTGCCTGGGTATGCAGGTCGCCGTGTGCGAGTTCGCCCGCAATGTCGTCGGCCTTGCCGGCGCCAGCTCCTCTGAGTTCGATCCGGATGGCCCGTATAGCGTCATCGACCTGATGAGCTCGCAGGAGGACGTGACCGAGAAGGGCGGCACCATGCGTCTGGGTGCCTATCCGTGCAAGCTTGCTGCCGATACCCTTGCTCGCGAGGCATATGGCGAGGAACTCGTCTACGAGCGTCACCGTCACCGCTTTGAGTTCAACAACGCCTTCCGCGACCAGCTCGAGGACGCCGGTTTGGTTATCTCGGGTCTGTCGCCTGACGAGCGCCTGGTCGAGATGGTCGAGCTGCCGCGCGACGTGCATCCGTGGTATGTGGCAACCCAGGCTCATCCCGAGTTCAAGAGCCGCCCGACCAACCCGCAGCCGCTGTTCCGCGAGTTCGTACGCGCTTCGATTGGCCAGCATGAGGGTGTCGACCGTCTGCAGGTGACGCCCATGAACCTCGCTACGGACTAAGGGTGCCGGCGAATAAGGAACATACCGAAGCTACTCCCTCGTCGCTCGCCGTGGCGGCGGGGGAGTATCTCGATTACCTCGCGGTCGAGCGGGGCTTGGCGCGCAACACGATTGCGGCCTATCGTCGTGACCTGACGACGTACTGCGCCTATCTGGAGCGGGCGGGTATTGTGTCTTTTGAAGAGGTGACCCGTCAGATCGTGGAGGGCTTTGTCGCCGATCGCCGCGACGGAGGCTATTCCGACGCCTCGGTGGAGCGTGCGCTTGCTGCCGTGAAGGGCCTGCATGCCTTTTTGGTGCGCGATGGGGCCGTGGCCCAAAACCCGACGGCGGCGTTGCGCCTGCCTAAAAAGGCTGAGCGTTTGCCGGAGTATCTATCGGTGGAGGATGTCTCGGTGCTGCTCGATCAAGACTTTCCCGAGGGCGAGATGGGACTGCGCGACCATGCCATCTTGGAAGTGCTCTACGGATGCGGTTTGCGTGTGAGTGAGCTGGTTGGGCTCGATGTGGGCGATATCCATATTGACGATGGCTTTGTACTCGTTCGCGGTAAGGGCTCAAAGGAACGCCTGTCCCCACTGGTGGGAAGCGCGGCGCGAGCTCTGACGCTCTATGTAACTGAGGGGCGTTCTCGCTTGGCGGCCCATGCCCGCGGAACCGAGACCTCGGCGGTCTTTTTAAATAAGAACGGACGTCGCCTGTCGCGCCAGGCCGTGCATGCGATATGCGAGCGGTATGGGCGTCAGGTGGGGCTGGTGGGGCTCCATCCCCATACCTTGCGCCACTCCTTTGCCACCCACATGCTCGCGGGTGGTGCCGACCTGCGTGTGCTGCAGGAGATTTTGGGCCATGCCGATATTTCGACCACACAGGTCTACACGCATGTCGACCGAACGCAACTGACCGAGGTCTATCTGGCGGCGCATCCGCTGGCGCATCGTTAACACATCGCTGACCTGTATATTTATAGGTATTTGGGGACGGGCCCCAGATTGCCGTGGCGTGCTTTTGCGCGCGCATGGGCAATCTGGGGTCCGTCCCATTTTTCGCCACTTGGCGTCGCGGTGGTGGGCCGCACGTGCCTTGGGTGGGGGAGTTTGGGGGCGATGTGAACGGCATGTAAAGGGACGCAAAAATCGCCTCAAGGTCAACTTGAAGGTTGAGGTTGAAAGGCGGGGTGCCACAGGTGGCATCACGCCGTTGCTGCAAACACAACATATTGTGTTTTCGAACATATGCTCGGGGGTGTTTTACAACATATTGGGGGTGGAATGGTGGGGAGG
>DXZQ01000034.1 GCA_019419585.1 Collinsella sp. | reverse complement strand
GGATCGTACTCGATCGTGGCAACCTTGGCGGGCACGCCGTCCTTGTTGCGCTTGAAGTCGATCACGCGGTAACGACGCTTCACGCCGCCGCCCTGGTGGCGGGTGGTGATGCGGCCGTTGTTGTTACGACCGGCCTTCTTGGGCAGGGGCTCGAGAAGAGACTTCTCGGGCTTGGTGCAGGTGATCTCGGAGAAGTCGGAGATCGTCTGCCAACGCCTACCAGCGGAGGTCGGCTTAAGGTGCTTTACAGCCATTACAATCCCTTTCAATAGGAATCCGTTAGCCATCGCAGACAGGGATTCGAGGTTCTGCCTCGGGTGCGATGACACCGGACGTATACACGGTTCCGGGCGTGTCCATTTTATACGCCCAAAACCTTGAGCTCCCGCCTCCCCTATTTGGGAGGCATGAGCTCACTCAACAGCAGCGAGTCTTAGGCCTGGTTGCCAAAGACCTCGATGGTGTCGCCCTCGGCCAGCGTGACGATGGCCTTCTTCCAAGAACGGGTCTTGCCGGCGACATAGCGCACGCGCTTGGTCTTGGGCTTGACCGTCAGGGTGTTCACGCGAACGACCTTGACGCCGAAGATCTCCTCGACAGCGTCCTTGATCTGATACTTGTTAGCATCCTTGGCGACCTCGAACGTGTACTTGTTCAGCTCCATGCCGGAGAAGGAACGCTCGGACACGATCGGACGGATGATGATCTCGTGGGCGGTCATTTATGCAAGCACCTCCCCGAAGTGAGCGGCGATGTCGGCGGGCATCAGCACAGCGTTGTTGTTGACGAGATCGTAGGTGTTGGCCTCGTCGGCAGTGATGATGAACGTCTTGGGAATGTTGCGGAACGACAGGTAGGCGTTGACGTCCTCATCGCGAACGATGATGGTCAGACGCTTGCCCTCAAGGCCGAGAGCCTTGAGCATGGCGACGGCAGCCTTGGTGGAAGGCTTCTCGAAGCCGTAGTCGTCGACGAGCACGAGCTCGCCATCGGCCAGCTTGGCGGACAGCGCGGAGCGCATAGCCAGCTTGACCTCCTTGTTGTTCATACGCTTAGCGTAGGAACGGGGCTTGGGGGCGAAGACAACGCCACCGTGACGCCACTGGGCAGCACGGATGGAACCCTGGCGGGCACGGCCGGTGCCCTTCTGACGCCAAGGCTTCTTGCCGCCACCGGAAACCTCAGAGCGGCCCTTAGCAGACTGGGTGCCCTGACGCCAAGAGGCCATCTGGCACTTGACGATGTGGTGCATAACGTGGATGTTCGGCTCGATGCCGTACACCTCAGCGGCGAGCTCGGCCTCGGCGACCTTCTTGCCCTCGCTGTTCTTTACTTCAAACTTTGCCATTTAAGTGTTCTCCTTGGTATGACGCTGGGCTAAATGGGCTGGGCCCTTAGGCCATACGGATGGCGACGAGACCATTCTTGGCACCCGGGACAGCGCCCTTGACCAAGATGAGGTTCTGCTCGGCATCGATGCGGACAACGGAAAGGTTCTTGACGGTAACGCGCTCGTTACCCATGTGACCGGCCATCTTGACGCCCTTGAGGACGCGCGCAGGATAGGCGCACTGACCGATAGAACCGGGGTGACGCTGGAAGTGAGAACCATGCGTCATAGGACCGCGGCGCTGACCCCAGCGCTTGATGCGACCCTGGAAGCCCTTACCCTTGGAGGTACCGATGACGTCGACCTTCTCGACATCAGCGAAATCAGCGACGGTGACGACCTCGCCGACCTTGTGCTCCTCGCCGTTCTCGACGCGGACCTCACGAAGGAAGCGGACAGGCTCGACGCCGGCCTTGGCGAAGTGACCAGCCATGGGCTTGTTCACGTTCTTGGCCTTGATGTCGCCGAAACCGATCTGGACGGCGTCATAGCCGTCGGTTGCCTGAGTTTTAACCTGCGAGACAGCGCAGGGGCCAGCCTGGATGACCGTGACGGGAACGACGTTGTCGTCCTCGTCCCAAACCTGGGTCATGCCAATCTTGCGGCCGAGAATCATGCTGATCAAGATATGATCCCAACTCTCGCGTGGTCTTGGGACAATGCGTACACCACCGAGCGTACGCCCCTAGAGGACCACTACTTACACGACGTGCTCCCCAGCCTTGTATTGCGCCTGAACTACCTGACAACCCTATTAAGCAGGCATTTTGTCCAGCCAGAATACTCCCCTGGTTTCACACAGTTGTTTAGTATACACGGCTGCGGGCGTATCCATCGAGATTCATATTTCACTCACATTGTTTACGCAGGTAAAGTGCGTGGATGGCTCCCGAGCACGGCGGAGGGCCGGAGAAATATATTAAGGTCCCTGCTCTACAGTCCTGCGCAAGACGGAGAGCACATTAAGTGCTCTCCTTTGCGTGCGGAACTCGCGATGACCTTAATATATTTCTCCGGCCCTCCGCCGTGCTCGGGAGACGACACGTTGATGTCTGCTTAACTCTGCTCGCTCAGCTAATTACTTTGTTGGGGGTCCACTATTTGCTGGAGGGTGAACTTGCATTGCATTGGCTCGCCTTCTGCTTGTGGCTTTTCCTCGTCAAAAACGAAGATCATGATGGCGCAGTTGGGGAGTTTTGCTGGGAGCTCGAAGCCCTCTGGGGCTGCGGCCTTGATAAATTGGCGGCTGGCGCTGCCGTGGCTTACTGCTAGGAGGGTTTCGATACCATCGGCGCCCATGAGATTGGTGAGGGTGCCTACCATGCGTTCTTGCAACGCGTGGCTTCCTTCTCCTCCGAAGGGGACCAGATCCTCGCCTGGATCCCAGACGTCGGTGGGTAGCGCGTCGTGCGGGCCCTCTTCGAAGGTGCCGTAGCAGCGCTCGATAATGCCTTCGCAGGGCTCAACGTCAGCGTCTGCGCCGAGAAGCTCGGTTGCGACGAGCTGAGCTGTGTCCATGGCTCGGTCTAGAGGCGAAGAGACCACTTTATCGGGGACGACGCCGTGGCCCTTGAGCCATGCGGCTGCCATTCCCGCTTGTTTGCGGCCCAGATCGGTCAGCGGCGAGTCGCAGCGGCCCTGGACCAGCTTTTTGCCGTTGAACTCCGTCTGACCGTGGCGGAGTAGATACAGTTTCTTCATGCTCTCCCCTTCTGCATAACCTGCTTTGCCGGCACAGCCTTACTCGTGGGTATGTCCTACGTAGTCTTCGTCGATCGTAATTTTGGCAATCGACTTGGGATATTCCGATTCGACCCGTTGTGCCAGCGCGCGCTTTACGTCTTCGGCACTCATCTGCAGATCCGAGGGTCGCACGCAATCAAAAATCACATTGGTGTGCGTAGGACCCGGCACACAACGTAGGTCATGAATCGAGAGGCGACTATCGATCTCCTGTGCCATGGCGTTAATGCGCAAGCGCATGCTCGCCACCTTGGGGTCGTCGGTCACGATGGGGTCGTAATGGAGCGTGACGATCATTCCGTCTTCGTTTCTAAACGACTGCTCGATGATATCGAGCGTGTCGTGACTTTCCAGCGGGCTGGCCTCGGCTGCCATCTCGGCGTGAGCGCTTGCGAACTTCCTGCCCGGGCCGTAGTCGTGAACCATCAAATCGTGAACGCCCAAAACGCCGGGGTAGCTCATGATCTTGTCTCGAATGTGCTTGACCAGCTTAGGATCGGGCGCCTGGCCCAAAAGCGGGCTCACCGTATCCTGGATGAGCTCAAAACCACTCCAGCCGATATAGGCGCCAACGGCAAGGCCGACCCAAGCATCAAGATTGATGCGCGTCACCTGCGAAACAATTGCGCACGCTAACACGGCGCCTGTGGCAAGGACATCGTTTTTGGAATCCTGAGCGGTCGCACGCAACGTCTCGGACTCAATGCGGTCACCGAGCTTTTGGTTGAGGGCCGCCATCCACAGCTTTACGACCATCGAAAGCACTAGAACTGCCACCAGGGCAAGCGAGAACTCGACAGGTTCCGGGTTGACGATACGCTCAACCGAGGACTTCACCAGTTCGATGCCAATAAGCAGCACGAGCGCCGCCACAACCAGACCCGAGAGATACTCGTAGCGGCCATGTCCGTAAGGATGCTCGGGGTCGGCCGGCTTGCTCGCCAGCCTAAAGCCCAGCACGCTCACGATATTCGAGCTGGCATCGGACAGGTTGTTCATGGCATCCGCCACGATCGAAACCGATCCCGACAGCACGCCAATTACGCCCTTCGCAGCACAAAGCGCAACATTGGCGAGAATACACACCACGCCCGTCAACGTGCCCACGCGCGCACGGTCGCCCTGCGCACGACGAACAATCCACTCAACCATCTATATCCGCCCCCACGGTACTACCTATATATATCTATTGCTCAAACGGATTGTAGTGTAGCCACTTTGCCCCACAGATACAAAAAGGCCGCAACCCACACGGGCCACGACCTTGGAACATGACAAAGAAATCGCCCTTTGTCGCACGGGTTTATGCGCTTGCTTCGGCCACGCTCTTCGAGGTTTCGGGTGAATCGGCTCCGTCCCCTGTCGTCTGCCTCTTCGCCGGCACCACGCCAAAGCAGTAGCTCAGCGCCGCAGACACCGCAAATGCCACACCGCCGGCAGCACAGCACCACAGCAGATTCGAGATGCCGCCCGTGGCAAAGCCAATGACCATGAGGACATTCGTCATGCCGATGGTATAGACCGTAACGTGGCCCACGGCCGCAACAAGGCCTCCGACGGCACCGCCAATGGCCATGCACGTCAGGCACCTGCCATATTTAAAGCCGCAACCGTACAGCGCCGGCTCGCTTACGCCGCCAAGAACACCCGAGATCGAATAGCCCAGCATGAGCGCCTTCTCGTCCTTATCCACAACGCGGAGCGACGCGCCAAAGGGCATGCCCCAAACGGCGAACGTTGCCATCGTCGCGGCGATCAAGATGCACGAATCCGTTCCCACACTCATAAACTGCGCATAGGCAAGCGATAGGACAACGTTGCTGACGCCCGCGATCTTAAGGAACTCCCAACCCGCGGCAAGCCCCATGAGCGTGAGCAGCGACACGATGCCACCGGAATTGCCAAGCATAAACATAAGCTGGCCCAACAGCATGCCCAGATAGCTGCCCGCCGGCGCCGTAATACACAGCGAAACCGGAACCATGACAAGCATGGTTGTAAACGGAACGAACGAAAACGCCACGGCCTTAGGGATAATGCGCGAAAAGAAACACTCCACTCGCCATAGCACAGGCACCGAGATAAGGACCGGAATAACAGTCGTCGTGTAATCGTTGACCGGCGCGGGAAGCAGGCCATACACGGAAGTCATCGATGCCCCCGTCGTCGATGCGGCATCGACGAGCTTAAGCAGATCGGGCGCAATCAATACGCCGCCCAGCATCATGCCCAGCTGCTCCGAGCAACCGAGCTGGCGGGCGGCCGCCCAACCAAGATAAATGGGCAAAAAGTAGTAGCCGGCGTTATAGAGCCAACTGTAGAACAGGCGATAGATTTCGGAATCGGCAGACCACAGGCCCAGCATGCCTTCGCCCATAATGACGGCGACGGTGCGGAACAACGCCGCGCAGACAATAAACGGCAGCGCCGACATCATGCTTTTGGACAGATAGTCCACCACGGCCGTGGCGTTTGATGAAACCGTCGTTGCAAACGAGGTGTTAGAAACTTGCGACATGGAACGCCTTTCCCAATGTGACATGCGGGCTGCCCCTTTGTCACATCGTGCGGTACTGACCGATTGTGCGGTACTTTTCATAGCGGAGGTTTGTGAGGGTGGCGTCGTCGAGCTGCCCAAGCGTATCGAAGGCATCAAATGCCGAGGACATGACGGCACCAACGATCTCCTCATGCGACAGGCCCCTATCGTCAACAATGCCGTCGATGATGCCGAGCGCCAACAGATCGGGGGCCGTGAGCTTAAGCGCTTCGGCGGCCTCATCCGCGCGCTCGGTATCCTTCCACAGGATCGATGCACAGGCCTCGGGGCTCACAACCGAATAGGCCGAGCTCGAGAGCATCAGGATGCGGTCGGCCACGGATAGTGCCAGCGCGCCACCAGAGCCACCCTCGCCTGTCACCACCGAGACAATCGGCGTCTTAAGGCCGCTCATCTCCATGAGATTCTGGGCAATCGCCTCGCCCTGGCCGCGCTCCTCGGCACCGATGCCGCAAAACGCGCCCGAAGTATCGACCAGGCACAGAACCGGTCGACCAAACTTTTCGGCCTGGCGCATAAGGCGACGCGCCTTGCGGTAGCCCTCGGGATGCGCCATGCCAAAGTTGCGGCGGATACGCTCTTTGGTCGTGGTGCCGCGCTCGATGGCGATAACCGTCACGGGTCGCCCGTCCTTCCAGCCGATGCCGCCCACCACAGCGGCGTCGTCGCCAAAGTAGCGGTCGCCGTGCAGCTCCACAAATCCATCCAGGCCCAGCGAGATCATCTCACCCGCCGTGGCGCGATCTGCCGAGCGGGTCTGCTTGACAATCTCGAGCGCGGTTTTTGGTGCCGTCGAGCGCTTAAACAAGTGTCCCAGCTTTTTGCCGCGGCGACCCGCATGGACGATCTCATGCGGTGCCCCCAGGCCGGGCACGTGCCCTTCGTGCAGCGCCAACAGCTCGCCTACCGTGGGCGCAATCTCGCCACGCGGAACAACGGCATCGCAAAAGCCGTGCTCCAGCAAAAACTCGGAGCGCTGGAATCCCTTGGGCAGGCGCTTGTGCATGTTCTGCTCTATCACGCGCGGGCCGGCAAATGCCGTCAGGGCATCGGGCTCGGCCAGGATAATGTCGCCCTCCATGGCAAAGCTCGCGGTTACGCCTCCGGTCGTGGGGTCGGTGAGCACCGTGATATACAGGCCGCCCACCTCGCTGTGGCGCCTAACTGCCGCAGAAATCTTGGCCATCTGCATAAGCGATGTCACGCCCTCTTGCATGCGCGCACCGCCCGAAACGGTAAAGCCGACAACTGGCAATCCCAGCTCGGTCGCTCGCTCAAATGTGCGACAGATCTTTTCGCCCACCACAGAACCCATCGAGCCCATCATAAAGTTGGCGTCCATAAAGAAGAGAGCTGTATCGCAACCGCAGATTTTGCCCCTGCCGCACACAACGGCATCGCGCTCGCCCGAACGCTCGCTCACGCTCTTGAGTTTGTCGGCATAGCCGGGAAACGAGAGGAAGTCCTCCGACGCCAGATTGGCATCCCATTCCTCAAACGTGCCCTCGTCGACCGTCATGCGCATGCGCGCGCGACCGCTCACGCGAAAGTGTTTGCCGCAACGGGGGCAGACCTCGAGGTTGTCGTGCAGGCGTGCCTCATCGATCACACGGCGGCACTCCGGGCACTTGATAAACACGTGGCGCGCGGGAAACTCGGCGCACGACTCGGTTATCGGCCCCTCGAGGACGTTGACCGTCTTCGCTTTTCTATTCATCAGCATAGAGATGCCCCATCAGATCGGTGTGATACATGCCCGACAAGAACTCGTCGTTTGCCAGCACGTCGAGCTGAAGCTCGCTGTTTTCGCTCACGCCCTCAATCACGAGCTCGCCCAGGGCCGAACGCATCTTGCGAATGGCGCCGTCACGCGTGGGCGCACACACGATGAGCTTGCCGAGCATAGAGTCGTAGTACGGCGGAACTTTCGCACCGGTAAACATGGCGGAATCCCAGCGTACGCGCGGACCACCCGGCACACGCAACGCGGTGACCGTTCCGCATGACGGCAGAAAGTCCGGCGTTTCGGCATTGATGCGGCACTCCATGGCGTGGTTGCGGACCGGCATGTCCTCCCGCTCAAAGGGCAGAGGCTGGCCGGCTGCCACGCGCAGCTGCCACTTGACCAAGTCGGTATCGGTCACAAACTCTGTAACCGGATGCTCCACCTGCAAGCGCGTGTTCATTTCCATAAAGTAGAAATTGCCGTCGTCCGAATACAGGAACTCGATGGTACCGGCTCCTTCGTAGCCGACGGCACGAGCCAAGTCACGCGCTGCCTTGTGCATGCGAGCACGAATGTCGTCGTGTCCGTCGAGGCACGGCGCGGGGCTCTCCTCGATCAGCTTTTGATTGCGACGCTGAACCGAGCACTCGCGCTCGCCGAGCGAAAACACATGGCCCTGCTTATCGGCCATAATCTGCACCTCAACGTGGTGCGCCGGCGAGACGAACTTCTCCATGTAGCACTCGCCGTCGCCAAAGACGGCCTCGCCCTCGGCACGCGCCTCGATGAACGCCTTTGCCGCATCTTCCACGCGCTCGACCTTGCGAATACCGCGGCCGCCTCCACCTGCACGCGCCTTGATGAGCACGGGGCAGCCAATGCGCTCGGCCTCGGCCGTTGCCTCCTCGGGACTTTTGAGCAAATCGCAGCCCGGCACGATGGGCACGCCCGCCGCGGCAGCCGTTCGACGCGCGGCGTCCTTGTCGCCCATGCTGTCGATCACCTCGGCCGAAGGACCGACAAACGCCAGGCCATACTTGTCGCAGTCGCGCACGAAGCTCGCCTTCTCGGAAAAGAAGCCATAGCCGGGATGAATTGCCTTTGCCCCCGACTTCACGGCACAGGTGAGCACGGCATCGTCGTTGAGGTAGCTCTCGGCAAGACGCGGGCCGCCGATGCAATACGCCTCGTCGGCAAGCTGCACGTGCAGCGCGTCCGCATCGGCCGTGGAATAAACGGCGACGGTCTTGATGCCCATATCGCGGCACGCGCGGATAACACGGACCGCGACTTCTCCGCGGTTGGCGATGAGCACTTTGTCGAACATGAAGCCTTCCTTAACTTTCGTGCATGAGTGCAAAAGACATATCGGCGCGGCAGCAAACCTCACCGTTGACGCTCGCAGTACCCGTCGCAAAGCGGAACGGCCCGCGCGCACGCGTGATGGAGCACACCAGATCCACCGTGTCGCCCGGTCGCACCGGACGCTTAAAGCGCACCTTGTCCAGACTCGTGTAGAACGGCGTCGCGCCGCGTGCCTCCTCATCGCCCATCAGCAGCACGCAGCAGTTCTGGGCGAGCATCTCGCACTGGATCACGCCGGGGACGACCGGGTTTCCCGGAAAATGCCCCTGCAAAAAGTACTCGTCGCCCGTAATCGTGATCTTGCCGTGGGCCTCGTCGCCCACCAGCTCGGCTTCGTCGAGCAAAAGCATCGGCTCGCGATGCGGCAACAGTTCTTTAAGCTCTTCTTTGTTCATGGATATCACCTATCCGATCCTCATGAGGCAGCTGCCAAACTCCACGAGGTCGCCGTCGGCCACGCAGATCTCGAGCACCTCGCCGTCTGCCTCGGCCGTCACCTCGTTGAGAACCTTCATGGCCTCGATGATGCAGAGGGTCTCACCGGCCTTGACCTTGGAGCCCACGTGCACAAACGGCTCGTCGCCCGGCGCCGGGGCAGCATAGAAAACGCCGACCATGGGAGCGGTCACCTCGGTGCCCTTAGGCTCCGGTGCGGCGGCAGGCGCTTGCGCGGCGGGCTCCGGTGCGGCGGCAGGCATGGCGACAGGAGCCACCGCCGGAGCAGTCACGGCACCCGGCATAGGCATGGGCACGGCAACCGGCTGCGCGGCGCTCGCGCGCTCGAGTTCGACCGCGGTGCCATCGGGCTCCTCAACGCGTACGCGCGTGAGGCCGCGGTCCTCCATAACATCGGCTATCTCGGCAAGTCTTTTGGAATCCATGCTCTAGCTCCTCGTATATCTACGCAGCGCGATGGCGGCGTTGTGCCCGCCAAAGCCCAGGTTGGTCGAAAGCGCCCAGGTAAGGTCGGCGCGAACCGCGCGATTGGGCGTGTAGTCAAGATCGCAGGCGGGATCGGGCGTGTGGTAGTTAATGGTCGGCGGCACCACGCCCTGTTCGAGCGCCATGGCGCAGGCCATGACCTCGATGGCACCCGTGGCACCGATCATGTGACCGGTCATCGACTTAGTCGACGAAACGTGCGCGGCGCGCGCCGCGTCCTCGCCGAGCGCACGCTTAATGCCCGCCGTCTCGGACGAATCGTTGAGCTTGGTCGATGTGCCGTGGGCATTGATGTAGAGACCCTCGGAAGGCTTGACGTCGCCCTCGGTCACCGCCAGCGATATCGCGCGGGCAATGCCAGCAGCCTCGGGATCGGGGCTCGTGATGTGATAGGCATCATCGGTGTTGCCGTAGCCCACGACCTCGGCGTAAATGTGCGCACCGCGCGCCTGCGCATGCTCCATGCTCTCGAGTACCAGCACGCAGGCGCCCTCGCCCATCACAAAGCCATCGCGGTCTGCATCGAACGGGCGGCAAGCCGTCGCGGGATCAGGGTTGGTGGTCAATGCGCGGCAGGACGTAAAGCCCGCAACGGCATCGGGGATAATTGCGGCCTCGGCACCGCCGGCGAGAATCGCATCGGCATAGCCGTGCTTGATGGCGCGGAACGCCTCGCCCACCGCATGGGCCGAGGTTGCGCACGCGGTCACCACGGGCAGGGTCGGGCCCTTTGCCTTATGGCGAATCGCGATGTTGCCCGAAGCCATGTTGGGAATCATCATCGCGATCATGTAAGGCGATGCGCGACGAGGCCCCCGATCGGCGATCGTGTGGACGTTGTCGACGAGTGTCTGCATGCCGCCCACACCCGAGCCCACGTAGACGCCCAGGCGCTCTCGATCGATGGCGCCTTCGACATCAAAGCCCGCATCGTGCATGGCCTCGTCCGAAGCCGCCATCGCAAACTGAACGCAGGGGTCCAGATGCTTTGCATCACGCTTGCCAAAGTACTCGTTGCCGTCAAAGCCCTTGACCTCGGCCGCCACCTTGACGGCAAACGCATCGGTATCGAAGTGCGTGATCGGGCCGATGCCGCACGTGCCGGCGCACATGGCCGCCCAGGTGGCAAGCGCCGTGTTGCCGAGCGGCGATACGGCACCGATGCCGGTGATTGCAACTCTCTGTTCCATCATGGTCTCCTCATCCAAGCCGTTCTTCGGCCCTGGTTTCTACATCGCCATTCCGCCGTCGACGCGTACGACCTCGCCCGTAATGTAGGCAGCCGCATCGCTCGCCAAAAAGCGCACCACGCCGGCCACTTCCTCGGGGCGCGCCATGCGCTTTAGGGGAATCTGCTCCTCGGCTGCCGCGCGAACCTTCTCCGAGAGCTTTGCCGTCATATCCGTCTCGACAAACCCGGGGGCGACCGCATTGACTCGTACGCCGCGGGGCGCAAGCTCGCGCGCCACCGCCTTGGTCAGGCCGATGACGCCTGCCTTGGAGGCAGCGTAGTTGGCTTGCCCGGCATTGCCCATCAGGCCCACGACCGAGCTCATGTTGATGACGCAACCGCCACGCTGGCGCATAAAGGTCTTGGTGAGCGCGCGCGTCGTGTTAAACGTTCCTTTAAGATTGACATCGAGCACACGGTCGAAGGCATCGTCGCCCATACGCATGAGCAGGCCGTCGCGCGTGATGCCGGCGTTGTTGACGAGCGCCCAAATGGAGCCAAAGTCGTTGAGGACCGCTTCCACGCACGCGTTGACGGCAGCGGGGTCGGCCACGTCGCATTGATACGCGCATGCCGCGGCGCCAGCCGCCTCGCAGGCTTCGCACGTCTCGCGCGCCGCATCGACGCTGCCGGCATAGACGACGGCGATATCAAAGCCGTCCTCCGCCAGACCGACAGCGCAGGCGCGGCCGATACCACGCGAGCCGCCCGTGACCAGTGCCACGCGACGTGAGTCGTTGCGCTCGAGCGTGCCGTTGTTCAAATTGCCCATGTCATTCCTTTCGGGTTACAGCCCTATGGACTATGCGAGCTCGTCGGCAATAGCTGCGACCTGCTCGGCCGTTTCGCACGAATACACGCGAACGTCGCTCAGCGTACGCTTGACCAGGCCCGACAGCGTTTTGCCAGGTCCGACCTCAATAAACGTATCGATGCCCTGATCCTGCAGAGCGTGCAGCGTGTCGACCCAGTGCACGGCATGGCTCACCTGGTTGGCCAAGACATCCGATGCCGCTCGCGGGTCCGTCGGATAGGGCGCCGCCGTCATGTTTGACATGACCGGAATTAGCAACGGAGACGGCGCGTGGCCGTCTTGGATATACGTCGCCAGCCCCTCAGTCGCCTCTGCCATATAGGGGCTATGAAATGCACCCGACACCGCGACTTTCATAGCGCGGCCGCCGGCCTCTTTTACTAGGACGTCGAGCTCCTGCAGCGCCTCGGGCGCTCCGGCCACAACCGTCTGCTGCGGACTGTTGTAGTTGACTGGCCAGCAGTCCTCGCCGGCCTGTTTTGCCAGGCCCTCGACTTGCACCGCATCGAGCTTGATGACGGCGCGCATGCCGCCCGGATGGCGCTCGGCAGCCGCGGCCATCAGCGCCGCGCGCTCGCACACGAGCTCAAAGCCCGCTCGCGTATCGAACGCCCCCGCAAAGGTGAGCGCGGCGACCTCGCCCAGCGAAAATCCCGCACAGGCGGCAGGCACCACGCTGCGCTCACGCAGGGCGGCAGCCGCTGCCAGGTCATGAACGAACACGCAGGGCTGCGTGTTCACGGTCTGCGACAGCTCCTCCTTGGAGGCGCTCCGGCACTGCTCACTGGTCCCCGGGCGCACCTCATCGGCGATTGCAAACACCTCAGCAGCCGCCGGCGATGCTTCGATGAGGTCGACGCCCATCGCAGGATGCTGGGCACCCTGGCCGGCAAACAGAAACGCTACGCTACCCATGCGGACGCACCCTTCAGGACGCGCTCGGCACCATCGACCAGGTCGTCAACGATTTCACGTGCGCTCTGGCGCTCGTTGACCATGCCGGCAATCTGTCCACACAAAAACGAACCCTCTTCGTAGTTGCCGTCCTTGGCGGCCTTACGCAGCGCACCGGTTCCCATAGCACCGAGCTCCTCGGCACTCGCACCGGAACCCTCGCTCTTGGCATAGGCGTTGGTGAAGGGGCTCTTGAGGGCGCGCACCGGATGTCCCGTCGAGCGACCGGTCGCACGCGTCGAGGTGTCTCCCGCCTTGAGCACCAGCTCTTTGTATTGCTCGGAGACGGTACACTCATCGGCAACGAGAAAACGCGTGCCCACTTGGACGCCAGCGGCGCCAAGCATAAAGGCGGCCGCCACCCCGCGGCCATCCGCGATACCGCCAGCGGCCACGACGGGAATGTCGACCGCATCGACGACCTGCGGCACCAGTGCCATCGTCGAGGTCTCGCCAATATGGCCGCCCGATTCGGTGCCCTCGGCAACAACCGCCGTGGCTCCACGACGCGCCACGAGGCGCGCCAGCGCCACCGAGGCAACGACCGGGATGACCTTGATGCCCGCCTCGTTCCACGCCTTCATGTACTTGGCGGGATTGCCGGCGCCCGTCACGACGACCGGTACTCGCTCGTCAATCACGACCTGCGCGACCTCGTCGGCAAACGGGCTCATGAGCATGACGTTGACGCCAAAGGGCTTATCCGTCCTGGCGCGCAGCTCGTGAATCTGGTCGCGCAGCCAGTTGGCGTCGGCGTTCATGGCCGCGATAATCCCTAAGCCGCCTGCCTCGGATACGGCCGATGCCAGCGACGCATCGGCAATCCAGGCCATACCGCCCTGGAACACGGGCTTCTCGATGCCGAGCAGATCGCAGAGAGGAGTCTTGAGCATCTCTACTTCTCCAATGCCGCCTCAACCGTATCGGCGAACTCGCCGACCGTCTTGGGGTTCTCCTCGGTATCGAGCTGGATGCCAAACTCGTCCTCGACGGCGACGAGAATCTCGACGGTGCCCAGGCTGTCGAGGCCAATCTCCTCGAGCGTGGACTCGGGCTTCATCTCAACGTCGTCAAGGCCGGCGGTCTCGCGGATAACGTCGCAAACGCGCTCGAAGGTCTTCTGATCTGCCATGGTAGTTCTCCTTTGGTTGTGCCCTAGGGCGTTTTTATTTCCTATGTGCGACTACTTCCAACGAAGCAGATAGCCACCTATATCCAGACCGGCGCCAAATCCAACCAAGGCGATGGTGTCGCCCGTGTGAAGTGCACCGGCGTTTGCCAGCCGGTCAAGCGCAAAGGGAATGCAGGCGCTCGAAATGTTGCCGGTCTCGCGCAGCGTTCGAACCACGCGCTCGTCTGGAACGCCGAGGCGCTTGACCGCCTGACTCAGGATTCGTTCGTTAGCCTGATGGAATACAAAATGGTCGATGTCTTCGACCGAAATGCCCGCATCGCTCGCAAGCTTCTGGACCGTGTCGCAGATGGCATTGACGCCAAACTTGAAGACGCGGCGGCCATTCATGGACAGCACGCTCTCGCTATCTGCGGAAGCCTTAAACGGCGAGGTGCCGACCAGACCGGGAACGTGCAACGTCTCGACGTCGGGCGCCGTCGAAAGCTCAACGGCAAGGGGGCTGTCTCCCCCAGCCCCAATCACTGCGGCGCCTGCCCCATCGCCAAAGAGCACGCAGGTGGCGCGGTCGGTCCAGTCGAGCGCGCGCGTCATCTGCTCGGCAGCAACGATAAGCACGCGCTCGGCACGGCCGCGGGCGATATAGCCCTCGGCGACATCGAGCGCAAATACGAAGCCGGCGCAGGCCGCCGAGACATCGAAGGCAGGGCACGTCGCGCCTAGCCGCTCAGCAACGGCACACGCCTCAGCGGGAACAAGGTGGTCACCCGTTGTCGTCGAGCAGACGATCAGATCCAGCTGGCTCGCGTCGATTCCGGACACCTGGAGTGCCCGCTCACTCGCCGCTACGGCAAGGTCGTCAAGTGACTCGGTGGTGCAGACGTGGCGGCTCTTGATACCTGTGCGGGTAAAAATCCACTCATCCGAGGTATCGAGGAACTCGGACAGCTCGTTATTGGAAACACTGCGCTCAGGAAGCGCCGAGCCTGTTCCAAGAATCGTGAAACCCATCACTAGCCTCCTTTGAGTTGTTGACGTGTTTACATCGACCAAGAGAGGATAGCGCATTTTAGTCGTTGTTGACGTGTTAACATTAAATTGTCCAAATGCGACAAAGGCTTCACATTGTGTCAATCTCTCGACACCATTACGCGATTGCCTTATTAACTTAGGAGGTAGCAACCGTTATGGATACCAAATTAACGATAGTCGACGTAACCGGATCGACCAACGATGACCTGCTCGAAGCAGGAAAACAGGGAGCACCGCACGGCACAGGACTTGCCGCCCGGGCTCAAACAGCAGGACGCGGCCGGCGCGGCCACAAGTGGGATTCAACCGCCGGCAACCTATTGCTTTCGATTGTCCTGCGTCCATGCGTTAATCCTGCGAAGTACTCTGGTCTTGCTGCCGTCAGCGGCCTAGCGGTGCTCGAGGCGCTCGAAAAACAGGGTCTTGCAAACGAGATTGGCCTCAAATGGCCCAACGACCTGGTCGCGCGTGGACGCAAACTCGGCGGCATTCTGGTCGAGGCCGCACGCGATAACGAAGGCAAACCTTTCGCCGTCTGTGGCATTGGTGTCAATGTGAACTATGCGCCCCAAGAGGTGCCCGATGGCGGCCTGCCGGCAATCGGTCTCTCGGACCTTAACGAGAACGTTCCAGCTGTCGACATGCTCCTCGATGAGGTCTATCACGCAGTTATAGACGCTATAGATGCCTGGGCAGAACGCCTCAACGCCATGGAAGAAAACACCGGACCGCTCGCGCCCGTCCACGGCGAATATGTCGCTCACCTCAATTGGATTGGAAAGCACGTTATCGCCCGCTCCCCTGCCGGTGACGAGCTGGCGCGAGGCATCTTTAAAACGGTCGATGGCTTTGGTCGTGCGTGCATCGAAACAGAAGACGGCTTGCGATCCTTCCATTTTGAGGAAGCGTCATTGCGCCCCTTGAGTGAGTAGGTCGCCACAGCCAGCCGCTCGGCAGCCTTACCCGGCGATCCAAACCCATCATGCAAATCAGAACCACCCTTAAAAAGGGTGGTTTGCTCTTAGGGTATAACCCACGGG
>DXZQ01000033.1 GCA_019419585.1 Collinsella sp. | reverse complement strand
TACCGCCTCGCGGTGACATCGTTTTTATGTCAAACTTGGTCTAACAGAGCCTTTTCTTATGCAGCGGCGTGCAGAGCGGGCGTAGTAAAATCTGAACCACTGGATTACCGTCCACACAAGGAGATTTCCCATGCATGATGTTGGAATGAACATGAGCCAGCTTGCCATGAGCGTCAAGCAGGTCGACGACACCATCGAGCTCGCTCACGAGTGGAGCCATCAGTTGCTGCATGCGACCGAGAATTTTGACATGGAGCGCATCGGCGCCAAGCTCGAGGCAGCCATGGCCGCGCTGCACGAGGCCCACGACGCACTCGAGGGCTACGAAGAGGCCATCGAGGCCGACCACAACTCCGTCGGCTCCGTGAAGCTGGTGTAACGTGGCCGAACACGAGCACGGCTGCGGGTACGAGCACGAGCATCCGCACGGGGCGGACGGTGACGCAGGCTGCCACTGTAGTGGCTCCGGCTCCGAGCTGGTCCGCTTTTCGGTTACCGCACCGGACGACCTGCTGCGCCGTTTTGACGAACAGATCGCGCGCCGCGGCGACGTGGCCAACCGCTCCGAGGCCGTGCGCGACCTGATTCGCGCCTCGATCGCCAAGGAGCAGATGCGCACGCCCGATGAGCATGTTATCGGGTCGCTCACCATGATCTACGACCACCATACCGGCGACCTGACGCGCCGTCTGGACGAAGTGCAGCACGACTACACCGACGAGATCGTATCGACCATGCACGTGCATCTGGATCACCACAACTGCTTGGAGATTCTGGCGCTCAAGGGTCGCGGCGAGCGCGTCTACGAACTAGCCGACCGCCTGCTGGGCCTGCGCGGCGTTAAGCACGGCGAGCTCACGTGCGCCGCCACCAAGCAGAGCCTGGGGCTGTAGCGCACCTGTCCCTATTTGGTCGGTTTTGATGAGGGGTGTCGCATGCGACATGTGCATATTCATGTGACGGGCATTGTGCAGGGCGTTGGCATGCGGCCGTTTGTGTATCGCGAGGCCATGGCGCATGGCATTTGCGGATGGGTGCTCAACGCGGGCGACGGCGTGCATATCGAGGCGCACGCTCCGGCCGATGCGCTCGATGCTTTTGTTGCCGCGCTTTCTGCGCATGCGCCTGCGGCAGCCCGCGTAGAGTATGTCGAGGTTGTGGACCTGGCAGCCCACGGTTGGGATACCGCCAATGAACAGGGTTTTCGCATCGTAGCATCGCAGGACCAGACCGCGCACACGACGCTCGTCTCACCCGATATCGCCACCTGCGATGATTGTCTGCGCGAGTTGTTCGACCCCGCCGATCGGCGCTATCACTACCCTTTTATCAACTGTACCAACTGCGGACCGCGCTTTACCATCATCCGGTCGCTGCCTTATGACCGAGCGGCCACGTCGATGAATTGTTTTCCCATGTGTCCTGAGTGTGCCGCGGAGTATGCCGACCCACTCGACCGGCGTTTTCACGCGCAGCCCGATGCCTGCTTTGATTGCGGGCCGCATATCACGTGGCGCGAAGCGAGCGTGGGCGGTGAGCCGGGCGAAGCCGCCGCGTTGCCGGCCGTCGGCACCACGCGCGAGACCAGCGACGCCATTATCGACCGCTGTGTTGAGCTGCTGGCCGGTGGCGGTATCGTCGCCATCAAGGGTCTGGGCGGATTTCACTTGGCATGCGACGCTTCCAACGAGCAGGCGGTAGCCGAGCTTCGCCGCCGCAAACGCCGCAGCAACAAACCGCTTGCCGTTATGGTACGCGACCTTGCCGACGCTGAACGCCTGTGCCATGTCAACGACGTTGCACGCGGCTTGCTGACCGGCAGCATTCGCCCCATTGTGCTGCTGCGCCGACGTGCTGCTTGCGAGAGCGGCGGCTCCCCCGACGCCCTCGCGCTCGCGCCGTCCGTCGCGCACGACCTTCCAGAGCTCGGTGTTATGCTCCCCTACACCCCGCTTCAGCATCTGTTGCTTGCCGCGGCAGAAGCCCGCGGTAAGCACGCGCTCGTCATGACCAGCGGAAACCTGAGCGAAGAGCCCATCGAGACCGATGACGATCTTGCCTGGGAGCGCCTCGTTGCCACCGGCATTGCCGACGCGCTGCTCGGCAACGACCGCGCGATTCTCTCGCGCTACGACGACTCCGTGGTGCGCGTGGTCGACGGCGCCGTTATGCCCGTGCGCCGCGCTCGCGGATATGCACCCCAGCCGCTGCCGTTGCCGGCGCTCGACGGCGCTCCGTCCTGCGTGCTCGCCTGCGGGCCACAACAAAAGGCCACGATTGCGCTCACGCGTGAAGGGACGAACGGCGAGGCAACCTGTTTTGTGTCGCAGCATATCGGCGATGTTGAAAACGGCGAGACCTTCGATGCCTGGAACGCCGCGCGCACGCGCTTGGAAGATCTCTTTGACTTGGCGCCCGCCGCCTTGGCCTGCGATTTGCACCCCAGCTATCTATCGAGCCAGTGGGCGCGCGAGCAGGCACGGGAGCACAATCTGCCGCTCGTCGAGGTGCAGCACCATCATGCGCATATCGCGAGCGTAATGGCCGAGGCCATCGCCGCGGGCCAGCTTACAACCGACGCGCGTGTCCTTGGCATCGCCTTTGACGGCACCGGCGCCGGCACCGATGGGACCATTTGGGGCGGCGAGTTTCTTGTTGCCAGCCTTGACGGCTTTGAGCGCGCCGCGCATTTGCTCACCTGGGCGCTCCCCGGCGGGGCGGCCTCCGTACGCAACGCTCGACGCAACGCCTTTGCCCTGCTCAGCGAACTCGGCCTGCTCGAGCACCCAGGCGCCGCTCGGCTTTTGGACAGCCTCGACGAGCAAACGCGTAGCGTGACAGCCACCATGATCGAGCGCGGCATCAACAGCCCGCGTACCAGCAGCATGGGACGTCTCTTTGATGCCGCGGCAGCAATTCTGGGCATCTGCGACAAGGCAACCTACGAGGGCGAACCCGCCATAGAACTCGAAGCCGCCGCCTGGCGCGCGTTCAGCAGTGAAAGTGCCCGCCCCACCGGCAATATGGCCAGCTTTTCCGTAACCGAATCATCCCGTCCGGACGACTGCCATGTTCTGAACTCCAGACCGCTTTTTGAGGCGCTTTTGGAGGGAATCAGGACCGGCGTGCCCGCCGGCAAGCTCGCGCTCGACTTCCATGTCACCATCGCACGCGCGTCGGCCCACATCGCAAACGAGATCTGCGCCCGTGAAGGCCTCGACACCGTCG
Source organism: Collinsella sp. (assembly GCA_019419585.1). Taxonomy (GTDB): domain Bacteria; phylum Actinomycetota; class Coriobacteriia; order Coriobacteriales; family Coriobacteriaceae; genus Collinsella. The sequence continues at coordinate 17,001 of DXZQ01000033.1, read as the reverse complement.
TGCTCTCGGGCGGCGTGTTCATGAACCGACTTTTGCTTCGGCTCCTTACCCACGAACTCAAAGACGCCAGTCTTGCCGTCTTGGTCTCCCACGCCGTGCCCGTCAACGACGGCTGCATCGCCTACGGTCAGGCCGCCATCGCTCGCGCTCGCCTCGCGCAGACGGCATCGCGATAGGCTGTTTTGCCAGCCTGCGCGCCGCCGTCTCACAGGTGTAACGCGTTTGCTCGTGACTCCCGCGAGCGCTACCATCAACTGATGGGTAATTAGGCGCCTATCCAGCGCAAAACGTATAAAAGGGGAACATTATGTGCCTTGCCGTTCCCGGTAAAGTGGTCAAACGCGACGACGACCTTAAGGCGACCGTCGACATGATGGGCATCGAGCGCCCCGTTTCGCTGCGTCTCGTGCCGACGGCGCAGGTAGGCGACTATATTCTCGTACACGCCGGCTTTGGCATCCAAATCGTCGACGAGCAGGAAGCGCAAGAAACGCTCGAGCTCGTTAATGCCATGACCGAACTGGCCGAAGAAGACCAACTGGCCAGCAATCCGGCCGAGGCATACTAGTGGCGGCCGGACAGCCGGCGCGCTCCGGTATCGACTTTTCGGCATTTCGCGACCCCAAGCTGGCTCGCGAGCTCATCGATCGTATTCATGAGCTTGTCGGCGACCGCGCCATCAACCTTATGGAAGTCTGCGGCACGCACACCGTGAGCATCGGTCGCTATGGCTTTCGCTCCATTATGCCTGCCGGGCTCAAACTGCTGAGCGGTCCGGGTTGCCCCGTCTGTGTTACCGCCAACCGCGATATCGACCATGCAATCGCGCTCGCCAAGATGGACGGCGCCATCATCACCACCTTTGGCGACATGATGCGCGTGCCCGGGTCGTCTACCTCGCTCGCCGCGCAAAAGGCGGCGGGGCGCGATATTCGCATTGTGTACTCCCCGCTCGATGCACTCGATATCGCCGAACAGAACCCCGACCGCCCGGTCATCTTTATGGGCGTGGGTTTTGAGACCACAACGCCCACCATCGCCGGCGCCATTTTGGAGGCAGACGCGCGCGGACTTTTGAACTTTTCGGTCTATTGCGCCCACAAGACCACGCCGCCGGCGCTGCGCGCCATCGCCAACGATCCCGAGACCACTATCGACGGCTTTATCCTGCCGGGGCACGTCGCCACCATCACGGGCCTGGCGCCCTTTAGCTTTTTGGTCGACGAGTTCAATACCCCGGGCGTGGTCACGGGATTTGAGCCGGTCGATATCCTGCAGGGCATCTGCATGCTGGTCCAGATGGTTGTCGAGAGCAGGCCGGCGATCGACAACGCCTACCGCCGCGGTGTCAATGCGAACGGCAACCCCGTGGCGCGCCAGCTGGTCGAGCAGGTGTTTGAGCCGTGCGACACCACATGGCGCGGGCTGGGGCCGATTGCCAACTCGGGCCTTTCCATCCGCCCCGAGTTCTCGCGCTTTGATGCCCGCACTCGCTTTGACGTGCCCGTTGAGACGACGGTCGAGCCGCGTGGGTGCCGCTGCGGCGACGTGCTGCGCGGGGCCATTACGCCGAGCGACTGCCCTCTGTTCGGCCAAGCTTGTACACCCGAGCATCCCATCGGCCCCTGCATGGTGAGTTCCGAGGGCAGCTGTGCAGCATATTTCCGCTACCGAGGCTAATGGGTTCCGCCGCTCTAACGAACGGCGGGCCGGTCGACGCTGCACCTCACCCATATAATTCCGTCCTCGATTGGAGTTTTCGATATGTCCCGTACTGCCACCGATAGCACTGTCCTGTTGGGCCACGGCTCTGGCGGTCAGATGATGAAACGCATCATCGATGAGGTCTTTTTGGATGCCTTTGGGTCGCCCGAGCTGCTCGAGGGCAACGATGCCGGCGTCGCCGCGCTGCCCACGAGCGGGCGCATCGCCATGTCGACCGACAGCTTTGTAGTCTCGCCGCAGTTCTTCCCCGGGGGCAACATCGGCCGCCTCGCTGTATGCGGAACCGTCAACGACGTCGCGACCTCGGGCGCCAACGTACGCTACCTATCGTGCGGCTTTATCCTCGAAGAGGGCTATCCCATGGATAAGCTCCGCCAGATTGTGCAAACGATGGCCGAGACGGCGCACGAGGCGGGCGTGGCGATCATCACCGGCGACACCAAAGTGGTCGAGCGCGGCGGGGCCGACGGCGTCTACATCAATACCGCCGGCGTGGGCGAAGTGCCCGTGGGCGTAGCGCTCAGCGGCGCCAACTGCCAGCCCGGCGATGTCATTCTGGTATCGGGTACGCTGGGCGACCACGGTATCGCCATCATGAGCCAACGCGAGGGCTTGGCGTTTTCGAGCACCATCGAAAGCGATGCCGCGCCGCTCAACCACCTGATTGCCGATGTGCTTGCCGCAGCACCCGAAACACGCTGCTTCCGCGACCCCACGCGCGGCGGCCTGGCGTCCACGCTCAATGAGTTTGCCCAGGCCAGCGGCGTTGCCATGGAGGTCGACGAGGATGCCGTGCCCGTGCGTCCCGACGTGCAGGCGGCATGTGAGATGCTCGGCTACGATGTGCTGCAGGTGGCAAACGAGGGCAAGATGGTCGCCGTGGTGCCGGCCGAGCAGGCCGATGCCGCGCTGGCGGCCATGCGCGCCGCCCGCTACGGCGAGAGCGCCGCCATCATCGGTCGCGTGCTGCCGCTTGCCGAGGACGCCCGCCCCGCCGTGCGCGTACGCACCGGCTGGGGATCGACCCGCATCCTCGACATGCTCGTGGGAGAGCAGCTGCCGAGAATTTGCTAGGGCGGAATTGCACGGCTGGCGCGATGTGGCTTGATATCCCTGGAGATGTTCAGATTCCGAGCACGCCCGACGCGGAAGCCCAGTATTATGGGGTGCGTTTTAAACCCAATGACGGGAGCTTTCATGGCAGCAGCTTTTTCCCATGTGATTTTTGATTTAGACGGCACCATCCTCAACACGCTCGAAGACCTGGCGGCCGCCGGCAACCACACCTGCGAGATGCACGGCTGGCCCACGTTTGCCGTGGACGAGTACCGCTACAAGGTGGGAAACGGCATGCTTAAGCTGGTCGAGCGCTTTATGCCCGCCGAGTACGCGGGCGACGGCCGTATGTTTGAGCAGACGCTTGCCGAGTTTAGGGCCTATTACGGCGAGCACAAGGAGGACCACACCTCACCCTACACCGGCACGATTGAGATGCTCGACCGTCTGCGCGCCGCGGGCGTGCAGCTTGCCGTGCTCACCAACAAGGACCACGTCTCAGCAGCTCCGCTTATCGAGAAATACTTTGGGTCCGAGCGCTTTGCGCTGGTGCAGGGCCGTGTCGATGCGTTTCCGCCCAAGCCCGAGGCTCCCGTGACGCTGCATGTGATGGAAGCGCTGGGCGCCAATCCGGCGACCACGCTCTATGTGGGCGATTCCAATGTCGATGTTCTGACCGGCCACAACGTCGGCCTTAAGAGCGCGGGCGTTACCTGGGGTTTCCGCGGGCGCGCAGAGCTGGAGGCCGCCGGCGCCGACTACGTGGTGGACACCCAGGCAGAGCTCGCGGCGCTGGTGCTGGGCGAGTAGCGGGGCTGCCGCTCAACGCGGCTGCGGTGATTCTGCCGCGCGGAAAACGCATCCCGTTTTGGAGCTCCGAAATGGGATGCGCTTTCCGTTTGAGGCGCGTCGGGGAAACCGCATCCCGTTTCAGAGCAATATTCCGGGTCGCGGTTTCCGCAACCCACCCCATCCGGAAACCGCGACCCGGAATTCGGCCAAAAACCGAGTCGCATTTTCCCGAGCATTTGATGCGGCGTTGATACAAGGAGTGTCCCCAACTGCCGGCAGAAAAGGAACGTCCCCAAGTGCCGCCTCAATGACTACCATGGCAACGCCGCAGGTAGAGGACGGGCAGCGAGCGGGCACCAGAGCGAACAAATTGGCATGAAAAGAGGACGGCATAGACCTTCTGGTCATGCCGTCCTCTTTGAATGACAAGTTGTCGCTCTGGTGCCCGCGCAGCGTCGAACAGTTACGGCGTTTGGTAAAACGCCGTAACTCCCCTAGCTCATCATGGCATTCATCATCTCGTTGGTTGCGGAATCGTCGGCAGACCACTCGCCGTCGTCATTGCAGGAATACTTGAAGGTGACCTTGGTGTCCTTGGTCTTAGCAGCCTTGGTCACATCGACCATAACCTGACCGGCCATCTTGTACAGCTCGTCATCGGAAGGCATCGAATCGAGCGCGGCGACCTTCTCCTGGTACTGGGTGGCAAAATCCTCAACGATCTGGTTCATGGACTTGCAGGTAATGGTGACCTCGGCAGTTGCGGTACCCTTGTCCTCGTCGACCGTCACGTCGCCGATCTTGTAGTCAAAGCCCTCGAGATAGCTCTTGGCGTACTCCTTGGGATCGATGCCCAGCTGCTCAAACTCGTCGCCCGAGGCCTCTTCCAGGCCGGCGAGGAAGTCGTCGCCGCCGTTCTTGACCTCGTCAAACTGCGTCGAAAGATCCTCGGTAATGAGTTCCTCAACCGAAGGACCTCCGCAGCCGGAAAGCACAACCACGCACGCGACCAGAACAGCCATCAGGGGCGCAAGCAGCAGCTTCTTCTTCATGACATTCCTCCCAACAAGCGGCACCGCGCTTCCCGACGCGGTGCACGTCGTAACAATAAGGCCATACTAGCCGCTAACGAACACCCCCGGCAAAGCAAAGGCGCAGTCGGCTCGATTTAACGTCCGAACGGTTTACCGGTCCGCCCAACGCGCAATAAAACGTTCCGCCGCATTGTAATAAAAAAGGGCGGCCGGATAACCCGACCACCTTTGCACATCCTTTGGATGCCGCAGTTTACTTGCGGACGACCTTAACGATGGCGTCACCGGCGGCGACAGCGGAGTCGGCCTCGACGGCGAGTTCGACGTCGGCGAACTCGGCGGTGTTGGACACGGCCACGACGACGCAGTCCTTGTAGCCGGCAGCGGCGATCTTGGCGCGGTCGATCTTGAGCATGGGCTGGCCAGCCTTAACGACATCGTCGGCCTTGACGAAGCCCTCGAAGCCGTCGCCGTTCATGTTGACGGTATCGACGCCAACGTGCACCAGAACCTCGATGCCGCTATCGGACTGCAGGCCCACGGCGTGACCCATGGTGACGGTCACCTTGCCGTCGCAGGGAGCGTAGACCAGATCGTCCTCGGGCCACACGGCGCAGCCCTTGCCCAGAACCTCGCCACCAAAGACGGGATCGGGCACGTCGGCCATCTTGATGACCTTGCCCTTGACGGGCGAGCACAGCACGTCGGCGCCGGCAGAAGCAGAGATGGAGGCCGGAGCAGCGGCGGCCGCGGGCTCAGCCTTCTTCTTGAACATGTCAAACAGACCCATACGTTTTCTCCTCTTGATTAAGCGCAACGTTATGCGCATGCCTATGGTGATTATAGTGCCAAATGGTTCAAATGCTAAGGTGGGGACTCGAATCACGAGCCCATCCCAAGGCTTTTCCCCGGTGGCACTCATCTTGTCGATTAAGCCAGGCCCTCGGCACCGTTGGACTTGATGATCTTCTGGTAGGCGAAGAAGCTGTCCTTGCGGCGGCGCTCGTAAGTGCCGGTGCCGTCATCGTACTTATCGACGTGGATAAAGCCGTAGCGCTTGCGCATCTCGCCGGTACCGGCCGAGACCAGGTCGATGGGACCCCACCAGGTATAGGCAATCAGGTCGACGCCGTCCTCGATGGCCTCGCCCATGGCCTTGATATGGCTCTGGAGGTAGGCAATGCGGTACGGGTCGTGGATGGAGCCGTCTTCCTCCACCTCGTCGTAGGCACCCATGCCGTTCTCGACCACCATCAGCGGAATCTCGTAGCGGGCGTAGATCTCGTTGAGGGCGATACGCAGGCCCGTCGGGTCAATCTGCCAACCCCAGTCGGTGCTCTCGAGGTAAGGGTTCTTGCCACCAAAGGCCATGTTGCCCTCTGTCATCTCGTGGTCCTTATGGGTGCCCACGGTGCCCGACATGTAGTAGCTAAAGGTATAGAAGTCGACCTTGCCGTCGGCGATGTCCTGCAGGTCGCCGTCGGCGATATCAAGCTCGATGCCATTCTCAGCCCAGAAGCGCTTGGCATAGAACGGGTACTTGCCGCGCACCTGCACGTCGGAGCAGTACCAGTTCATGGTGTTCATCTCCTGCTGGGTGGCAAGGACGTCGGCCGGGTCGCACGTGGCGGCGTAGGACAGGATAAAGCAGTCCATGTTGCCCATCTTGAGCTTGGGGAAGTGCTCGTGCGCATAGCGGATGGCGCGGCCGCTCGCCACAAACTGGTGGTGGAGGGCCTGGAAGCGCTGCTGCGGGGTGGTGTGGGCGCCGGAGGCCGGGCCCTCGTAGCCGCGAATCATGCTGGTCTCAAAGAGATTGCCCAGGTCCAGGGTGCCACAGTTGATCTCGTTGAAGGTGAGCCAGTAGGTCACCTTGTCGTGATAGCGCTCGAGCACGGTCTGGGCATAGCGCTCAAAGAAGCCGATAAGCTCGCGGCTCTCCCAACCGTTGTACTTCTCGACCAGGGCATAGGGCATCTCGTAGTGGCTAAGCGTAACAAGCGGCTCGATGTTGTGTGCACGCAGGCAGTCGAAGACGCGGTCGTAGAAGGCAAGGCCGGCCTCGTTGGGCTCGGCATCGTCACCGTTGGGGAAGATGCGGCTCCAGGAAATGGACATGCGGAACATCTTGAAGCCCATCTCGGCAAACAGCGCGATGTCTTCCTCGTAGTGATGGTAGAAGTCGATACCGTCGTGATTGGGGTAGAAGCGGTTGGGGTCGATGTCAATCGTAATCTGACGCGGCTCCTTGTAGCTGCCGCCCAGGAAGTGGTCGTCTACGCTGGGGCCGCGGCCGTCAACGTTCCATGCGCCCTCAAACTGGTTTGCGGCCGTGGCGCCGCCCCAAAAGAATCCCTCGGGAAATCCCATATGCGCCTCCTCGCAACGGGTTTTATGTACTGAACCGAGTATCGCGCGCACTTGGGCGCCCAAGGCGCGGAGACGCTGCATTGGACACTTCTTTTCGCCCCAGCGCGTCCGCCGGCTGACACTTTTTGATACCGAGGCCTAGACGAGGCAAAAATCGACCTGACGGCCACCCTCCAACCCGGGTGGATGAAACGAAACGACCTATTTAGATGTGGCATATCGATAGCTAAAAGCCCGCCCCGCCTTGCTCATCCACGGTATATTGCCGGCGTGCAGCCGTAGGCGGTGCGGAACTTGCGATAGAAAAAGCTCATGTTCTCATAGCCAACGGCACGCGCCGCTGCCTCGGCCGTGGCACCCGCGCGCAAGAGCTCCGCGGCACGCACGAGCCTGCGCTCCTGGACCAGCTGTCGGTAGGTCTTTCCCACATGCTGCTTGAGCAGCGCCGACGCGTAGTTAGGGCTCACATGAAAGCGTGCCGCCATCTCCTCGAGCGAGCAGGCGGCAAACGAGCGCTCGATGTAGCCGAGCATCCCTGCCACGAGCGAGGCCGCGCGCCCCGACTCATCGCGCCCCGCCGCCGCGCCGCGCACGAGCTCGTGCTCGTAGCAATCCATGAGCTCGGCCAACAGAAGCTGAAACAGGCGCAGAACGATCTCGGCGCTGTTGAGGCTCGGCTCGTAGCGTTCGCAGAGCATCTCCTGCATGTAGCGCCGCACGCGCCGGCTCTCCCCGCAGCGAAAGCGCACGTGCCCGCGATGGTCGGTCTCGCTGTTGAGCGCGTTAAACAAAAACCGCGATACCGCACTCTCGCGCGAGAGGCTCGCCTCGAGGCTGCGCTGTAAAAAGGTGCGTGAAACGGTCATACTCAACATGATGTCTTCCTCGCCGAGCGCCGCCACCGCATGCGGGCAGGCGGCATCGAGCAGCAGCACCTCGTTGCGTTCGAGCACGAGCTTCTCCCCCGCAACCGTCTGCGGACAGCGCCCCCGGTACACATAGCTGATCTCAACGTAGTCGTGCACGTGCTCGGGTACCGCGTTAAAGCGCGAGTTTCTCCTGATCATCAGGCCAGCTGGCATCCCAGCCTGAGTATATTCCGTCCCAATCTGCCCAATCTTTCGCACCGACCGTCCATCGACCTCAACACGCTCGGTCATGATCGACCAGTCAAAGGGACCCTCGTCCCTATATCGCCTCTCGCTGACGCTCAGCTCGCTCAGCCGGCGCTCGAGCTCCAAGATCTCCATGGCCCCACCAATCGTTGATTCGGTCATATTCTGCCGTGATTTGGATATTAGCACGCCGCCGTCTGCATGCCAGAATGGAGCCATGCAACATACGCTGCCCACCATCGGCTTGCAAGGAGGATCCATGACCGCGTACTACCAGAAGGTGCTCAACGGTGCCTACGACAACCACGTGCTCCCGTTTTTGTGGATGAAGGGCGAGGACCAACAGACCATTGCCGAGTATCTGGAGAAGATCGCCGGCGCCGATATCCACGAGGTCTGCCTCGAGAGTCGCCCGCATCCCGATTTTTGCGGTGAGGGCTGGTGGCGCGACCTGCGCTTTGTGATCGACACGTGCAAGCAGTTGGGCATCAAGATCTGGATCTTGGACGACGCACATTTTCCCACCGGATACGCCAACGGCGCCGTCAAGGAGGCGGCGCCCGAGCTCCGCAAGGTCGTTCTCACCCACCGCACCATCGACGTGGTGGGCCCCACGCCGCAGGCGAGCATCGTGCTCACCAACATGTTCGACAAGACGGAGCGCTTCTATGGCATTACGTTTATGCAGGCAGGGCGCACCGTCGAGGTCGAGCACCACGTGATTGAGGACGAGCACGGCATGCCCTGCCGCTTGGTCTTTGACGCACCGGCCGGCATTACGCAGGCGTGCGTGATGTTCACGAGCGGCAAGACCTCCTACAACGAGGACTACATCAACATGGTCGACCGCGCCTCGGTGGCGCAGCTCATCGACGCCGTGTACGAGCCGCACTTTGCGCATCTGGGCGATGAGTTTGGCAAGACCATCCTGGGCTTTTTCTCCGATGAGCCCGGCTTTGCCAACGAGAAGGGCGTCACCGGCGCCGACGGCATTTCCGACACACTCATCGGTAAGGCCACTGCGCCCCTGCCCTGGTCGGCCGAGCTCGAGCGCCGCCTGCGCGCGGCGCTGGGCGAGCGCTACCTGGACGAGCTCCCGCACCTGTGGGATCGCAAGGACGCCGGCGCGCACGTGCGCCACGTGTACATGGACATTGCGAGCACGCTCTACAAGGAGTGCTTCTGCGACCAGCTCGGCGACTGGTGCCGCGCGCACGGCGTGCAGTATATCGGCCACGTGATCGAGGACAAGGACTGCCACGCGCGCCTGGGTGTGGGCGCCGGCCACTACTTCCGCGCCGTGGGCGGCCAGGACATGGCGGGCGTGGACATCGTGATCAACCAGCTCATCCCCGGCATGGACCAAGGGCTCCACTCCTACGGCCGCGGCGTGTGGGACCTGGAGTTCTACAACTACGTGCTGCCTAAGCTGGGCTCCTCGGCAGCGCATCTCGACCCCAAAAAGCAGGGCCGCTGCATGGCCGAGGTCTTTGGCGCCTTTGGCTGGCACGAGGGCCTGCGCGAGATGAAGTGGATCGCCGACCACGTTATGGTGCGCGGCGTCAACTGGTTTGTGCCGCACGCCTTTAGCATGGCCGCCTTCCCCGATTTCGACTGCCCGCCGCACTTTTACGCGCACGGTCAGAACCCCCAGTTTGCGCACTTTGGCAAGCTCATGAGCTACATGAACCGCACCTCGAGCCTGCTTTCGGGTGGACGAGCCGTCACGCCGGCGGCGCTTCTGTACCACGCCGACGCCGAGTGGGCGGGCGAGGCCTCATTTATGCAGCATGCCGCCGCCGAGCTTGTGCGTGCGCAGATCGATTTCGATATCGTGCCGGCCGAGGCGTTTGAAGATACCGAGCGCTACTCCGTGGAGTTTGCCGCAGACGGCAGCTGCTTTAGCGTGAACGGCCAGGCGTACCGCTGTCTGGTGATGCCCGACGCCGAATATGCCGGCGGGGCCGTACTCGACTTTGCCGCGCGCGCCGCGGCCGCAGGCGTTGGCGTATATGCCCTGGATAAGCTACCGAGCAAGCGCTATGACGGCGAAGCTGCCAGCCGCGCGGGCTTTGCCCCTGTGGAGGCCAGCGAGCTTGCACGTGTGCGTGTTGTTGCCACTTCCGAGCTTGCGGGTGCGCTGAGCGCAGCCGGCATGCAGACCGTGTCGTGCACCGAGCCGCAGCCGTGGCTGCGCGCGCTTCGCTACGACCGCGCCGGCGAGAGCTACCTCATGCTGGTAAACGAGCATCCCAAGCAGGGCATTCGCACGCATGTTGAGTTCGCAGACGGCGCGCCCGTGCACGGCGTGCGCCTCGATTTGCTCAACGGCAGCGCACCCGTCGCCTTTGACGGCACGCTTGAGCTCACGCCCTACGAGAGTTGCATTGTGGTGCTCGGGGCCGAGGCGCCCGCTGCCGCCGAGCGCGGAAACTCCGATGCCGAGCGTGAGGTCACGCGCGTTGACGGCCCCTGGAACGTCTCCTTTGCCGCGCCCGGCGCCGATGCCACGCACCTGGTCTTTGGCGAGGCCGTCGAGCTTGACGATCTGCACGATCTTTCCTGCGCCGAATTCCCCGGCAAGGCAGGCACTTTCCGCTACCAGGCAAGCTTTGCCGTTGCTGAGAACCTCGCCGGCGCCGCGCTCGACCTGGGCGAGGTCTTTGAGACCGCCACGGTCACGCTTGACGGCGCGGGTCTGGGCTGCCGCATCTGTCCGCCCTACCGCTTTGAGCTCGGCACCCTTGCCGCCGGCGAACATGCGCTCACAATCGATGTGATCAACACCCTCGACCATGCCATCCCCGACATCTTCGCCCTCACCGAACCCTCCGAGCCCAGCGGCCTGCTCGGCCCCGTCCGCGTGCTCGGGTAACGGTCCCACACAACAACGCCCGGCTTGCTCTCCTAAGCCGGGCGTTTTGTTTACCGCTATGATTGATACATCGCGATACGAACGCATAGGAGTCATATGGACATCAAGCGCAAAATCACGCAGGGCAAGGAGCTCACCCCCACCGAGCAGCAGCTCGGACAGACGGTTCTTGCCATGGGCGAGGACGTCCGCGGGCTCTCCATTAAGGAATTTGCGCGCCAGGCCAATGTCTCCGTTGCGAGCATCCACCGCTTTTGCAAAAAGCTCGGCCTCGAGGGCTTCAAAGAACTCAAGGTCGAGCTGATGCGCGCAGCCTCGCGCGCAGACTCCGCCCCCGAGGTGGATATCAACTTTCCCTTTGATGCGACCTCCAGCGCCCAGGAGATCTCCGAGCGCATGGCGCGACTGTACGAGACCACGCTTTCCGAGACGCGCGAGATCCTCGACCCGGCACAGCTCGACTACGCCGCCAAGCTCGTCTTACGCGCCGGCACCGTGGACATCTACACGGGCTCGCATAACCTGTATCCGGCGGGAATGTTCCGCGATCGCCTGCTTTCCGCCGGTAAGAGCTCGACATGCCACGACAATATCGAGGCCCAAGTGCGCACGGCGCTCGCCTCGGGCCCCGACCATGTGGCAATCGTCATCTCCTACAGCGGCCTTGCCCCCAACCTCAAGGAGATCTTGCCGATCCTCTGCAGTCGACATGTCCCGGTCATCGTCATCGGCACGCCATACTGTGCCCGCATTCACCCCGGCTTTGCGGCATATCTCACCGTGAGCGATATCGAAAGCTTGAGCCACCGCATCACGCAGTTTGCCAGTCACATCGCCGTGCAATACGTGCTCGATTCGCTCTACAGCAGCTACTTTGCCAAAGATTACGCCCGCTGCTCCGAGTTCCTCGAGCAGTCCTCCCCCTTTACCAAGCTGCCCGGGCTCAAATAAAACGAGAGAGGATTTTTGGACACTTAAATGACGAGGGTGGATAATCTCCCACTTTGAGCCTGTACACAGGCAAAAAACGGGAGATTATCCACCCTCATTCTGTAGTCGTTATTCGGGCCTTTTTGCCGCTGGTCGCGTTGGAACCGCGCGCTACTGAGCGGGCGAGACCACCAGGAGTGCATCGTGCTCGAAGGGATGCTGGGCCACGCGCACGGCACCGTCGACGGGCACAACCGGCAGGTTTGCCACGCGCTTGTTCTCTAGGTCAAACGCCACAGCATTCCAGGCGGTGGTGCCGCCCTCGAGTTTGAGCTTGACGGCCGTGGTCCTCGGCAGATAGACCACCACGCGCTCGCCCACGCGCGCCACACGGATGGCCTCGCGTGCATCGTCGAGCAGCTCCTGCGCGGGTTCAACGGCTGCCGCCCCGTCCGCGCTCGTGGTGCCCAGGCCGCGCAGCACGTGCTCGATCAGGCCAAAGTCCCATACGCCCGCAAACTGCAGGCACTCTTGCCAGCGGAACGGCATGTCAAAGCCCTCGCCGAGAACGCTGCCGCGGCTCTGAGAGGTCTGCCAGTTCCACACGCCGTGTGCGCCGTAGGTAATGCCCGCCGAGGCACCGGCCAGAATGCTCGACCAAACACTCGCGCGACAATCCTGCGCGGTAAAACGCCAGTACACGTTGCGGCTCGCGCCCATTTGCTCGTAGCAGGGCTCGGAATTGACCATCGGCTTTTTGGGATACTGCGCGCGAAAATCCTCGGGCAGCTTCCAAGCTTCCTCCTGACCGCTATAGTTGTGGCCGGGCTGGAACATGTAGAAGTCCAAGCGATCGGCAAACTGCTCGGGCAGGGCGCGGTTGCCACGGTTGATATGCATGGTGTGCAAGGACTCGGGAGCCAGCTTGGTGACCTCGTCGAGTGCATCCCCGTAATAGGCGATAGCCTCGTCGGTCTTAAAGTCGGTGTCGCCTGTCACCACGTAGACGGGGTCGAACTCGCCCAGGTTCTCGACGACGCGGGCAACGTGTGCGCGAACCTCCTCGCGCGGCATGACCTCGGCACCCAGGCGCTCGGCGATCACGGAGCCCCAGGTACCGGGCACGTAGTTGCACCACATGAGCACGAGCGCCGGGCGAATGCCGTGCTCCACGGCTGCCTGGCACATGCGGCGGGCGCGGTCCCAGTACTCCTGGTTGGGGCGGCTCCAGTCAAAGTGCACGCCGTCCTCGCTCGCGTAGGGCCAAATGCCCAGGTCGGGCAGGCAGCGGTCCCACTGCGGCAGGGTATTGATCTGCAGCACGTTCATGCCCTGCTCGGCACGGCGGGTGAGATAGTAGTCCCAATCGTCCTCGATGATGCTCGTAAAGGCGCTCCAGCACGTATCGGCAAACCAAAAGAATGGTTTGCCGTCGCAGAGGAACCCGTCCTCACGGGTATTGACGGTCAGTTTTCCCAAGCTCATATGGCACCTTTCTCTTGGGGAGACTTGCTAGGAGGGAGGTAAAGAAGTCGCCTGCCGCATTATCACAGTAGGGTCTGCGGCTGCAGTTGCTCAGCTCAAATTGAACGCACGCGAAGCACAGGGCCCTTACGTCTCTCCTAAAAAGTCTACAGGAAGGCCCCGCCGGGCTTATGCCAAGCGGAGCCCTGTCGTGTAGGGGGTCTTATTTAGACCAAGGCTGGGGCGACTAGGCCTCCATCTCGGCGAGCTCCTCCTTGGAGAAGCCGGTGAAGTAAACCACGACGGCGGACACGATGCACGCGACAGCCATACCGGCAACGGCACAGATGGTGTTCTCGAGACCACCCTGGAGGTAGCCAAGGAATACCAGGAAGTTCGTGGCCATGGCACCAACGTAGAGAGTAACGTGGAGCAGCGCGGAGACGAGGGCGCCAGCGGCACCACCGATAATCATGCCGATCATGGTGCGACGGAAACGAAGCACGGTTCCGAAGAGCGCAGGCTCGGTAACGCCACCGAGGAGTGCGGAGACGACGTAGCCGGCGCACAGGCCCTTCTCCTCCTTATTGCGGATGCGGAGGAAGGCACCGATGGCACAGCCCCAAACGGCGGTCATGGCGCAGTTAGTAGCAACGAACAGGAAGGGGTCGTAACCAACCTGCATGATGTGGACCATGGCGATCATGAGGACCGGCATGTGCATGCCGGCAACGACGAACAGCTGCCAGAAGGCACCAAGAATCATCATGGCGAGGATGGTAAACACACCGCCGAAGTTCTGCAGGCCGAAGAGGACGGCAGCGACGCCCTGGCCGAGCAGGTCGCCGATAGGAGCGAGGCACAGGAACATGATGGGGACGACGACGATCATGGTGAAGAAGGGGGTGAAGAGCGTGGACAGAACGTCGGGCACGTGCTTCTTCATGAACTTTTCAACCACATAGAGCACAGGCACGGTGAGCATGATGGGCAGAACCGTCTGCGAATAGTTAGCAGCAGCGATCTGGATACCGTAAACGCTCATCATCGAGCCCTCGGCAGCGGCCGAGACAATGCTCGGGGCAACAAGGATGCCACCGCAGAGCAGGCCGAGCATCGGGTTGGTGCCGAGCTTCTTTGCGGCTGCATATCCCAGGTAGATCGGCAGGAAGTAAAAGCCGGCCTCGTACAACGTGGTATTAAAGAACGTGTACGTGGGATCGGTTTCAGACAGAAGACCGAATACCTGCGGACCGAGGACGACAGCAAAGGTACGGAACAGACCAGCAGCCATAACCAGCGGGATAAGCTGGACCATCGTGCCGGAAAGGTAGTCGAGAATCGCATTGCCGATACCCTTGAGCGTGAGCTTCTCCTTGGGAGCGTCGTCGAGGTTCTCGTCGACGGCAGCACCGCGTGTAACGCCAGAGATAGCCACGAACTCGTCAAGAACCTTGGGCACGTTCTGACCGACGATGACCTGGAGCTGGCTGCCGGAGAACTGGCAACCCAAAACGCCCTTGATCTTCTTGATCTTCTCGACCTCGGCCTTGTTGTTGTCCTTGAGCGTAAGGCGCAGACGCGTCATGCAGTTGGTGGCCATCTTGACGTTCTCGGCGCCGCCAACGAGCTCGAGGACCTCGGTGGCAATCTGCCTGTTGTCTGCCATGGGACCCCTCCTCAATAATTATGCGGCGTACCTAACGCCGCGACTTGCATGGACCCTTACCGCTATAACCCCTTACGGCGGCCCGGGCTTTAACGTTGCGGTAAACAATTTGTTTACTGAACGTTTACGGGCTTTAGTTTACACGGAGTGCCTGATTTGTGGCAATTTTGCCGTCTGAAGTCCGGTGAACGGTAGGAAATGGGGGGTAAGCGTATTTAGACGGTAGAAGATGTCTATTTGACCAGATATTGATATATGGCTATTTACGTGGGCTTTTATTTTGATAAACACCTTGGTAACGAGCTAGCTCATCAACAAAAGTCCTGTTAGTTAATAGTAAACGTCTGTTTACTAGTTCATTGCGTGTTCAGTTTTACCGTTTACCGAGTTCATCTGCTCATTCTACAGTTCTGCATTAAACTAAACATGTTTAGTCTGTATTGCCGCCCTTGTTTAGTACTTGCGGCACAAAGGAGTAGCTCATGGAACTCAAATCGTGTACCTACGCAACCGTCACCGCACTGGGCGATTTTGGCCCCTGGATCAGCAAGGTCGTACTCGACTTGCCCTGTACCGTGCGCGCCAACGACGTGAACGAGCACGCGTTCAATATCTACTGTGCCCGCCACGAGCGCGCCGGCGAGGTCCTGATGCGCAAGGAGCACGGCGCCGATCACGCGGCACCCTCCGTGGGCTACGTGCCGGTGCTCGCCGCCTACCCCTGCGATGAGAACGGCCGCCGCCTGCCCAAGGGCACCCATGTGGCGCTCGAGACGCCCGAGGTGCGTCTCACCAAAGAGATCGAGGGTGGCGTGCTGGGTTCGCGCTATATAGAGAACCAGCTGCGCGTCACGCAGCTTGTGGCGCTCCCGGGCGAGGACGGGGACGATCCCGCCGCAGGCCTCGTCTTCGATCGCAGCCGCGGCGACATCTGCTCCGCGCTCAAGGGCTGGCACAACGCCGTGCAGCAAACGCCCGTCGACGGTATCGCGCTCGAGTACGGCTATTTTGAGCCGAGCTTTGAGCCCACCGACTCCGCACTCTTCAACCCGTTTGCGCCTAAGGACACGCTCGCCGTCGAGAAAGCGCCGCTGATCGTGTACCTGCACGGCGCCGGCGAGGGCAAGGGCGCCACGCAGGGCGAGGGCGCGACGCGCGCCTACACCGGCAACCGCGTGACAGCGCTCTCGCAAAAGCAGATCCAGCGCTACTTTGGCGGCTTTGCCTGGGTGCTCGTGCCGCAATCGCCCACGTTTTGGATGGACAACGGCGTCGAGCAACTCGGCCGCTCCAACCAAAGCATCTACTCCCCCGTGCTCAAGGCGCTCATCGACGAGTTTGTCGCCGAGCATGCCGACCGCATCGACACCGATCGTATCGTGGTCGCCGGCCTTTCCAACGGCGGCTTTATGACCCTGCGCCTGTGCGCCGACTACCCCGATTTCTTCGCCGCGGGCCTTCCCTGCTGCGCGCCGTGGTACAACGCCACTGACGAGGACGTGGCCGCACTCTCCAAGACGCCGCTGTGGTTTACGCACTCCAAGGGCGACGAGCTCGTGTGCCCGCAGCAGACGGTGCTGCCGCTCACGGCACGCCTGCGCGATGCCGGCGCCAACGTACACCTCACCTACTTTAGCCATGTCGAGAACCTGACCGGCGTGTACCGCGAGGCCGACGGCTCGGCCAAGAAGACATTCAATCACGGCGTGTGGATCCACCAGTTCAACGACCTGTGTTATCAAGACTTCGACGGGGGCAACGTACTCATCGACGGCGAGCCGGTGGGCTGCTGGGAGTGGTCGGCCAGGGTCGAACGGTAATCTATCCCGGCGCGGGGGCCGGGGCTTAGTTTTGCAAACGTCCTCGGGCATGCACGGGCCGACGCTTTGCGCTTCGCGCTGCGCCGGCCCGTGCCCCCTGACGCTCCTATTTGGCAAGGTGTTTTTTAGAATCCATTTTGCGCTCGGCCTC
>DXZQ01000032.1 GCA_019419585.1 Collinsella sp. | reverse complement strand
AGCACGCGGCTGTTAACCGCGCTGTTGTAGGTTCGAGTCCTACCCGGGGAGCCAGGTTGTAAAACCCGTCGCTTATGCGGCGGGTTTTTTCATACCGCGATCGCCTGGCGCGAACGTTACCATATCAACATTTCGTGTCGAGGATGTAATCCCGCGACCCACCACCTCAACATGGTGCGGTCGTTGTAGAATATTGCAATGATTGCTCCCACGACATGGTGCCGCGAGCACCAGATAAGGAGATTCTTGTGTCTGAGACCATTAACGGCAGCCTGAGCGTCTCGAACGACGTTATTGCCGATATTGCCGGTTATGCCGCGATGACGTGCTATGGCGTTGTCGGAATGGCTGAGCAGCTCCAGGGCGCCGAGAGCGTGCGCCTGCTTGCCGGCCAGCGCCTCCGCAAGGGCGTGCTTGTCTCCGCCGACGAGAACGGCCTTACGGTCGATCTTCACGTCGTGCTCGAGAACGGCGTCAACATGAAGTCCGTCTGCCACAATCTTTCGAGCTCCGTTGCCTTCACCCTGCAGGAGATCGCCCAGATCGATCCCGCCAGCCTTAAGATCGGCATCCATATCGACGCGCTCAAGAGCCGTCTGAACTAGCATCCGAAAACGGAGATTCAAATACCCATGATTGCAAAGACCATTCGCACCTGTTTTCCGATCGCTGCGGCTGCCGTTTCCGACAAGGCCGAGGAGATCAACAAGCTCAACGTCTTCCCCGTGCCCGACGGTGACACTGGCACCAACATGTCGCTCACGCTCGCCTCGGTGACCAAGGAGCTCTCCGCCCTTCCTGCCGACGCCGACATGGAGGCCATCGCCGGCGCCATCACCCACGGCTCCCTGATGGGCGCCCGCGGCAACTCCGGCGTCATCACCTCGCAGATCCTGCGCGGCGTGGCCGAGGGCCTTGTCTCCGCCGACGAGCCCATTACGTCCGCCAACATCGCCTTCGCCTTCCGTCGTGCCGTCAAGGTTGCCTTCCAGGCCGTCCGTAAGCCCATTGAGGGTACGATCCTCACGGTGCTGCGCGATGTCTCGACCAAGGCCGACGAGTGCGAAAAGAAGAAGTTCTCGGCCGAGGACGCGCTCGACGCCATCGTCGTCGAGGCCTACCAGTCCGTCGCCCGCACGCCCGACCTGCTGCCCGTCCTCAAAGAGAACGGCGTGGTCGACTCCGGCGCCTTTGGCTTTGCTATTTTCCTGGAGAACTTTGTTGCCGCCGCGCTTGGCCGCAGCACCGTTGTTGAGGATTTCTCCGCCACGTTTGATTCCGCCGGCTCTGCCCGCGACGCGGCCCTCGATCGCGTCGGGATCGAGGCCAACGACGATTGGGAGGGTTCGGAGTTCCGCTACTGCAACGAGTTCCTCTTTAAGGCCGACGCCCCGTTTGACGAGGACGAGTGCCTTAAGTTCCTGGGCTCCATGGGTGACTGCGAGCTGCTCGTGGGTGCCTACCCCGACTACAAGATCCACGTGCACTCCAACACCCCGAACTTGGTGCTTGAGCACATGCTGCAGCTTGGTCAGATCTACGAGGTCTTTATCCACAACATGGAGATGGAGGCCCACGACCGTACCGCTAAGATCCACGAGGACCAGGAGAAGGCCGCCGAGCCTGCGAAGGCCCTGGGCTTTGTCGCCGTTGCCGCCGGTTCCGGCGAGGCCGACATCCTCAAGTCCCTCGGCGTCGATGTGATCGTGTCGGGCGGTCAAACCATGAATCCCTCGACCGCCGACCTGCTGGGCGCCGTCGACCAGGTCAACGCGACCTCGGTCATCATCCTGCCCAACAACGGCAACATCCGCATGGCTGCCGAGGCCGCTGCTTCCGCCTGCACCGACAAGAAGGTCGCCGTCGTTCCCACCAAGACCGTTCCGCAGGCCTTCTCCGCGCTGTTCGCGGTCCTGCCCGATTCTGAGCTCGAGGACGCCGTTGCCGCCATGGTCGACGCTATCAGCGAGGTCCGCGATGGCGAGGTCACCCGCGCCGTGCGCGACTCCAGCGCCTCCGACGGCTCGCCGATTCACTCCGGTGACGTCATGGGTATCATTGCCGGTTCCATCGACGTGGTCGGCTCCGATGTGAAGCAGGTCACGCTCGACTGCATCAACCGCATGCAGGAGGAAGAGGAGGGCGACGCGCTGACGATTTTGGCCGGCGAGGAGCTGTCCGATGAGGCCTTCCAGGAGATCGTCGACGCCATCGAGGAGGCTCAGCCCGATTTGGAGATCGACGCCCATCGTGGCGAGCAGCCGCTCTATCCCGTGATCTTCTCGATCGAGTAGGCTCTGCCTATGTCCGAGCTGTGCTCCGTGGCGCGCGTCTCGGAGCGTTTTGCCCAGAGTAATGCGCTCGATGAGGATATCGCGCGACTCAAATATGTTTCGGGTAAACGTGAGGAGGCCCTTCGCCGTCTGGGAATTTGGACGGTGGGGGACCTCCTTCTCCATATTCCTCATCGCTACCTGGACTTCACTCGCTCGTGGTCCATCGAGATGGCGCCCATCGGTACCGTGTGTACCATCATCGCCACGGTCGATCGTATTGTCCAAAAGCGGCCCCGTCCGCGTATGCAGGTGACTGAGGTCTCGCTCGTGGACGAGACGGGCGTGCTGCAGGTTGCCTTTTTCCGTCAGCCTTGGATTGCCCAACAGCTTAAGCAGGGCGACCGCCTGGCCGTGATGGGCAAGGTCGAGTTTGCCTACGGTTTTAAGCAGATGGCCTCGCCCCACTTTGAAAAGCTCGAGGACGGGCGTGCCGCGGGTACCATTTTGCCGGTCCACTACGTGAGTGATGGCGTGAGTCAGGCATGGATGCGCCGTATCGTGAGCGGTGCGCTCGAAGTGGCTGCCAATCCGTTCGATCCCATTCCTGCGCCGCTGCGCGCAAAGCGGAAGCTCATGAGCAATGCCCGTGCGCTGCGCTCGATCCACTTTCCCTCGAGCATGGCCGAGCGCGACATCGCACGCCGGCGTCTTGCGTACGAGGAGTGTCTCTGCTTGCAGCTCGCACTGCGTCTGCGCAACGATGGCGGTATGGTCGACGTGGTGCCTTATGCGCATGCCGCGGGCGAGCATTTGGCTGCGCTCAAACAGGCCCTGCCGTTTTCGCTGAGCGATGAGCAGGAGGCCGCGTTCCAAGACATCCTGCACGACATGTGCGATGGCGGGCGCGTGATGAACCGCCTACTGCTGGGCGACGTCGGTACCGGTAAGACCGCCGTTGCCGCCTGTGCACTGGCGGTTGCGGCCGATAGCGGCACCCAGGCCTGCGTTATGGCGCCTACGGGCGTGCTGGCGCGCCAATATGCCGATAAGACCGGCCCCTTGCTCTCGCAGGCTGGCATGTCCTGGGCGCTCCTGACGGGTGCCACGCCGGCGGCCGAGCGCGAGCAGATCCATGCGCAGCTGGAATCGGGCGAGCTCGACGTGCTCTTTGGTACCCATGCGGTCCTTTCGGATGACGTGGCGTTTAAGCATCTGTCGCTTGTCGTCATCGACGAGCAGCACCGCTTTGGTGTGGGCCAGCGCAATGCCCTGCGTGCCAAGGGCCCGGGCGCCGACCTGCTCGTTATGACGGCCACGCCTATCCCGCGCACGTTGGCGCTCTCGGTCTATGGCGACCTGGATACGAGCATCATCCGCCATCGTCCCGTTCCGGGTGCCGGCGTGACGACGCGCGTCCTTACCGAGTCGAGTCGCGACCTGGCCTATGGCGCCATTCGCGAGGCGCACGAAAAGGGGCAGCAAGCCTACGTGATCTGTCCGCTCGTGGAGCCGAGCGATTCGGCTGATGAGCTCGAAGACGTGCCCGGCATCGCTCGCGACGACGAAGGCCACGTGACCGTTCCCGTGCCGTTGCATGACACGGCGACCGAGCTCGATCGCCTCCGTCTGGCATTACCGGGGCTTATCATCGAGCGTCTTCATGGTCGCATGCCTGCGGGGGAGAAGGACCGGGTCATCGATGCCTTTAAGCGTGGCGAGATCGATGTGCTCGTCTCGACTACGGTGGTCGAGGTGGGCGTCGACGTGCCCAACGCCACCGTAATGGTCATCGAGAATGGCGAGCGCTTTGGGTTGGCGGCCTTGCATCAGCTGCGCGGGCGCGTAGGCCGCGGCAGCGTGTCGGGTACGTGCCTGGTCATGACGCACTCCAAGGGCAACGGCGGCGCGTCGGCGGCACAGGAACGCCTCCAGTCGCTCGAGAAGACCTCGGACGGCTTTACGCTCGCCCAGATGGACTTGCGTCTGCGCCACGAGGGTGAAATCCTGGGTTACCGCCAGCATGGCGGCGTGACCTTGCGCTTCGTTGACCTCGATGCCGACGGGGAATTGATCGAGTGGGCCCATTTGGACGCGGTCGAGCTCTTGCGGTATGCTTGCAACCTTGACTCCGTGGCGACGCGCCCCTTGCGCGATGCGGTCGCCATGCGGTATCGACACATCTTTAAGGAGGTCAGCGGAGGATGAGAATCATCGGCGGCGAATGGCGCGGTCGTAAGATCGAGGAGCCCCGTGGTCGCGATGTCACCCGCCCCACGACCGATCGCGTGCGCGAGGCGTGCGCATCTATGGTCATGTCGGCATTCGACTTCGATCTGGACGAGGTCCGCGTGCTGGATGCCTTTGGCGGCTCCGGTGCCTTGGGCATTGAGATGCTCTCGCGTGGTGCCCGCTCGCTCACCACGTTCGAGATCGATCGCAACGCTGCTCGTCTGATTACCAAGAATATCGAGTCACTGTGCCGCGACCGTGCGCGTTGGCGTGTGGTGACGGGTGACGTGCTGGCAAGCGCTTCGCGCGGCCGCGTGCCGGGCGGTCCCTTTGACCTGGTCCTGCTCGACCCGCCCTATGCCTATGGCGCCGAGCCGGTCGAGGAGCTGCTGCAAAACCTAGCTCAGCAAGGCTTGCTGGCGCAGGGTGCCTATGCGCTGTTCGAGCACGCTGCCGCCGATGCGGGTGCGCATCCGGCAGGTTTTGAGACCGTGCGCGAGAAGCGCTACGGAATAACCTCGGTCGACCTGCTTCGTTGGGTTGGTAACGGCGAGGATGATGGCAACGATAGCGACGCACCCACGGAGGATGCCGATGAGTGACACCATTAACCGCGTAATCGTCCCGGGCACCTTCGATCCCATCACGTTTGGCCACATCGACGTGATTCGCCGCGCCCGCCGCATTTTTCCCAGCGTGATCGTTGCCGTTGCCGAGTCGCAGGGAAAAAACGGCGTGGGCACCACGTTTATGCTCGACGAGCGCGTGGCGCTGGCCCGTGAGGCGCTTGGTGATATTGACGGCGTCGAGGTGCTTCCTTTCACCGGCCTCTTGGTCGATTTTGCCCGCGAACAGGGAGCAGGAGCCGTGGTCAAGGGCCTGCGTGCCATGACCGACTTTGAGTACGAGCTGCAGCAGGCCGACCTTAACTACCGCCTGGATAACGAGCTGGAGTCCATCTTCGTCATGAGTGCGCCGCAGTACGGCTATATCTCGAGCTCGGTGGTTCGCCAGATCGCCTCGCTCGGTAGCGACGTCTCTAATTTTGTTCCGCCCAATGTGGTCAAGGCACTCAAACATCGCTTTTCGTGACGTTTTTTAATGCCTGGTGGCATGTGGTAAACTAACTCGATGATATGTTACCTATGAAAGGAGACCGGATGCCGGGCGAGAATTTTCCTGGCGACAGGATCGTGAGTCTTGTCGACGAGCTCGAGGGGCTCATCGAAGAGGCTAAGACGCCGTTCGGCAAGAACGCCCAGATGAAGGTTATCGACGCCGACGTCTTCTTTAACATCCTCGACGAGATCCGCATGAGCTATCCCGAGGAATGGCAGAAGTCCCGCCGTATCCTCAAGGAGCGCGAGGAGCTTATGGCTTCCGCCGCCGCTCAGGCCGATTCCATCATCGCCGATGCTCAGCAGCAGGCCCTCACCATTGCCGGTGAGCAGGAGATCGTCCGCTTAGCGCAGCAGCAGGCCGACGACATTCGCGATCGTGCCCAGCAGTATGAGCGCGAGACGCGCTATGCCGCCGAGGATTACGCCGAGCAGGTCTTTACGCACCTCGAGGAGAACCTCAAGAGCCTGACCGGCACGGTGACCCGTTGCCGTCAGCAGCTCAACGAGGGTGCCGCCCAGCAGAATGGTCAGTGGTAATGGCTGAGTTCCCGAACGTTACCGTCGATCTTTCCGAGCAGCTCGAGTTTCCCGGAGACTCGTATCCGCTGACCGGTAAGGTCGATGTTGCCACCTATACGGTGGGCGAGAAGGAGTACCGGCTGCAGGACGGCATCGACTACGATGTCGTCTTTACCAATGCCGGCACCGGTGTTCTGCTTACGGGCATGGTCCGCGCGCATGCAACCGGTGAGTGCGACCGTTGCCTGGAGCCCGCTTCGTTTGATATCGCCGGTGAGATCGAGGAATTCTATCTCTTTAACGAGCCCGAGGATCCCGAGGCCTACGAAGACGGCTACGAGCTGCTGGGCGAGGATCGCATCGTCGATCTGGGTGAGCCCATCAACGACGCGGTTGTCATGGACACGCCGTTCGTTGTCCTGTGCAAGCCCGATTGTCGCGGCCTATGCCCCACCTGTGGCATCAATCTCAACGTCGAGCAATGCGATTGCGCCGCTCAAGCAGAGGCCGAATGGGCCGCTGCCACGGAAAATCCATTTGCAGCATTGAAGAATCTCAAGCTTGACGAGTAAAACTGTGGTAGTATCGCTACTTGCGCGTAATCGCCACACTGGATAGTTCATAAGGAAGGTCACTATGCCCGTACCTAAACAAAAGCAGGGTCGTATCCGCACTCACACCCGCCGTTCCGCCAACATGAAGATCTCGGCTGCGGCTCAGTCCACGTGCCCCCGTTGCGGCGCTGTCAAGCTCCCGCACCACGTGTGCCCCAGCTGCGGTTTCTACAAGGACCGCGAGGTTATCGTTACCGAGTAACTGTATACTCTGGATGCGATGCCGTTCCAACTGGAACCACAATGGCCGGCTCAATGAGTCGGCCATTTTTGTATAAGGAGCATGTATATGAGTAACGTTCGCGTTTGTGTAGACGTTGTGGGCGGAGACGAGAAGCCTCAGGTTGTCCTCGACGGTATCGAGGCGGCGCTTGCGGCGGATCCCGATATCGAGGTCTTGGCCGTCGGTCCCGCAGAGATCGTGAACCCCTTTGCCGCGGCTCACGCTCGCGTTGAGGCCTTGGAGGCGCCCGATGTCATCGCCATGGATGACGATCCCATTCGAGCTGTGATGACCAAGCGCAAGTCCTCGATCGTGCTTGCCTGCCGCGCTATCAAGAAGGGTAACGCGGACGCCTTCTTCTCTGCCGGCTCCACCGGCGCCATGACCGCTGCCGCTACCGCCTACGTGACGCCATTTAGGTATCAGGCCGAGGGCAAGAAGCAGCCGGTGCGTCCGTGCCTCACCAATGCACTGCCCAACCGCGCCGGCGGCCTGACGGTTCTGTGCGACATGGGCGCCAACCCCGATGTCACGGTGGACGATATGGTGCGTTTTGCCCAGATGGGTAGCGCCTATGCGCGCGTCGTCTTGGGTATTGAGCATCCTCGCGTGGGCCTGCTTGCCAACGGCACCGAGGATGAGAAGGGCTCCAACTTTACCAAGTCGTGCTTCCCGGCCATGAAGGCCGCTGTTCCCGGTTTTGTGGGCAACTGCGAGGGCACCGATCTTACGTCGGGCAATTTTGACGTCGTGGTCGCCGACGGCATGTCGGGCAACATCGCGCTCAAAGCCACCGAGGGCGCGGCCAAGTTTTTGCTGCAGGAGCTCAAGGGTGTCTTTATGTCTTCCCTCGGCACCAAGATTGCCGCGCTGCTCATCAAAAAGCAGATGCGCGAGATCAAGGCAAAGCTCTCGGGCGATGCCAAGGGCGGCGCCATCCTGTTGGGCCTGCGTGGTGTGGTCTTGATCGGCCACGGCGCCACGTCGGTCGAGGCTGTCAAAAACGGCACGCTCGCCGCGGCGGAGGCCGTGCGCGCCGGGCTTGTCGCGAACGTCGCCAACTCTATGGACGGCATCGTTTTGTAGGAGCGAGTTAGGGCGCTGTTATGTGCCTCGCGGCCTGCGTCGTGGGGTAGAATCAAAACCGTGTCTTGGCGCTGCGCTTGCGGCGCCAGCGCGTTGATGTTCACGCAATATGAGAGGAAGCGCTATGGACCGCTCCGAAATCTTCGATAAGATCGCCGAAGTTGCCGCCGATGTGCTGGGTGTCGACGTTGCCGAGATTAGCGACGAGACCACCTTCGACGATCTCGATGCCGATTCGCTCGAGCGTCTGCAGCTGGTGACGGCCATCGAGGACGAGTTCGACCTCGAGATCGATGACGAGACCCTGCTGTCGCTCAACTCTGTCGCCGACGCTGTCGACGCTATTGAAAACGCCAAGGAGGCCTAAGTCTTGGCTTTATCTCAACGACTCGCGCGCGCCCAGGAAATCCTGGGCCACGAGTTCAATAACAAGGTGCTGCTGCGCGCGGCGCTCACGCACCCCTCTGCCGTGGAAGGTCAGCCCGTCTCAGCGAGCTATGAGCGCCTTGAGTTTTTGGGCGATTCCATTTTGGGCGCCGTGGTTGCCCGTTCGCTCTTTGAATCCTATCCGGAGTTTGACGAGGGCAAGCTTACGCGCCTGAAGGTGTCCCTTGTCTCGGGTGCCACGCTGTCCGAGGTGTCCCATGAGCTGGGCATCGACGACATCATCATCTTTGGTGCCTCCGAGACCGGTACCGGCGCGCGCGGCCTGCACTCGGCGCTCGAGAACGTCTACGAGTCGCTCGTGGGCGCGCTGTATCTGGATGCTGGCTGGGATGCGGCGGCGGAGTTCATTCACCGTACGCTTAAGCCGCACCTGGCCTCCGAGCGTGCCGAGCACCCCGCGAACCCCAAGTCGTTCTTGCAGGAGTGCGTGCAGGCCGACGGCCACGAACCTCCGGCGTACAAGCTCGTTGGCTCTGAGGGCCCGGCGCACGCACCGACCTTTACCGCCGTGGTTCTCATCGACGGTATTCGCCAGGGCCGTGGCACCGGTTCCTCCAAGAAGGAGGCCGAGGGAGCCGCTGCGCTCGAGGCGCTCGACCGCATGGGTTACACCACCAACGGCGTGATTCTCAACAAGAAGCCTGTTTAAGCGAGGAACCGTGTATCTCAAGTCCCTCACGCTCAAAGGGTTCAAGTCGTTTGCCGACCGCGCCCACATGACGTTTGAGCCGGGCCTAACCGTCATCGTCGGTCCCAACGGCTCGGGAAAATCGAACATTTCCGACTCGATTCTGTGGGTCCTGGGTGAGCAGAGCGCCAAGCAGCTGCGCGGCCAGGCCATGGAGGACGTCATCTTCTCGGGCTCGTCGGCGCGTAAGCCGGTGGGTGTCGCCGAGGTCACGCTGGTGCTCGATAACTCGGACCATATGCTGCCTGTCGACTTTGACGAGGTGGCTATCACCCGCCGCATGTACCGCTCGGGCGAGAGTGAGTACCTCATCAACTCGAGCCCGTGCCGCCTGATGGACATCCAGGACATCCTGCACGACTCGGGACTGGGCAAGGATACGCATTCCATCATCAGCCAGGGCAAGCTCGATGCCATTTTGCAGAGCCGCCCCGAGGAGCGTCGTGCCCTCATTGAAGAGGCCGCCGGCATCTCCAAGCACAAGCGCCGCAAGGAGCGTGCGCTCAAAAAGATTAAATCGATGGACGCGCACCTGACCCGCGCCCGCGATATCAACAAGGAAATCGCCCGTCAGCTGCGACCGCTGGAGCGTCAGGTCGATCGCGCGCGCAAGTACAAAGAGCTGTCCTCGCGCGCGAACGAGCTTACGCAGATGCTGGCCGTCGACGAGCTGCGTTCGCTGCAATCGCAGTGGAACGACCTGGAGAGCCGCTCTAAGGAGGGCGCCGCCGAGGTGGAGCTTGCGCAGTACCGTCTGGGTGAGAAAGAGCGCGAGCTCGAGAAGCTCCAGGTCATGCTCGAGGAAAAGGGCCTGTTCGTGGGCGATCTGGGCGAGCAGCGCCGCCATATGCAAGACGTGGTCGGTCGCATCAACTCCGACATGCGCCTGCTCGAGGAAAAGGGCCACAACATGGTGTCGCGCCTGTCCGACATGCGCGGCCAGATCTCGAGCTCCGAGCATCAGCGCCGTCGCGTAGTCGAGGAGCTCGAGGATGCGCGTGCCCAGCTTGAGGAAGTGACCGGCGCGCATATGCAGGCCCAGGAGGACGTCGACGCCGCTGGTCCTGCCGCCGCCGAGCTTCACGAGCGCCGCGTGGCGCTTGATGCGCAGATTTCGCAGTTCATGCGCGAGCAGCGCGATGTGCAGCGTGTGGCCGATAACGCCGCGCTCGAGCTCGCCAAGGTGAAGGATTCGCTTTCCAATGCCGAGGTCGAGGACAACATGTATGCCTCGCGCCTGGAGCAGATTGATGAACAGCTCGAGGAGGTCACGGCCTCGCTCGAGAGCCGTCGCGACCGCACTGAGGAGCTCGACGGTACGCTCGATCAGGCCCGTCAAGCTCAGGTCGATGCACGCGAGGCCACCGAGGTTGCCCGTGCAGCGTTGAAGGACTTGCGTACCCGCGAGAGCGAGGCGCGCAACAAGCTGTCCGAGGTGCGCTCGGAGCTTGCCAGCCAAAAGAAGCTCGATGCCCGCATGGCTGACAGCTCGCCGCTCGTGAGCCGTCTGATGGGCGCACTGGGCGATGATGTCTCGGGTCGTCTGGGCGACGTGCTCGAGGCTCCTCGTGAGCTCGAGGGCCTGGTTGAGCAGCTGCTTGCCGGCGACATCGATGCCCTGCTGTTTGATGACGCAGCCACGCTTGAGCGCGCCGGACGTGCGGCTCTGGACCAAAAGAAGGCCTCGGGCGAGGCGCTGCTGATGGCGCGCGGCGTGAGCGGCTCTGCTGCCGCCGAGAGCGCTGCCGGTTCGCGTCTGGTCGATCGCCTGTCCGTGCGCGCCGGTTATGGTCCGGTTGTCGAGGCACTGCTCGGCGGCTATTACGTGGTCGATGACTTGGCTGCCGCACTGGCCGCGCCCGTCGTTGACGGTGCGACCTACGTGACGCCCGATGGCGCCCGCGTGAGCTGTGGTGGCCTGGTGCGTGTGGGGCTCGATGCCGGCGAGGCTTCGGGCGCTTTGGAGCGCAAGCGTCGTATCCGCGAGCTGGAAGGCCTGGAGCCCGATCTGGCTGCCGTGTTTGAGCATGTGTCGGACCAAGTCGTTGAGGCCAACGTCGCCGTCGAGGAGGCCCGTGCCGCCGAGGGCGATGCCGCTGGCGAGATCGCCCGTCTTGAGGGCGAGCGCCGCTCGCTGCTCTCCGAGATCGGCCGCCTGGAGCAAAGCGCCAACAATGCCGAGGTCGAGCGCGTGCGCATCTCCAAGCGCCGTGAGCAGGCCGCTGAGGCCGTTCGTGCCGCTCGTCCACGCGTGGATGAACTTACTCGCTCGCGTGACGAAGCTCGTGCGCAGGCAAGCGACTTAGGTCTCCAGATTGCCGAGGCCAACGACGAGCTCGACCGCGTGCGCCGTGACGATTCCGAGGCTGCCGGTAAGCTCGCCGACGCTAAGGTGCGCCTGGCTCAGACGAGCGAGCGCCTGCGTTCGCTGAAGGGCCGTGTGCCCGATCTGGAGCATCGCCTGGAGGGTATCGACCGTCGTATCCGCGGGACGCGTCAGGCCTCGCGCTCGCTCGAGCTACTGCGCCTTCGCGTCGATCCCATGCACGAACGCTATTCTGCCCTGTTGGAGCGCGCCTCGGACTGGGCTGCGCGCCTGCGCGATCAGGCAACGCTTGAGGAGGCGGACTCGGCTTCGCTTAAGAAGACCATCGAGGACGCCAAGACCGAGGTCGCCCGCGCCAAAGAGCGGGTCGATGCTGCCGCCACGACGCAAAATGAGTTCAAGGTGGCGCGCGGCAAGCTCGAGGTGCAGGTGGAGGCTGCCATCAAGGCCATTACCGCCGATGGCACCACGGTGCTCGAGGAAGCGCTCATGCTGCCGGCGCCCACCGACCGCGATGCCGCCGAGCGCGAGCTCAACCAGCTCGTGCGCCAGATCAACAACTTGGGCCCTGTGAACCAAGTCGCCATGGAGGAGTACGAGCAGCTCAAGCGCCGTGCCGATTACATCGAGGAGCAACTTGCCGATCTGGAGAGCGCGCGCAAGGCGCTTACCAAGATTACCGTGGCTATCGACCGCAAGATGCGCAAGGCGTTCCTGGTGACCTTTGAGAAGGTCGATGCGAATTTCCGCGAGATCTTCGCCATGCTCTTCCCGGGCGGCCAGGCACATCTGGAGATGACCGACCCCGAGCACCCGGCCGAGACGGGTATCGAGGTCGTGGCCCAACCGCGCGGCAAGCGCATCACCAAGATGATGCTCATGTCGGGTGGCGAGAAGAGCCTGACGGCGCTCGCACTGCTCTTTGCCGTGTACCGCACGCGCACGGTGCCGTTCTATGTGCTGGACGAGGTCGAGGCGGCGCTCGACGACGCCAACCTGTCTAAGCTCATCGGCGCCCTCGATGTGCTGCGTTCCGATACGCAGCTCTTGGTAATCTCGCATCAGCGCCGTACTATGGAGGATGCTGACGTTCTCTACGGCGTTTCGATGCAAGCCGACGGCGTCAGTCGCGTCGTCTCGCAAAAACTCGATCGCGAAACCGGAAAGGTCGTGAATGCATAATGGGATTCTTTGACGCACTCTCACGCGGACTTGAGCGCAGCCGCGAGGCCCTCAACGAGGTCTTCTACTTTGGCGGCGAGGTCGACGAGGATTTTTGGGAGGACCTTGAGGACACCCTTGTCATGGGTGACATGGGTGCCGAGGTCGCTATTCAGGTCTCCGATGACCTGCGCGACGCCGCCGCCAAGAAGAACCTCAAGACCGCCCCGCAGCTTCGCCGCGCCCTGGCCGAGCAGCTCGAGGGCCATTTTGTGCCCGTCGAGCGCGATCCGTTCTCCAACACGCCGAGCTGCGTGCTGTTTGTCGGCATCAACGGTGCCGGCAAGACCACGACGGTCGGCAAGATTGCGAGCGCCATGGCCGCCCGCGGCAAGAACGTGGTGATCGGTTCGGCCGACACCTTCCGCGCCGCCGCCATCGAGCAGCTCGATGTGTGGGGCCAGCGTGCCGGCGTGCCCGTCATTAAGCGTGACCGCGGCTCCGATCCGGCGAGCGTGTGCTATGACGTGCTCGACGAGGCCGATAAGCGCGGCAGCGACCTGGTGCTCATCGATACCGCCGGCCGTCTGCACACGAGCCCCGAGCTCATGCGCGAGCTCGCCAAGGTGGTCAACGTGACGCGTAAGCGCGCCGCCAATATGGCCGCCGGTCCCATGCCGGTTTCGGTCGTGCTTGTGATCGATGCCGCCACTGGTCAGAACGGTCTGAACCAGGCGCTCGAGTTTAACGAGGCGCTGGGCCTGGACGGTATTATCATGACTAAGCTCGACGGCACGGCTAAGGGCGGTATCGCCATGGCCGTGGCCGAGAAGCTCAAGCTCCCGATCCTGCGCATCGGCGTCGGCGAGCAGGTCGATGACCTGCAGGAGTTTAATGCAAAAGATTTCTGCCGCGCCCTGGTGGGCGAGTCCAATTAAGGAGTGACTAGTGTTTGATTCTCTGAGCGATCGCCTCAACGACACATTTGACCGCCTGCGCGGCAAGGGTAAGCTGACCGAGGCCGATATTACTTCGGCCATGCGCGACATTCGCATGGCGCTGCTCGAGGCCGACGTTAACTTTAAGGTCGTCAAGGAGTTCGTTGCCAAGACCAAGGAGCGCTGCATGACCGCCGAGGTCATGGAGTCGCTGTCGCCGGCGCAAAACGTCGTCAAGATCGTGCTCGACGAGCTCACCGAGATGCTCGGCTCCACCGAGAGTAAGCTCGTTTTTAGCAATCGCATTCCTAATGTCATCATGCTCGTGGGCCTGCAGGGCTCCGGTAAGACCACGGCTGCCGTAAAGCTTGCCTACCTGCTCAAGAAGCAGGGCCGCTCGCCGTTGCTCGCCGCGTGCGACGTCTACCGTCCCGCCGCTGCCGACCAGCTGGCCACGCTCGGTGGAGAGATCGGCGTTCCGGTCTTCCGCGGCGACGGCGCGCACCCGGTCGACATTGCCAAGGGTGCCGTTCAGGAGGCCGTCGACCACCTGCGTGACGTGGTCATTGTCGATACCGCCGGTCGTCTTCAGATCGACGAGCAGATGATGCAGGAGGCCGTCGACATCAAGAAGGCCGTCAAGCCCGACCAGGTGCTGATGGTCGTCGATGCCATGACCGGCCAGGATATCGTTAACGTCGTCTCGACCTTCGCCGATCGCACCGACTTTGACGGCGTGATCATCTCCAAGCTCGACGGTGACGCCCGTGGCGGTGGCGCACTTTCGGTGCGCCAGGTGACCGGCAAGCCCATCAAGTTCGTGAGCATGGGCGAGAAGCCCGACTCGCTTGAGCCGTTTTACCCGGACCGCATGGCCAAGCGCATCTTGGGCATGGGCGATGTCGTCGGCATCATCGAGAAAGCCCAAGAGGCAGCCGATGCAGAGCAGCTCGAGGCTGCCGAGCGTATGCTGCGCGAGGGCTTTACCATGAACGATATGCTCGACCAGATGAAAGCCGTCAAGAAGATGGGCGGTATGAAGGGCATTCTGGGCATGCTCCCCGGTGGCCAGCGTGCACTCAACCAGATGGGCGGCAACCTGGACGAGGGCATCTTCGATAAGAACGAGGCCATCATCATGTCGATGACCAAGGAGGAGCGCCTGCGTCCCTCCATCATCAACGGCCAGCGCCGCGCCCGCATTGCCAAGGGAGCCGGCGTAACCCCCACCGAGGTCAACAGCCTTATGAAGCAGTGGGGAGAGATGAATAAGATGATGGGCCGCATGCGCACAATGGCCAATCAGGCGCAGGCCGGCGGCAAAAAGGGCAAAAAGGGAAAGAAGGGCAAGAAGATGCGCATGCCCAATATCCCTGGCCTGGACGCTATGGGTCTGGGCGGCATGGGCGGCCTAGGTACGGGCGGTCCCAAGTCCGATATGGAGCTGCTGCGCCAGATGGAAGCGCAGATGCGTAATAAGAAATAGAGCCGTAATTCCAGCTTGATATGGCAAAGGCCACTCGGAAGCTACCGGGTGGCCTTTGTTGTTGGCTTTGATTGTTGGGTTGCGTTCGGCTTCGCGCCCCGAGCTCGCGGTGCCGTGCCGTTAGTGGCAGCCGCAGCCCTCGTGGCCTTCGTGGTCGTGGTGGCCGTGGCAGCCGCAGGAATCGCCATGCTCGTGGGCGTGGTCGTGGTCATGGCCGTGGCAGCCGCACGTGGCCTCGCCGTTCTGTGCGAGCGTGCCGGCGATAAGGGCCTCGACGCAAGCGTCGCAGCTGCCCTGGGCACCTGCGTATACCGTGATGCCGGCTTGGGCAAGCGCGTTGATAGCGCCTCCGCCGATGCCGCCGCAGATGAGCGTGTCCACGCCGCCGTTGGCGAGCAGGCCCGCAAGGGCACCGTGGCCGGTGCCGCCGGTGCCCACGACCTGCTCGTTGAGCACCTTGCCGTCCTGAATGTCGTAGATCTTGAACTGCTCGCTGCGGCCAAAGTGCATAAAGATGTTGCCATTGTCGTACGTGGTTGCCACCCTCATGGTGCCGACCTCCTTTGCTGGCCATGCGGCCGTTGTCGTGGTGATGGGGGAGTACGCGATATTGCCGCCTTCGATGATGAGCGCCCGACCATTGACCAGCGCGTTTGCCACCTTGCGATGCGTTCGGCTGCAAATAGCCGCCACTGTGGCGCGCGCGATGCCCATCTGCTGTGCGACTGCCTCTTGGCTAAGGCCTTCCAGGTCGCACAGGCGCAGCACCTCGAGTTCGTCGATCGTCATGTCGATGGCGTCTCCGCTGGCTAGGCCGTCAGGGGTAAAGCCGCGGTATTCGGGGATGATCCCGACGCGGCGCAGTTTCTCGCGTCTTCCTGCCATGCGCCCTCCTTATCTGACATATGTCAACAATAGGATAACGCGCATGCGCCGCAGAGCAAGGCATTTTTGGCATATGTCAGAAAAGCAAAGGTGTTGCGTTGGCGCAGACGGTGCTGTGCTGCCGTGCATTGCGTGTGCCGGCCCAAGTGTCCAATCCGACACTCGCGCGCCTGGGCTAGAATAAAAAATAGCCTATAGGCAACTGACAGGAGGGTCAATGAGCAAGGCTGATCAACAGTTTGTAACCATGTGCCGTGATATTCTGGACCATGGCACCACAACCGAGGGACAAAAGGTCCGTCCGGTGTGGGAGGATGGCACCCCTGCCTATACCATTAAAAACTTTGGTGTCACGGCGCGCTATAACTTGCGTGAGGAGTTTCCGGCGCTTACCCTGCGTCGTACGGCCCTCAAATCTGCCATGGATGAGATCCTATGGATCTATCAAAAGAAGTCCAATAACGTGCATGATCTCAACAGCCATATTTGGGATGAGTGGGCCGACGAGACCGGCTCCATCGGCAAGGCCTACGGGTATCAGATTGGGCAGAAGAGCCATTATGCCGAGGGCGACTTTGACCAGATGGATCGCGTGCTGTACGACCTTAAGAACACGCCGTACAGCCGCCGCATTATGACGAATACCTATGTGTTTAGCGATTTGTCCGAGATGCACCTGTATCCGTGCGCCTACAGCGCGACGTATAACGTGACGCAGCGCCCGCAGGATGACAAACCGACGCTCAACATGATTCTCAACCAGCGCAGCCAGGACATTTTGGCCGCGAACAACTGGAATGTGTGCCAGTACGCCATCTTGCTGATGATGGTCGCGCAATCGGTCGATATGATTCCCGGCGAGCTGCTACATGTGATTGCCGATGCCCACATTTACGACCGTCATGTCGATATCGTCCGCGAGCTTATCGAGCGTCCGCAGTTTGCCGCGCCCAAGGTAACGCTTAACCCCGATGTGCATGACTTCTATGCGTTTACGACCGACGACCTGATCGTCGAGGGTTATGAGCACGGCCCGCAGGTCAAGAACATCCCCATTGCGGTGTAGGTGGCGCTCATGACGTGTAAGCTTTCTGCCATCGTCGCCGTATGTGACGATTGGGGCATTGGGTGCGAGGGCGACATGGTGGTGTCCAATCGCGCCGACATGCGCCATTTTGTGGCGTGCACCAAAGGTTGCCCGGTTATTATGGGACGCAAGACCCTGCTGAGTTTTCCCGGTGGGCGTCCGCTCAAGAACCGCCGCAATATCGTGCTCACGCGTGACGAGAGCTTTGCTGCCGAGGGCGTCGACGTGGTGCATAGCGTTGACGAAGCGCTCGCCGCCGTGGCCTATGAACCCGTTGCGTGGGTGATCGGCGGTGGCGAGGTGTATCGTCAGTTTTTGCCGTACTGCGTGGAGGCCGAGGTCACGCATAACCACTGCGTCCATCCCGTGGACACGTGCTTTCCCGACTTGGACGCCGATCCCGCGTGGGAGATTGCGCGGCGTGGCGGTGTTGCCACGATTGCCTCGGGCGAGGGCGACGAGGGTGTCGATTATGAGTTCGTGACGTATCGTCGCGTTGATGCGTAAATCGTCGAGCGTGAACGGTATCATCGGGTTGTTTGAATGCATGGGGCGGCGCTTAGCGTCGCCTCGTTTGGTATAGATGTGCTGTAAAGAAGGGTGCGGGCTGGCTGCTATGACTGATGCCGTTGAGGTGCTGCGAATCGATTCTCTCGAGGACGAGCGGCTCGATGCCTACGTGCGACTGACCGAGCGTGAGCTTCGCTGCGTGCTGGAGCCGCAGAAGGGCATTTTTATCGCCGAGAGTGCCAAGGTCATCGAGCGTGCGGTGCGCGCCGGATACGAGCCGGTGAGCTTTCTTTTGGGTGAGCGCTGGCTCGATCAGATGATGCCGCTGTTTGAGGAGCTTGTTGTGCGCGAGGGCGCAGGTCCGGTTCCTGTGTTCGTGGCCTCGATGGAGCTTATGGAGCAGCTGACGGGCTTTAACGTGACGCGCGGTGCACTCGCGGCATTTCGTCGCCCGCGACAGATTCCGGTTGATGAGTTCTTGGGCGGCGTCGTCGAGGCGGCGGGGGAGCGCCCGGTACGCGTGTGCGTGCTCGAG
Source organism: Collinsella sp. (assembly GCA_019419585.1). GTDB lineage: Bacteria > Actinomycetota > Coriobacteriia > Coriobacteriales > Coriobacteriaceae > Collinsella. The sequence goes on along the minus strand of DXZQ01000032.1, from coordinate 5,046 downwards.
GGCATTGTCGACCACACCAACGTCGGCGCGATTTTCCGCTCGGCGGCTGCGCTGAACGTCGACGGTATTTTGGTGAGCCCCACTTGCTGCGATCCGCTGTACCGTCGCTCGGCCCGCGTGAGCATGGGCACGGTGTTCCAGGTGCCCTGGACGCGCATTGGCAGCGAGGCGCGCGTATGGCCGCATGATGGGCTGGCGGCGCTGCACGATGCCGGCTTTTCGTGTGCCGCCATGGCGTTGACGGATGATTCGGTGTCGCTGGACGATCCCGTGCTGCAGGAGATTGACCGCCTAGCGATCTTTATGGGTACCGAGGGTGCCGGCTTGGGCACCAAGACCATTGCCGGCTGCGACCGAGCCGTGCGCATTCCGATGGCGCACGGGGTCGATTCACTCAACGTTGCCGCTGCGAGTGCCGTCGCCTTTTGGCAACTGTGCCCGCATGTGAGCAACGAGTACCACTACCAGCCGGGGCTGTATCACTAGGCAGATAGTTCGCACCGGGCTCTGGTTCGGGACGTTTCGGCCGACGTCGGTCGGTGCTAAGCTGGTATTGGCTTTGGTCTTAAATTGCCGTTTTGTTGTTTGACGTACGCTGGTGGGGAGGGCGTGTGGCTAAGAAATCTACGGCTATCGATGTAACGCAGGGCGTTATTTGGCAGCAGTTGCTGTCGCTGTGCGTCCCCATCTTCTTTAGTTCGTTCTTTCAGCAGGCATACACGCTTATCGGTACCTATATCGTCGGTCAGTTTGGCGGCAAACTCGCGCTGGGTGGCATTCAGGCCACGATGGTGCTTACGGAGCTCTGCATTGGTTTTTGCGTCGGTGTTGGTGCTGGATGTGCTGTCATTACCGGCCAGTTTTTTGGTCAGCACGATGACGAGCGCTTGAGCCGATCGGTCCATACGGCCATGACGCTCGCGCTGGTGGGCGGCATTGTCATTTCCATTCTGGGCATGGTGTTTGTTGAGCCGATGCTTGTGTTGATGAATACACCGCATGAGCTGCTGGCCGAGGGTGTGGCGTATGCCCGTTGCTACTATGCCGCCATGTTTGCGGCGCTGCTGCTCAATATGGGGACGGCGTTGTTGCGCGCCGTGGGCGACACGCGCGGTCCGGCGGTCATTATTGCCTCCGGCTGCTTCGTCAACGTGGCGCTCGACATTCTCTTTGTCGCCGTGCTGCACATGGAAGCGCTGGGCTGCGGCATCGCGGTGGCGCTGACTATCTGCACCAATGCCACGATGATTGTGATCCGCATGATGCGCGCTCCGGGGGCGTGGCGGTTGTCGCTATCCAAACTCGGTATCGATCGCGGCATTTGCAAGAGCATGCTTTCGTGCGGTTTGCCGCTGGGCGTTCAGTCTGCGGCGTATTCGATCTCCAACGTTTTGATTCAGGTGTCGGTCAACTCGTTTGGAGCCGATGTCACGACCGCTTGGGGTCTTTCCGGTCGCCTGGACGGCATTATCTGGATGGTGACCGAGGCGCTTGGTGTGTCGATTACTACGTTCTCGGCGCAGAACTTTGGTGCGCGCAATTACGATCGCATGCGAAAGGGATACCACACGTCGCTCGTGCTTTCATTTGTGCTTATCGGTGGCCTGTCTGCCGTGCTGCTGGTATTCTCGGGCCCGCTTTCGCGTCTGTTTATCGACGATGCCGCAATTTCGGCCTACACCACGACGATTCTTCATTTCATCGCGCCGTTCTACGCGATCTTCTCGATTATCGAAAACGCGTCCGGCTCCATCCGCGGCGCCGGCGTGAGCTTCCAGCCTATGATGCTCACGATATTCGGCACGGTCGTGCTCCGCGTGGCGTGGGTGTTCGCGATTATGCCGCTCGACCCCTCGCTCGAGCATCTGCTGCTGGTCTACCCCGTAACCTGGGTAATAACCGCCACGATGTTCACCGTCTATCATCACAGCGGCAACTGGCTAGGCCGCGCCACTGCCTAGCCATTGGGGACGTCCGCAATGGCTAGTATTCGATGCCTTGGCGGGCCAGGAGGCCTTCGTCGAAGTAGTGTTTGACGGGGCGCATTTCGGTTACTAGGTCGGCAAGGTCGGCGAGGGGCAGCAATCCGCGGCCGGTGAGCACGAGCTCCGTGGTGGTCGGCTTCATCGCGATCAACGCTTCGACATCTTCGCGCGTCACAAAGCCCCGTCGCATGGCTTCTCCCAGTTCATCCAAGATCAGCACGTCGACTTGGCTAATCTGCTCGCGCGCCAGCTCCATGATCTGTGCGGCACAGGCTTCGGGCGTGTCGCGGTCGGCTTGTACGATGCGTAGCCCCAATCGAGGTGCTGCGTCATGTTCGGCGCAGTGCAGCTTCTTGGCAAACTGAAGCATGAGCACGTTAAGTTCATAGCCCGTGGCGCGCAGCGCGAGCCCCAGCGCAGCCGTCGTCTTGCCCTTGCCGTCGCCCGTATAGATTTGAACCTTGCCGACTTCCAGTGATGCCATCTCTGTCCTTTCGTGCCCGGCGTCGGTTTATCGCCGTCCGGGTTGGGTATTCTAGAAAACATTATCAACCCCAGTAGATGGAGTTCAAGCAGATGGAGATGGATGACAACAAACGTAGACGGAATATGATCCTCTACGTGCTCATCGCCTTCGTCGTCTACCTCGTGCTCTCGACCGTTCTGTTCCCCAACATCGGTCACACGCAGCAGATTACGAAGACCGATTACTCGACGTTTGTCAAAGCGCTCGATAAGAAGAGTGTCGACAAGGTCGAGTACAACACGGACGATTACACGATTTATTACACCAAGAAGGGCGAGGACGAGAACATCGCCTACAAGACGACCGGTGTGCCGAATGACGCGGGCTTTACCGATCGCGTGCTTGAATCTGGCGCCTCGCTTGAGTCGGTTGTTCCCGATAAGAACTCGGGTCTGATGACCTACTACCTGCTCACCCTCATTCTTCCCATGGCGATTTTCTTCCTGATCGGCTGGTGGCTCAACCGCCGCATGAAAAAGGCCATGGGTGATGACGGTCCGTCGATGAACTTTGGCGGCGGTGGTTTTGGCGGCGGTGGACTGGGCAAGTCCGGTGCGCGCGTGATCGCCTCCAAGGACGTGGGCGTGACCTTTAAGGATGTCGCCGGCCAGGAAGAGGCCAAGGAGTCCCTCAAGGAGGTCGTCGACTTTCTGGAGAAGCCGCAGCGCTACGAGGAGATCGGCGCCAAGCTGCCTCGCGGTGCTCTCCTTGTTGGCCCTCCGGGTACCGGTAAAACCCTGCTTGCCAAGGCTGTTGCCGGCGAGGCGGGCGTGCCGTTCTTTAGTATTTCTGGTTCTGAGTTTGTTGAGATGTTTGTCGGCCGCGGCGCCGCTAAGGTTCGCGATCTGTTTAAGCAGGCCAAGGAAAAGGCCCCGTGCATCGTCTTTATCGATGAGATCGATACCATCGGCAAGAAGCGCGATGGCGGTGGCTTTAGCGGCAACGACGAACGCGAGCAGACGCTCAACCAGCTGCTGACCGAGATGGACGGCTTCGATAACCACAAGGGTATTGTCGTTCTCGCTGCTACCAACCGACCCGACAGCCTTGACCCGGCCCTGTTGCGCCCCGGTCGTTTTGACCGCCGCATTCCCGTTGAGCTGCCCGACCTGACCGGTCGTAAGAACATCCTTGAGCTCCATGCCAAGAGCGTGAAGACGCAGCCCCCGATCGACCTGACCGCGATTGCCCGCGCCACGCCCGGTGCCTCGGGCGCCGACCTGGCCAACATCATCAACGAGGGTGCTCTGCGTGCCGTCCGCGAGGGTCGCAAACGCGCCACGCAGGACGATTTTGAGGAGTCGGTTGAGGTTGTTATCGCCGGTCAGCAGCGCAAGTCCACGGTACTGTCCGATCACGAGAAGCAGGTTGTTTCGTACCACGAGATCGGCCATGCAATCGTTGCCGCTCGCCAGAAGGGCTCTGCGCCGGTCACGAAGATCACCATCGTGCCGCGCACGAGTGGTGCTCTGGGCTACACCATGCAGGTTGAGGAGGACGAGCGCTTCCTGACCACACGCCAAGAGGTCTTGGACAAGCTCGCGGTCTACTGCGGTGGTCGCGCGGCTGAGGAACTCATCTTTGGTGAGATGACGACCGGCGCGGCCAACGATATCGAGCAGGCCACCAAGCTCGCCCGCAACATGGTGACGCGCTTTGGTATGTCCGACGAGTTTGGCATGATGGCACTCGGTACCGTTCAGAATGCGTACCTCAACCAGGATACGTCGCTTACCTGCGCCCCCGGTACGGCCGAGCGCGTGGACGCGATTGTCGCCAAGCTGATCGAGGATGCGCACGACCGCGCTCTGCAGATTCTGAAGGAGAACAAGTTCAAGCTCCATGAGCTGGCTCGTTATCTGTACAAGAAGGAGACGATCACGGGCGAAGAGTTTATGAATCTCCTTACGCGCGAGAATCCGCTGATGCCAAAGCAGCAGTAAGGTTCGTTGCGCCGTGTCAATCGCCCCACTTGAGTGTCCATCTCAAATGGGGCGTTTTGTTTGGGAAGGATATGCATGAAGATCGTGGCGAGTGCCTGCTTGATGGGCGAGAGCTGCAAATATAACGGGCTCGACAACTACCATCGCGAGCTGGTCGAAGCGTGCGAACGCACAGGGACCGAGGTGCTCCTCGTATGTCCCGAGGTTTTTGGCGGTCTGCCCACGCCGCGCAAGCCATCCGAGATTGTGGACGGTGAGGTCCGTACCTGCGAGGGTGTCTCTGTCGATCGCGAGTTTCGCCTAGGTACCCAGCGTGCGCTCGATATATGCGAGCACTTTGGCGGCCCGTCCGAGATCGCTGCGTGCGTCCTTCAGGACCGTAGCCCCTCGTGCGGTGCGGGTCGCGTCTACGATGGCACCTTTAGCGGTACGCTCACCGCGGGCAACGGTGTTTTTGTCGATCTGCTGCTGCGTCACGGGTACCGTGTGATTCCGGCTAGCGAGTTCGATCCCAGCATGCTGGAACATTGTCCATAACACTCGAACCCAACACTTCCTCACGGGTGACCGTTTTGGCATCATCCGTGAAGTT
>DXZQ01000031.1 GCA_019419585.1 Collinsella sp. | reverse complement strand
CGTACGCACTGTCCATAACCGCACTGTCGTCGCAAAAGATACTCGCTTTGATGATATTTACGCTGGGATCGGGCAGCTCCCAAATGCGCTCGGCATTGGGAAGGTCCTTATCGACCTCGCGCACGAACTTGCACTCATCATCGAGCAAAAAGGACTTGGTTCGGTCAAAGAGCGCAAGATGCAGATTGGGAAACGTCGCGACGGCCTGGGCGAGCTTTCGAATCGCCAGGTGCGAATACACCTCGCGGTCTACCATTTTGCCGTCGGCAAAGACCTGGGCACCGTTAGCTGCGACAAAGTCCATCTTGTCGCGAACGGGCGCAAAGAACTCGCACAGGCGATCGTAGCGGCGGCCTGACGATGCGGCAAAATGCACGCCATGCTCGCGTAGCGCCATGATCAATTCGTAGGTCTCAGGCGGCACCTGGCCGTTTTCGTCAAGCAGTGTGCCGTCCATATCGGATGCAATCAGTTTAAACATAGAAAAGCTCCCTTCGGGCTTGTTGGAATCGAACGCGTATCCGATTCCAACAAGCCCGAAGGGAGCTCAAATAAGACTCCGCGGGCGTAAACGTTACAAGGACCTGGCAAATAGCTCACACATGCCAGAGGTCCTACGGTCGCGGCGTCAGGCAGCCCGCCAAAGAGTGTCCCCGATGACTAGTCGTTTAAGAACGTCCCCGATGACTAGTCGGCGTAGGTGAAGGTTGTGACGTCGAACATGCCCTCGGGGCGGATGCGGAGCGTCGGGATGACCGGCAGGGGCAGGAAAATGATGCCCATGATGGGGTCGAGCGGCGGCTCAATACCCATGGCGCGCGCCTTGACCATAAAGTCATCGTGCTGCGCGGCAACGTCCTCGGCCGTACCCTCGCTCATAAGGCCACCGAGCGCCAGCGGAATGCGCGCCACGACCTCGCCGTTGCGCACCAGCACGTGACCGCCCTGGCCCACGGCCTCGACAGCAGCCATCATATCGGCGGCGTTGTCGCCCACCACGCACACGTTGTGCGAGTCATGGCCGATCGTGGAGGCGATAGCGCCGCCCGTGATGGTAAAGCCGCGCACCCAGCCGCGACCGATGTGCTTGCCAACAAGATCCAGGCCCGCAGGACCATCGCCGTCGGCGCCCTCGGCCTGCAGTGACACGCCGCGGCCGTGGCGCTCAATCAGCATAATGCGGCGCAGGCCCTCGGCGTTCTCGGGGCGAGCCATACCCGTGATGGCCTTACCCGGCACCACGTCGATCACGGCCTCGCCCGGCTTAAAGGCATAGTCGAACACGTCGAGCGAAAGCTTCGGCAGCTTAACGGAAGCACGCAGCTCATCGGCAAGGGCCGCAACCTCGGCCATCTCGGGTGCAATCTCGCCCACAAAGGTGCCGTCCTGCGCCACCAGAGCACCGGCGGCATATACGCGATGCGGAGCCGTGGCAAACGTCAGGTCATTGAGCACCAGCAGGTCGGCACGTTTGCCCGGGGCAATCGCACCGCGTAGTTCGTGCGGGTCGCGGCAGCCGTGATCTAGCCCAAACGCCTCAGCCGTGGAAAGGGACGCCATAGAGATGGCGACCACCGGGTCGACGCCGGCCTCGATGGCCACGCGGCAGGCGTTGTCGATCATGCCGGTCGAAAGCGCGTCGGAGGGAGCGCGGTCGTCGGTCGCAAAGCAGCAGCGGCGGGCGCGGGCGGGGTTTTCCAGCAGCATCGGAGACAGGTTGGCCAGGTCATGGCTGCACGTGCCCTCACGCAGCATCACATACATGCCACGGGACAGTTTATCGAGCGCCTCCTCGGGAATCGTCGACTCGTGGTCGGCGATAATACCCGCCGCGGCATAGGCGTTGAGGTCCTTGCCGGCAACGAGCGGCGCGTGGCCGTCAACCTGCTTGGACGGCGTCTGGTTGGCAGCATCGATGCGAGCACAGGTCTCGGGGTCGGCCATAAAGACGCCCGGCAGGTTCATCATTTCGCCCAGACCAAAAACGTCGCCCGGATGCTCGGCAAAAAACTCCTGCATATCGGCGGCGGTAATCACGGCACCGGCCTGCTCGTCGGGCAGCGCGGGCACGCACGAAGGCATCATGTACTTGATGGAGATGGGCGCGCGGCGGCCGTCCTCAATCATAAAGCGCAAGCCGTCGAGACCGGCAACATTGGCAATCTCGTGGCTGTCGGCAATGGCGGTGGTGGTACCGCGCGTCGCCGCCATGCGCGCATACTCGGCGGGGCGGATGTTCGAGGACTCAATGTGCAGATGCCCGTCAATAAAACCGGGAGCGAGATAGCGACCCTGGCAGTCGATGACCTCAGTTGCCTCGTAGGTGCCAGCGGCATCGTCGCGACCATCGTAGAGCACGCCGACGATCACACCGTCCTTGACGGCAACGCTGCCGGGCGCCACACGCTGACCATACACGTCGACGATCTGCGCATTGGTAAACAGCGCGTCGACGGGCACGCGCCCCTCGGCAGCATCGATCACAGATCTCATGACCTCAACGGACATACATACTCCTTTAACCGTAGAAAACAGCTGCGGAGCGGACAGGCCTTCACCGCAGCAAGTCAATAGCCATTGTATGCCCAAAAGGAAGCCCCGCTAACACCCCTTCCGCTTAACGGCACCGCCAAATGATCCCTCCGTCCCCAAGGGATCGTCGTAACCAAAAAAGGCCGCAGTCGGGAATCCCGGCTGCGGCCTTATTGCAACTTGTAAGGTCAACTCGCTCGTTAAATCAACTTAAAGCCCTTGCGCTTGCCCACGGAGAGGGTATCGCCCAGCTTGAGGGCGCTCGGGTCAATGTTGTAGCTCTTGGGAGCCACAGCCTTGCCGTTGATCTTGACGCCGCCGCCGTCGATGTCGCGGCGGGCCTGACCGGCGCTGGCCGAAAGGCCCAGGTCCTTGAGCAGGCCAGCGAGGTAGATCTGACCCTCGTCGCTAACAGTCAGCTCAACGTGCTTCTCGGGGAAGTCGGCAAGCTGGCCTTCCTTGAACACACGGTCGAACTCGGCCTGGGCCTCGTCGCCGGCGCCGGCGCCGTGGTAGGTATCGCACAGGTCGCGACCCAGAGCGCGCTTGAGCTCGTAGGGGTCGGCGGAACCGTCGGCCAGGGCGGCATCGATCTTGTCGACCTCGGCCGGGGCGAGCGAGCTGGCCAGACGATAGTACTTGCCGATCATCTCGTCGGGGATGGACATGGTCTTGCCGAACATATCCTTGGGAGCATCGGTCAGACCGATGTAGTTGCCATAGGACTTGGACATCTTGCGCACGCCGTCAGTGCCCTCGAGCAGCGGCATGGTGAGCGCAATCTGCGGCTCCATGCCCATCTTCTCCATGAGCTCGCGGCCGGCGAGTAGGTTGAAGAGCTGGTCGGTGCCGCCCATCTCGACGTCGGCCTTAATCTGAACGGAGTCGAAGGCCTGCATCACGGGGTACAGGAACTCGTGCAGGGCGATCGGCGTCTGAGACTGGTAGCGCTTGGTAAAGTCGTCGCGCTCAAGGATGCGAGCGACGGTGAACTTGGAGCACACCTGCAGCAGGCCGGCCAGGTCCATCGAAAGGATCCAGTCGCCGTTGTGCACGATGGTGGTCTTCTCGGGATCCAGGATCTTCATAGCCTGGCTCACGTAGGTCTCGGCGTTGGCCTCGATCTGCTCCTGCGAAAGCTGCGGACGCGTGGAGTTCTTGCCCGAGGGGTCGCCGATCAGCGCGGTGCCGTTGCCGATGATGAGGGTGACGTTGTGGCCCAGGTCCTGGAACTGACGCATCTTGCGCAGGGGCACGGCATGGCCCAGGTGCAGGTCGGGGCTGGTGGGATCGACGCCGAGCTTGATGTTGAGGGGCTCGCCCTTCTCAAGCTTCTTGCGAAGGTCGGCCTCGGGGACGATCTGCGCTGCACCCGAGGTGATGATACGCATTTGCTCGTCAACAGACAGCATTGGGTATCCTCCTTTTGCTATAGCACCCTCACCGGATACGGCGGTGCTGGAAGTTCATAAACTCTCTTATGATAACCAAAACGGCGCGGCCGAACACCTACGACAGGAAAATCCTCGTCCTGCCGCACGCGTCGATAACGACCGGCAAACGCGTGCCGTCACGTTCGACCAAAAAGCGTGCCTGCTGACGGCGCGAGCAGTCACGGCAACAAACCTGCCCCGTTGCATCCGTGGCGCAGGCGCCCTCGGCAGTCAGCAAGCAGTGCTCGCACACCATGAGCTCGGGACGGTCGGCATCGACAGGCCCCAAGACACCGGGACAAGCGGCAAGCTCGGCAATACGTTCCGCATCATTGCCGAGCAACTCGGCAGGAAAGTACACCCGCCCCGCGCCAAGCCCGCGCAGCCAGGCGAGCGTGGCCCGATTCGCGCAGAACACCGGTGCCGCCACGTCAAACGTCACGCCCAACTCGCGAGCGATCACCACCTGTCCCAGGTTGCGGCAAACGACGCGCCCGGCACACTGCATCAGTGAGCGGGTCCGGTCAGCATCACCCGTGCGGCACACCTCGTCAAGCACCACAACGGTGTCGGACAAATCGAGTTCTCCGCGCGGGTCGGCATCCATCAGCTGCCAAGCAAAAACCATGCGAGCGGGAACCGCGCACTCCACCAACTCCGTCGACGCACCGCCATCCACCGCAACGTCCTCAAAGGGCAGCACCTCAACGGCACGCGCAACGGGCGCAATCGCATCCGCCTCGGCCCGCATGCGCTCCAACACCGCCGCCGTCTGATCCAACACGCCGGCGCTGCGAATCAGGTATACCTCGCAGCCCGCATCCACCTTACGCTTGCAATGCACGACGACGCGCTCCCCCGCTGCGGCATCCACCGGGCTGGGCACCTGCGGCCAGCGCTTGGGCACATCGGGACGCGCGTCGGCACCCGGATAGAACCGAATCTCGAGCGTGTCACCCGCCGCCACAGCGGCGTCGAGCTCAACGGTCACCTCTTCGTGGCACACAGCGACCAAGCGCCCCACGCGCACGCCCTGGTTAATTGCGCGCTCAAAGCTCATCAGCTCGGCACCCGAACGCCCTCGCAGGTACGCATCGGTAAACCCACGGTTAAACGACCTTCCCAGCTCGCGCTCAAGCTCTTCCACGGTACCGGGGTCCCACGCGCCGTCGCACAGCATATCGAGCGCCCGGCGCCACACCCGCACAACGTTGAATACGTAATCGGGGTTCTTCATGCGCCCCTCGATCTTGAGCGACGCCACGCCGGCATCTACAAGCTCGGGCAGATGCGCAATACCCAGATAGTCGCGCGGGCACAGCAGGCGATCTCCCTCGACGGCGACAACGCTCTGTCCCGCCTCGTCCACGAGGTCGTACGCCAGACGGCACGGCTGCGTGCAGTCGCCGCGCATCGCCGATCGTCCACGCCGCAGGGCCGAAAACTCGCACGCCCCCGAATAGCCGATGCAAATCGCACCGTGGCAGAATACCTCGATGGGCACGCCCGTGGCACAGAGCGCCGCAATCTCGTCGACCGTCAGCTCGCGTGCCGTCGTCACGCGCTCGACCCCCAGCTCATCGGCGGCAAGCCGCACGGCGCCTTCGCTATAAACGCCCGCCTGCGTGGACAGGTGAATCTCGACCCCGGGAATCGCCGCGCGCAGCGCGCAGGCCAACCCGGCATCGGCGACAATCAGAGCATCGGCGCCCAGCTCCAGTGCATGAGCTCCCAACGCCACCGCGTCGGACAACTCATCGTCAAACACGAACACGTTGAGCGTCACGTACACACGCACGCCATGGGCATGCGCCACGGCGCAGCCGCGCGCAAACTCGTCATCCGTAAAGCCATGGGCGCTCACACGGGCGTTAAAGCCGCCCAACCCCGCATAGATGGCATCGGCGCCCGCGGCGATGGCCGCAAGCATCTGGTCGAGTCCGCCCGCCGGCGCCAGCAACTCGGGCAGCGCCGCACCGGCAGCATCCAATCCAGTCTCGTATTGTCCGCTCGGCCCCATCGCCCGAATCGCCATCGGCAAACTCCTTACCAAGGTATGCATTCACTCTGAAAAATGCCGTCTTCCAGCATACACGAGGCCTCGCGCGCCCCGTTTGGTTTATCGTGTAATAACTTATGTCCATCCTGCCCCGACGGCACATCCACCGTCCGGCACGACATACCTGGAGGTCAATATATGGGTCCTCGCCAACGACAGGGACACAGCCGTTCAAAGACGCACGCCCTGCCCATAATCCTGCTCTCGTTTTTGGGCTTTCTGCTGATTGCGGGCGTGGCGTTTGGCATCGGCATGGTCGGCAACGTCAACCGCTGGCTGTCCGATCTGCCCGACTACACCGACGCCAACGCGTATCTGGTGAGCGAGCCCACCGAGATCGTCGACTGCAACGGCAACAAGATAGCGAGCTTCTACACGCAAAACCGCAAGTCCATCACCAAGGACGAGGTCTCCCCCTACGTGCTGCAGGGCACCGTTGACGTCGAGGACGAGCGCTTCTACGAGCACGGCGGTATCGACCTGTGGGGTATCGCGCGTGCTGCGGTGGCAACCCTCGGCGGCGGGCACGAAGGCGCCTCGACTATCACCCAGCAGCTGGTGCGCAACACCATCCTGCAGGAGGAACAGTTCGACTCGACCATCGAGCGTAAGGTGCGCGAGGCCTACATCGCCATCAAGATGGAGGACATGTACTCCAAAGACGAGATCCTCATGATGTACCTCAACACCATCTATTACGGCCACGGCGCCTACGGCATCGAGGCCGCAGCCGAGACCTATCTGTCCAAGAGCGCCGCCGACCTCACCCTGAGCGAGGCCGCGCTGCTCATCGGCCTTCCCAACTCGCCCTCGCAGTACGACCCCACGGTCAATCCTGATCTGGCACTGTCTCGCCGCAACAAGGTTCTCGACAACATGCTGCGCCTAGGCCACATCACCCAGGAGGAGCACGATGCCGCACAGGCCGAGCCCATCACCCTCAACGTGACCGAGATTTCGGGCAGCGGCGTCGACGTATACTCGCAGCCCTACTTTGTCGCCTATGTTAAGCAGCTGTTGGAGCAGGAGTTCTCGACCGACGTGCTCTTTAAGGGCGGCCTGACCGTCAAGACCACCATCGACCCCACGATGCAGCAGGTGGCAGAGAATGCCGTCCGCGAGCAGCTCGACACGCTCTCGCTCGACGGCCTGGACATGGGCATGGTCGTCGTCGACCCCAAGACCGGCTACATCAAGTGCATGGTGGGCGGATACGACTACAACGCCGACGAGAACCACGTAAACCATGCCACGGCCAAGCGTCCCGTCGGCTCCACCTTTAAGGCCTTTACGCTGGCAACTGCCATCCAAAACGGCATGAACCCCAACGTCACCCTCAACTGCAACTCGCCGCTCAAGGCCAAGGGCACCACGACCGAGGTCCAAAACTACGCCAACCACAGCTATGGCAACATCTCGCTCAAGCAGGCGACGGCATACTCCTCCAACACCGGCTACATCCAGGTGGCGGAAGCCGTCGGCAACAGCAAGATCATCTCGCTCGTCAAAAAGCTCGGTATCGATCCCGCCAAGGACAACATCGAGGACGTTCCCGTCATGACGCTCGGCACAGGCTCGATCTCGCCGCTCGAGATGGCCGCCGCCTACGCGACGTTTGCCAACGGTGGCTACTATCGCCAGCCGATCGCCATCACCGAAATTGACTCTCGTACCGGTTCGGTGCTGTACCAGCACACCGACAATCCCTCACAGGTGCTTACCGAGGGCGAGGCCGCCGCGGTCACCGATGTTCTGTCCGGCGTCATGCAGGGCGGCGGTACGGGTGCTGCCGGTGCCCTGAGCGTCAACCAGCCCTATGCCGGCAAGACGGGCACCACCGACAACACCACCAACCTGTGGTTCTGCGGCTATACCCCGCAGCTGGCGTGCGCCCTGTGGACCGGCTATTCCGCGGGCGAGATCCCCATCCAAAAATACGGCACGGACCTGCTGGGCGACAGCACCAACCTGCCTGTCTTTAAGCGGTTTATGAACACCGTTCTGACCGGTACCGAGCGCGAGGAGTTTGCGACCGGAACGGCGCCCACCTACAAGAACAACAGCGTCTGGAAGTTCTACGGCACCAACAACACTAAGAAATCGGAAAACGACGACAAGGACAAGGACGAGAACGAGGACGAAGAGGAAACCACCACCACAACGACTACCACGACGACCACGACCACCGAGACCACGGGCGGCGATACCACCGGCGGCACCGGTACGACCGGTGGGTCGACGGGCGGCTCCACTGGTGGTTCGACCGGCGGCGATGGCGGCACGCCTACGCCCACGCCCACTCCCGACCCCTCGCCCACGCCTGACGATACGGTCGGCTAAGAAGTACGCGACTAAAGCCAACAAGGCCCCGAGCAGCTTATTGAACTGCTCGGGGCCTTTTAGTTTGAAGCGACCTGGTGGGCGGTCTTTATACCGGCACACAAAAAGGGGTACCGACCAACGTCGATACCCCTTACAAGCCACTATGTAAGCGCACGCAGTGCCAAGCGCACGACCCGCACGCCTACTTGCGAGAATTGCTCAGCTTATTGATCAGCGCCTCGAGGCGCTCGCCGTCCTCGGCCGTCTGGGCAATAACCAAAATCGTATCGTTGCCGGCAAGCGAGCCAAGCACATCGGGCAACTCTGCCGCATCAACGGCGGCGGCGATGCCGGAAGCCGTGCCAGGCTGAGCCTTGATCATAACCAGATTATCGGTACGCAGAACGCCCGTTACGAGCTCGGAAACCATACGCTGCAGGTGCAGGTCCTCTGCCAGAACATAGATGCCCTCAGGGAGCTTACGCAGCCCCATGTCGGCAATATCGCGAGAGACAGTCGCCTGCGTGCAATCAAAGCCCATAGCACGGAGCTCATCAACCAGCACGCGCTGCGTGCGGACATCCTTATTGCGCACAATATCTCTAATGGCATCCTGGCGCCCATTGCGTTTTTTAGCCATACAAACCCTCACTCCAAAAGATGGCGGAGACAATCAATCAGTGATTGAATAGTTTAACGCTATTTGAAGGCTTTTGTGTATAAGAACGCATTTCGAAACAATTCTATGCAAATTTGTTTCGAAATGAGCCGTTTAGGCGGTTTTTGCGCCCGTCCGGTTAAGAAAAGCTGCCAGATGCGTACACATCACGCAGCGCGCGGGCTTGGCGCTGGCGATCGGCCCAAACAACAGACCGAGTCCCCGATGGTTATCCTTGAGCGCGGCGACCATCTGACGGGTTCGAGGCGCCTCGAGCATATCACGCATGCGGGCGGAACGCTCGATTGACGACACCCCATGCGGGCTCAGACATAAATTCTCGATGCAGGCGACCAGTCCGGCAAAGTAGAACTTTTGGCTTGCCAGCTTGAGCCGACCACCGCTATCTGCTTCCGAGAGTGAGTCCGCAAGCTCGTCGAGCGCTCGGGTATCATCGGATACCCTGGCATACATGGTGGGATCAAAGACATCTGTAAGCTTAAGCGCCACCGCGTGGAAACAAGCGTCGCCGCAGCCGGAGACGCGCTGCGCCTGCGAGAGCGCATATGCCATAAACTCAACCGTACGGTACACCTTGCCGTGTGACAGGCATGCCTCAAACAGCGGACGGCTATACATCACGCCAGAGGTCTGAACGACTAGGCCGTCTAAAATCAACTGGGGCAGCCCGGTCACCATCGAAGACTTATCTTCAATGACAATAGAGGCAGCATCCAAGACGCGCGAATGGCGCTCTCGATGTGCATCATAGCGGTCGAGCGACACCGTAGGGAACACTATGTCTGCCGCAGTATCGCACGCGATATCGACCATCTTGGAAAGGGACTGCGGAGCAAACCACTCATCGGCGTTCATGGCGATGATTTGAGAGCCGCGCGAGGCATCAAAACCGGCACGAAGACAAGCGCCGCGCTTCGCGTCCTCGACGTCAATCAAATCAATATGGATGTCCCTGTCGGCAGCAACTTGAAGCGAATGGCGCACACCGGGCGCAGCATCGCGGCAGACAACGACAATCTGCAAATCATAGAGGTCTTGGTTCTGGATACTCTCGAGCGCACGCATCGCATAGCTGGGCGAACCTTCTACTACAAGGATCACCGAAAGTCGCGGATGCGAGCCACGTCGAACCAAGTTATCCGTCCTCTCGACAGCAATGAATCAAACTTTCGTTCATGGTACACCCCGGCAATAAAAGCAATGAGACACCGGTTGCACTGCACGCCAAGAACAGATGTTGCACACGCGCAGCCCACAGATGACAGGTGCCGACGAACGGCGCGTCGAGCCCTCCCCTAGTCGAGCACGACAAGCTCGGCGGGATCGTAATCCACGCCCATAAACGTAAGGCCACAGGCAGGAGCCGTGGGGCCCGCAGCGGTGCGATCGCAAGCATCGATGACCTCGCGCATCCACTCGGGTTCACGGCGATGCATGCCAATCTCGACAAGCGTGCCCACGATCGTGCGGACCATCGAATGCAGAAACGCATTGCCCTCGATGGTAAACGTCAGGATGTCCTCGCCAAACGCAACCTCATGGCCAAACTCGGCACGCATCACGCAGCGGTGCGTGGGCTTGCCAACGGCCGAGGCAACCTTGCAAAAGCTTTTAAAGTCCTGCTCGCCCAGCAACGCGGGGCAGGCAGCAGACATAGCCTCAACATCCAAGGGATAGCGATGCCACCACACGGCACCGCGGGACAGCACGGGGCGTGCATCGCGATCGGCAATACGGTACGTATACGTACGGGAACGCGCGTCAAAGCGCGCAGAAAAGCCCTTACGAGCCTTGTAGACCTCGTTGATGGCGATATCTTTGGGCAGCAGGGCATCCATAGCCCGCAGCCACCTACGGCGCGTACACGCGAGCTCAGCGTCCGTTACGGGCACGCTGATGTACTGAGCCACGGCATGCACGCCGGCATCGGTACGCCCCGCGCACGTCAAATCGATCGGACGGCGAAGCAGCGTCTCGATGGCTCGACGTAGCTCACCCGCAACCGTCGTCTGTCCCGGCTGCTCGGCAAATCCGCTATACGATGAGCCATCATAGGCCACGCGAAATACGAGCGTGGCGTCAAGCTCGGAAATCGAATTGAAATCAGACGGCGCAGTCATGGGCGCTCCCAACAAACAAGTAACGGTATCGCGACAAAAAAAGAGGGGTACGCGAACGTACCCCTCGAATATAGCCTATGCAGACGGAAAGTCTACTCAGCGGTCTCCTCAGCAGGAGCCTCCTCGACGGCCTCGACCTTCTTGGGAGCAGCGGCCTTCTTGGGGGCCGGAGCAGCCTTCTTGGCCTTAGGCGTGCAAGGCTCGGTGACGAGCTCCATGATAACGATGGGAGCGTTGTCGCCCTTGCGGTTGCCGAGCTTCATGATGCGGGTGTAACCGCCGTTGCGATCCTGCCACATGCCCTGGGCAGCCTTGTCGAAGATCTCGGCAACGAGCTGCTTATCGCCGAGCTTGGCGATAGCCAGACGACGAGAGTGCAGGTCGCCCTTCTTGGCCCAGGTGATGATCGGGTCGACGACCGAACGCAGCGCCTTAGCGCGGGTCTCGGTGGTCTTGATGCGGTCGTTCTCGAAGAGGGCCTTAGCAAGGCTCTTCTTCATGGCCTTGGTGTGGCTCGCATCGGTGCCGAGCTTCAGGCCCTTCTTAACGTTGTGACGCATGGTCTAGTTTCTCCTCAAATATGCGAAGCATTAAGCCTTCAGGCTCAGGCCCATGGACTCAAGCTTGTCCTTCACTTCCTCGATCGACTTAACACCGAAGTTACGGATGTTGAGCAGATCGTTCTCCGAGAACTCAACGAGCTGACGGACCGAGTGAATGCTGGCGCGCTTAAGGCAGTTGTAGGAACGGACGGAAAGGTCCAGATCCTCGATCTGCTTGTCCAGCTCGGCGTTGTCGTTGGTGACCTCGGGAGCGAAGATCGAAGCCTCCTCCTCGACCTCGGGGGTCTCGGCAAGGTTCATAAAGGCGGCCATATGCTGGTTGATGATATTGGCAGCCTGGACCACGGCGTCGCGCGGGGCGATGGAGCCGTTGGTCTCGATCTCGAGGACAAGGCGGTCGTAGTCGGTGTGCTGACCGACACGGCAAGCCTCAACGAGCTTGGCGCAACGGGAAACCGGCGAGTACAGCGAGTCGACGTGGATCACACCGATGGGATCGTTGTCGCGCTTGTTGGCCTCGCCAGAAACATAGCCGCGGCCATAGCCGATGCGCATGCTCATGGTGAGATGGCCACCCTCGGTGAGCGTAGCGATGTGCTGCTCGGGGTTGACCAGCTCAAACTCGGACGGAATAAAGAAGTCCGCACCGGTGACCTCGCAGGGGCCGTCAACCGAGATGGTGGCGGTCGCCTCGTCGGTCGTGCCGAGAGCCCTGAAGACAAGACCCTTGACATTCAGGACGATGTCGGCGACATCCTCGACCATGTTAGGGATGGTCATGAACTCGTGCTGCGCACCATCGATCTGAATAGCCTCGACGGCGGCACCCTCGAGCGAGGACAGAAGAACGCGACGAAGGGAGTTACCCAGCGTATCGCCGTAACCACGCTCGAGCGGCTCGACGGAGACACGAGCAGACGTCTCGTTGATCTCTTCGACCTGAACCTGAGGCCTAATGAATTCTGACATGTATTACCTCCAGCCTCAGCAGCCCGGATGGACTACTTAGAGTAGAGCTCGACGATGAGCTGCTCGTTGATATCACCGCTGATCTGCTCACGCGTCGGCAGAGCGAGCACGTTACCAGACAGCTTCTCGATATCGACCTCGAGCCAGCCAGGGACCTCAAAGCGCTCGGAGGAAATCAGGGCCTCCTTGATGGGGAGGAGGTCACGGAACTTCTCGCCGACAGCGACGACGTCGCCGGCCTTGACGCGGTAGGACGGGATGTCCACGCGCTTGCCGTTCACGGTGAAGTGACCGTGACGGACGGACTGACGAGCCTCTTTGCGGGTGCGGGCGAAGCCAAGACGGAAGACGACGTTGTCGAGGCGAGACTCAAGGATGATCATGAGGTTCTCACCGGTGACGCCGTTCATCTTGCGGGCCTTGTTGAAGTAGCCGTGGAACTGCTTCTCCAGAACGCCATAGATGAACTTGACCTTCTGCTTCTCGCGCAGCTGCATGCCGTACTCAGATTCCTTGCGACGGCGCTTGGGCTGACGGATAGATTCCTTCTTGCTGCTGTAACCGAGCTCAGCGGGATCGATCCCGAGCTGACGGCAGCGCTTAAGAACAGGAGTCCTGTCGATTGCCATATTGATACGATCCTTTCAGTTACACGCGGCGACGCTTCTTGGGGCGGCAGCCGTTGTGCGGGATGGGGGTCTTGTCCTGGATGCTCGAGACCTCGAGGCCAGCAGCCTGGAGGGAGCGGATGGCGGTCTCACGACCGGAGCCGGGGCCCTTGACGAAGACGGAAACCTTCTTCATACCGTGCTCCATGGCCTGCTTGGCAGCAGCCTCGGCAGCCATCTGGGCAGCGAACGGCGTGGACTTACGGGAGCCCTTGAAGCCCACCTGGCCAGCCGACTTCCAGGAAATGACGTTGCCCTGGGGATCGGTGATCGAAACGATCGTGTTGTTGAACGTAGAACGAATGTGAGCCTGGCCCACGGAAATGTTCTTACGGTCCGCGCGCTTCAGACGGGCAGCGCGAACGTTCTTCTTAGCAGTAGCCATCTATCTAGCGCTCCTTATTTCTTCTTCTTAGCACCGATCTGACGCTTCGGGCCCTTGCGGGTACGAGCGTTAGTGTGGGTGCGCTGGCCGCGGACCGGGAGGCCCTTGCGGTGACGAAGGCCGCGGTTGCAGCCGATGTCCATAAGGCGCTTGACGTTCTGGTTGCGCTCACGGCGGAGGTCGCCCTCAACCATGATCTGGTTCTTATCGATATAATCGCGGATGGCGTTAACCTCATCCTCGGTGAGGTCCTTAACGCGCGTATCCACGTTAACGTTGCACTCGACGCAGATCTTCGTCGCAGTGGTGCGGCCGATGCCGTAAATGTAGGTCAGACCGATCTCAACGCGCTTCTCACGCGGGAGGTCGACACCATTAATACGGGCCAACGTAGTCTCCTCTCTTAACCCTGACGCTGCTTATGACGGGGGTTCTCGCAAATGACGAGGACCTTGCCATGGCGCCTAATGATTTTGCACTTATCGCACATCTTCTTGACCGAAGGACGTACCTTCATCGTTCTTCCTTTCGGTAGCGCTCAAACTACTTCCCTACTATCTACTCGCCCAGCCGCAGGCGTTTAAAACTATGGCTGGTCTTCACACACAATCCGACCGTAGGTTGAGCTAAGCCTGCAGCCGGAAATGGAGTGCGTGTATGCGTGCCGCTATTTGTAGCGATAGGTGATGCGGCCGCGGGTCAGGTCATACGGGGAAAGCTCCACGACAACCCTGTCACCGGGGAGAATACGGATGTAATTCATTCGGATCTTGCCAGAAATGTTGCACAGAACCGAATGACCGTTCTCGAGCTCGACCTTAAACATGGCGTTGGGCAGCGGTTCCTTTACCGTACCCTCGAGCTCAATTGCGTCTTCCTTCTTCACAAGCAATCATCTTTCTCTAGAAAACGACAGCGATTGAGTATTCTACAATACGCATGCACGTATCGTAATATCTTCGTAATGGCTCCACAACTAAGTGGAACTTGTTACATTTCTCCGCCTTGGAGCGAACACCAAGCACCTTGCGCGTCGGTGGTGAGAACCACCGGACCGTCATTGGTAATGGCGACGGTGTTCTCGTAGTGCGCGGCGGGCAGGTGGTCGTTGGTCGTAACAATCCAACCGTCGGAGCCCGTGCTCACATGGTTGGAACCCATCGTAACCATCGGCTCGATGGCAATGACCATGCCGGCCTGGAGGCGAACGCCCCTCCCCTTCTTTCCATAGTTAGGAACGTTGGGGTCCTCGTGCATCACGCGGCCAATGCCATGGCCTACATAATCACGAAGCACACCGTAACCGTGAGACTCGGCGAGGGACTGAACGGCATAACCGACGTCCCCGATATGGTTACCGGGAACAGCCTGCTCGATGGCAGCCTTAAGGCAATCGCGCGTGACCTCGCACAAAGCCTTGGCTTCGGGCGTGGGGGTGCCGACGAAAAACGTCCAAGCGTTATCGCCGACCCAACCGTCGACAACGGCTCCCGTATCGATGGAGATGATATCGCCATCGCGCAGGATCATGTCGGGGTTGGGAATACCGTGGACCACGGCATCGTTGATCGATGCGCAAATGGTCCCCGGGAACCCGCCGTAACCCTTAAAGGCCGGGGTGCCGCCATGCATGCGGATAATCTGCTCCGCGAGCTGATCGAGCTCAAAGGTGGAAACGCCGGGGCGCACCATGGCTCCAACGTGGCGGAGCGCCATCTTAGATAGCGCTCCTGCCTTCTTCATCTGCTCGATTTGCGTTGCAGACTTAATCTTGATCATAGACCGAGAGCCTCTTTGACATCCCCGTACACGGTCTCGCGAGCCTGGTCACCGTTGACCGACTTGAGCAGACCCTGGCCACGATAGTAGTCGACGAGCGGGCTCGTGGACTTCTCGTAGACGTCGAGACGGTTCTTGATGGTCTCAGGCTTGTCGTCGTCGCGCTGATACATCTCGCCTGCGCACTTGGGGCAGGTGGCATCGGCAGCGGTGCCGGTGTAACCGCAGGCGCGGCAGGTGCGACGCGAAGACAGACGATCGATGATGACCTCGGGGGCCACATCGACCAGAAGAGCACAATCGATCTCGCGACCCATGGCGGAGAGCTCGGAATCGAGCGTCACGGCCTGTGCGGTGTTGCGCGGGAAGCCGTCGAGGATGAAGCCCTGCTGGGCGTCATCGGCGGCAAGGCGCTCCTTGACAAGGTCGATCACGAGCTGGTCGGGAACGAGCTCGCCAGCGTCCATGTACTTCTTAGCCTGAATACCAAGCTCGGTGCCACCCTTGACGGCAGCACGCAGCAGGTCGCCCGTGGAAATGTGGGCGACGCCAAACTCGGCGACGAGCTCCTGTGCGACGGTGCCCTTACCGGCACCCGGAGCTCCGAGCAATACGAGGTTCATGAGCAATCCTCCTCTAGCCTATTTAAAGAATCCATCGTAATCATACATCTTGATCTGGCCTTCGAGCTTATCGACTGTGTCGAGCACGACGCCGACCATGATGAGGATGGACGTGCCGCCAAATGCCTGGATCAGATGGTTACCCGTGAAGGAGAAGATGATCGAAGGCACGATGGCGATGAGCGCCAAAAAGACAGCGCTGGGAAGCGTGATCTTGTTGAGCGCGTTCTTGATGTAGGCCGCGGTAGCCCTACCCGGACGCACGCCCGGAATAAAGCCGCCCTGCTTCTTAAGGTTGTCGGCCGTGTCATCGGGGTTGAACACCATGGAGGTGTAGAAGTACGCGAAGAACACGATGAGGACAACGTTAAGCACCCAGTTGAGCCAACCGGTCGAAAGCGCGGAGGCAACTGCCTGGATCCAGCCGATGCCGGGGAAGAACACGGCAATCTGAGCCGGGAAGTACAGCAGCGCCGAAGCGAAGATGATCGGCACGACACCCGCGGTGTTGACCTTGATGGGCAGGTAGGTGGTCTGGCCACCCATCATACGACGGCCCACGACGCGTTTGGCGTAGGAGACCGGGATGCGGCGCTGGCCGCGCTCAAGGAAAACAATCAGCGGGATAACCAGCAGGATGATGGCGCAGATGATCACCATGGTGATGATGCCACCGGCGTTGCCCTCAGTGCTGGAGAAGATAGCCTGCGGCAGACCGGCCATGATGTTCGCGAAGATGATCAGCGACATGCCATTGCCGATACCGCGCTGGGTGATGAGCTCACCAATCCACATGATCAGCATGGCGCCCGCAGTGAGCGTACCGACGATCATGAGGTCGAAGATGATCTCGGGAGCGCCGGCGCCATTAAAGCTGATGCCGAAGCTCTTAAAGAGGAAGAGGTAACCCACGGAGTTGAGGATTGCCAGAGCCAGGGTGAGGTAACGCGAATACTGCGTAATCTTGGTCTGACCGACCTCGCCCTCGCGGGCAAGCTCATGCAGGGAAGGCACGACGGCCTGGAGCATCTGGAGGATGATCGAGCTGGTGATGTAAGGCATGATGCCCAGCGAAAACACCGACACATAGCTCAAAGCGCCGCCAGAGAAAAGATTCAGGAGGGCCATAGCACCTGCGGCGACCGAATTGTTATCGGTCGAGAAAAGGCCCAGCATCCCCTGGAAGGGAATGCCGGGCACAGGAACGTGCGCACCAATGCGGTACACGACGAGCATAGCTATGGTAAAAAGAATCTTTTCGCGCAATTCTTTGATGCGGAAAGCATTCTTAAGACCATTTAGCACGGCAGCTCGACCTTTCCGCCGGCGGCCTCGATCTTGGCCTGCGCAGAAGCGCTGACCTTGTCGACCTTGACCGTGAACTTCTTGGTGAGCTCACCATTGCCGAGCACCTTGACGGGCTCGAACTCGCTCTTGGTGATGCGAGCGGCCTTAAGAGCGGCACCGTCGATCACAGCGCCGTCCTCGAACTTACGCTCGAGACGCTCAACGTTAACAGCGGTGTACTCGATACGACGGGGGTTGCGGAAGCCCGGAAGCTTGGGCAGGCGCATAGCCAGCGGAGTCTGGCCACCCTCGAAGCCGGCACCCTTGGTGCCGCCAGAGCGGGAACCCTGGCCCTTCTGGCCGCGGCCAGAAGTGGTGCCGTGACCCGAAGAATTGCCACGGCCGACGCGCTTGCGGTTCTTGGTGGAACCGAGCGCGGGAGTAAGATCGTGAAGCTGCATTTGCTACTCCTCTACAATCTCGACAAGGTGCTTGACCTTGAAGATCATGCCGCGGACGGACTCGTTGTCAGCAATCTCGCGAACCTCGCGGATCCTGTGGAGACCGAGGGCACGGACAGTACGGACCTGGTCCTGCTTGCAACCGTTGGTGCTGCGGACCTGCTTGATCTTGATGGTGTCAGCCATGCTTAGTTCTCCTTACCGACGAACATCTCGGAGACCGTCAGGCCACGGCGAGCCGCGACGTCCTCAGGGCTGGAGAGCTCCTTGAGGCCCTCGACGGCAGCCTTGATGATGTTGAGGCCGTTGTCGGTACCGAGGGACTTGGACAGGACGTTCTTGATGCCAGCAAGCTCGAAGAGGGGACGCACAGCGCCGCCGGCGATAACGCCGGTACCCTCGACAGCGGGCTTGATGATGATGCGGCCGGCACCAAAGTGACCGAGAACCTCGTGCGGAATGGTGCCCTGATCGGTCACCGGCACGTGGAACATGTTCTTCTTGGCATCGAGAGACGCCTTGGAGATGGCCATGGGCACCTCAGCGGACTTGCCCATGCCAACGCCGACGTTGCCCTTGCCGTCGCCAACGACGACGAGAGCGACGAGGCTCATGCGACGACCACCCTTGACGGTCTTCGACACGCGGTTGATGTAAACGACGCGCTCCTCGAACTCGGAGGCCTCGCGCTGCTGCTTCTGATTACGAGCCATGTGCTACATACCTCCTAGAACTCGAGACCGGCGGCACGAGCACCGTCGGCGAGGGCCTTGACGCGGCCATGGTAGATACGGCCACCGCGATCGAAGGCGACCTTGGTGATGCCGGCCTCGATGGCGCGCTTGCCAACGAGCTGACCGACCTTCTCCGCAGCCTCCTTGTTCGAGGTGTGGGTGCCCTTGAACTCGGCCTCGAGGGTCGAGGCAGAGACGAGCGTCAGGCTGGAGCCCTTGCTGTCGTCGATGATCTGGGCATAGATGTTGGCGTTAGTACGGGTCACGCGAAGACGCGGACGCTCGGAGGTACCCGAGACCTTGCCGCGAACACGACGCTGACGACGCTTGAGGCCTTCCAGCTTCGCCTTATGCTTGTTCATACGTAAACTCCTAAAAAGGTTGATCTTGCCAGCACCTGACGGGGTGCTGGTCTTATGCGAGTGAGTCGGTTACGACTACTTGGCGGCCTTACCCAGCTTGCGGCGGATGTGCTCGCCAACGTAGTGGATACCCTTGCCCTTGTAAGGCTCGGGAGGACGATGGCCGCGGATCTCAGCGGCGATCTGACCGACCTGCTGCTTGTTGATACCCTTGACGTTCACGTGGGTGTTATCGGGAACCTCGAAGGTGATGCCCTCGGGAGCCTCGACGATCACGGGGTGCGAGAAGCCCAGGGAGAACTCGAGGTTCTTACCCTTCTGCTGCACGCGGTAACCGACGCCGGCGAGCTCGAGCTTCTTCTCGAAGCCCTCGGAAACGCCGACAACCATGTTGTGGATGAGGGCGCGGGTGAGGCCGTGGCGGGCACGGGTCTCACGCTCGTCGTCGGGACGGGAAACGGTGAGGACGTTGTCCTCGACGTTGATAGCGAGCTTCTCAAAGACATCGAGCTCGAGCTGGCCCTTGGGGCCCTTGACGACAACGTTGTTGCCGTTGACTGCCACTTCGACTCCGGCGGGAATCTGGACAGGCTTATTACCGATACGAGACACGGTGATCTCCTTTCCTTCTACCTACCGAGCGAATTACCAGACGTAAGCGATGATCTCGCCGCCGACGTTGTGCTTGCGAGCATCGCGGTCGGTCATGACGCCATGGCTGGTGGAAATAATGGCGGTACCAAGGCCACCGCGGACGCGGGGCATGTCGGCAACGCCGGTGTACTTACGCAGGCCCGGCTTGGAAATGCGGCGGATGCCGTTGATGACCTTAGCCTTCTTGGGACCATACTTAAGCGTGATGTGCAGAGTCTTCTGGGGAACGGTGTCCTCGACATCGTAGCCCTCGATGTAGCCCTCCTCGTGCAGAACACGAGCGATCTCGACGAGCTTCTTGCTGCTCGGCATGGAGACCGTGGCCTTGTTCACAGAGTTAGCGTTACGGATGCGCGTAAGCATATCTGCGATCGGGTCTGTAAGGTTCATACAGATTCTCCTTCGTTCTTGATGAACACGTGCTCTTGGTTCTTCGCCGCCCTTAACGGCAAAGCCTTTTTAGCGCGTTTTCCCTGTTCCAAACTGATGCTTGAAACGCTGGTAGTGACTTACCAGCTGGCCTTCTTAACGCCGGGAAGCTCGCCCTTGAGTGCAAGCTCGCGGAAGCAGACACGGCACAGGCCGAACTTGCGGTACACAGAGTGCGGACGGCCGCAGCGCTGGCAGCGCGTGTACTCACGAGTAGAGAACTTCTGCTTGCGATTGCACTTGACGATCATCGATGTCTTAGCCACTTATATCCTCCTCACATAGAGTATTGTTCGCCCCAAGCGCCGCCCCCTTGTGGGAACGGCGCTTATAGGGCAGGTGAACCTATTTCTTGAACGGGAAACCGAAGGCGTCCAGAAGGGCCTTGGCCTCCTCATCGGTGTTGGCGGTGGTCACGAAAGTGATGTCCATACCACGCTGGTGATCGACGGAGTCGAAGTCGATCTCGGGGAAGATGAGCTGCTCGGTGACGCCCATGGAGAAGTTACCACGGCCGTCGAAGCTCTTGGCGGAGATGCCGCGGAAGTCGCGGATACGGGGAATCGCGACGGAGGTCAGACGATCGAAGAACTCCCACATACGGTCGCCACGCAGGGTAACCTTGCAGCCGATCGGCATACCAGCGCGCAGGCGGAAGGTAGCGATGGACTTGCGGGCACGGGTGATCATCGGCTG
Source organism: Collinsella sp. (assembly GCA_019419585.1). Classification (GTDB taxonomy): domain Bacteria; phylum Actinomycetota; class Coriobacteriia; order Coriobacteriales; family Coriobacteriaceae; genus Collinsella. The sequence goes on along the minus strand of DXZQ01000031.1, from coordinate 5,609 downwards.
CTGGCCGGTGATGGCGCGCAGGTCGCGCACGGCACCGTCGATGGCCTTGGAATCGGTAGCGGCCTCGCCGACACCCATGTTCACGACGATCTTCTCAAACTTGGGGATCATCATGACGTTCTCGTACTGGAACTTGTCCTGAAGCTGCTGCTTGACCTCGTTGTTGTACTTGGTCTTCAGACGCGGCACATACTTCTCTTCTGCCATTGTTCACTCCTTCTTGGGGTTTTAAGCACGGGGCGTGGCCACGATGGGTTGTCCTCGTGCCTCCTGGCTGCATCCGCGCCGCTCATGGCATTTTGCGGTTTGGACTCGACGCAGCAGGAGCCGACAAAACAATCGGTACTATACGCGCATCGGGAGCGTATTTCCAGAAAAACCTCGTCTGCCTGCACAACTCCACAACTCCCCCGCACAAATGGATCCCAAAAAGCAGTTGCGGTGAAATAGGGACTGTTTGGCGGCCTAACAGGCTTAAACAGTCCGTATTTCACCGCAACTTATTGGTGGGGATCCGATTAGCGCTTGCGGGGGACGAGTTTGGTGCGGCGCAGGTGGATCATCTCGGCGGCGATGGAGATGGCGATCTCCTCGGGGTCCTCGGCCTCGATGGCAACGCCGATCGGAAGGTGCAGCTCGTCGATCTGGTCCTGCGTAAAGCCTTCCTGCTCCAGGCGGGCGCGCACAAAGGCCGTCTTGCGGCGCGAACCCAGACAGCCCAGGTAGGCAGGCTTGGCACGCATGGCCTGAATCACCACGTCGATATCGGACTTGTGACCCGCCGTGGCGACGACCACCAGGTCGCGCGGGCCGATGGGGCACTGCTTGCTCAGGTTCTTGTAGTCGACCAGACGACGGTCGTAGACACTGGGCACCCATTCGGGCGTCAGCGTGCCGGGGCGGTCGTCGCACGCCACGACGGCAAAGCCCGCCGCCGTGAGCACCCGCGCCGTCGCGGCGCCCACGTGGCCGCAGCCAAAGATGTAGGTCAGGCCCTCGGGGCAGAGCGTCTCGATGTGCGCCGCGGGAATCTCAGAGGCCGCGTTGGTGTAGGTGACCTTACTCCCCTCCTCCACCAGCGAAAGCCCGGGGCAGCCGGCAATGGTATGGCGCGATGCCTCGCCATGGTACTCGGCCACATCGCCCTCGAGCGCGCTCGCGATAAACGGCTCAAAGTCGATGACGAAGTCGCCGATACGTCGATACGTCAAGACGTCGGCAATTTCCTGGAACAACGGTGCCTGGATCGCATCCAGATGCAGATAGCACAGGCAGATGGCTCCGCCGCAGATCATACCGGTATCGGAGTTCTCGCCGCCCATGGTGTAGCGGACCAGACGCGACTGTCCCGCGCTCAGGAGCTCTCGCGCCTCGTCCAGCGCAAAAAGCTCGATCTTGCCGCCGCCGATGGTGCCCGCCTGGCTACCGTCGGCAAAGACGGCCATCCAGGCGCCCACGCCGCGCGGCGACGACCCCGCCGTGCCGGCCACGACCACGAGCTCGCACGTCTCGCCAGCACGCAGGGCGACAAGCGCCGCATTCACAACATCGAGCTTTTCCATTGCCGCCTTCTATCCTCTAAAGATATCGGTGAGCATAGCGAGTGCCTCGAGCACGCCGCCGCCGACCGACGTCGCCTTGTCCGAAATGTAGTTGATATAGCTGGCATCGCCGCGCGGATCGACATCGGCGCATTTAAAGCCCTCAGTCACCTGCACGCCGTTCGCCAAAAGCCCGCGCAGACAGCCATCGATCTGCGTGCACATGGGCGAATCGCCCGCGTAGCCAATCACGTCTCCGGCGCTCACGATGTCGCCGATCGCGCGGTCGGACCGAAACACGCCGGCGGCGGGGCTGTGGATAACGCGCTCTCTGCCATAGCCAGCGATAATGCCCGGCACGCCCGTGTTGGGTTGGGGCGAACCCTGGGTAATGACACGGCCCAGGAAATGCCCGCGCATGGTTTCGACCACGGCGTCGCAGTCAACCGGCGCGGTAAAGCCCGGCCCCACGGCGATGACGGCAGGCGCCATGTCGCGCGTGGTACCCAGGTTGCGCTTAGCCAGAATCGCGTCGACCACGGCAGCGGGTTTCAGCTCGCCGAGCATCTTGGCCTGGGGGTCCACCACAACGGCGACGTCTCCAGCCTCGGTAATTGCAAGCGCCTCTGCCGGCGTCTGTGCCAAGCGAGCGCGAATGCCCTCGACCTCGACCTCGCCCAAGCGAATAGCCTCGCAAAAACTGATTGTGCGGCGGATGCACGTGGGAACCGCGATATCGGCCATAACGACCGACACGCCGGCGCGCACCAAGCGAGCGGCGACGCCCGTGGCGATATCGCCGGCGCCGCGAACATAAACGAGCATTCCCGGGACACCTCCCTGTGCTACGGTTTGAGCAGAGCAAATGCGGTTCGACCGCTACTCTGATGATTATTTATTATCACAGTATTATACGGCGGTGAACAGATGAAAACGACGAGCGGAAACCTTGCCTCCGCGCTCAAGATCGAGCCGGGCATTACTGCAATTATCGGCAGTGGAGGCAAGTCGACCTTGCTGAAGACGCTCGGCCTTGAGCTTATGCGCGCTGGCGGCCGCGTGCTCCTCTGCACCACCACGCGCATGTTCCCCGTCGCCGGCGTGCCGTGGGACGGGTCGAGCCGTCGCCTGGACGCCGCGCCCTGGAAGCCAGGTGCCTCACACGCCCTAGGCTGCACCTGCGAGGCCTGCGCGGGGCTTGTGCGGGGAAGCATCTGCCAGACAGGTGTCTTGGACCCCCAGACAGGCAAGTTCTCCTCCCCTGCCGAGCCGCTCGACCAGCTGGCGCAGCGCTTTGACTACGTCCTGGCCGAGGCGGACGGCAGCAAGCGGCTCCCGCTCAAGGCGCACGCCGCCTGGGAGCCGGTGATTCCCTCTGGCACGGCCAACATCGTCTGGATCGTCGGCGCCTCGGGGTTCGGCAAGCCCATCAACGAAGCCGTCCACCGCCCCGAGCTCTTTTGCGAGCGTTGCGGCTGCGAGCCCACCGACACTGCCACCCCAGAGCGCGTCGCCATGGTGCTCAATGCCGAGCTGCGGATGCTGAACCTCAACAATGCCCGCATCATGCTCAACCAAGTCGACACGCTTGCCGACCCAACGATGGCAGATCGCTTCGAGGCAGTCCTCGACCGTCCCATCATCGCCACCAGCCTCAAGGGGTAGCTAATTTGGGACGGGGCTCTTTTAGCTACCCCATGTTGAGAGAAAAATCATCAGGCAGGCAAGGGTAGCTAAAAGAGCCCCGTCCCAAATTAGCTACCCTGGCGGCCTTCCTGCTAGCGGGGCACGTAGCGACCGGGCTGGGCTCCGGTGGGCTCGCCGTCGCGCGCGGCCAGCACGCCATTCACAAACACGGCCTTGGCGCGGCCATGTGCCTCAAAGCCCTCGAGCGGCGTGTAGTCCACGGCCTGATGCTGCGTCGCGGCGCTGATCGTCCAACGCGCGCACGGATCCCACACGCACACGTCGGCATCGGCGCCCTCGGCAAGACAGCCCTTGCGCGGATACATGCCAAAAACGCGCGCCGGATTCTCGCTCATCAAGCGGCACAGATCCTCGGGACCCAGCTGTCCCTCAAAGCTCGTGGCAATCGCAACGGGACGATGCTCCACGCCGGGCCCGCCGTTGGGAATCGCGCGGAAATCATCGCGTCCTCGGTCCTTTTGCCCGTGCAGGTTAAAGCTGCAATGATCGGTCGCAATAGTATCGATCTCGCCAGCCACAAGCGCCTCGCGCAGCGCGGCACGGTCACCGGCATGGCGCAGCGGCGGGCTCATCACGTACTTGGCGCCCGCAAAGCCGTCCTCGCCCTGCTCCAGATAGCAGGTGTCGTCGAGCATCAGATACTGAGGGCAGGTCTCGACATAGATGTTCTTCTGCCCGTGCGCTTTGGCAGCGCGAATGGCCTCGAGCCCCAGCTTGGTCGAAAGGTGCACCACGTTGACCGGAGCGTCCCCGGCCAAGTGCGCCAGATACAGCAGGCGGCTCACGGCCTCGGCCTCACACACGTCCGGACGGCTGAGCGCATGGCCCTCGGGCCCGTGGATACCCTGCTCAAACACGCGCTTCTGCAGCTCATTCACCAGCGTACCGTTCTCGCAATGCACGCACAGTATCCCGCCAATACGCTTGAGCTCCTCCAGCACCTCGAGCGTCTCGGCATCGTCCAGGCGCAGATGATCGTAGGCAAAGTAGGTCTTGAACGACGATACGCCCGCCTCGCGCATGGCCGAGAGGTCGGCGCGGTTGCGCTCGTTCCACTCGGCGAGTGCCATATGAAAGGCGTAGTTTGCCGTGCAAGTGCCGTCGGCGCGGCGATGCCACTCGGCCAAGGCATCGGGCATAGTCACGCCGCGATCGGCCGTCGCGTAGTCCACAATGGTCGTCGTGCCGCCGCAGGCAGCCGCGCGCGTGCCGGTCTCAAAGCTATCTGCCGTCCAATCCATGCCAGTCCAACACTGCATGTGCGTGTGGCCGTCGATAAAGCCGGGAAACACCCAGCAGCCCGAGGCGTCCTCGACGGTATCGCCCTCGGCCGGCTCGATCGCCGCGGCGATCCGCACGATCTTATCGCCATCCATGGCAAGATCGGCGCGGCGAAGCCCCTGTGGCGTCACGAGCGCGCCGTTTTTGATGATGATCATAATTGCTCCTTATTGATTGATGCTGTTGGCCACGCGATCAAAATACGAGCAGGCGGCGATATGCTCCGTTATGCGTCGCTGTCCCTTGGCGGTATCGACGTCCCACAGCTCGTAGGCACGCGCCTCGACCAGCACCACGTCAATACGGTCCTTGAGGATCGAACCGCCACCGTCCTTGCCCTCAAGACGCATGAGCGCATCGAACAGTTCCGCCGGAAAGAGCACCGGGCTCGAAGGCTCCCCGTTGCACGCAAGACGCACCGAATGCTTGCGGCCACGCTCGTCAAATGCACGAACCATGGCCTCAAAAGAATCCGAACTCACGAGCGGCTGGTCGCCCGGCAAAAAGAGGCAACCTTTCCAGTTGCGTTCGACTCCCCACGAAAGGCCCGCACGGACGCTTTCGCTGCGCAGCTCGCCATCGTGCAGCACACACGGGCAATGCTTGTCCTCGCAAATCTGAGCGACCTCGGGCCAACGCGTCGAAACCACAACGTCAAAGCCCCGGGGAACCGAATCGATGGTCCGGGCAATCAGCGGCTCGCCATAGATATCGGCAAGCATCTTGTTAGAGCCAAACCGCTTGCCCTCGCCCGAAGCCATAATGACGCAACCGAGTTTCATGGCGATACCTCCCCTGAAACCATCGTACCCATAACTCGCGTCGCGGGGCATCTACATCGAAAGCGCTTATCCCGCACGCCCACGATGCAAAAAGGGGCACCCCGCCGGTTGGCAGAGCGCCCCCTTTACATGGCTTACCTCAGCCCAGCTTTAGGCCTGGAACCAACGGGCGGTGTTGCGCTCGTCGAGGGCCTTGAGGGTAGCGGCGGGATCGGCAACCTTCTGCAGGAACATCATGGCTGCGATGGCATACGGCTTGTAGCTGGCCTCCTTGTACATGCCCACACGGTGCATGTCG
>DXZQ01000030.1 GCA_019419585.1 Collinsella sp. | reverse complement strand
ACGAGCGGGGGCTCCTGTCGTTTCCGTGCCCCTGGATTGGGTCATAGTGTCTGTCCGTCCTCTACCTGCGGCGTTGTCTTACTCCGGATGCGGCAGTTAGGGACGTTCCTTTTAATATGAGCAGGACATTGTCAAGAGGCAAAATCGGGCCTGGCCCCAACGATATGGGGTCAGGCCCTCTCCCTATATCAACCCGTCCGCGGCGACCTCGGCGTGTCTTACCGACGCTCGTCTTTGCAGTTTAATATCCGCCCGTGGCGATCTCTCGCTGGGCAATCCGTTGCTACGGCTGAGGCTTCTACGTCGAACCGGCAGTCTGTGCACGCGTGTGGCGCCCTGGGCGCTCGCAGAAAAGGGACCTGAGGTTCGCCTCAACGGCTTCGGATCGAACCGCTTCCGGGGTGACTGGCTTATGTGCGGGGGACCGCCCCCCCTACGCCTCCTCGGCCATGAGGCCGACCGCCCACACCCAGCAGGCGAGCTCGCGCGCCGTGGCGACGTTCGCCTTGTTGCTGTGGACCCCGCGCGCGAGCAGCGCCTCCCGCCTCTCGACCAGCCTCCGCACGCCCTTGGCGGCATGCCTCCGGGCGCCCCGGTCCGGGGCCTGGCCCTTGGCGAGGTCCTTCGGCCGCCCCGAGCACGTCAGGTAGTGCCACGCGGCCTCGACCAGCGTCTTCCTCAGGTGCTTGTTGCCGGCCTTGGTGATCGCGCCCCTGCGGTCGCTCTCCCCGCTGGAGTGCTCGGAGGGCGTCAGGCCGACCCACGCGGCGAACGAGCGGGCGTTCCTGAACCTGGAGAACTCGCCGGCCTCGAACACGAGGTCGGCGGCGGAAGCGGTGTCGACGCCCTTGAGGCAGCGCAGGGAGTCGACCCTCCTCCTCCACCTGGGCTTGCGGGCCTCGCCCTCGACGAGCCCCTCGAGCCTCGCCTTCTCCTCCGCCGCCCGCCTGACCGCGTCGACGTAGTAGGCGAGCACCTCCTCGTCGGCCCCCTCCGCGAACCTTATCGACTCGATCCAGGACCAGTGCGCCCGGGTCCAGTTGCCCTTCCTGCGGCCGGTGGGCGTCCTCTCGTCGAAGACGAGCCCGTGCCTGAGCAGGAACTTGGAGAGCCGCTGCTTCGAGCGCGAGAGGTCGTCCCTCGCGTCCTCGAGCGCCCTGGTCAGGTCGCGGGCGGCCTCGCGCTCGTCGTCGGGGACCCACACCTCGACCACGTTGCCGACCGACAGCATGCGGGCGAGGAACTCGGCGTCGTTGCGGTCGTTCTTCCTGCGCCTGTCCGCGCTGGGCTTGATCATCTTCGAGACGGCGCCGACCACGCAGTCGACCCCCAGGCCGGAGAGCCTCTTCTGCAGGTCGAAGCCCGTGACCCCGGACTCGTACACGCACCTGGCCCCGGGGTCCACGGAGCGGACCCACTCCGCGACGGCGCCGGCGTCGTAGCCGAAGGTCGCGGCGCGCACCTCCCCGGTCATGACGTCGAGGGAGACGGCCTTTATCGAGCGGGCGCGGACGTCGAGGCCGACGAAGGTGGTAGTATCGAGCATGGGAGCCCCTTCCATGAATGCGGCGTGGCCGCCGCGGCTGAATTAGACACTCACCATTGTCGGCCTAATCCGCGGTCCTTCATGCAGCAGGGGCTCTCAATGTTTTTATGTCCTGCTCATATCGTCTCTGCCGGCAGTCTGGGATGTTCCTTGGGGTAGTCATTGGGGACGTTCTTTAATGACTGGTCGTTTAAGAACGTCCCCAACGACTACCCAGAATGAGAGTGGATAATCTCCCGTTTTTGGCCTATACCAGCGCTAAAAGTGGGAGATTATCCACTCTCATCGAGCAAGTGTCCGAAAATCCGCCCTCATTCCTTCTTAGGACCCTCCGTCCCCGAGGATTCGAGGCTCGCCTGCCGAATGGTCGATGCGGCCGTCCTGCGTCCATGTCACACTCAGGGGTGGCCTGACCCAACTTGGAAGGAGCCCCCATGAGCCTTGACAACGTAACTCTGCGTGCCGCCACGCTCGATGACCTGGCCGGCATCGCCGCCATCTACAACCAGCTGTGGTGCAACACGCTGCGCAACCGAGGCGACGTCGAAGCCGCCGATTTCTGTGCGCGCTTTAACATCGCCATGCAGCTGCAGCGCTCCCCCATCGCGCTCGTTGCCGAAGCTGAAGGCCGCATCATCGCCGCTTGCTGCATCGGCATCTTCGAGGACGGCAAGCCGCGCACCAACCCCACGTGGGAGTCCTGCTACAACGAGATGCTCGCCCAGGCAACCGAAATGGCAAAGGCTGCCGACGCCAAGCTCGAGGGCTCGCTCTTCGGCGACAGTCGCGAAAAGGCCACGGCGGATCGCTTTGCCGCCACAGGCAACGAGTATGCCCAGGGCCAGCTCAACCTGATCATCATCGTGCCCGAGTGGCAGGGCAAGGGGCTCGGCCGCGCGCTTATCGACCTTGCGCGCGCCGAGCTCGCCAAGGCAGGCTGCACCAAGTTCTTCCTGATGAGCGACTGCAACTCCGACTGGCAGTTCTACGAGCACCTCAACATGAAGCGCATCCTGGAGGATCACAGCCAAGACACCGGCGACGGCTTTATCGTCTACATGTACGGAGGCGACACGCAGGATTAGCCTGTGTGCCGCCTCACGGGCTTTCTCCAAGACAGCCCAAAGCAATCAGCCACGCCAAAAGGGGCATGCCAAAAAGGGACAGGTTTATTTTGGCAGGTTTTATCTGGGCAAACGCCAACCGCCGCGAGGAAGTTGCCTTCCCTCACGGCGGTCTTCTAGCAGCCAAAACCAAGTGAGTAGACTTTTTGCAGGAGACCGAGCACACCCCGAATCGCCACAGCGCTGAACTGCGGTTTTATTGAGCACTTGTCATGATGTGCTCGGCAGATCCAAAAAAGCCTACTCACTTGGTTTTGAGGCGCTCCAGATAGGCAAAAAACGCCGCGAAAGGGGTCCGATCCTCTTCGCGGCGGTTGTTCGCGCTGGTTTTGAGGCGGTTTTGCCCGCTTGCTACTCGCTGTAGCGGGTGGCGGTGGCAGCTCGCACCATGCCGGCGCTCATAAGGCAGGCCCCGACGACTACAGCAGCACACGCCATAATCTGACAGTATCATTTGCCATAATCTTGCAGTAGTGTTTTCCATAATCTTATAGTAGCCCAGCTCAGAGGCGTTATTGGATAGTAACCTATAACCGTTTTAGAACGTCCCCAACGACTGCCTGGGAGCGATAACAGGTATTATCTGGTCAAACACCAAAACCACCACAAAGGTGCCTGTCCCCTTTGTGGTGGTTTGGAGCTCTCCGCGGCGGGATGCTAGACTGGCGGCGTATACATTCGCGCCAAAACACGGGTCGCATGCAAGAAAGGAGATGCCATGGCGCCTATTGCACCGCTCAAGATGCTCGTCGCTCCCGCCGCCAAGGCCATCATCCGTCTGAGCGACTCACTTACCTATGACGATGTTCCCTGCGTCGTCGAGGCGCGCGAGGACAGCTGCCCTTACCTGGGCCACGTTCCCTACTTTGCGCCTAAGCTCGCTTCTGATCCCGAGCACTGCGAGCAGTAATCCAAGATACAGCAAGCGCCGCGCAACTCGCGGCGCTACTGTTTTGGTGCAAAGAAACCTGATTCCCTTGCACCAACGCCGGGATTGTCGACACTGCGGCCGCGGCGCGATATGAGACGTGAGGCCTCGCCCAGCAACACACCAATCACTACACCCACGAGGATCGGCAACTTTGCCATCTCGGCAGGTGAGCTGTTGAGCGGCACAATCGTAGCAACAATCGAAAGCACGAGCTCCACCACGGGAATCGCGAGCGCCACCGCGAGCGCCTTGCCTTCAAAGGGCGCACGGAACACGCGTGGACGATCGTCATGCGCGCGCAGGCGCCAAAACGCTGGGAACATCGGGGTATAGCTCATGAGCAGAAAGACGACGTTCATCGAGAAGAAGACCCAAAAGACGTCGGAACCCTCACCCAGCGGAATCTGGAGCAGCAGTACCAGGCTGGCAAAACAGCCGTTAATGAGCGCCGAGCCGTTGGGCATGCCGGTCTTTTTGGACACCAGCGCAAAGGGGCGCGGCATGTTGCCGTGACGTGCGGCATAGCTCGCTACGTTGTTGACGCCAAAGCTCCAGCAGATCATATTGGCGAACAGCGTCACCAAAAAGGCCACGCCCACGACCATCGTCAGCGGGTGGGTGCGCCCCACCATAGCGGCGACTGCGTCCACAATGCCCGAATCGAGTGAAAGCTGCTCGGTGGGAACCGCGGCTCCAATGCCAATGCCACAGATGATGTAGATCGCCGCAATGGCCACGCCACCGGCAATAACCGCCTTGGGGATATCACGCGACGGGTTCTTCATCGTGCTGGCAAAGGTCGCGACCACTTCGAAGCCCATAAAGTTGAACAGGATAATCGATAGGTACGTCAACGAATTGGTGTCGCCCAGATCTGGAATGAAGGTCTTAAACGACATGTCGTTGGCAAAGCCGTTATTGCAGGCAAACCAAATGCCGACGATTCCCACCGCAGCGGTAATGAGCACCTTGATGACGGCGCCGCCGTCCATAACCCAATCGGCCTCCGCCACCGGCTGCATTGCCATGACCGTGACGCCCCACACAAAGGCAATCTCGATGGCAATTCGGATCCCGAGTGAAAACTCGATACCCCACACCGCATTAATGACACTGGGGAACATGCAGGCGATACTTGCCACCCACAGCGGAAAGTTAACCCAGTAGCACCAAGAGCAACGGGCGCCCCAACGGTCGCCCAGGCCCAAGCGAACCCAATCGTACAGGCCGCCCTCGGAATCAAACGCCGTACCCAGCTCGGCCACCACCAGACCATAGGGAAGCAAAAACGTAATGATAAGGAAAATCCACCAGAAGAACTGTACGTTACCCATGGCAGATGCCGGAGCCGCCGCCTCGATGGTAAACACGACGCAGATAACCGAAAGGATGACCTCGATCAGGGAGAACTTTTTACCTGCCATGGCGCGCGCCCCCTACAGCAAAAAGGATGGCATCTGTACCGAAGGCGCAGCCCAAGGTAGGGTTGCAGGCCGCATCACCGGTGCAGGTGCCATCCCAGAGAGAGGAGAGGATGCATTTGTTGGACCAACGCTCGCGGAACAGGCGCGTGTAGATAACGATACGCTGGTACATAGATACTCCGATCAAAACGGCCGCGTTCACGACCGATAACTTTCGGCAATTGAAGACGCGTCTGACCTGGGAAATTCAAGCGAACAATTGGCCTAACCCGCAAAAAATCCCAGGCCAGACGCGTACTCAATCAAAGAAAAGGGCACTCCGAAGTGGAGGCAACGGAGTGCCCAAAGAAAACCCAACCGACCAAGACATCGGGCAAGCCGACCATCAATGCCCCAAGATGGGACGACACGCCACCTGTCCGATTGATCGGCTGGGTTTCTGAGGTGCGGCAGATTGCCCTGAAAGAGGAGGGCATAGACCTTAAGGGTCATGCCCGACGATTGAAGGGCAAGGTGCCGTGCCTCGGGAAGCCAGACGATTAAGCGGACGGCTCCTGCTGCGTAATGCAGTGGATGTTGCCGCCACCGAAGACGACCTGCTCGGACTGGACGCCGACGCACTTGTAGACGCCCTCGCCCCAGACCTCGTCGTAGATCTTCTGGAGCGTGTCGACGGCCAGCTGGTCGTTCTCGTCGCCGTACTGCGGGACGATAACGCCGTGGTTGGTGACCAGGTAGTTCATGTAAGAGGCGATCAGCGGCTCGTCGGGGACGCGCGGCTCGGCGTTCTCGTCGGCGTCGATGGTGTCGCAGGAAGCCTGGTCCATGAACAGCGGGTTCACGGGCATGCAGAGCTTGTAGACCTTCATCTTGCGGCCCTTAGCGTCAACGGCGTTGGAGAGGGTCTCGTAGGCAGCGTGGCACTGCTCGTAGAACGGATACTCGGGATCGTCGGTCCAGATGCAGGCCATGACGCCCGGAGCGATGAACGTGGCGACGTCATCGATGTGGCCGTTGGTCTCCTCGGGGTCGATGCCCTCCTTGACCCAGATGACCTTCTCGACACCCAGGTAATCCTTGAGGTGCTCGTCCATATAGGCGCGAAGCTCCTCGCTCCAGGGCTCAAACTTCTTGTGGAACTTGGGCCAGATGGACTCGGGATCCTCTTCCTCCTCCAGAACCGCAGAGCAGGTGCGGCCCGGGGAAAGCAGGCACTGGTCGGTCACGACAAGGGTGCCCTCGCCGTCGACGGTGATGGAGCCGCCCTCGAGGATCATGTCATCGGGACGATAGCGGCGGCAGCCGGAGAGCTCAGCCATCTTAAGGGCGATCTGCTCGTCCTTGTCCCACGGGAAATAGAGGCCGTCGACGAGACCGCCGTAGGCGTTGAAGTGCCAGTGGTTGGCGCGCTTCTCACCCTTGCCGTTGATGACGTAGGTGGCGGCGGTGTCGCGGAACCAGGCGTCGTCGGTGGTCATCTCGATGACGGTGACGTTCTCGTCCTCCTCGAAGACGGCCTTGCAGTTGGCATAGTCGACCTGGTTGGCGCACATGGTAACCGGGGTGAACTCGGCGATGGCGCGGGCGATGGCGGCATACTGCTTCTGAGCCGGCTTGGCGCCGTGGGCCCAGGTGTCGGTGCGGTGGGGCCAACCCATCCACACGCGATCCTGCGGGGCGAACTCAGCGGGCATAAAGAAGCCGTCGGCCTTGGGGGTGGACTCGGACTCGGTGATCGTACGCATAAGATTTCCTCCAAATCGAACGATCGCTTGCTGCGGGCGGGTTACCCGCAGCCTAAAACCAAGAGATGGTAGGCGCCCGTTCCCCGGCAAAGGTCGGGGCGCCCGGCGCCGGTTTTCACGGAGTCGCACCGGCAAGCGACGACGTAACCAAGTGCGCGGAGACAAAACGCACGAAGGATACGGAAGAGAGATTGGGGTGGGCGGTGGTTACCGGAGCTATCGCTCACGCCCACCCCGGGGAATGGTTAGCAAACCTGTCGCTTGGGCACGTCTCCGAAGAGGCTAGAGTGCCCGGAGTCGGGAGCGACAAGCCCGACGAAGCGCACGTTGGTACGCGAGGAGGGTTGGAGCCCCAGAACCGGGTGCTCTAGTTCTCCTCGGCCTCGGCGGCCTCCTCAGCGAGACGCTGAGCTGCCAGCTCGGGAGTGAGGCCCTTGTACTCGGTCTCGCGGCCCTTGGCGCTGACGACGCGGACAACCTCGCCGATGAGCAGAAGCACGATGAAGATAACGATCATCGGGAGCTTGTCGCCAATCTCGGCGGCGGAGAGCGGCACCAGCGTTGCAACGATGGCCAGGATCAGCTCGATGCAAGGGATGGCCAGCATGACCTTCATCATGGCACCCTTAAACGGGAACGTGAAGATGCGCTCGCGGTCGGGGTCGTTCTTGCGAAGGTTGAGGAACGCCGGGAACATCGGGATGTAGGTCAGCAGCAGGAAGACGACGGAGGTGCCGAAGAGCATCCAGAAGACGCCGTTGGAGATGGCGTCGATGGGAACGAGCTGCAGGCACAGCACCAGGGAGGCGACGACGGCGTTGACCAGGTTGGCGCCGTTGGGCATGTCATCATCCGAAATCATCGAGGCGAAGACCTTGGGCATGTTGCCGTGCTCGGCAGCGTAGCGGGCGACGGAGTTGACGCCGAAGGACCAGGCGGCCATGTTGGCGAACAGGGTGATCAGGAAGGCGATGCAGATGACCTTGAAGATCATGGAGTCGCCCACCATGGTCTGGACTGCGACAATCATGCCATAGTCGGGGTCGATGGAATCGGCCGGCACAGCAGCGCCGATGCCAAAGCCAGCGAACAGGTAGATCACGGCGATGGACAGGCCACCGACGATGATAGCCTTGGGGATATCGCGAGCGGGATCGGCCATGTCGTCGGTCATGGTGCAGATGACCTCGAAGCCCATGAAGTTAAAGATGATGATCGACAGGTAGCCGAGAGCGTTGGTGTTGGTGAGCTCGGGCAGGAAGGTGGCAGCGGACATGTCGTTCGCAAAACCGTTCTCCATGGCATACCAAATGCCCAAAGCGCCAACGATAACGGCGACGGCGACCTTGATGATGGCGCCACCGTTAAGGACCCACTCGGAGTCGGCCGCCTTGGAGCGGCCCATGAGGTAGACGATCCACACAAAGGCAAGATCGATACCCATCTTGGCGATCAAGTTGAACTCGACGCCAAAGACCATGCCCAAAATGTCGGGGAACATGGTAGCCAGCGAGGCGATCCACAGCGGGTAGTTGACCCAGTAGTAGTACGAGATGCGGGCGCCCCATTTGTCGCCCAGGCCATCGCGTACCCAGTCGTAAATGCCGCCCTCGCCGTCATAGGTGGTACCGAGCTCGGCGACAACCATGCCGTAGGGAAGCAGGAAGGTCAGGATCAGGAAGATCCACCAGAAGAACTGCTGGTTGCCAATGGCAGCAGCAGGAGCAGCGGCCTCGCAAACGAAGACGACGCAGATGATGGTCGAGATGACCGTCAAGAAGGAAAGCTTTTTCTTTCCGTCGCTCATGATGAGCTCCTTCGCTCAGTCTTGGACAAATCGAGGTCCTTAAGATATTAAGGCAATTGCCGGGCCTCGGTGAGCGGGCGACAGGAGACGAGCATCCGCCGCCCGCAAACGTGCTTCTACGATGAAGTTACGCGGTTTTACCAAACCGCGTAACGGCTCGACGCTGCAAACGCCCCTAAGCGGCAATCTGACGTTCAATCATCGGTCGCGTACCGAAGTACGCTTCCCTCCTCTTTAACGTCACCTTGCTCGCTTAGGGGCGTTTTCGCTGACCTATTCTCAACCTACGATAATTCCAAGCTGAACGAGTTACTCGCTGTAGCGGGTGGCGATGGCGGCTTGCACCATGCCAGTGCTCATGAGGTAGGTCACCAGGAAGTAGCCACCGTATGCTGCCAGGAAGATTGCACAGGTGAGGCCCACGGTGCCGCCAATGCTCATATTTCCGAATATGCTCACCATCTCGATGATCACCTTAAGTGCCACAAAGGAGTGCGCCAGGCCCACTGCCAGCGGGAACAGGAAGAATACCGCCTGCTGCGCCATCACCGAATGGCGAATCTGGCGGTCGTCGCAGCCGATCTGTGCCAGCACACGATAGCTGCGGCTGCCGTCGGCCACGTTGGAGAGTTGCTGGATCGACAGAATCGCCGCGCATGCAACGACCAATACAAAGCCGATGTAGATGGCTAGGTAGCTAATAAGACCGTTCATTTGCGCTGCCTGCGTGTACATCTCGGAGCGTGTGATGAAGGTTCCCCACGACCCCGACTCCTTGCCGTCAACGAGCAGATTGTCGAGCACAGTGTATTTAATGCTCTCGTCTGCCTCGGTTGTATCCATCCCCTGTTTGTAGTTAACGAGCAGGCTACTGGAAGACGGCTGCAGATCAAGTTGGGACAACAGCTCGTCGGCAACGACGACGGTACCCGGATTACTGCCCATCGCCGAGTTGGCGATGGCCGCCGTATCTTCGTCCGACTTATCGGTTGCGGGCTTGAGCTCATGCCCGCCCAAGGTAAGGGCATGGCCGCCAGCCATATACTTGGTGTACAGGTCGACCAGCTCGCCGCCCATATCACACGTGAGCAGATACTGGTCGTGACCGATGTGCACCGGCTCCTCGCCCATCATCTGGCGCAGTTTGTTGTACTGGCTCGCCGGCGTCACAAACAGACCCATCGCATCGGCATTGCTACCCCCGAACGCCTTGGGAAGCTTTTCGCCCATGGTCTTGCACATCTCACTTGGGGTCACCGAAGGATCCGAACCGCCAAACGGGTAACTCAGATACGAATCGATCTGCACATGCTCACCGGCAACATCGGCGATATTGACCTTCTTGCCGGTCTCGTCGTTGTTGTCCGCCGACTTGCCCTTAATACCGTCTGCAACGTTATCGTGATCGATACGATCGCCGTGCCATGCGGAGTACAAATCGACCGTACTATCGGCCAGCACCATGCGATCGGCCTCAGACGGATTGAAAGACTCTTTGTAGAAGTCGAGCGTATCGGGCGTGTAATAGACATACGTCTGTGACACGTCAACAGGGTTATAGCGCTCCAGATTCTCGTTCATCACATTGGCAATCGACATACCGCACGTCACCGAGGTGATGGCCAAAAACAGGAGCATCGCGATAACGCCCATCGAAAAGCACACCGTGTTGACCTTGGCCGCAAGCTGGCGCACGGTAAACATGTTGAGGCCGCGCCAATACACGCCGCGCAGGCTCTGCAGCAGCTTGATGAGCATGCCCGAGAGTCCCCAGAACAGGGCAAAGGTGCCAACTGTAACCATAGCGGTCGTAATACCAAACTGGTTCATGGCCTCTTGCAGCTTGCTGTCCGTCGCGGTTAGCGGGAACCCATCACGTAGCAGACGGTAATAGGCCACGCCCACAAGCACCGCGCCCACGGCAAAGATGGCAATCGCGATCCAGGGGTTGCGTGTCTTGATGCTCTCGTTGCGACGCTCGGCACCCATAAGCTCGATGAGTTTGGTACGACGCACGGCGCGAAGGTTCAGCAGTAGCGTGAGCACAAACATTACGAGCATGCAGGCAAGGGTCAGATTGAACGCATGCACCGAGAAAAAGAAGTGGAAATTGGCGATCTGTGTTTTAAAGAGCGAGGCCGTAAAGAACGTCATGAGCTGGGAGAGTCCCACGCCCAGCACAATGCCGGCGACAAAGGCCACGACCGACACTATCACGGTCTCGAGCGCCATGATCGTGGCAACGCGCCCGCGCCCCATGCCAAGCACCTGGTACAGGCCAAACTCCTTCTTGCGGCGTTTCATGATGAAGTTATTGGCGTACACCATCAAAAAGGCCATGACACCGGCCAAAAAGTACGTCAGGTCGCCGAGCATGCTGCCCATTACCTGCGCCAAGCCCTTTTCATCGATTCCGGCGATGTCGACCTGCATCGAGATGGTGTTAAAGGCATAGAAGACCGTGACGCCCAGGGTGAGCGTCAAAAGGTAGACGAGGTAGTCGCGGCCGGCACGGCGGACGTTGCCCCAAGCGAGTTTACAGAGCATCGGAGCCCTCACCGCCCATCATGGCAACGACCTCCATAATGCGGTCGAAGAACTCTCGGCGGTCGGTGTCGCCGCGGCGCAGCTCGGTGAAGATCTTGCCGTCGCGGATAAACAGCACGCGGCTCGTGTAGCTGGCGGCAAAGCTGTCGTGCGTGACCATGAGCACCGTGGCGCGCAGGCGGCGATTGAGGGCCTCTAGGCTCTCGAGCAGCAGGCGGGCGCTCTTGGAATCGAGGGCGCCGGTGGGCTCGTCGGCCATGATCATGGTGGGGTCGGTGACGAGCGCGCGAGCCGCGGCAACGCGCTGCTGCTGACCGCCGGACATCTGGTAGGGATACTTGTCGAGCACCTGACTGATGGACAGGCGCGCTGCCACATCCTGCACGCGAGTCGAGATTTCTGCCGAGTTTGTGCGGGCGATGGTGAGCGGCAGGGCGATGTTCTCGCGTGCCGTGAGCGTATCGAGCAGGTTGGAGTCCTGGAAGATAAAGCCGAGCTCCTCGCGGCGGAACTGCGAAAGCTTAGCCTGCTTCATGCGTGTTACGTCCTGCCCGTTGATGCGGATGGTACCGCTCGTGGCGCTATCGATGGTCGACACGCAGTTGAGCAACGTCGACTTGCCCGAGCCCGAAGCGCCCATGATGCCAACAAATTCGCCGCGGTTGACGGTAAAGCTGACGTCGTTGAGCGCGCGGGTCACGTTGCCCAGCGCTCCATATACTTTTTCGAGATGCGCGACCTCCAGTACCGGGGTCGCCATGTGCGTGGTTTGCATACCGAGTCCTTTCTTGCGATTAGTCTACGGCATCTATAGTCGCAAGAAGACGAGTCGGCTACCATCGATATGGCTTACGCTTGCCTTACCGTTGTGTAAGGTACGGGTAGCTACCCTGCCACGTGTTGATATTGAGAGAGGACTCCTGTTGAAGACTGTTCATGTTGCCGCTGGGATCATTCGCAAGGAAGGATCTGACGAGCTGCTTGCCGTACAGCGCGGCTATGGCGACATGCAGGGACTTTGGGAGTTCCCCGGTGGCAAGCTCATGCGCGGCGAGACGCCCGAGGACGCCGTGCGCCGCGAGCTCATGGAAGAGCTGCAGGTGAAGGTCAACAACCTGCGCGATTTCTACACCGTTGAGTATGACTACCCCGATTTTCATCTCTCCATGGAGTGCTACTACTGCTCGCTGGCTAAAGAGTCCGACGAGCCCCAGAAGCACGACCGCCAGCTCGATATCCGCTGGATTCCGCGCACTTCGCTTGCCACGGTGGAATGGATGCCCGCCGATAAGGGGCTTATCGATGCTCTGATTGAGTTGAAGGAAGATCGGCTTGAGGCCAACGGCACTGCCAACGACGCCGAGGCCACCACGACCGACGAGCCCGCCACCAAACCCAAGCGCGCACCGATGCGCCGCAGCAAAAAGCGTCCCAAGCCCGGTCTGCTCGACGGCATCGACACCTCGGACCTTTCCGCCGACGAACGTGAACTCGTGCGCCGTCGCGCCGCTATAAAAAAGTCCATGAAGGGCAACAAGCGCGCCAACACCAAGCCCGAGCTGCTCGTTCGCCAGCGCCTGCGCGCCGCAGGCCTTACGGGATACCGTCTGGAATGGAAGGTGCCCGGAAAGCCCGACATCGCCTTCCCCGGGCGCAAAATCGCCATCTTCGTCAACGGCTGCTTTTGGCACCGCTGCCCCAAGTGCAACCCCAGCCAGCCCAAGCGCAACGTTGAGTTTTGGGAGGCAAAGTTCCGTCGCAACGTCGAGCGCGACCGCGCTGCCGTGGCAGCACTCACTCAAATGGGCTGGACGCCCATAACCATCTGGGAATGCGAACTCAAAAAGGACCGCATCGACGCCACGATGGAAAAGGTCATCGAACAAGTACGTGCCGCTGCACCGCAGCGCTAGGAACGAGCCGTCCACACGCCCCACACAGGCGAGCCACATCCGCGCCACAAACCTTAGAAAGCCCTTAAGCTCAAAACCTTTCAAGAGTGTTACTCAATAGCCTTGACCTGCGGTTTCATCGTAACACCAAACCAGGTTAAGCCTTTCTTTAGCGCTTCTTTGCAGCAACCGCGGCATAATACTGCCAGCGCACGGGACCTAGCAGCACACCCCGTGCGCAATCTTTTGGTGGACATCGAGGAGGCCGCATAAGCATGCATTCTTCCAACGACGCAGCACAGCAGCCATCCCTAAATCATGCAGACCTTTTCTCCTTCCCCCCGACACAGAGAGACGGCCTCCTCGACTCCCCCACCACAAAAGCCAAACGCTCAACCGACCAGAGCCACAACTTGCGAGCATCGTTCGAAAGGCTCCAAGCATCCCTAGACAAGGCGTTCCCCGAACAGGCAAGAGCAATCTAAGCCCATCGCGCTTTATACTGATGCCATGCGAAACATGGATCACATAGAATTGCACCGCGGAGGACGCGAGGAAGCGTTTCCCGAGACCGCCGAAGACTGGCCCTATATTGCCGAACGCGCAGAATTCGCTCGCTATCCGGGCAATTCCGTCCCCTGGCACTGGCATTCCGAAGTTGAGCTTTTCTACATGGAGCAGGGAGCGATTGACTATCGAACGCGCGCGGCTCATGAGCACGTACGCTTTGAGGAAGGGTCCGCCGGCTTTATCAACGGCGGCGTTTTGCACAGCACGCTGCAATCACCCAATTCGGCACCAGCCATTCAAATGTTGCATATCTTTCAGCCGTCGATGCTCGGCGATCCCACGGGACGTCTCCAAAAGCGCTACATCAACCCATTGCTTCAATGTCGAGGCGTCGATGTGCTCAAATGGTCGCCCACCAACCCCGACGATATGCCCTTTATCGATTTGCTAAAGAGTTCCTTTAACCACGACCTTCAACGGCCGCAGAACGAGATGGCGCTTCGGAATAGCTTGTCAGAGCTCTGGATTCAGATTTACGCCAAGGCCGAACCGCTCTTTGCCTCCGACAACGCCTCTTGGATGACCAACCGCGACGTACAGTTCAAGGCAATCCTGGACTATATCCGCGCAAACTATGCAGCCGCTATAGATGTGCCCCAGATGGCATCTGCAGCCGGCGTAAGCGAAAGAGAGTGTTACCGCATTATCGAAGCTTGCGCAGGAACGACCCCGGCGGCATATCTGCGCGCATACCGCGTAAACCGTGCTTGCGAACTTTTGGCACACACCACGCGAACGGTCCAGACAGTCGCGCGCCAATGCGGCTTTGCGACAGCAAGCCATCTTGGCCAGGTATTTAAAGAACAAATGGGGTGCACTCCTTCGAGCTATCGAGCAGCGAGGCAGAATCTCGATAGCACCAGGCAGAAATCCCGCTAGCCTTTCTTCTGTCACCGCATCAAACTTGCAGGCAAACAACAGAGAGGAGCAACCATATGAAGCACTTTGACCATATCGTATTTGACGTTGATGGGACATTGGCAGATACAGAAGAAAGCGTTCTATCATCGCTTGTCCAGATTGTCCAAGAAGAGACCGGCAAAACGCTCCCCCGACACGAGCTTGAATTTGCCCTCGGCATACCCGGCAAGGATGCCCTTGAGAAACTTGGAATCTACTCGCAGGCAACGTTGAATCGTTGGTGCCAAGTTGCTGCCAGCTTTAAAAGCACCATCAGCCTGTTTCCAGGCTTGCTTGAAGTCATCGCAACACTCGCCAACAACGGCTGCAAACTTGGCATCGTCTCCTCACGTGCGCGCGACGAATACACAGACGAAATTGCACCCCTTGGCTTCGATAAGTTTTTTGAACACATCATCCTTGTCGAAGACACAACCGAACATAAACCCGCACCCGCTCCCATGCTCGAATATCTCCGGCGTACGGGCGCGAATCCTGGCAACGTCGTCTACGTTGGCGACACCGTCTACGACGAACAATGCGCAACTTCGGCAGGGGTCAGTTTTGCCCGAGCAGCATGGGGATCACACCAAGATATCCCAAACGCCACCTACAACCTCAAAACCCCCAACGACCTACTAACCCTAACAACCAAATAACCCACGCGTCCCACCCATTCAGCCCCAACGCCACAAGGGCGATTGAGCAGGACGGTTTGGGCGGGTCCCGTACTTAGTTTCCAAAATCATTCCGCAGCGCGAAGGCCCCCGTTGTCAACGCTTCGAAGAAGCGAGACAACGGGGGCCTTCATGCGCGAGGACGTTTTGGAAACTAAGTACGGGACCCGCCCAAACCGTCCGGTGGGATCAGAGTACCCTTGTTGTTACTCTGCTTTGCCCACAGAGTTGAGGTTGGTCATGCGGATCTTAACCAGCTCGGTGATCTCACGCATGCCCTCCTTGGCCGGCTTCTTGGGATCGAAGCAGGCGGGGTTCTCGGCCATGTAGGCCATGAAGCCCTTGGTGTAGGCCTGACGCAGCTCGGTGGCGTAGTTAACCTTGCAGATGCCGTTCTTCACAGCCTCGGCAACCTGCTCATCGGGCACACCAGAGGTGCCGTGCAGAACCAGCGGCACGTCGACGGCGTCGCGGATGGCCTTGACCACGGACTGCTCGATGTGCGGATCGCTCGTGTACACACCGTGGCTGGTGCCAACGCCAATTGCGAGGGAGGTGCAGCCGGTACGCTCGACGAACTCCTTGGCCTCGGCCGGATCGGTGTAGGGGCTCTCGCCCTCAACCGCGGGACCGTCGTCCTCCTTGCCGCCAACCTTACCGAGCTCAGCCTCGACGGGCACGCCCATGGCGCGGCCAGCATCGGCGACGGACTTGGTCAGGGCAATGTTGTCCTCGAAGGACTCGTGCGAACCGTCGATCATGACAGAGGTGTAGCCCGTGCGGAAAGCCTGCATGCAGCGGTCATAGCCATCGCCGTGATCGAGGTGCAGAGCGACGGGCACGGAAGCGCGCTCGGCGGCAGCCTTGACCATGCCGTAGAAGTAGTCCAGACCAGCGGTCTTGATGGTGCCCGGGGTGGTCTGCATGATGACGGGGGACTTGGTCTCCTCGGCAGCGGCCAGAACGGCCATAACAAACTCGAGGTTCTCGACGTTGAACGCGCCGACGGCGTAGTGGCCGGCCTGAGCGTCCTTGAGCATCTTTTCGGTGGTAACAAGTGCCATGAGCGTTTGCTCCTCTCCCTCGCCCGCATCTGGACATCGGGCGTAGTTGTTCACAAGGCGTTTTACCTTGCGTTTTGCTGCGCTCATTGTATGAAAATCGACGGCGTCGCACGTATGAGATATCACCGGCACACAGGTCAAGACACTCGTTTTTGAAAAGCAAACGGAAGGGATTCGCGCCGGATCCCTCTATACGACATTGCAGTTTTCAAGCGAATCATCTTTCTTTTATAGAAAAGATAAGTAATCGAAAGGCGTTTTCTTACTCAAAAAGAAAATGAACGAAAATGGACTCAACACAATTCCTGCAAATTTCAGTTGAGGATGGAGCAGCTATGGCCCATGCAACAACCCGAGCCTTCGCCGATGAGCGTCGTGCCGCCATCATGGAGATGCTTGAGCATAATGCCTCGGTGCAGGTAGCAGAAATCGCCCAGACCTTTGGTGTGTCCTCCGTTACCGCCCGTGCCGACCTAGACGCGCTCGCCGAGTCCGGCAAGCTGCGCCGCACGCATGGTGGCGCTGTGTCGCTCCAGAAGCGACTGACCGTATCCACCCAGGATCGCCGTATCAACGTCAATGTTGCCGCCAAGCAGGCCATCGCACAAAGCGCCATTGAACTCGTCGGCAACGGTGACACCCTGCTCGTCGACTCGGGCACCACCGCTCTCGAGTTTGTCCGGCTCCTCGACCAGCACGATGGCATCACCGTCATCACGGCCGACATTACCATTGCCGATTACATCGACGAGAGCATGCCCTCGGTCGATGTCGTCATGCTGGGCGGGGCACTGCGCAAAGGTCATCGCTATCTGTACGGCCCACTTACCATGCAGGCGCTCCAAATGGTCCACGCCGACCTTGCCGTCATGTGCCCTGGAGCTTTTGTTCCCGGCTGCGGCTTTACGACCGACTTTCCGCAGATGGCCGAGACCAAAGCGGCTATGGTCGGTGCCGCCCGTCAAAGCGTCGCCCTCATGGACGCCAGCAAGGTTAACGGACGCGGCATGTACCGCTTTGCCAAGCTGACCGATGTCGACACCATCGTGATGGACCGTGATCCCGATGGCGCCGTCGCCACCTCAATCGCCGAGACCGCCGACGACGCCCGCCCAAATCTCGTCATCGCCGGCGCTTAAACAAAAACCACCACAAAGGTGCCTGTCCCCTTTGTGGTGGTTGTGATGGTTGAGCGTCAAAAGTGAACGTGTCGCTACTTGGAAAGCTCGTCGGCGAGGGCCTCGATCTGAGCGCGCGAGGCGTCGTTGAGCGAACCCAGCACGGTCACCTTGTTCTGCGCCAGAGTGATGTCCTTCATGCCCTCGAGTTCCTTGGTCATAACCTTGGCAGCGGTGGGCGCCCAAGAGCCGGCCTCGACGAGTGCCACCGTACGGTTCTGATAGGCGTGCTCGGCAAGCGTATGGATAAAGGTGCTCATGAACGGGAAGATCTCGCCCTGATAGGTGATGGAGGCGAGCACCAGACGGTCATAGCGGAACGCATCCTCAACGGCCTCGGCCATATCGTCGCGTGCCAGGTCAAAAACGGAAACCTTCTGGCCGCGAGCCTCGAGCGCAGAAGCGAGCTCCTCAACAGCAGCCTTCAGATGGCCATACACGCTCACATAGGCGATCGTGATGCCCTCGTCCTCGGGCTGATAGCTCGACCAGGTGTTGTAGGTGTCGAGGTAATAGCCCAGATTCTCGGTCAGCACGGGGCCGTGGAGCGGACAGATAATCTGAATGTCCAGGTCGGCGGCCTTCTTGAGCACGGCCTGCACGAACTTGCCGAACTTACCGACGATGCCAAAGTAGTAGCGGCGCGCCTCGCAGGCCCAGCCTTCCGGGTCCTCGATGTCGTTGGCGCCGAACTTGCCAAAGCCGTCGGCACTAAAGAGCACCTTGTCGGTAGACTCGTAGGAGAAGATCACCTCGGGCCAGTGCACGTTGGGGGCGCAGACAAACGTTAGGCTGTGGCCACCCAGGTCGAGCACGTCGCCCTCTTTGACGACTATCTTACGCTCGGGGTAGTCGGTGCCAAAGTAGTTGACCATCATGCGGAAGGCGCCCATGCTGGCCACAATCTGTGCCTGGGGATAGCGCTCCATAAAGGCGGCGATACCGGCGGAGTGATCGGGCTCCATGTGATGGACGACCAGGTAGTCGGGCGTACGGCCATCGAGCGCGGCCTCGAGGTTGCCGAGCCATTCGTCGACAAAACCGCCATCGACTGAATCGGCGACAGCGATCTTTTCGCCCAAGATAACGTAGCTGTTGTATGCCATACCGTTCTCGGACACGTCGTACTGGCCCTCGAACAGGTCAATGTCGTGATCGTCGACACCGATGTAGCGGATATCCTTGGTGATCTCCATCAGGCAAAGCCTCCTAGATAGACAAAAGAACCCGTCTATCATAACACTCGGCAGTATCCCAGCTGTTATCTGCCGGCATCCATACCGATTGTTATTGAAATACGATAAATCGCCGTTTACCTGCGCAAACTATGCGCGCGGTATCGCCGTGCTATGTCGAATAATGAGCTGGCCGGGAATACGAATGGCAACGGTTTTGCCCGCCGTACCCGCCTCGGGAACCGCATGCTCGAATACCTCGCGTCCGCGCTGATGTAGATCAAATCGCACGGTCGTGAGCTCGTTGTGTGCCACAAAATCATCGAGCGAATCATCGACGCCCACCACGCTCACGTCCTCGGGCACGCGCAAGCCACTATCGCGCAGCGCTGCAATTGCGCCGTTTGCCATCTGGTCGTTTGCCGCGTAAATCGCCGTCATGGTGCGGTCGTGCTCGGCCAGATATCCGCCGGCCTCGTAACCGCTGTTGGCAGACCAGTCGCCCTCGAGCGGCGTCTGCGGCTTAATGTGCCTACGCTCGAGCGCATCCTGCCAACCGGCTCGACGAAATTGCTCGTCGACCGAGAATGACGGGCCGCCAATATAGCGAATTTGCTCATGCCCCAGCTCAAACAGGTGATTCATAAGCAAGAGCGAGCAGCCGTAATGATCGGAGTCTACCGTGGTCACCCGCGGGTGCGCGTACATGGTAACGATGACCGTGCCAATGCCCGGCAGTGGATCAAACGTCTCAAAATCGGGCGCCATACGGCTCATGCCGATAATGATGCCGTCCACAGGCAGCGCGGCCATACGACGCGTTGCCTCGGCAAGCGAAAACTCCTCGGTCTTGGACATCTCGACCAGCGTGATGGCGCAATTATGCTCGCGAGCAGCGCTGGCGATGCCGTCGATCATTGAGAGGTTGCCAAACTTGGTGACATCGTTGACGCACAGACCGACCGAATGGTAGCGGCCGTCGCGCAGCGAGCGACCGGCATAACTCGGACGAAAGCCGAGCTCTTGCATAGCGGCCTGCACGCGCTGGCGCGTCTGCTCGTTAACGTTGGGCAAGCCGTTGGCGACGCGCGAAACCGTCTGCTGCGAAACGCCAGCAGCGCGGGCGACGTCGGCCATGGAGACCGGACGCGTACCTGTATCGTTGGACGGGCGCCTTGCCACAGGATCACCTTCACCGTTGCGAGATCTGAATAGCGTGCATGCCGGCCCGGGCAGAAATACACCCCGCGCCGAGGCCCGCTATCGTCGGACGCATGTTAACGTACTCTACTTTTTCAATCCGCAACTCTTCTGCTCTATAAGTCCATACGGCAATACCGTTCACGGCTGAATTTCTACCGATTACCAGATTCTCAAAAAGTGATAAGCGTTGTGTTATGAGTACGTTAACATAGCCCGTAACGTGCGGCATCGTAGATGCTGAGTTCACGCCGCTTCAGATTGTTAACGTACTCACTACGACGGAAAACTCGTCAGTATGCGCCAAGGAAAGGACTCCCATGACCACCCCCGACGAAAAGACACTCGCCACGCTCACCAAGCTGTTCGAGGAGGAGTTTGGGCCCATCGGCGATCGCCAGGTGCTCTATGTGCACGCGCCCGGCCGCTCCGAGATCAGCGGCAACCACACCGACCACGAGGGTGGCCACGTTATCGCCGGCTCGCTCGATGTCGCCGTCGACGGCATCGCCGTGGCAACCGATTCCAACAAGGTTCGCGTAGCCGACGAGGGCTATCCCACGTTTGAAATCGCGCTCGACACGCTAGACGTTCAGGAGTCCGAGAAGGGCACGTCCGCAAGCCTCGTCCGCGGCATGGCCCACGAGATTGCAGCCCTTGGCGTTGAGCCCCACGGCTTCGACTTTGCCTTTACCTGCTCCGTCCCCTCGGGCGGCGGTCTTTCCAGCTCTGCCGCCGTCGAGGCCGCGTACGGTCGCGCCATGGAAACCCTCTGGGGCGCACCCGCCATCGAGCCCGTCGCGCTCGCGCAGATGAGCCAGCGCACCGAGAACAACTATTACGGCAAGCCCTGCGGTCTGATGGACCAGGCCGCCGTGTGCCTGGGCGGCCTTGCCTACATGGACTTTGAGGACCAGGCTCAGCCTAAAACCCAGAAGCTCGAGCTCAACTTTGAGGATCACGGCTATGCGCTCGTGCTCGTTAAGGTCGGTGCCGACCACGTGGCCGCCACCGACGACTACGCCGCCGTTCCGCGCGAGATGCAGGACGTTGCCGCCGAGTTTGGCAAGGCACGCCTGTGCGAGGTCGACGTTGCCGATTTTGACGCCAGGCTCCCCGAGCTGCGCGCCAAACTGGGCGACCGTGCCTGCCTGCGCGCCGTTCACTACTGGTACGAGAACGGCCTGGTCGACAAGCGCTGGGCAGCTCTGAACGCCGGCGACATCGACCAGTTCCTGGTCCTGACGCGCGAGTCCGGCGCCAGCTCTGCCATGTACCTGCAGAATGTTGTTGCCAAGCTGGGTTCCGAGCAGCCTTCCATGTATGCCCTGGCGCTGGCCGAGCACGTGCTCGACGGCCGCGGCGCCGTCCGTATCCACGGTGGCGGCTTTGGTGGCACCATCCAGGCCTTCGTGCCGCTCGACCTGGTCGACACCTTCATTGCCAAGATGAACGGCTGGCTGGGCGAGGGCTCTGCCCGTCACTACGCCATCTCTGACAAGGGGGCTTACGCGGCATGGCTGTAATGACTGACGTGCGCGAGGCCGCACAGAACCTGATCGAGTACGCCATCCACCGATCGATGATCGGCCAGGACGACCGCATCTGGGCATACAACACCATTTTGGAGTGCATCGGCGCTACGGGGCCCGCGCTCGATATGGCCTGGGCGCTCCAGGTTGAGAAACTCTCGCTCTTGCACCCCGATACCTTGCCCGACTTTGACCTTGAAGGCACGCTTGCCGCGCTTTCCGAGACCGCCGTTGCCAACGGCACCGCCGAGGACACGGCGTCGGGCCGCGACCGCATCGCCATGCGCATCATGGGCGCGCTCATGCCGAGGCCTTCGGTTGTAAACGAAGAGTTCAACGGACGTATGGGCGTCAACGAGCCCCGCGCCGCAACCGACTGGTTCTACGGCCTGTGCTGCGACGCCGGCTACGTGCGCCGTGCCGCCATCGCGCGCAACATCAAATGGAGCACCCCCACCAACTGGGGCGATCTTGAGATCACTATCAACCTGTCCAAGCCTGAGAAGGACCCGCGCGATATCGCCGCGGCAGGTGTAGCCAAGAACACGGGCGAGAAGTATCCCGCCTGCCAGCTCTGCATCGAAAACGAGGGCTATCCCGGACGCTCCGCCGCAGCCGACGGCGGCGCTCACCCCGCCCGCCAGAATCTGCGCGTTATCCCCATCCAGCTCGACGGCGAGCGCTGGGGTTTCCAGTACAGCCCGTACGCGTACTTTAACGAGCACTGCATTGCCATGAGCTCCGAGCATCGCCCGATGCACGTGGACCGCAAGGGTCTGACCTGTCTGCTCGACTTTGTCGACCTGTTCCCGCACTACTTTATTGGCTCCAACGCCGACCTGCCCATCGTGGGCGGCTCGATTCTTTCGCACGACCACTTCCAGGGCGGTGCGCACGAGTTCCCCATGATGCATGCCGCCGAGGTCTCGCAGTTTAGCGTGCCCGGATTTGACCAGGTCACCGGCACTGTGCTGCAATGGCCGCTCTCGGTGCTGCGTCTGCGCTCGCATGACCGCGCTCAGCTGCTCGACGCTGCTGAGAAGATTATCCTCGCCTGGCGCGAGTGGACCGATGAGTCGGTGGGCGTTATCGCACACACGGCCGACGGCGTGGCCCACAACACCGTGACGCCCGTCATCCGCCGCGTCGATTCCCGCGGCAATGCCGGCGGCGAGATTTACGAGGCCTACCTGGCGCTTCGCTGCAATATCACGACCGACGAGCATCCGCTGGGCGTTTTCCATCCGCATGCCGAGTACCACCACATTAAGAAGGAGAACATCGGCCTGATCGAGGTCATGGGCCTGGCCATTCTGCCGCCGCGCCTGGTTCCCGAGCTTGGCGCTGTCCGTGAGCATCTGCTGGCAGCCAAGGTCGATGCCAGCTACGACCTTGCCGGTGCGCTCGAGGGCGATGATCTTTGCCGCAGCCACGCCGCATGGGCTGAGGACGTCTTTGCCCGCCGCGCCGACGAGCTTACGGCCGACAACGCCATCGATATCCTGCACGAGGAGGTCGGCGTGGTGTTTGGCCACGTGCTCGACAACGCCGGCGTCTTTAAGTGGGACGAAGCAGGACGCGCCGCCCAACAGCGCTTTATCGACTCGCTGTAACGATCCCTTGGGGACGGAGGAAAACGGATCATTTCGTCTTCAAAACAACGGCGCCCGCCGGCAACATCGCCGACGGGCGCCGTTTTATTAGCTAGTCGTTGGGGACGTTCTTAAATGACTAGTCGTTGGGGACGTTCTTGTTTGACTAGTCATTTAAGAACGTCCCCAACGACTACTTGCGACCAGGGCTACGTCGATGTTTTGGCAACGACAGCGAAAACCCGCCAGAGCGAGCAAGGTGCCTTGAAACAAGGCGGCATTGACCTTCTGGTCATGCCGCCGCAGTTGAAAGGCAGATTGCCGCTCTGGCGGGTTTGCAGCGTCGGCTGGTTGCGCGGTTTGGTAAAACCGCGTAACCCTACAGCTCCGTTACTTCAACACTGTTGTAGATCTCGTCCCAGCGGTCCATGACCAGGTGACCGGTCTTGGGATCCATAGCGTTGAGCTTGCCGCAGGTATTGGCGGTCTTGAGCACCGTGACGTCGTCGGCACCAGCCGCAATGGCATGCGCAAAGCCAGCGATGGTCGAGTCGCCGGAACCCGTTGCGTTCACAGCCGCAATCGCGGGCGTCTTGGCGCGGAACGCGCGACCCTCATGGAAGCCAACCGAACCGGCAGCGCCCATCGAAACGACAACCCAGGGGATACCGGCAAAACGGTCATCGGCGGCAAGCGCCTCGCGCAGGGCATCGACATCATCGGTCGTAAAGGACGTACCCAGTAGGCCGTTAATCTCGGTCAGGTTGGGCTTTACGAGCTCAGGCTTAGCGTCGGACTCCAGCGCGGCCTCCAGCGATGCACCCGAAGTGTCGAGCAGCACCTTGGCGCCCGCCTCCTCGGCGATCTTGACGAGCTCGGCATAGTAGCCGGCATCGACGCCACGCGGCAGCGAGCCCGAAAGCGTCACGACGTCCGCCTTCGCTGCAAGCTCGGCAAACTTGGCCGTAAAGGCCTCGAGCTCGGCCGGGGCGATCTGCGGGCCGCTCTCCAGCAGCTCGGTCTGATTACCCTCGTGCAGGATATTCAGGCAGATGCGCGTCTCACCAGCAATAGGCACAAAGTCGTTCTTGACGCCGTCGGCATCCATAAGCTCGGCCATATAGGCACCCATGTGGCCGCCGAGCAGGCCGGTCGCGAGCACGTCGTCACCCAGCTGCAGCAGCACGCGACTCACGTTGAGGCCCTTGCCGCCAGCGGTCTTTTCGGGTGTCACACGGTTAACATCGTCGATGATCAGCTTGTCGAGCTGATAGCGCGTATCAATCGACGGGTTCATGGTAACGGTCAGAATCATGTTGAACTCCTGTTCCGGGGCGGCATAACCCGCCCCAAACATACGATAGCTCGTTAAAGGATCTCGATCTCAAAGCCGCGGGTGACGGTCTCTCCCGGCTTGGCCACCAGGCAGCCGCGCTTGTGCTCCAGAATATCGTCCTCGTCGGAGCAGGTGGACAGGCCGCCCCACGGTTCCACGGCCACAAAGTCGCCCTCGGGCTTGCTCCACACAATCAGGTATGGCATATCGGGGAACGTCAGGCGCACGCCCTTGTCCTCGGTTTTCTTGGTAAGCGTAACCACGCGGCTCTCGAGCACGTCAAAGATGGTCTCTGCGAAGTCAAAGAGTTCGTGGGTCAGCGGCAGGTCATGGCCAACCATCGGGTTCTTGCTGCGATGCTCAACATCAATCAGGCCCGTCGAGGGAACGGCAGTACAGAGCTCGGCGGCCTCGCGCTGCTCAAAACGGAGCTCGTAGTCGTCGTAGGACTCGCCCTCGTCAAGCGGGCACTTAAAGCCAGGGTGACCGCCCACAAAGAACGGCATGTCCTCGGTGCCCTCATTGGTCACCTCGTACGACACGGCCACCTTCTCCGCATCGATCGTGTAACGAGCAACGATCTTAAACGGATACGGGTACTGCTCGAGCAACTCGGCATGGTCGGCAGAGCTTAAGCTCAGCACAACCATGTTGTCGCTCTGCTCCTCGAGCTTCCACTCCTGCTTGCGAGCAAAGCCGTGGCGGGCGAGCTTGACCTCGCGGCCGCCCATGGTCATTGCGCGACCGTCACGAAGGCCGCCGCAGATCGGGAAACAAATGGGTGCCTGGCCCGACCACACCGCCGGGTCGCCCTGCCACAGGTACTCACGGCCGTTGGCTTTAATCGAAGTGAACGATCCGCCAGCCGTGCTCAGTGCCACACGAATAGAACCGTTATCAAGAACAAACTCCATGGGAATCTTCTCCTTCACATATCATCTTGCACGATCCATTGCGAACGCCGTGCCTTTAGCACAAAGGTAATGAGGCGGCGCCGCACGCAAAAGAACAATGCACGCCAAGCCCGCCAAGCCAATTGGGCTGATAGAAAACTGGCCCGCGCCCCATTACAGAAACGCGAGCCGTCAACGGACTAGTTAATTACGCCGGATACCCGCTAATCGTGGTATTCGCCGCGATCCCACTTCTCGAGAAACTCGTCAAAGAAGTGCGGGTCGGCCTGAGCCTCGGCGTCGGCCTTATTGCAGGCATCGATCTTGGCAATCAGGGCATCGTGCTCGGGAGTCTTGTCGTAGGGCTCCTCCAGGAAGGCAAGCATGATATCGGCCATCAGGAACTCGCCGGTGATCTTACCGCCAAAGCCCACGATGTTGGCGTTGAGCTCGCGACGGGCATACAGGGCAGAGGTCATATCGCGGACCAGGGCGCAGCGGGCGCCGGGAACCTTGTTGGCGGCGTTGGTGATGCCGATGCCGGTGCCGCACAGGGCCACGCCAAAGTCGGCCTTGCCGCTGGCAACGGCCTCGCCCACGGCCTTACCGTAGATGGGATAGTGCGTACGGGTGTGGCTGTAGGTGCCGCAGTCGAGCACCTTGTAGCCAGCCTGCTCCAGGCGGTCGGCCAGATAGATCTTCTCGTCCGTAACGATATGGTCGCAACCGATTGCGATGGTCTTCTTCATCAGAACGTCCTTTCGTCTGAATTCACAAGTTGAGGTAGAAGTTCGAGTTCTCGGTGGCTCTCGTTAGGCCATCTTGTTGAGCATGTCGACACGGATCTGGTGACGGCCGCCGGCGTACTGGGCGCGCAGGAACTCGCGGGCGATCTTCTTGGCGACCTCGGTGCCCACAACGCCCGGGCCCATGGTGACCATGCGCGAGCCGTTGTGCTCGCGGGTCATGTAAGCGGAACGCTCATCGGAAATGTTGGCGACGACCATGCCCTTGATCTTGACGGCGGCCATATAGGAGCCGACGCCGTACTTATCGAATGCGAAGCCCTGGGAATCCTTGTGCTCCAGCAGGTCCTTGGCAACGGCGGTGGCGGAATCGACAAAGTCCGCGGCAGGGGTCTCGGAATAGTCGACGACCTCGTGACCGTCGGCGATGAGCATCTCCTTGATGGACTCCTTCATCGACATACCGTCGGCATCGGAAGCGATTACAACCCTCATGACATCCTCCTTGAGAGATACGCAGGTGCGCAGTTTCTGTTTGGAAGTGTTGAACCGCGTTCAGGTCCGGGCATCTGAATGTGCGGTTCTTCACTGTTCATGTTTATTTGAACACATTCGAACAGAGACTGCAACAATAATTTGTTTGTCTTTGTTCTTTTTTGAACAAATACCGTTCGCGGATGATTGCTGACCGTTTGAGCCGGGCGCGGACGTAGCGACCATGTGTTCAACAAATCAGAACCACCCTTAAAAAGGGTGGTTTGCTCTTAGGGTATAACCCA
>DXZQ01000003.1 GCA_019419585.1 Collinsella sp. | reverse complement strand
CGGTATCGATGCGGCCGTTATACTGCGAGCCAAGCGTGGCGATAAAGAAGATGGTGATGAGCTTGGCAAGCTCAACCGGCTGGAATGTCAAGCCGATACCGGGAATCTTGATCCAGCCCGTCATGCCCAGACCGCCCGTATAGGACAGGCCCGGAATCTTGGGCGAGAAGATCACAATAAGGTCAATGACGAGCAGCGCCGTCGAGAAGTTAGAGATGCCGCGCAGATCGGTACGCCAGACGAGCACCGCAAGCACCGCGCCAATGCCAATGCCCAGCAGGTGGCGCGAGAATGAGGCGTCGGCCTTAAACTGTGACGCCGACCAAATAATGATGGCGCCATAGGCAACGAGCGCGACGGTAGCCAGCAGCACACCGATATGCACCTTTTGGCGAAACGTACCGCGCGAGGCCGAAAGTTGCTTGTTGACGCGGTCCAGGCTGCTGCGAGAGCCGGTCTTGGTTGAACGGAACAGATCCGCCGGAGAAAAATCCATCGCAACCTCCTATCGAACCGAAGAATCGCCCGAGGCCGAAGAGGTATCGGGCTCGTCATAAATCGCGCCGAGCACGTCGCGCACGACATGCATCGCGGTATCTGAGCCACCGCCGCCCTGCTCCAGGACAGTAGCGATGACATACTTGGGATCATCGGCCGGCGCATAGGCGCAGAACCACGCGTATTCGTCCTCGCCGCTTTTCTCGCCCGTGCCCGACTTGCCGTATACCTGCGGCGTCAGGGTGCCAAAGTGAGCCGCCAGGGACGTCGATGCCGTGTAAATCACGTCGTGCATGCCGTTGCGAACAAGAGCCAAATCCGAATCGCTGTTGATCTTGGCCTCCAAGCGCTTCTTCTTGCCTTTGCCGTTGTACTTATAGGCATCGCCGTCGCCATCGCGCGACACGGCAGACAAAAACACGTGAGGCACGTACTGCTTACCGCCGTTGGCAAGGCCCATGTAGGCGCATGCCATCTGCAGAGGCGTCACCAAAATGTCGCCCTGGCCGATGGCAATGTTGGTCATATCGCCGGCATTCCACTTGCGGTCCTCGGCAGAGGCGTCGGTAAAGTACGACTCTTTCCACTCGGCATCGGGAATACGGCCCGCGCCCTCACTCGGCAAATCGATACCGCAGGTCTTGCCTAGGCCCCAGCGACGAAAGACCTCCTGCAGGCCCTCGGAATGTTGCTCGTCATAAAAGAACGCCTTGCCCATATCGTAGAAGACGGGGTCGCACGAGTTGGCAATACCCGACTGCAGCGTCATGGTGCCGTGTCCAGACGTCAGCCAGCAGCGCTTGCCCCAAGCCTTGCCCAAGCCCGTCCAATAGCCCGTGCAGTTGGTTGTCTGCGTTGAAGTGTAGGTTCCAAACTCAAGACCGGCCAGTGCCGAGAGCGGCTTGATGGTCGAGGCCGACATGTACTGTCCGCTAATGGCGCGGTTGAGCAGCGGGTGCGAACCCTTGTCATCATTGAGCTCGGTCCACACGTCATTTGAGACGCCGCCGATAAAGACGGACGGATCGAACTTGGGCTCGCTCGCCATGCCCAGGATCTCGCCGTTGTTGGGATCGAGACACACCACAGCGCCGTTGCCGGCATTGCTGTAGCCAGTGGTCTTGGCAAGCTCGATGGCGCTCGCCAGCGCCGTCTCACAGGCCTGTTGGATCTTGAGGTCGAGCGTGAGCTTAATGTCGGAGCCGGCCTTGGCGGGCACGGCGCCGGCCTGACCGGTCACATTGCCCGAGGCATCGACCTTGACGGTCTGCTCGCCACGAATACCCTGCAGCAGGTTTTCGTAGTAGCTCTCAACACCCGCCTGGCCCACGATATCGCCCGACTGGTACGTAATCCGGCCAGCAGAAGCATCATCGTCGCCAGAGGTTTTCTTATTCTGGGCCTCAAGCTGCTCGGAGGTAATGGTGCCTGTATAGCCCAAAATGTGACAGGCCGTCTCGCCGTACGGGTACTGGCGCTCGGTACGCTCGGCAATCTTGACGCCCGGGAACTCGCCGGCGTGCTCCTTGATATAGGCAACCGTGGAGCGACGGACGTCCGTCGCGATGGTATGCAGGCTCTGGGCGCCCTCGGAATTGTCCTGAATATTGCGCAGAACCGCCACGTAGGGCATACCGAGCACGTTGGCAAGATGGCGAACCAGAACCTCATCCTCGGCAAGGTCGCGGTAGGCCACGACAGCAAGTGAGGGACGGTTCTGGACAAGTGCCACGCCATTGCGGTCGAGGATGCGGCCGCGCACAGCGGGTGTGGTAACGGTGCGCGTCTGATTACTATTAGCCTGCTTTTCATAATAGTCCGACGAGACCATCTGCATGCCCCACAGCTTGACGGCAAGCGCCGCGAACATCGCGCCCACACCCGTGGTGAGGATG
Source organism: Collinsella sp. (assembly GCA_019419585.1). Taxonomy (GTDB): domain Bacteria; phylum Actinomycetota; class Coriobacteriia; order Coriobacteriales; family Coriobacteriaceae; genus Collinsella. The sequence goes on along the minus strand of DXZQ01000003.1, from coordinate 99,922 downwards.
GAGAAGCGGCCCTTAAAGGCGGTCGCCGCGGTATTGCCCTCGCCCTCGGTGGCGCGCGGGGCCGTTCCATGCTGCGTATCGTAGGTAAAACGGGAATCGCCGCGACGCATGATGACCAGCGCGACCACGATGGCCACAACCAGCACGATACCGGCGATAATAACCGTCATCTGGGAAGACATCTACGGGCCTCCCCTATTTGAGCTTACGGGTCTTGGGCTTAAAGCGCATGCCCGTCTGGCGTCCGCCACGTGCGGAGAATCCATAACCGGACTGCGGCACGACGCCGGACATCAAAAACGGAATGGCAACCAGACCCGTCAGGATCGAAGACGGCAGCGCATGGCCGAAGATCGCCACGACAAAGCTCGTCTCCATACCCATAAACAGCAAGATGATGCTGTAGATCACATTAATGACGAGCGCAAAGGCGCCCACAGTGATGCCGCGCGCACTCGGGGTACCGCTCGTTTGACCGGCAGCGCTGTGCACCAGGGCAAAAGAACCCACGGTCAGCAGGAGCGACATAACTCCCACCGGCACGGCAGCGGACAGGTCATAAAACAAGCCGCTGCAAAAACCGCACACGACGGCACGGGTCGGGTCGCCCGAGAACACGCTTAGGCACACCAGGATAATCATAAAGTTGACGCGACCGCCCGCAATGGAGATCTGCGGTGCCAGGCCTGCCTGCAGCAGCACGCACACGATGGCGGCGATTACAAACGTGCGGGAGCTCATCCCCTGCTCGTGTAGATCCATGGACATGCCCCCTATTCGCTCGAGCCGGAATCGGTCGTCTCGGACGTGTCGGAACCGTCATCCGAGCTCTCGTCCTTCGTCTTGGTCGCAGCATCGCGCGACGTTCCCTGCGGCGTGCTATTAGCGGTGCTCACGTCCTCATCCGAGGCCGACTGTTCGTCGGTCAGCGAGGTGATGACCAGCACTTCCTCGTTGTTCTCGGCCGTCGTCTGGGCGCGTACCACAATGGTGTAGTACACGTCGTTTGCCGATTTCTCAACCGACGAGACGGTGCCGAGCGGAAGGCCCTTGGGGAACACACCGCCAATGCCCGAGGTCACGATGATGTCGCCAACCTTAACATCGGAGTCGACGCTCACGTACTCAAGACGCAGCGTGCCGTCAGCCTGACCCTGCAGCATACCCTGGGCGCGCGTGTCCTGCACCATGGCGGATACGCCGGAGTTCTCGTCGCCAATCAGGCGCACGGTAGAGGTCTTGGCCGATACCTCGATAATCTGGCCGATAACACCGGCAGAACTCGTCACGGGCATGTTGATGGCAAGGCCGTCGGCAGAGCCCTTGTCGATGGTAACGGTCGAGGTCCAGGCATCGCCGGAGGCACCAACGATACGAGCAGCGGTCGATTTGAGGTTATAGGTCGACTGCAGGCCGACCAGCCCCTCCAGACGCTCGGCGGTCTTTTGAGCCTCGGAGAGCTCAGCAACCTTAGAGGTCAGTTCCTCGTTTTGCTTCTTAAGCTCGTCAAGCGTGTCCTGCGACGCCGTAAGGTTAGAGAACACGTTACCGATCGCATTGAAGGGAGCCGCCACAGCCGAGCCCACAAAGCGCACCGGCGAGGTAATCGTCGTCACGCCCGAGCGCACGGCATGAATCGGTCCTGCCTCGCCCTCACGAATATAAAACGTGAGCAGCAACACCGAAATCAGGCTGAAAACAATCAACGGGCGCATACCCGTTGATTGTCGCTTGGTATTCAGATTTGTGGAGAAACCCGAAGATCGTGCCAAATGGAATCCACCTTTTGGAAATTAAGCATTGGTCTGGACGAAGCCGCCATCAAACGCATTGGCCTCGAGCACGCGGGCACAGCCGTTAACAACGTTATCGAGCGCCGTAGGGCTAACATTGACCGAAACGCCGGTCTCATCGCGCAGGCGCACGTCGAGACCGCGCAGCAGCGCGCCGCCACCAGTCAGCAAAATGCCGTAGTACATAAGGTCCGAGGCAAGATCGGGAGGCGTAGCGTCGAGTGCGTCCTTGACGGCCTTGGCCATCTCGTCGAGCGGCTTGTTGAGTGCGCGACGAATCTCCTCGCTCTCGATGCGCACGGTCTTGGGCAGACCGGTGATCACGTCGCGGCCGTTGACCTCGACGTCGAGCTCATCCTTGAGCGGCACGGCGGAGCCGACCTTGATCTTGATGTCCTCTGCCGTACGCTCGCCGATGGCCAGGTTGTAGGCATCGCGAACGTGCGTGAGGATGGCCTGATCGAACTCGTCACCGGCAATACGAATGGACTGCGAAACGACGATGCCGCCCATAGCGATAACGGCAACCTCGGTGGTACCGCCGCCGATGTCGATGACCATGGAGCCGGTGGGTTCCTCGACGGGCAGGTCGGCGCCGATAGCAGCTGCCATAGGCTCTTCGATCAGATAGGCCTGGCGGGCGCCGGCCTGGATCGTGGCCTCAAAGACAGCGCGCTTCTCGACCGACGTGACACCGGAGGGAACGCAGACGACAACACGCGGACGCGGAGTCCACGGATAGCGCTTCTCGGACGCCTTGTCGATAAAGTAGCGAAGCATGGCCTCGGTAACATCGAAGTCGGCGATGACGCCGTCCTTCAGGGGACGAACGGCCACGATGTTGCCGGGCGTACGGCCGAGCATGCGCTTTGCCTCGATACCGACCGCCAGGATGCGCTCGTCGTTCTTGTCGATGGCGACAACAGAGGGCTCGCGAATAACGATGCCCTTGCCGCGCACGGAGACAAGCGTATTTGCGGTGCCGAGGTCGATGGCAAGATCGCCCGCATAGCTACCGAAGAACATATCCATCAAAGAAAACAACGCAACTCCTGATGTGTTGGATGATTGCTGGAAAACTACTAGCTCATCATACTAGCGCAAGCCCGGCACCTCACTTGCGGTGAAGCGCCGGGCAAAGCTAAATCCCATAAGGTCACTACTGGTTGTCAGCAGCCGAGAAATCCATATCGAGCGAAGAAACGGCCCAGCCGATATGGTTGTCGGAGCGCACGAATTTGACGGTGTACTCCTGCACGCCGCCCTTGGACAGCGATGCCTTCACCTTGGCGGTCGTCTCGGTCATGGACTGATCCATGCCCTCGACGGACACGGTGGCACCCTGCGGAATCGAGGAGATGATCATCGACTTAGCGTCCTCGGACAGGCTCGAGGCCAGGCAAGACTCGGCCTTTGCGGCGTCACCGTCGCCGGCAGCCTGGAACAGATCGGTAACGACAGACTCCTGAGACGGGAAGCCAAAGCCGCGCGTGTAGGCAAAGCCCAGACCGCCCGCGGCGATCAAAATGAGCAGAAGCAGCACGATGAAGACTTTGAGACCCGTATGGCGATGGCGACGACGGACCTTGGCCTGCTTGCGATCCTGACGGTCCTGCTGGACCATCTCGGACTCGGACAGCGTAAAGAAGCCGGTGTCCGAGGGATCAGGCATAAACTGACCGGTCGCGCCCGTAGGATCGAGCGGATCGACGGCAGGAGCGTCCATCGCGGGCGCCGGAGCCGTGGCCATAGCCGTCTGGGCAGACAGCGCGGCAAGCGAATCCTGCACGCGGGCAAGCTCATCGGCCTGCTCGGAGGTGAGCTGGTAGATGCCATCGGCAGTAGCGGCATTAAAGGCGTCGAGTGCGTCGGAGGGACGGCCGGCGGCAGAAAGCGCCTGACCCATGCCGGCGTTGAGCGCACGCGTGTCGTCGCGGGGGCCGGCAAAGTCGATAGCCGTGCGATAAGTCTCCACGGCATCCGCCGGACGGCCGAGCTTAATGAAGCAACGACCGAGCTCGCCGAGTGCGGCGGCAGGAGCCGGATTGGCGCCGTCGATGGCAGCCTGACGGAAGGCGGTTCCCGCGTTGGCATAGTCGCCCGACTGGAACAGCGCATTGCCCAGGCCCAGATAGGCCTTGAACGGCGTGGCATAGGAAGCATCCTGCGTAGCGGCAGAGAAAGCCTGAGCGGCCGTCGTGTAGTCGCCCACGGCGGCGAGCGCCTTGCCGCGGTTGGTGAGCAGCGCGCCGCGCTTGCCGTAGGTACCGTCGTTGAGGGCGGCGGCATAGGCCTCGGCGGCCTCGGCATACATGCCAAGGTGCATCAAGGCGTTGCCACGAAGGTGATCGGCCTCGCCCATAATCTCATCGGGAGTCTTTGCCGCCCCAAGCATCTGGGCTGCAGCGGAAAAATCACCCGCGCGGTAAGCGGCGCGGCCCTGTTGGATCAGCTGGCTATTCAAGGAAGTCCCCTTTACTCGTGAACGATCTCGACATGGACGATCTCGTCGCCGGCACGCAGCTGCGAAATCACATCGAGACCCTCGACCGTGGTACCAAAGACGGTGTAACCAGAATCGAGGTTATGCTGGGCACCCAGGCAGAAGTAGAACTGCGAACCCGCGGAATCGGGATCCATGGAGCGTGCCATGGCAAGGGCGCCATCGACATGGCTGTTGCGCGGATTGGTGGCAAACTCGCCCTTGATGCAGTAGCCGGGGCCACCGGTACCGGGCATGCCGTCGGGGCCCTCAAGACCGGCAGCGACGTCGGCGCCGGACATGTCGCGGGTATTGGGGTCGCCGCCCTGGATAACAAAACCGGGCACATAGCGATGGAACTTAAGGCCATCATAGAAGCCCATCGTGGAAAGCTCGCAGAAGTTCGCGACATGAATGGGAGCGCCCTCGCCGTCAAACTTGACCTTGATGGTACCCTTCGACGTCTCGATTACAGCGCACTCGTCGCCGGCAAGCTGATACTCGGGCGTGTAGAGCTCTTTCTTAAAACCAAACATGTGGTTCCTTCCTCGTGCGTTTAAAGCATATTTGTACGAATTGTAGCAATAAGCACGGGCTTACATCAATTGCGCACGTAGGTTATGCCGACTATGGCGAACTAATTTTAGGAACGCTGCTGCGGCTTCCAGGAACCCACATTGGCATCGTACTGGTTCAGCGCGCTGTTGCCACCCTGCGCGATGGGCGCCAGGATCTCGCTTTGGTGGGAACTCATCGACTCGCCATCGGGAATGGCCAGCGAGATATCCCAGCTCTGGCAGATCACGTCAACGCGCTCATACATCCACTCGGCAAGCTGCTTTAAGTGGGCGATGTCATCCGCATAGACCGTATCGTCCTGGTACTTAAGGTTGTTGAGCTCATCTTGCGTCTTTTTGATCTGGTCGCGCAGGGCGTAGGCACTCTGCGACAGCTCCTGACGGGTGGACAGCGGCGTTCGGAGATAGCCGTTGTTAAAGGAATCGATGACCTCGCCGATCTGGTCCTCGTCAGCGTAGGACACGATGGTCTGATACAGACCGTCGAGCCTGGTATAGAGTTGATCATCGGTGAGCACGGTTTCTTCCTGGACCACCTCCGCAGAATCGTCCTGCTTGGTATCGTCCTCAGTGGCCTCGCCCTTTTGGCGCGTGGGGAAGGTGGTCTGTGCAGCTTGGCCAAACTGGTCGTAGAAGCCGGGCATAACACCCATGGGATCGGTCGTCACGAACCAATAGGCACCGCCGCAAACGACGGCAAGGACCGCGATTACGATAAGCGGCTTGGGAATATGACGCTTGTGCTTGTGATAGGCGTCCTCGTCGGGGTGCACCTTGCGCTTGGGTTTTTGAGCATCGTCATGCAGGGAAACGGGCATGGGAATATCGACCTTGGGGATACCGAAATCCTTATCGAAAGCTGGCAGCACGCAGGTCTCATTGGGGTCGGCGGCGTCCGAAAGCACCGCAGCGGCAGAGGCCGGCGCATGCGGCACCTCGGTATCGATCTGCTCTTGCGTTAGGCGCGGAAAGCCCGCCGTGCGGCCCGCTGCCAGGTCGGATGCGGCCGCGTCCTCGGAGAGGATACCCGGAGCGGGGCGTCCGCATTTGGGGCACGTACGATCATGCGGAGAAAGACGGGCACCGCAGCCCTCACAGAACACGAACTCGGTGTGCTCGGGACCATCGCCCGGACCCACATAGGCGTTGCAGTAGGGGCAGAACGAGGCGCCGTCCTCGATGGTCTTAAGGCAATGCGGACAGATCACGGCATCCTCTTTTCGAAGCAATTCAAACAATCGAGGTTAGAGCATAACATCGCCAAGGCCCCACAGGAGCAAGGCGCCAATTCAACATCGCCAGGGCGCGTAGTTACTTCTTCTTTTTGCTCGGCATCGAGACTTTGATGCCTTGGGCGGACTTGGTTACGCGGGAGCGCTTGACTCCGGTACTCTTCTTTTTCTTGGACTGGGCCTGGGCCACGCCCTCGAGTGCGCGGGCCTCGGCCTCACGAACGGTGCGAGCTTCGCGGCGCTGCGCCATGTCGGCGGCGACGCGCTTGGCAAAACGCTCGGCCGTCGAACCCGTCGAGCTCACCTTGCCGCCACCGCGACCCAAGCGGACGCGCACACCGCGGCCAAAACCAGTTGCGGCATGACGACGACGCGGCTTGAGCGAATCCATCATCGTGGCGAGCTTAAAGAACACCGAGCAGGTGATGACCACGATGACAGCCAAGATAACCATCTGGCCCATCGACAGGTTGGCAATAGACAGCAGCTTCGGGAATCCGATAACGCCCGTCAGGATGCCGGCAACTACAAACACAAAGAGCGCCACACGTAAGGGCGTGAGGGGCTGCGAGATACGCCAGATCAGGCTGACACTCGCCGCGCACGACGTAAGTAGGCACATCGTAGACAGCGTGAGCTGGTTAAAGCCGAACACGCGCGCCACAAAGATATCGAGCGCCGCGGCCAAAATGACCGCAAGCGACGCCGGCAGTGCCCGCTTGAGCACGTTCGTCAGGAACGACCCCTTCACGCGAGCATTGTTGGGCTCCAGGCCCAACACAAAGCCCGGCGCGCCAATGCAGAAGAAGTTGATGAGCGTCATCTGAATCGGCTCGAAAGGGTACGGCGGCAGTGCGATGCACAGCGCCGCCAGGCCCATCGAGAACAGCGTCTTATTCAGGAACAGCGAAGCCGAACGCTGCAGGTTGTTGATGGAGCGACGGCCCTCGGCCACCACGGCGGGCATCGAGGCAAAGTCGTTGTCGACGAGCACGATCTCGGCCACGTTACGCGCGGCATCGGAGCCGGCCGCCATGGCCACGGAGCAGTCGGCCTCCTTGAGCGCCAGCACGTCGTTGACGCCGTCGCCTGTCATGGCCACGGTGTGCTCGCGGCGCTTGAGCGCCTGCACGAGCTCGCGCTTCTGCTGCGGGGTCACACGACCAAAGACATGGTAGCGGTCCACTGCGGCATCGAGCTTGGCCGGCGTATCGAGCGTCGTGGCGTCCACATAAGCGTCCGCCCCCGGCACGCCCACCACGCGCGCGATCGACGACACCGTACGCGGGTCGTCGCCACTGATCACGTTGAGAGTCACGCCCTGCTCGTTAAAGTAGCCGATGGTCTCGGCCGCCGAGGTACGGATCTCGTCGCGTATGGTCACAAAGCCCACGGGCTCGGCCTCGCCCACCATATCGCCATCGGGCGTAAAGCCGTCCACGCAGGCCACCACAAGCACGCGGCAGGTGTCGGCAAGTTCGGCGACACGGTTCTCGACCTGGGCAAACGCACGATCAGAGAGCACAAACTGCGCCGCACCCATCACATATGAGCCCTGTGCAAACGACGCGCCGCTCCACTTTTTGGAAGACGAGAACGGAATGACCGACAGCGGCTCAGACACCTCGACCGGACGGTCGGCGTAATAGTTGAGCAGCGCCTGACAGGTCTCGTTGGCATCGGCCGAGGTCGCACGTGCGACGTTAGCCAGCGCAAAATCGAGCACCGTGGTATCGACGGGAACGGCGGCGTCGCCCTCCCCCGCACCCATACCCTCGACCGGCAGCGGATAGGTACCCTCGACCTCCATGCGGCCCGACGTGATGGTGCCCGTCTTGTCCAGGCACAGCACGTCGACACGCGCGAGCGTCTCAATGCAGTAGAGCTGCTGCGCGAGTACCTTGCGGCGGGCCAGGCGCACCGTGGCGATGGCGAGCACCGACGAGGTCAGCAGCACCAGGCCTTGCGGGATCATGCCCAGCAGGGCGCCCACCGTGGACAGCAGCGCCGACGAAGGCACATGACCAGCCAACAGCTCGGAGAAGCACCACGAAAGCGCGCTATTGCCTGGGGTTCCCGCGGCATCCCACAGCTCGCTCACGCTCGAGGCAAACAACGCCAAACCGAGCGGGATCATGATGATGCTCGCAAAGCGCACGATGGCGTTGAGCGCGTTCATGATCTCGGAATTGACCTTTTTGACGTACTTGGCCTCGTTATTAATTTTGGCCACGTAGTTGTCGGCGCCGACATGGATCACGCGGGCGCGCAGCAGACCCGAGTCGATAAAGCTGCCGCTCATGAGCTCGGAACCGGGCTGTTTCTTAATAAGATCGCTCTCGCCCGTCAGCAGGCTCTCGTTCACGAGCGCCTCGCCCGAAACCACCACGGCGTCAGCGGGGATCTGGTCGCCGCGCCCCAGGCGGATGATGTCGTCGAGCACGATCTGGTCCAGGTCGAGCTCCACCTCGGAGCCGTCGCGCACCGCGATGGCCTTCTTGGAGGTCAGCAGCGTGAGCTTATCGACCATCTTTTTGGAACGCATGGACTGAATGACGCCAATAGCGGTATTGAGGAACACCACGAACAGGAACGTCAGATTCTTAAACGAACCGGTCAAAATGACCAGGAACGCCAAGATCACGTTGATCAAATTGAACAGCGTGCAGAGGTTCTCGATGATGAGCTCTTTGACCGACTTGGTCTTGAGCTCCATGTTGCGGTTGATCTTACCGGCGGCGATGCGCTCCTCGACCTCGGCGGTCGAGAGTCCGCGCTCGATATCCGTTGCTGCCATACCACGTCCCATCACGTCGCGTCGGTATAAGAAAAACCGCCCGGACCATGCGAGGTTCGGACGGTCTCACGTTCGATGGTGCCCCATGTTGGATTCGAACCAACGGCCTTCTGCTCCGGAGGCAGACGCTCTAATCCCCTGAGCTAATAGGGCCAACGTTTGGCATTATACCCAAGTGCACCACGGGCTATCAAAATAAAAGAAAAAGCTTTGCAATTCCGAGGAAGACGCGGCTCAACGGCCCACTTTAGAAGGCAAAAGCGAGTCAGATAGTATAAACTCTCATGCACCATATGTACACGGCTCGCGATGCGGGCCGTTTTTGCAAGGGCTATCCATCGAGGTGAGAGGCACACCATGATTGCAATTTTAAAAGAGAGCGCCAGCGACGAGGCCGTCAGCCATATCGTCAGCTGGATTGAGAAAAAGGGCCTGAAGACCGATGTCTCGCGCGGCGAGAATGAGACGATCATCGGCCTGGTGGGCGATACGACCAAGATCGACCCGTTCCTGCTCGAGTCCATGGATGTCGTCGAGCGCGTGCAGCGCGTCTCCGAGCCGTTCAAGCGCGCCAACCGCAAGTTCCACCCCGAGGACTCCGTCATCGACTGCGGCCACGGCGTCAGGATCGGCGGCGATCAGTTCCAGGTCATCGCCGGCCCGTGCTCCGTCGAGGGCGAGAACCTCATCCGCATCGCCCGCCGCGTGAAGGCCGCCGGTGCCACGATGCTGCGCGGCGGCGCCTACAAGCCCCGCACTTCCCCGTACGCCTACCAGGGCATGGGCCCTGCTGGCCTGGACCTGCTGTGCGAGGCGTCTGCCGAGCTCGACATGCCGATCGTCACCGAGATCATGGACCCGCGCGACGTGCAGGTCTTCCTGGACAAGAAAATCGACGTCATGCAGATCGGCGCCCGCAACGCACAGAACTTCCCCCTGCTCAAGGAGGTCGGCAAGACCAAGACCCCGATCCTGCTCAAGCGCGGCATGTCCGGCACCGTCGACGAGCTGCTTATGGCAGCCGAGTACATCATGAGCGAGGGCAACGACAACGTTATCCTGTGCGAACGCGGCATCCGCACTTTCGAAACCCGTACTCGCAACACCTTCGACCTTAACGCCGTGCCGGTGCTGCACCATCTGTCACACCTGCCCGTCGTCGCCGACCCCAGCCACGCCACCGGCTACACCCGCTACGTTGAGCCCATGGCGCTCGCCGCGACCGCCTGCGGCGCCAACGGCCTGGAGATCGAGGTCCACGACGAGCCGAGCCGCGCCTGGTCCGACGGCGCCCAGGCCCTCACCCCCGATCAGTTCGACGACACCATGCGCCGCATCCGAGCCATCCGCGAGGTCGTCTGCCAAGAGACCATGGAGTAGCCCATGGGTACCGTGAGAAACGCGCGCGTTAACCAGGGTGGCCCCAAGTGCGCCGGCGTCGTGGGCCTGGGCCTCATCGGCGGTAGCTTTGCCCGCGGCTATGCGCAGGCGGGCGTCCGCGTGCTGGCCTGGGACCCCGATGACGACGTCATGACGGCCGCCAGTATGGGCACCGTTGCCGGCGAGCTCAACGACGAGACGCTCGGCGAATGCGACATCATCGTGCTGGCCTGCTACCCCGAGGCATGCATCGAGTGGCTCGAGGCGCACGCCCAAGCGCTCGCCGACGCCACCGATACCGAGGCCATCATGGGCCCCGTGGTGATCGACACGGTGGGCGTCAAGGGCATCGTGTGCGAGCGCGCCTTTGAGCTTGCCCGCGAGCACGGCTTTTACTTTGTGGGCGCGCACCCCATGGCGGGCACCCAGTTCTCGGGCTACGCTCACTCCCGCGCCGACCTGTTCCAGGGCGCTCCCCTGGTGCTCGTTCCACCCGCGGTAGACGATGCCCTTAAGCTCGAGCTCTTGGGCCAGGTGCGCGAGATGGTGCGCCCCTTGGGCTTTGGCAAGTTCAGCGTGACCAGCGCCGCCGAGCACGACCGCGTCATCGCCTTTACGAGCCAGCTCGCGCATGTCGTCTCAAACGCCTATGTTAAGAGCCCGACCGCTCAGGTTCACCACGGCTTTTCGGCCGGCAGCTACCGCGACCTCACCCGCGTAGCGCACCTCAATCCGCAGATGTGGTCCGAGCTCATGATCGACGACGCCAATGCGCTCGCCTTCGAGATCGACCATCTGATCGAATCGCTCGGCGCCTACAGCCGCGCGCTCAAGGACCGCGACCAGCGCTATCTGGAGAACCTCCTTGCCGAGGGCGACCGCATTAAGCGCGCACTCGACGACGAGGCCTCCCACTAGACCACCCATCACGCCAGGTCGAAAGGACCGAAGCTTATGGCGATTACCATCGATATCGACACCGCACGCCCCTACCAGGTGCATGTGGGCACGTTTTTGCTGGAGCAGGCAGGCCCGCTCGTCCGCGCCACCGCCGGCGGCACCCGCGCCGTCATCGTGACAGACACCAACGTGGGCCCGCTCTACCAGATGCCCGTTAAGCAGAGCCTGGAGGCGTCAGGCTACGAGGTGAGCATCTGCACCTTCGAGGCCGGCGAGGCCCATAAGCGCGCCGAGACCTATGTTGCCATTTTGGAGTTTGTGGCCGAGCACGAGCTTTCGCGCTCCGACGTGATCGTGGCACTCGGCGGCGGCGTCGTGGGCGACGTGGCGGGCTTTGTGGCCGCCACCTACATGCGCGGCTGCAAGTTTGTGCAGATCCCGACGAGCCTGCTCGCCATGGTGGATTCATCGGTGGGAGGCAAGACCGCCATAGACCTGGCTGCCGGCAAGAACTTGGCCGGCGCCTTTTGGCAGCCGAGCGTGGTTATCGCCGACGTGGGGTGCCTGGCCACCCTCACGCCCGAGCAGTTCGCCGACGGCTGCGGCGAGGTCGTCAAGCACGCCGTGATCGCCGACCCGGAGCTTTTCGCCGAGCTGGAGAAGACCCCGCTCACGCTGGAGCTGCTCAACCGCGATGTGGCCCGCGTAGCGCTCATCATCGCCCGCAATATCGACATCAAGCGCGCCGTGGTCGTCGCCGACGAGCGCGAGACCAACCAGCGCAAGCTCCTCAACTTTGGACACAGCGCCGGACACGCCGTCGAGGCCTGCGAGCACTTTGAGCTGGGACACGGCAACTGCGTGTCGATCGGCATGGGCATCATCACGCGCGCCGCGGCCCTGCACGGCGTCTGCGATGCCGCACTGCCCGGTCGTATTGAGGAGCTCTGCGCCCGCCATAGCCTCAAGACCCGCTGCGACCTAGATGCCGATACCGTCTTTGCCGAGGCGCTCCACGACAAGAAGCGCGCGGGCGACACCATCGACCTGGTGATTCCGCACGGCATTGGCCGCTGCAGCATCGACCGCACACCGCTTTCCACTTTCCACGAACTCATTGCCGAGGGCCTCGGCCAGAAGGGAGACGCATCCGCATGCTAGCCCGCATCACCCCGTCCCCGCTCAAGGGCACCGTTCCCGCCATCGCGTCCAAGTCGATGGCGCATCGCCTGATCATCTGCGCTGCGCTTGCCAACGGCGAGACGCACGTCACCTGCAACACCACCTGCGCCGACATCGAGGCCACGGTGCGCTGCCTTACGGCACTGGGTGCTCGCATCGAGACCGTCGAGGACGGCTTCCAGGTCCACCCCACCATGAAGAGTGTTGAGTTTGGCCTGCTCAAGGCCCTTGCCGGCGGCACGCTTGACTGCGGTGAAAGCGGCTCCACGCTCCGCTTTATGTTGCCCGTCGCCTGCGCGCTGGGCGCAGAAGCAACTTTTGTGGGTCAGGGACGCTTGGGCGCCCGCCCACTCTCCCCGCTCTCGGACGAGATCATCGCCGCCGGCTGCGACCTGCAGGGTCTGGGCGGTTTTCCGCTCAAGACGAGCGGACGCATGCGCCCGGGCACTTTTGTGCTTCCGGGCAACGTGAGCTCGCAGTATATCTCCGGCCTGCTGCTGGCAGCCCCGCTGCTGGCCCAGCCCTCCTGCGTGCAGGTATGCGGCCTTATCGAAAGCCGCCCCTACATCAACCTGACGATCCAGGCCATGAAGGCCTTTGGCGTCGAGGTCAACGTCGAGCGCATTCCGGCCACGGACGGCCAGCTCGAGGTCACGAACTTCCGCGTGAGCAGTGGCTCGTACCGCACGCCCGGCAGCGTAGCCGTCGAGGGCGACTGGTCCAACGCCGCCTTTTGGCTGTGCGCCGGTGCCATCGGCACCGACCCCATCACCGTCGAGGGCGTGTCGCTAAGCTCCGCACAGGGCGACCGTAACGTGCTTGCCGCGCTTTCGCGCTTTGGCGCCCGCATCGTGCGCTCCACCAACGCCGCCACCGTGCAGTCCGACAAGCTCGCCGGCTTTGAGATGAGTGCCCACGACATTCCGGACCTGGTGCCCGTCATCTCGGCCGTGGCCTCGTTGGCACAGGGCCGCACCTTTATTCGCGATTGCGCCCGTCTGCGCATCAAGGAATCCGACCGTCTGGTCACCACCACCCGCGAGCTCACCGCGCTGGGCGCGCAGGTGCGCATTGCCGGCGATGACCTCATCATCAAGGGTGTCGATGCCTTCACCGGCGGCGAGGTCGATTCGCACAACGACCATCGCATCGCCATGATGGCCGCTATCGCCGCGAGCCGCGCCACCGGCGAGGTCGTGATCCACGGCGCCGAGGCCGTCAACAAGTCCTATCCCGATTTCTTCGACCACTACCGCCTGCTGGGCGGCAAGGTCACACTCGAGGAGGAATAGCATGTCCTCGACCTTTGGCAACATCTTGCACTTAAGCATCTTCGGCCAGTCACACTCCCCTGCTATCGGCTGCTCGCTCGATGGCATTCCAGCAGGTATCGCCGTTGACCTGGAGCAGCTGCAGGCCTTCCTCGACCGTCGCGCCCCCGGTCGCGACGAGACCGCGACCAAACGCCGCGAGGCCGACGCCGCCCACATCATCGCCGGTGTGGTCGATGGACATACCACCGGCGCGCCCATCGCCGCGATTATCGAGAACACCAACACGCGCTCCAAGGATTACTCCGAACTGCGCCGCAAGCCCCGCCCCGGACATGCGGACTTCCCTGCGCGCGTGAAGTATCACAACATGCACGATGTCGCCGGCGGCGGACACTTCTCCGGCCGCCTAACGGCACCCCTGTGCATCGCCGGCGGCATTGCGCTGCAGGCACTCGAGGCCCGCGGCATTAAAGTGATGGCGCATGTGGCGCAGATCGGCGGCATCTCCGACCTGCCGATGGACGACATGGTCTATCGCGAGGCCGACCGCAAGGCGATCCTTACGAACGATCTGCCGTGCATTGACGCCGCCGCCGCCGGCCGCATGCACGAGGAAATCCTAGCCGCGCGCGACGAACTCGACAGCATCGGCGGCATCGTGGAGTGCGGCATTTACGGGCTTCCTGCGGGCATCGGCGACCCCATGTTCGACGGTATCGAGAACCGCATCGCGCAAATCGCGTTTGGCATTCCCGCCGTAAAGGGCGTGGAGTTTGGCATGGGCTTTGCCGTGGCCGCCATGCGTGGCAGCGAGAACAACGATCCGTATCGCATCGATGCCGAGACCGGCGAGATCGAGGTCGAGTCCAACAACGCCGGCGGCATCCTGGGCGGTATTTCGACCGGCGCGCCCGTCATGTGGCGCATGGCCGTAAAGCCGACGCCCTCAATTGGCCGCGAGCAGCAGACGGTGGACATGGACGCTATGGAAAATGCCGAGCTCTCGGTCCACGGCCGCCACGATCCCTGCATCGTCCCCCGAGCCGTCCCCGTAGCCGAGGCAGCCGCCGCCCTTGCCATCTGGGACGCCCTCCTCGAAGACGCCGCCCAGCGCTAACTACCCACCCCTCAATATCCCCCGACACGTGAAAGGGGTCTCCATGGACCTTGCTGACATCCGCCAGGCCATCGATGGCATCGACACCACGCTCCTCAACAGTTTTGTCGAGCGCATGGACATTGCCACCGAGGTCGCCAAGTCTAAAATCGAGATGGGCAAGGCCGTCTTCGACCCCGCCCGTGAGCGCTCCAAGCTCAACAATCTCGCCAGCCGCGTGCCCGAGCGCTACGAGGCCCAAGCCATCACCCTGTTCCGCCTCCTCATGAGCATGAGCAAGGCCGAGCAGCAGCGCTACATCAACGAGCTCAAGGGCATCACCGTCTCACAAAAGGCCCACGCCACGGCTGCAGCCTTTGACACGCCTTTCCCCCAGACGGCTAGCGTCGCCTGCCAGGGCGTCGAGGGCGCCTATAGCCAAATTGCCGCGTGCAGGCTCTTCGACGTGCCCGACATTGCGTTCTTCGAGACCTTCGAGGGCGTTATGCGCGCCGTGCGCGACGGCTTCTGCGAGTTTGGCGTGCTGCCCATCGAGAACTCCACCGCCGGCTCAGTCAACGCCGTCTACGACCTGCTCGCCCAGTTCGACTTCCACATCGTACGCTCGCTTCGCCTCAAAATCGACCACAACTTGCTCGTCAAGCCCGGCGCCAAGCTTGCGGACGTGCACGAGGTCTACAGCCACGGCCAGGCCATTGCCCAATGCGCCGGCTTTATCGAGGCGCACGACCTGCACGCCACCAAGTACCCCAACACGGCCATGTCGGCCGAGATGGTCGCCAGCTCCGAACGCACCGATGTTGCCGCGATCGCATCGCGCAGCTGCGCCGCACTCTACGGCTTGGAGGTACTGGAGCCCAACATCCAGGACTCGGACAACAACTACACGCGCTTTGTCGTCATCAGCCGCGAGCCGCGCGTTTATCCCGGTGCCAACCGTACCTCGCTCATGATCACCACGGCCAATGAGCCGGGCGCCCTCTACCGCGTGCTCGAGCGCTTCTACGCACTCAGCATCAACCTCATCAAGCTCGAGAGCCGTCCCATCCCCGGCCGCGACTTTGAGTTTATGTTCTACTTTGATCTGGACTGCCCCTTTGGCAGCAAGGCCCTCGACGACCTGCTCGATTCCATCGACGACGTGTGCGAGAGCTTCACCTACTTTGGCAGCTACACGGAGGTGCTCTAGATGACCGATACCGCCGCAACCCGTCCCTACGGCGTGCTGGGCCGTGTGCTGGGTCACAGCTACACCCCGACCATCTACAAGGAGCTCGCTGGGCTCGAGTACGTGCGATTTGAGCGCGAGCCCGAGGACCTCGCGGCCTTTATGATGGGCGACGAGTGGGAGGGCACCAACGTGACCATCCCCTACAAGCGCGCCGTCATGGAGTATCTGGACGAGCTGAGCCCGCTCGCCGAGCGCATGGGCAACGTCAACACCATCACACGCCTGCCTGACGGCCGCCTGCGCGGCGATAATACTGACTACTTCGGTTTTCAGTGCCTGGTCGAGGAGCTGGGGGTTGATGTTGCCGGCAAGAAGGTCCTCGTGCTTGGCGCCACCGGTGGTGCCGGCACCACGGCAAGCATGGTGCTCGGCGATCTGGGCGCCACAGTCGTGCCCGTGGGCCGCACGAGCGAGGTCAACTACGGCAACATCGCGCAGCAGTCCGACGCAACGCTGCTCGTCAACTGTACACCTGCCGGCATGTTCCCCCACTGCCCCGACGCGCCTTGCACGCTCGAAGGACTCGATGCGCTCGAAGGCGTTATCGACATTGTCTACAACCCCGCCCGCACGGGACTCATGCTCGAGGCCGAGCGCCGCGGTATCCCCTGCATCGGCGGTTTGCTCATGCTTGTGGCCCAGGCGGCGCAAGCCGTCGAGCGCTATACCGGCCAGGTCACCCCGCGTGAGCGCATCCTGGACGTGACGGGACGCTTGTCACGCCGCGAACAGAACATCGCCCTGATCGGCATGCCGGGCTCGGGCAAAACCCGCGTGGGTGAGCAGATCGCCCTGCTCACCGGCCGCGAGCACATCGACTTAGACGCCGCGCTTGAGAAGCGTCTGGGCATGCCCTGTGCCGACTATATCGTCGAGCGCGGCGAGGCGGCCTTCCGCGAGCAGGAGACGGCGGCGTTGTCCGACATCTCCAAGCGCAGCGGCCTGGTGCTCTCCACCGGCGGCGGCGTGGTCACGCGGGACGAGAACTACCCGCTGCTGCACCAGAACAGCCAGATTGTGATGCTCAACCGCAAGCTCGACGAACTCGCCCACAAGGGCCGCCCCATCACCGCGCGCGACGGCATCGATAAGCTGGCCGAACAGCGCATGCCACGCTACCGCGCCTGGGCCGACTACATCATCGGCTCACGCGATTGCGCCGCCAACACCGCGCAAGCCCTTCTCGACACCCTCCCACCCGCTCTCTAATCAAAACCACCACAAAGGGGACAGGCACCTTTGTGGTGGTTTTCCAATCGCAAAGGACCCAGCCATGAAAGCACTCGTCATCAACGGCCCCAACCTCAACATGCTCGGCATTCGCGAGCCGGGCATCTATGGCAGCGACAACTACGACCGTTTAGTGCAGATCTGCCAGGAAGCGGGCGCCGCACAGGGCTTCGACGAGGTCGAGGTCTTCCAGTCCAACCACGAGGGCAGCATCGTCGACAAGATTCAGGAGGCTTACGGGAAGGTCGACGGCATCGTCATCAACCCGGCGGCATACACGCACACGAGCGTCGCGATCCTCGACGCCCTCAAGGCCGTCGCCATCCCTGCCGTCGAAGTCCACATCAGCGCCGTAGAGACGCGCGAGGACTTCCGCCAGGTGAGCTACGCCCGCCTGGCCTGCTTCGCCACCATCACCGGAGAAGGGGTCCAGGGCTACGCCCACGCGTTGGAGCTGCTGAGGAAACATCTCGAAAAGTAGCCTCGCGAGCAAATCCATCAACGCCGTTTCGCACGCTAATATAGCCAGTGCCGCCAGCAGCAACCTCGCTACTGGCGGCACTTTATTACTGGCATATAATCGTTGCAGTCACACAACGTCTGGAGACGCGCATGTTAAGCATCCATCTGGGAGATTATCCCGGTTCCATCTACGATACCGAAACCTATTTTAGGAACTCATACTTGGACTCATGGTTCGAAGACCCTATGGCCGCACAGATTATTAAAAGCGTGGACGGATCAGAGCTCATCGGTCCCCACAACATCGTAAGCAAGCAGCTGGGCTCAATCACCCCACTCGAACTGTCCGGCGGCGTTAAGACGCTGCTGCTGGTGCGCAATCTCCCAAACATGGTGTTCAATGCATCCACTTGCGGAGATAACTGCGCTCGCTGGCTGCTCAAAATTGGCAAAGAGCAGGATGTGCTGGTAACCCTTTACCACATCATGAAGTTCCCCTGGAAGCGTTTTGAGATTCGCATCAATAATGATGACCGCATCGTCAGAAACATGCAGGAGTTTGTCGGCGCCACGAATGACTTTTTGGATGTTGATGAGTAATGAAGGGAACGCATACCGTTGTCGTAGAGCGTGCAAAGGTCAAATACACGCTCACCTTTAAACGCAACATTTCCTTCATTCGCGGTAACAGCGGCACGGGCAAAACGACGCTCATCTCGATGATCCGCGACTACAACGACCGAGGACCGGAAAGCGGCGTTACACTCAGCTGCGACGTGCCCTGCGAAACGCTTTCCGGCAGACGCTGGGAGCGCAAGCTGTCGATCATCGAAGATTCGATCGTCTTTCTAGATGAGGGCAACGAGTTTATCTACTCAAAGGACTTCGCCAAAGCCATCAACGGATCGTCCAACTATTTTGTTCTGATATCTCGTCGCGACGCCAACGAACTCCCCTACAGCGTCGACGAGATCCTAGAGCTAGTCAACACCACAAGCAAGACAATTAATGGCCGCAAGAGCGACAGACGCTTCTACTCGATGACCAAGCCGCTATATGACCACACGGCAAGCATGCTGTATCAGGATCTAAACGTTGGATTCGAGGTACCCGACGCCGTAGTTGTCGAGGATAGTAAATCTCGCTATCAATTCTACAACGCTCTTTGCAACCGACTCGGGATTCCCTGCTATACCGCCACCGGCGTTGCGAATCTAAAACGAACAATTCACGAGTGCCCCGAGCAAAACATTCTTGCCATAGGAGACGGCGCAGCGTTTGGTCCCTACATCGAAAAGGCTCTCGGGCAGCGCGTTTACAAGAACGTTCGCTTGTTCCTCCCCGAATCGTTCGAGTGGACACTCCTGCGCTCCGGGCTCATACCCAGCAGCGACATTCCCAAGATCCTCGAGGACCCCTCAAGCTATATCGAAAGTCGCGATTATTTAAGCTGGGAGCGGTTCTTCACCGATGTGCTGGTCAAATACTCAGCAGACACTCGCTACGCTTACAAAAAGGCACGACTCAACGAGCAGTACCTGAAGCCGCAGGCAATGAATGCCGTATCGAAAGTCTTACCGGAGTGTTTGAAGACGAATTAGCAGATTCTTTAAATCATCTAGAAACCGGGGCTATGCACATGAGCTGAAGCTGCTGAAAGAAAGCCTACAAAACGCCTGGTACACTAATCCTTGGAACAGAATTATCAGGTTTATTTGTCCCAAATCTTAAGTAACTATTTGATTACATACAAAGGAGCGTATCCATGTCCCAGTACGATTACCTCGTCGTCGGTGCCGGCCTATCGGGCGCCGTCTTTGCCAATGCCGCCAAGCGCGCCGGCAAGTCGGTCCTGGTCATCGACCGCCGCGACCACATCGCCGGCAACGTCTACACCGAGGACGTCGAGGGCATCCAGGTCCACCGCTACGGCGCGCACATCTTCCACACCTCCATGAGGGACGTCTGGGGCTACGTCAACCGCTTCGCCGAGTTCAACAACTACGTCAACTCGCCGGTCGCCAACTTCCACGGCAACATGTACAACATGCCCTTCAACATGAACACCTTCGCCAAGATGTGGCCGGGCGTCGTCACGCCGGCCGACGCCCGCGCCAAGATCGCCGAGCAGGTGGCCGCCGAGAATATCGGCGAGCCGGCGAACCTCGAGGAGCAGGCGCTGTCGCTCGTCGGCCGCGACATCTTCGAGACGCTCGTGAAGGGCTACACCGAGAAGCAGTGGGGCCGCGACTGCAAGGACCTGCCCGCAAGCATCATCAAGCGCCTCCCCTGCCGCTTCACCTACGACAACAACTACTTCAACGACCGCTACCAGGGCATCCCCATGGGCGGCTACACCAAGATGGCCGCCAACATGCTCGAGGGCGTCGAGGTACGCTGCGGCGTGGAGTACAAGGAGCTGGCCGCCGCCGAGCCCGATATCGCCGCCAGGACGATCTACTGCGGCCCCATCGACGCGTTCTACGACTTCAAGCTGGGCACGCTCGAGTACCGCAGCCTGCGCTTCGAGACCGAGACGCTCGACGAGGCCGACCACCAGGGCGTGGCCGTGGTCAACTACACCGAGCGCGAGGTCCCCTACACGCGCGTCATCGAGCACAAGCACTTCGAGTTCGGCACGCAGGACAGGACCGTCATTACGCGCGAGTACCCGGCCGACTGGAAGCCCGGCGACGAGCCCTACTACCCCATCAACGACGCCAAGAACGAGGCCCTCTACAAGCAGTACGAGGAGCTGGCGGCGCAGGAGGGCGACGTGATCTTCGCCGGTCGCCTGGGCGGTTACAAGTACTACGACATGGACAAGGCCATCGCCGCCGCCTTCGAGCTCGTCCGCAACGAGCTGGGCGTGGAGCCCACGGAGGCGTAAGAGACGAGCGATTCACAGTCCCTACTAAATGAATCAATAGACCGGCGAAGTGGTTACGCTTCCGCCGGTCTATTTCCAAGGGTAAAATGTACATTCGCCTCAAATTGATAAAATGTAAATGATGTTTAAAGCAATCATTCCAGTCATTCATTCTTAACCAACTAGAATTTGCAAAAGAATGGATTTGATTGCTTGTAATGCTAAATAAATAGAAAGAAGTATTGAATGCTCAACAAAATTAAACAACTTCTACCAGATTCATCTAGGTCGCTTCACGCCATGCATGACGATATAAACAGGCTGCATGAAGAGCTAGAAAGAATTTATCATCGCATTGAAGTCGCCGATAACGGCATCAACATGAACATCAACTACAAGTTCGACAATATGGCAATTCCAATTATTGAGTCGATTGCTCAGAACCTCGATGCCCATGATGAGCACATGAAAATGTTTGCGTGGGAAGAATATAAGCAGCCGGAAGAAACTATCCAAGAGGCAAAGGAGCGTTTCTTTAAAGATCTCCCCAAAGCAACTGGCGGATTAAGACTTTTGCAGCTTGGATGCGGAAAACTGTTGGAGGAATTCAACACTTTCTGCAAAGAGAACGACATTAAGTATTGGATTAACTTCGGAACACTTATCGGAGCCATTAGACATCAAGGATTTATTCCCTGGGACGATGATACCGACCTTGGAATCATGCGTGATGATCTAAAAAAGCTATGCAGCATCGTTGAAAATGACAACCGCTATAAAATTTCAATTGCTTACGATCGTTTTGCCCACTGTCGACAAGTTAGATTTCTTTACAATGACGAAAACATACCCTGTTTTCTGGATCTGTTTATTTATGACTGGGCCACGTCAACTGACAACAAATTCGCCGAAGAACAGCGAAAACTCCGTGTTCAAATGGTCGAAGAAATGGAATCCGACAGAGCACTGGCATTCTGGAATGACGAGCCTTATTACTCAGGCGAGAACAATAGCCTGATTCAGAAGCATTACGACCGATGCCTCGAAAAGTCCAAAGCGGCCCGAATCATATGTGAAAAGGAGCACGCCAAGGGCATCATATGGGCTATCGACAACCTTGATGATGGAAAGCAGAAACAATGGGTCTACCCCATTGCAGACCTCTTCCCCACTAAAGCCATAGCGTTTGAGGGAACCCAGCTCGAGGAGCCGAATAACCCCGATTTATTCCTCTGGAGCCGCTATGGGGATATCTACGAGCTTCCAAATGATATTAACAGCCACTTCCAACACGTCAATCATAGCGAGCTGGAAAATGGGTCCTCAAATCTTGCCATGAAACACCTGCTTGATTAATGGTAAAAAATTGCCCCGTGTTTACCATGCAATACACGGGGCAATTTTATTGAGCAAGCTTGCCCTTTACCTCAGTAGTCGAAATTCCAGGAGTTCGATTCAAGTAGACAACATCGCAAATATCTCTCAATGATTCAAAGCGAGGGTCGCCGGCCCAATCTCCTCCCATGCACACAACATCAGCGTGATACATCTTTATATCCCGAGGCTTTTGATCCCAATTGTCTTCTGGAATTACCAAGTCAACATAACGCAGCGCTTCAAGCATCTCACGTCGCACATCATAGGAATAGAAACTCTTTTTCCCTTTTAGAGCATTGAATTCATCAGTTGAGAGCCCAACGATAAGATAGTCGCCGAGCTTAGATGCCTGTTGAAGAAGGCGAATGTGGCCATAATGAAGAAGATCAAACGTTCCGTACGTAAGTACTCGTTTTAAGGAATGGCAATAGTCTGCACCAGATAAACCGGTCTCAAGAAGATCGGAATTTGCCTCAATACGAACAGACGAAAATGTGCCCATCAGCAGCTCCATAAAAGAAGAGCCGTCGGTTTGACGGCTCGATAAATACAGGTGCTCCATGGCGGATTCGAACCGTCGACCTTGGGATTAGAAGTCCCCTGCTCTATCCGACTGAGCTAATGGAGCATAAAACCATGCAAGCACGCCAATAGCGTATCTACACAGCAAAATAAATTATAACCTACTTAAACTGGTCGTGGTATGCCTTGCACACCTCATCGACGGGACCATCCATGCGCAGGTCGCCCTTCTCGATCCAAACCGCACGCTGGCAAATGCGTTCAACCTGCTCCATGGAGTGAGAAACAAACAACACCGTTACATCACCGCTCTCAATAAAATGCTGAATACGACGCTCGCATTTTTGCTGGAAGAACACGTCACCAACAGAAAGCGTCTCATCAACAATAAGGATATCGGGCTCGGTAATAGTAGCGATAGCAAAGGCAATACGCGCAACCATGCCCGAAGAGAAGTTCTTGAGCGGCATGTCGACAAAGTCTTTAAGCTCGGCGAACTCGATGATGTCATCGAAGCTCGCGTCAATAAACTCCTTGGTATAACCAAGCAGAGCGCCGTTAAGGTAGATATTCTCGCGTGCTGTAAGCTCGGGATCAAAGCCGGCGCCCAGCTCGATGAGCGGGGCGATGTTGCCGTGAACCTTAACCTCGCCCTCACTGGGCTCCAGAACGCCGGCAATGATCTTAAGCATCGTAGACTTGCCGGAACCGTTGGTACCAACCAGACCGACAACCTCGCCACGATGAACATTAAAGGAGATGTGCTTAAGCGCGCGGAACTCTTCAAAGAAGAGCTCGTGCTTTGCAAGCTTAATAAAGTATTCCTTGAGGTTCGTCAAAGACTCAGACGCCATATTGAAGATCATAGTGACGTCTTTAACCTCAACAGCAAGAGGCTGCTTGCTGTAATCAACCGTAGTCGCAGACATAACAGCGCTCCTTAAATATAGAGAATAAACTTGTGCTCGGTCTTATGGAACACGGCGTAACCAACAACTAAAGCAAAAACGGCCCAGAACACGCAAAATCCTAGCGTTAACATGGAAGGCGTCGTGTTAAACAAGAATATATCGCGCATGAACTGCAGGTAGTTGTACATGGGATTCACAACAACCAACACCTGAATCCAATGGGCCATCTGGCTAATGTAATCGGTGGTCCAGAAAATAGGCGTCAGGTACATCCACGCGGTGATAACGACGGTCCACAGGTGCATAACATCACGGAAAAATACGGCAAGCGCCGAGAGCATCATGCCCAAGCCCATGCAAAAGCACATAAGCAAAAACAGGCAAACCGGCAGCAAGATTAAATGCCAGGTAGGAAGAACATGGAACCACAGCATAACCAGCGCGACGGCAACCAGAGAGAAGGCAAAGTTAACGAGCGAGAACAGCACCTTCTGAACCGGGAACACCCAGCGGTGCACCTTAACCTTTTTAAGCAAGGACGACGCCGCGATGATGGACATGAGTGCCTGGTTCGTCGACTCGGACATAACCGAGAACGTAATGTTGCCGACAATCAGGTACAGCGGATACATCTCGGGCGTTATGGAACCATTGCGGCTCTGACCAAAAATGGTCGAGAACACAATGGACATGACGACCATCATAAGAAGCGGATTGAGTACCGACCACGCAACACCCAAAACGCTGCGACGATACTTAATCTTAAAATCCTTAGTGACAAGCTGCCTCAGGATGTATTTGTCTTTTTCGAAATCATTTTTAGCGTGAGAGGCCGGCTTAGCCACCGCTTTCTGACTATCTACGCTGTCAGTCACGGACCATCTCCTTGTCTCGTAATTCATAACAGTGGAAAGTATAGCCTTCAAAGACGGCAACTAACCCAGCGATGTAAATCTGGAAAAGTACCCCATATCAAATACAGGCATCTGACGGCAGGTATACTAACAACCCGTAATAAGTTATGGGGGCATTCATCTTGGACTATACAAACACAGCGGTTATCATTCCCTGCTATAACGAGGCCGTCACCATCGGTAAAGTCATAGACGATTTCCACCGCGAACTCCCCGGAGCCACGGTCTACGTCTACGACAACAACTCAACCGATGGGACGTCCCAGATTGCCTTGGAGCACGGCGCCACGGTGCGGCTCGAACCGCGCCAGGGAAAGGGCAACGTGTGCCGTCAGATGTTCCGCGACATCGACGCAGGCTGTTACCTCATGGTCGACGGCGACGACACGTATCCCGCCGAGGCAGCCCGAGCGCTCTGCGACCCTATCCTTGCGGGAGAGGCGGATATGACCGTGGGCGACCGCCTCTCCAACGGCACTTACACCGAGGAAAACAAGCGCGCCTTCCACGGTTTCGGGAACAACCTGGTCCGCGCCATGATCAAGTGGATCTACGGTTACAGCTTCGAAGACGTCATGACGGGGTACCGCGCCATGGGTCAGCCGTTCGTCAAGACGTTCCCCGTCCTGAGCGAGGGCTTCCAGATCGAGACCGAGCTCTCCATCCACGCCGTCGATCACCGTTGGCGAATTAAGGACGTCCCGGTGGAGTACCGGGACCGCCCCGCTGGTTCAGTGTCCAAGCTCGACACGGTCGGCGACGGCATCAAGGTCATCGCCATGATCGGCACGCTCTTCAAGGACTACCGACCGCTCAAATTCTTCAGCCTCATCGCCCTGATCTTCGCCGCCATCGGCCTCGCGCTCGGCATCCCCATCATCGTAGAGTATTTCCACACCGGGCTGGTTCCCCGCTTCCCAACTGCCGTGCTCGCCGCGTGTTTCATGTTCCTGTGCGGCCTCAGCCTGGCAACGGGCTTCATCCTCGACTCGGTCGCCAAGGTCGAAAAGAAACAATGGGAGCTTCAGGTATACAAAACGC
The DNA here is from genome assembly GCA_019419585.1 of Collinsella sp. Taxonomy (GTDB): domain Bacteria; phylum Actinomycetota; class Coriobacteriia; order Coriobacteriales; family Coriobacteriaceae; genus Collinsella. The sequence goes on along the minus strand of DXZQ01000003.1, from coordinate 74,630 downwards.
GCAATTCAATAGGTGAGTAGGCCTCAATGAACACTAATAAGCGCCTTACAAACTGGGATCTTCTAAGAGCCCTCTCAATGTTTTTAGTTGTTGTTGTTCACATCGCACCGCAACTGGGCAGTTTTCGCGGCATTAACGCTGGCGTGATAGTAGGCACAGGCGCCATTATTTGCGACCCGATATTCTTCTGCCTGTCGGGCTATTTCGCACTGAAACCTCTAAAGAAAAGCTACAAGGACTATCTCTTTGGAAAAGCCCTGTCGTTGCTGCTACCCATCTTTGTGTATGCTGGGCTTCTGTACACCTATAAAGTAGTGACTGGCTCACTTCAGGATACCAACTACATCCGATACACCAGTAGCCTTGTCCAAGGTGGCTGGTGGTTTGTTCCAGCGCTCATTCCATATATTATTATTGCGCCAGTATTGGCAAAAATGTTCGAAGCACTTGATGACCGTACCTGCAAAATTGCCCTGTTCGTAACCTTAGGAATCTACGCATGGGGCGGACTATCATGCGCAGCAAACTCTTTGCTCATAAACTCTCAGCATATAACCCTTGCAGCAGCCGTAAGCATGTTTCAGCGCATCATACCGCGATCGCTGCTTGGGGGAACGTATTTCACGTTCTTTTGCTTGGGGTATTTCGTTAAGCGTGTAACACCATTATTAGACAGGCGGGAAACTAGGTTTATTAAGTCAATAGGTATTCTTTTTTTCATCTTCGATATTGTGAGCGCATATTTTGGTTTCGAAAGGTCCGATCCGAGTTTTAACTGGGTAATCGTGACCGTTGCAATATTTGTTGCGTTTGATGGCATCAAGCTACACTCGCAAACGTTCTCGAACATCATTGAGTGGACTGCAAAAAGATCCTATTCGATTTATCTCTTGCAATACGCAACGATTGAGCTTGCCACATCTGTTATCTATAACGGCGTACTAGATGGCGGATATTCGACGCTTTCATGGCCACTTAGGATAGCCACATGGATATTGGCGACAGCGCTGGCCTACGGACTGGCGCTAGCGGTGGCATCGGTCGTGGACCCCTTCATCATTGGGCCCATCCAGGTAAAGCTTAAACAGTATCGTCAGAATACCGCATGCTAGGCCGTTTAACAGTGAACAGAGTTTCATAGCAATTTACATGATAAAAGGGTGGTTGGGAGTAACATCCCGACCACCCTCCTTTAGAGCTTCAATAGCCGCAATTCGCGAACAGCACCATTACCGTAAAACGAATTATGAGCGAGATTTAAGCGCCTCAATCGCCTCGGAGATAGAAGGCGCATCCTCAAATAAACCATCCTTCATGTCCTCCGTGGACGAAACGCCGCAGGCGGTAAGAAGAAAAGATTTAGCTCGATCGATCAGCATAAACACCGCCGCCTTATATCCCTTTAGTTGAGCGACAAATGAATATACGCTGGATGCACCAAACGAAACAGGACCGTCTTGGGCAAGTAGCTGTTGATAGAACTTTAGGATTCTATCGCTTGCCAGCAACTGTCCAATATCATCAATCGTCAAATACTTCGAAAGTACGCGCTGCAACCCTTGCAGCAATTCCTCTCGATCTGCCTGATTCTTGATATTAAGCAGATCGAACACGAGGAAATCAGCAACGAATAGCAGCATAGAGCGGCCCGACTCGCCTTCGAATCTCCCCTGCTTATCCCAATCCGCCATGATGCAATCAACAACCTGCAGATGCTTCTGAAGGCGCAGCTTCTCATCTTGTGCCATCAAACACATTGCCGAATCCTTGCGGGACAGACGATAGTCATACAACGAGTCAGAAAGCAGCTTTGTGCGAGAAGACCTTCCAAGCGTAGCGAACGAAAACACCTGGTCCTCGCCAAGAGTCAATCCGACAGGAAAATAGAGCTCATGGTCGCGCAAGAAGGAAAGGCGATAAGCTCCATTCCAGGGAAACGGCCTAGTCTTAGCATAAAAGACGAGCTTATCGCTGTAGCCGAAATACTCTTCATCATCTAATGACAACGTCGACGTAAGCCACGGATTGGAAAGCTCGATCGGAAAGGGATCGGCGGAGAACTTTAAGATATCCACCTGGCTGTCATTGTCGAAGGCCTGGCGAACGACATCACAGGCATTAGGCTTAAGCAAGTCATCGGCATCGACAAAAAGGATAATCTCACCACGAGCCTTATCGATACCAAAGTTTCTAGCAGCGGAAACTCCCCGGTTAACTTCGTGATAGATAGCAAATCGAGAATCGCGAGCGGCATACAAGTCGAGCAGCTCGCCCGACCCATCTGTGGATCCATCATCAACACAGATAATCTCGATATTGTTGTATGACTGAGCCGCAATCGAGTCGAGGGTATCCAGTAAGTAGCCGCCGACGTTATAAACAGGGACAACGATTGACAGCAACGGGCAATATGAAGAAGACATATTAACGACGAAGCTTTCTCTTCATCATACGAACCACCATAGAAAAGCCGCCAGCCGCAAAGTACTCGCGAATCGTATTGAATTTACCGGACCCCATAAGTGAATACTGGACAGCGAGAAGATCCGCATTCTCAGCAAAGTCCTTAGCACGAGCAAACTCAACAGGATTAAACCCATAACGATCAAACGGAGCCTCGGCACAAATAATGTTATTCGACTGCAGCTCTTCGGCCATTTCAGACGAAAAGACGGCGATGAAATCACGACGGAGTTCGGGGGCCAGCCTGTTAAGGTTCCAATCGTAGTTGTAGAACTTCACTTTCGCACGAATGGGATCCAGCGCCGGCTTGAGATCAGGACGATCCTCATTAAGGAAGCGCGTCATCTCATGATGCTCATCGCAAACACAAAATACCTTGCCCGGATTATTCACCGACGAGTGTTCATTGTCCTGGCGATAGTGCAAAAACGCCTTTCCCGAATACATTGCGCGCCGCGCACAGGCGAGGACCTTAAAAGTGAAGCTCGTGTCCTGGAAGGATGCTCCTGGAGTAGGAAGAAACGAGATGTTATTGGAAGCCAAAAAGTCTTTCCGGTACAGCGCAGACCATATGGACGGCTTGGCCCAGAAGGCGTCAGGCGCATCGATGGGCCTATGAACGCCCATGCCGATCAGCTCTTGGCTCATCGCGGGAAAATAGGCGTCATGACGATTTAGCCTAGAACTATCGCAAGACGACCAATAGAGCCAGAAATTGCATTTAAACAAATCGAGCGCGTTGTCCTCGGCCTGCCGAGCCATATACTCAAGCGCATCGGCATCCAGGAAGTCGTCGGACTCGAGAATGGAGATATACTTGCCCTTCGCAGACTCCAAACCGCGATTCATGGAATCGCCGTAGCCGGAATTTGGCTTATCAATAACAACGAATCGGGAATCTTCAGACGCAAATCTATTGATGATCTCCAAGGAAGAATCCGTAGAGCCATCGTTGATGCAGATGATTTCAATATCTTTGAGAGTCTGATTCTTAAGAGAGCTAAGGCACTCATCGAGATATTTCTCGACATTGCAAATAGGCACGAGAACCGAAACGAGCGGCTGGTTTTGCGACACAATGACTCCAATACAAGCATGACACATATGGTATGCAACTCAAATGAATCGATTATAACAAATGGCCATGAACGAGACCGAATCCTCAAAGACCGCCACCTGCAAACAAGCAGACCATAAGCTACACTCAATACTGGAAGTTAAAGACCTATTGAAAAGCCCGCATTGGCGGCATGACCGAATAAGGTCTTTCAAATAACAACGACCCCGCTAAGGAGCATTCAGTGAAAAAAAGATATCCCGAGTTTGATGTCGCAAAAGCAATAGCACTTGCCGGCGTCATCATTGGCCACTCAATATATCTGGGGACACCAGATAGGCTTGCCTCCATATTCTACTCATTTGATATGCCTCTCTTTTTTATTGTCAGCGGATTCTTTAGCAAGCCCGAGGCTAAACTCACACCCGACTACGTTAAAAAGAATGCCAAATCGCTTCTGATGCCTTATCTGATTACCTGTATAGGCGTAATTGGATGCTCGTTCTTAGGGGCAGCCTTAACAGGGAAAACTAACCCAATAGAGATAGCAAACCACTGGTTCATGGCAAGCCTCTACGGCTGTGGAGGAATCACGCCCGCAACCCCGGCATTTGTATCCGCTATTGGAGCCCTTTGGTATCTCTTCGCGCTTTTCTTTGGCAAAATGCTCCTGACCGTCGTTAATCAATTTCGACATCCCACAATTTTGGTTCTGGGTTTTTTCTTCTGCGGCAACGTTCTGGCTCAAATCTTTTGGCTTCCTTGGAGCATCCTACAGGCGTTAAGTGCAACACTCTTTTTGTACATTGGACAGATCATTAGAAAGCACGCCCTACTCGATGAAAACTCAATCGAACCCATCTGCTGGTTGTTCATGGTGGGAATATGGGGCTACTCAGCCCTACGCTTTGGAAAGCTTTACATGGTGACAAACACCTACGTTTACGGGACACAGGATGTCATCGGGAGCATTTTTGGTTCATTAGTGATTCTCAAGCTATGTCAAATGGCTTGCAAGCATATTCCACGCGTCACGAAGCCCATCGCTTGGATCGGAAAGTACACGCTCCCGCTCTTCTGCATGCATCTTATTGAGTTAAACGTGTTTCCCTACCAATATGTTTCCGGTATCGTCGAGAATCTTCCGCTAGCGCCGTGGATCGGATATCTTATTGTCCGCTTCGCTATCATTGCCTTACTTACGGGCATCTTATACGCGCTTCCACGCCCGATTTCCAAATGGTATTTCCAGTCAAAACAAAAGAGCACAACGGGACGATAAAACCTACATGCGCCCGCAAATGAGGACAGCGCCTCTATTCAATTGAGTAGAGGCGCATATCTTTTTCGCTTAAAACAAGCGAAAAACCAGGGGTGGAATCATCAATCGAATCAATACCCGTCCAGCCAGACTTATGATAGCCAGGCATATCCACACCATCGCGTCCGTTCTCGTCGTAATCTAAAACGAGAAGATACTTGGCACCAGCCTGTTTAACGTCGCGCGCAATCACCGAATCGTAAGAAATGCGATCAAGTCCATGGCGAATTTGCTTGCTGGCGATTGTCTCACCCTTGCCAAAAGAGCTGAACTTTCGATACATAAGATTTAGATCATTTAAGGCATATCCGTAGACGCTGCCGTCAAAGGGATTGTTGATAATCAGCTCAGCGCCGGCTATTTGCTTGACTTCGCCAAGGAACGCCAGCTCATCGGACGTCAGATTATTATCGATATCATTGATACTGTACATGTAATTGAACACGCTCTTGGTAAAACCGACCGGCGAATAATTGTTGACAGCAGGATTTACGCTTTCAGGCCAAAACAAACCGCAGACAATCAAAACGACGCAAAACGCCTGGGGAAGATATTTAGACGAACGACCTGCTCCATCAGAAGCGGAAAAAGCGTTCTGCACTTTGCCGAGGATGAAATCAAGCCCGAGCGTCGAAAGCGGAATACTGAACAGCGCAACCATCGCGGCGACGCGATATTGGTCTGTGTACCAAAAGCCGGTAAGGAAATGTCTGATAAAACCGTCTTGGGTGGCATCGACAACAAACAGAACCACGGAAAATAGGTAGACGAAGAAGTAACCACGGAAGGACCTATTGCCCAAGGCGCAGAGGCAACCAAGGACAACAAGACATGCAAGAAGAATACAGGGCGTATTCTCATTAAAGGAAAAGGAGAATGACCTCCACACGGCATCAAAGATGTATGTAAAGGAAGGCCAGTGGAAGTTGATGACCCCCTGCATAAAGCTTGCTTTTGTCATTAAAATCCAAATTATAGCAACAGCTAAAAGCACAAGGCAGCGTGATGCATAATAGGCAAACTTGGTCGAAATCGATTGCATGCGAAACAGCTGGCATTCAATTTGACCACCCACGCAAACAACAATCGAAGGAACTAAAAGAATGCCAAGCGTGAAAACCGCATTCGGTTGCAAAGCCACTAGAGCCACAATGCCAAAGAGCAAGGCCACAAGGGCAGGACAATGAGTCGTGCAAACAGATCGAGGTTCTTCAAAGCTTTGCATAAACCAGATGAAAACAGCGGCAACAGCAGGAATGGCACAAAACGCAGCGAAATTTGGATAGACAGGCCCCCAATAGAGCAAAGTCCAAGGGAAGGCCGTCGAAGCAAGCGCTACAACAGCTGCGCAAACGCCCTTTCGCGCATCGCCCTTGGTAATAACCGCAATGAAGGACTGAATGCCCAAGGGCAATACAAACGCGACAAATACAAAATTAGTAAGGTTAATGGCCGCCATGACAGAAATATTGAACGTACGCGCCACAAGAGCAGCAACGATATGCCAAGCAGCAGGATAAAAACCGGCGCTTGCATTGGGGCTAAACGCCTCGGAACCGGCCTCGAGATACGAACCAACCGAGAGGATTGAATAGCTAGAGGCATGCTTCATACTCTGAATAACACTCAAATGAAACGAATTGTCATAAACCTGAAGAAAACTATCTGGAAGACCAATGCCGCGAACAAAGAGATAAGCCGACACGGGAATAGATAAGACAAGGGCGCACAGGTATGGCCGCAGAGAGACAATATCGGTGTCGAAAAAGGCGCTTCGTCCGTGAAAACGCAAATAGCAGGCCACGCCACTGACCACGGCAAATAGGAACAACGAGATCAATAAAGCAAAATAGCCCCCAGCGGCACCGGTAAACCGAAGAACAATGCCCATAAAGACCAAAAAGAAGACACTGATTACAGGGCCAAAGGAAAGAGACAGTTTAAAGGGAACTCCAAATGCCCGCGAAGCCAACATGCCCGGCAAAATCAATGCAACGGCCGCAATAAAAGCTTCGATGAACAACAGCGACCAACTCATGAAATACCTCACGAACGAAGTGAATAAACAATTTGAAATGTAATTCTATTTCAAATGGACAACTCCCGGGAAATCATATATTAGACATAGCAAAACAGCCATATATAACCAAAAGCATAGAAGAAGAATGGGTGCCAAGACACTGAGAGTGCCATAGAAAAAAATAACACTGTGAGAAACTCAATACAGTAATGAGTGGGCCAAACAGTTTCATTTCCTCTTAGCATCAAGCGCCGCAGCCTGAACCAGCGAATTGAGGCGCTCTTCATGTTTTGACAGTCGTAATGAAATTACGAAATCACGGACCACTAGGACTGCTACAACATATAGAAAAACAAGATTTGATGCAGACATAAATCCTAATAAGTTTGAAAAAAAGGAGGCGATTTCCGGAAAAACACCAAGTACCACGAAGCTCGTACTAAATAAAAGCCAAAAAACAGAATCCAAAACCTGTATTTTGCATTTTTTGAGGTTGTGAACAACGAAAATAAAAACAATCACAGCGCAGACGACAAGAAACACGCGCAAGGAAGTTGACATGCAATCACCTAAACCATTGAACAATGAGAAGCGTGACGAATACTCGAATCATGTATTGGATCGACTTAATTGGATTTAAATAGCTCTCTCCACCCTGCCGTTCGCGCATAGATACCTGTATTTCCGACACCTTATAGCCTTGCCTGATAAAGAAGGCGATGGACTCGGGTTCAGGATTGAGCGTATCATTGCAAACATATTCTTTTAAAACGTCACGATTAAAAAGTCGAAATCCAGACGTTGGATCGCTAATCCTTTTACCAGTTAACATTTTAATGAGGAATGTAATCATTCTCGAGCCAAGCATGCGCATTGACACATCTTTGCGCATCGACAAAAAACGAGAACCAATTACTATGTCAGCGTTGTCGAATTGAGCCTTCGAAACAAGCTCTGAAATATACTCAGGCCGATGCTGTCCATCCGCATCGAATTGAACCATGTAGTCGTAATCATTCTCCAACGCATAACGAGCTGCTGTTTGAAATCCAACCGTCAAGCCACAGTTAATAAGCATATTAATTACATTGCATCCCAAACTCGTACAAAGTTCGAGAGTGCAATCCCGAGAGCCGTCGTTAATGACGACAAAGTCAAACTCCGGGGCCACTCTCTTTAATTCAAGAATGGTGCCCTCTATGCATTCCTCTTCGTTATAAGCAGGAATCGCAACAAGAACTTTTGGCAAATTCGTCACGTACGAACCGTCCTTTAATATCAACGCGATGTCTTCGCGGCATCATCTAAGTGATTCTTTATACATTCGATGATCAGAAAGATGATAACTCTTAGTACGATAGAAAATATACGGCTATTTGCACTCCTAACAGCATTCATATTAGTCTTCCGATAACCTAGACGCTTTGATAAAACTTAAACATCAGCCAAGCTGTTGTCGACAACAATTACAAGTGCGCCAGCTCGCTCGCAGAATCCGGCCAGTAAAAACAAGATGCACGCTGGAGTAAAAGCACAACCGAGACCCTTTCCTTCTTAGGCAGGCACGAAGACTGAATGGAACAGGCATCGGTAGCGCGCCTCGGTGGCCTCCTTGGCCGGGCGCCACCAGGACTCGTTCTCGACGTACCAGTCGATGGTCTGCTTGAGGCCCTCGGCGAAGTCGGTGTGGGCCGGCCTCCAGCCCAGCTCGCGCCGCAGCTTCGTGCTGTCGATGGCGTAGCGGCGGTCGTGGCCGGGGCGGTCGGCGACCCAGTCGAAGTCCCCGGGGTCGCGGCCCATCGCCTCCAGGATCATGCGCAGGACCGTGATGTTGTCCCTCTCGCCGTCCGCGCCGATGAGGTAGGTCTCCCCCATCCGCCCCTTGGTGAGGATGCCCCAGACGGCCGAGGAGTGGTCCTCGGTGTGGATCCAGTCGCGGACGTTCTCGCCGCGGCCGTAGAGCTTCGGCTTGACCCCGTCGATGATGTTGGTGATCTGCCTGGGGATGAATTTCTCCACGTGCTGGTAGGGGCCGTAGTTGTTGGAGCAGTTGGAGATCGTGGTGCGAAGGCCGTAGGTGCGGGTCCAGGCGCGGACCAGCATGTCGGAGGACGCCTTGGTGCTCGAGTACGGGCTGCTCGGGTGATACGGCGTCTCCTCGGTGAACTTCGCCGGGTCGTCGAGCGCGAGGTCGCCGTAGACCTCGTCGGTGGAGACGTGGTGGTAGCGGACGCCGTATTTGCGGACGGCCTCCAGCAGGCGGAAGGTTCCCTCGACGTTGGTGCGCAGGAACGGCTCGGGGTCTGCGATGGAGTTGTCGTTGTGGGACTCTGCGGCATAGTGCACGATGGCGTCGTGGCCCGGCACGATCTTATCGAGCAGCGCGGCGTCGCAGATGTCGCCCACGACGAGCTCCACGCGGTCGGAGGGCAGCCCGGAGATGTTCTCGGGGTTGCCGGCGTAGGTCAGCTTGTCCAGGACGGTGACGTGGACGTCCGGGTGGTTGTCCACGACGTAGTGCACGAAGTTGCTGCCGATGAAGCCGCAGCCGCCCGTGACGATGATGTTCCTGGGCTCAAAAATCTCAGACATTATTCACCTTATTTACACAGCCCGCTGCTCAAGGCACCTTACAAGCTGTTCCTCAGAATGAACAAACTCGAACGGTTCGTACTCTCCATATGCAGAAGGACGACTGATGGTAACGAGTTAGAGGTCAGAGGCGCCAAAGCGCACCTGCACCCTTCGCATCTATCTCGACAAGTTCCACGCCTGGTTTAATGGCCATGAGAATCAATAACTGAATCTAAAATCAATTATTGCGGATCTTGGCAGACTTGACACTTAGAAATGTTCACTACGCACCGGCTCAGCGTCGGCGATATCGACATGTGGAATCTACAAAACAGTCTCACCGAGCAGATTTTATACACCTTGATTAACGCGAAGGCCGACCAGTTCTACGGCGAGGGCGCTAACAGCAGGAACGGATACCATGACCGCACGATCGAGATATGCACGCGGTCACTCAATCTGAGGATGCCGAAACTCAGGACCAAGCGCTTCTTCCCGGAGAACGTCCTCGAGGCTACCAGCGCAAGGAAGGGGCACTCGTCGTAATCGCGGCCATTGTGTACGTCGTCAGTATCAAGTTGAGGCAAAAAAACCAAACAAAACAATAAACAGACGGCTAGTCCCTAGCCGTAGCAAAAGCAGAGCAGAGCTTATCTGCCGAGTTAGCCCATGTATGCCCAAGCTCAACCAATTCCTGAATTGATTTTGATTGCTTGTTTAATACCGATCGGCTAGATGCCATCTGATACACAGCCATCTCAACCGACTCCGCACTCATCGATTTAATAATTGTCCCATAATCGCTACTCGGAATAAGCTCACGTGCCCCCCCGACGTCAGTAACAACAGCAGGACACCCGCATGCAGCTGCTTCTAGCAGTATTGTTGAAAATCCCTCAGAACGAGTTGGGAGACAAAGTAGATTGGACTGTTGAAGAAGAGCGGAGACATCAGATGCAGACAGACGTCCCACCCAGTGAAGCGACTCTCCCTGAGCCAGCTCAACCGCAGAAGTCATTGGTCCATCGCCCGCCAGGACAAAATGGACCCCGAGTTTATTAAGTCGATAGCTTTTCGAAGTGTCAATGATAGACTTGATTCCTTTTTCCGGAATAAATCGACCAACATAGGAAACTATAAGTGGGTCTTCGCTTAATCCAAGTTCATTTCTAAAATCGCGACCTGAAGACATGTTACGGTATTTCTCTGCATCAATTGCATTAGGGATGACGCCTTTGGCAGTAATCCCAAAATGACGAAGCCATTCAGCGCTTTTTTCAGATACACCGTAGTATGCTGGCTTATATCTTTTGCCCCTTAATGTAATAGCATGCTCATAAATGCGTACGAAAGGGTCAAGATACGGACTACTGAATGAAAGATGAGCTGATCCGTGATCAAGAACGACAGGCGTTAGACCTTTTCTTCGCGCATACTTCATGCCCATAATTGAATGAAGATAGAACCGCGCATTTATCAAAACGCCGTCAACATCTTGGGATTCAAGCCATTTCCATAGATTACGGTTCTTCTCGTCATGCTTAGCAACTGGAAAGCGACCATCAACGAATGGAAAACAAGACAAGCGAAGGACCTTAACACCGCAATCGGTCTCAATGTCTATTCCAATTGAATTGGTATCGTTTGTAACAACAATTACCCTAGCACCCTTTTCCGTAAGGGCGTATGCCATATTACGCGTAAAGCTCTCAATTCCGCCCACATGAGGCGGATATTGAGCTGAAAAAATCACATATGTCAGCGCCATCTAATTTCCAGACTCCCAAATATGCCCATCACCGAAATCAATTAGCAATGGTAAGTGTGTATGGCGATCCTCGGGAGCCGGGATACTCTTCCAGTCACCGTACATTGTTGTAAGGTAGCGCTCCGTGCATCTCGGAACGGGATATGATCTACCTTCAAACTTTGCCCGACAAGTCGGAAGAATATCATCGACTGGAACGGGAGCCATATTAGGCCAGGCAAGCGTCAGGCACTCATTGCTAATTTGTCCAACGTTATCATCGCCAATAGCGTTATCAAATCTGTCCTGATATTGGCGAGGATCCTTACAACGCATCCTTTCAATACCATGGAGCAAAACACAGACTGCCTTTTCGATTTCACCAAGCATGCCCTTATGCGGAACAGAAATACTCCCTGAATGGTATAGATAAGAAAGCCGTTGAGCGGAAGAAGCAGTTTTTATCTGTCGAGAACGCAAATTAGCATCAACATACAAATAATCGTAAGGAAATACATCTACGAAAATACCCATCGCAGATCCGGCGTCTCTTCCTTCTTGATTTTCAAACCTAGTACCGTCCATGTAAACTTTTGAAAACATAGCCGCGTAGCAATCTGTATTTTGTGAGTTATGAAGGGAAAACCCAGGCTGAAGCTCCTTAGGTGCAAGTTCACAAAAACGCTCATAATCTGAACGCATCATGCCGATATCAATATCATCATCCCAAGGAATAAAACCATTATGTCGCATGGCACCAAGGCAGGTTCCCCCGTCGAGCCACCAGTTGATATCAAATTTAGCACAAAGAGACGCGATCGCGTCTAATATTTTAAGTTCAGCCGCCTGTAAGTGCGACAATGCCTCAGAATCATTCATTTTAGAAAACCCATTCCAATTAACTATCTTGAGTATCAGCAGTGCTCTTGCGAACAGATCTATAGAGAAAGCCAAGTAAGATTGTGCAGGTCACAAAATAGCTAATAATAACTACATAGCTGGCACCATTTAATCCCGTTTGCGGAATCAAAACCCAAGACAAAGGGAACGAGACCAAACAACCGATGGTATTTCCAATAAAGCAACCAGACATATCACGAATACTAATTAGAAGGTCACTTAAAAATGCTACTAATGCTGTAAAAGCAGAGCTAAATAGGCCTGCATAAATTAAATAATCATAGCGAGAGATTGTGCCTCCGAAAACCATGCGGAGCAAATCGTTCCCAAAGAAAACGAAAACGCCAGCACACACCGCAAACAAGGCAAACATAGACAAAGCAACGGTAAAAACAAGTCGGAAAAAGCCCTGGACGTCTTTAGCCTCAAATCGTTCGGCAAATGACCCCAGAAGAGGGGCATAAACATATGAAGCGCAAGCTTGAATGATCACGATCGGCGTACAGACAGTCGCATAAATGCCAAGCGATGAGGAACCATAACACTCCCCTAAGAACTGACGAGAATATGTAACGACTACTGAACAGAGAGACATGCCGACTACGGCGGGCAGACATGACTGAAATAAATGTTTACTAGTCGAAAGATTAAAAGAAGGCAATACGTTCGTAAATCGAGATGCAATTTTATAGTCATAAATAATCACGGGATAGGTGGCAACTACCATGCCAAGCAATGCAATATCTAAGCTATCAAAAAATCCCAATCCAATAATAAAGGCAACAAGAAATAGGGTTGCTCGAATAATCATCGAGATACCGCAGTAGTCCATCCTTTGATGTTGCTGATCGACCCCGTGCAGCACATCAATAAAAACATCTCCAGCGCGAAAGGCCAGATAAAGCAATATAGCAATAAAACTATCTCTTGAACAAGTGAAGCACATATATATTAATGTAATTGCAAAGCCCAAGACGATGGTAACAATTCTAAAACCAACGTATTGCCTAGCCGATACCTTTTCATGAATGTCGGACACTTGGTATGATCTAATTCTAAAAAGACCAATTTGCGAAAAAATATTTGATACTGACATCGCCACTGAAAGCAATCCAGCGGCTCCGTAGGTACTAGAAAGCCTTGCTACAACAACGGTAATAAGCCATTGGCAGCCTGAATAGTATAAAGAACCGATAGAGTTCCATAGCATGTTTGACTTAAGTGACTTTTCTTTCAAGTGATCCTCTTACCCAAATTAACAACGCGCACCATTGAGACACATTGTATTTACTCTAGACAAAAATAATATCTATAGTCCAAAGCAACAAACAATCGCGTAAATGCCGCGTATCGAATGTAACATTAGTTACCCTATCGACATGAACACCCTTTTATCAGTCTAATTAATAGTCTTCGTTAATACGTAACAACCTTCGTTCCATAAGGAATATTATCGTAAATCCATTTTGCGTTCTGAATCTCAAGACGCACGCATCCGGCAGAGGACGGGACCCCCATCGTAGGATCCATCACGCGATTGCTGTTGACATAGTAGGGCGAAGAATGGAATAGGTAATCACCATAGAACTGCGTGTAGTAATAGCAAGTATATCCATGCCCAAAGGAGTATCCCTTACCGTAGACTTGATACTCCCCTATCACCGTAGGCGTGCTAGCTTTTCCCGTCGAACATACATATCGACGGTTTAAGGACCAGTTATTCCAGGATCCAGTGTAAATACTCGTAACGCAACGTGATGTATCGACAAGTATCAGCCAATTTGTATTGCTTGAATAACTTTGAGCCTTAGCATCCATATAGTCTGACACCCACGCGCCGTTGGCCATGAAGTAATTCCAGGATCCGTCCACAACGCGCCAGCCAGTAGCCATGGCGCCACTAGCGTCAAGCCAATACCAGGTACCCCCCCAGGTTAAGCCACCCTGTTTGCATATAACCAGACGAATTCAAGTAATACCAAGATCCGTTAACGGAAACCCAGCCGGTTTTCATAACGTAGGTAGATGGGTCCAAATAGAACCAGGAGCCATCCTTGTACAGCCAGCCAGATCGTGCATAGCCAGCGGTCTCATCAAAGAAGTACCATTTTCCGTTAACGTTCTTCCATCCAGCGCAGGGGGAGCCATCGGTTGGATCAGCATAGAACTTGCACCCTCCAAGCGTCACAAACCCGTGAGCTTCGGCTAATTCACCATCACCGTTTGTTGTAAATAGCTTTCCACTACGCAACGCTCCACACAATGAGCAATCAGAACCAGCAAAAGCCTTAGACGGCTCATCCTGGACCGAGCCCTGGACATCTACCCATTCACGACAAGCAACAGCGCCTGAAGCTTTTGCATAATAGCTTTTCCCATTTACAGAAAAATGACCTAGCAGCATTTTACCGTCGGCGGCAGGATCGAGATAATAGTATTGGCTATTGTCCTTCAGCCATCCCGCCTTTACAATGCCCGACGCATGAGAAGGCTCAGCGTAATACCAGTCTCCATCGCTCATAAACCAGCCGAGTGACAGCGCTCCCGTTGAAGAAAAATGATATTGATTGGATCCGATGACAAAAAAGCCGGTAGCCATTCTATTGTCATTTGCGACATCGAGCCAATACCAAACGCCATTCACCAAACGCCAGCCCGATGCAAGTGCGCCGGAACCGTCAGCGTAATACCAGTCCGTCCCATCAAACGCCCAACCAACAGCCATTGCGCCGGAATCCGATAAATAGTAACGAGACGAACCGACAGAAACGATTCCTCTAGACATAACACCTTCATTGGCGGGATCAAGCCAATACCAGTTATTGCCAGTTTGAAGCCAGCCGGTTAAGACTTCACCATTGCTACCCCAATACCATAAACCGTTATCAAGGCACCATCCATTAATCAATCCATAGGTTCCAAGAAGATAAGGGTGCCCATCAATAACACGTCGACCAGTAGCCATAGAACAGCTGTTAAGGGAGTCAAACCAGTACCATTGGTCTCCAATAAACTGCCAGCCACTTGCCAAAGCGCCTGACGGACCCGCGTAATACCACTTATTTTCAGTAAAAATCCAGCCGCAGCTCATTGCGCCGTCACGAGCGGGGTCCAAGTAGTACAGCGAGTCGTCAATATTCTGCATTCCGGTCAAACGACAGCCATCTAGATAGTAATACCAGGACAAACCGTTCCATTGCCATCCAGATAGTTGTTCTGTAGTCGACGGGTCATGGCTTTCGACAACCTGTAGGCTCGAATCTTCCGTTGTTTTGTCGGCACAATCGCTGGAGTCTTGAGAGCAACCGCCACCGACCAATGCTCCCGGCCCTCCTGTCGAGTCGCGCTCTACGACACCGTTATCCGCCCCCTCTTCCACGGCATAAGCAGTGCAAGAAAATGCGGGGGCTGTAACTGAGAGTAAGGCGGAAAATAGCATCAAGCGAATTACTCGCCAGCAAATTCGATGATCAATCCGAGCATTCATTTCAGGCCCCCCCAAACCGATATCGACCGCCTTGCAGCAAATCAATTAAATAAACGGACGAGCTGCGCCGATTACATTTCCCCTTGCGCCAATAGGATGAATTCCGACACCTTGATGAGGCCAGGAATCAATCATCAAGCCGCCGCCAAGTGCAATTGCGATATGCCCGCGATAATAAATCACATCGCCACGCTGAATTGAGTTCGTGCTCACGGGCATAAAGATATTGCTTCGATACCAATTCATGGAATTATAGGTTTGGCTTGGATCCCAGCGATGGTTATAAGGGTTGTAAACACCCATATCCATGCCAGTAGCATAAAGGCACTGCAAGACAAAACCAGAGCAATCAACAGCTCCACCGGGAGCGGTAGACCAAGGCTCAATATATTGCGTACCAATATACTCATAGGCGCGCTGGATAAAGGCGTTCACGCAATCTTCCCGCGTTGCTTCGACAGAAATGCGAGAAGGGGTCACATAGGTAAAGTATCCGGTGCAATAGCTAGGCAGCCGAACAGTCCAAGAACTGACCTGAGGATACTGGGATGGATTTTGCCAGCCAACTTTGTCGCACTGTCCATCGCTCCAGAAAACTCGACGAACGCCATCGATGGTCCTTGCGCCCGTTGCCATAGCGCCGCTGCCGTCTAACCAATACCACTTACCCGAATCTTTAAGCCAGCCAACGTGCATGCTTCCATTGGACTCAAGGTAATACCATGTTCCATTCAGGCATTTCCAACCAGTTGCCATTTTTCCGTCAGCGTTTAGGTAATACCTAGCACCGCCAGTAAAAACCCATCCGGTCTTCATCACGCCAGAATCGGCATCAAGCCAATACCAATCGCCGTCAATCTGCAGCCATCCAAGATGAATGGCACCCGTTCCGGGCTCAGCGTAAAACCTAAGGTTTGCGACATTAACCCAGCCGGACGCAACTTGCCAACCATCAGCTCCAGCGGTTTTAGGATAGTGCCGTTTTCGCGAATCACATCCTTGCAAAGATATCCATTATCATTAGCGTATCTTTGAACGCCGTCATTAACGGTAACCCAGCTTGAAACCACAAGCCTACCGCTCTGGTTTGCAAAACAATCGTTACCGCCCACCTCAAATAAGCCCGTTTTCATGAGATGGCTAACAGGGTCCAGGTAATACCAGCTCGTGCCCTCTTTATACCAGCCAGAAATTAGTGCACCAGATCGGGAGGCGAAATACCAGCCGTCCTCGACCTGGGTCCAACCAACAGCCATAGCCCCGTTAGGCTTTAAATAATAAGCTGCATTGCCAAGGTCTAAATACCCAACGGACATCTTACCATCGGAGGCTGGGTCGAGATAATACCAAGCGCCGTTAACGAGTTTCCAGCCAGTGGCCGCAATACCGTTAGAGCAGTAATACCAATCTACTCCGTCTTTGTACCATCCATTTGCGAGGCCATAGTCACCAAAAATGTAGGTTCTTCCATCAATCTTTTGACGACCCTTAAACATGATGAACGTCTGTGGGTCAAAATAATAGCGAGCCCCACCTATCGTTTGCCATGACGAAGCAAGGGCACCCGATGAATAAGCCCAGTACCAATTCCCGTCAACGAGAATCCAGCCGGTTTTCATAGCACCAGTGGCATCTAAATAGTATTTCCCGCTCCCGAGGTCGACAAAACCAACCTGCATTATATGGGTGACAGGATCCAGGTAATACCATGTGCCGTCTTGATAAAACCAATCAGCAGCTAAATCGCCTCCAGCATTGGCATAAAACCAATTTCCATCTGAGTTACGTAGCCAGCAGTTCTGATATAGCGCGCCAAAAGGCGTTGCGGCATTGCCGTCATTCGCATAAAACGAAGCAGTCGATCCGCCAGCATCGGTCACATTGAAATATCCTGTCTGCATTGCACCATCATTGGCTGGATCAAGCCAATACCAATAGCCCCCGCTTTGCAGCCAGCCAGTTTGGTGTTTACCGTTTTTTCCGTAATACCAAACTCCAGATGACTCATCCCGTTGCCAGCCATCTTTTATGACGGAAGAAATATCAGGTTGCAAATCATCGGAAACCACAGAAGAAAAAACCGCTTTTGACTCAATACTCTGAGCCTCAACGGAATCCTGTGCAAGCGCGACATTCGCACTCAAGGGCAAGCAGCAAGCAGCGATTATTGATATAGCGGCACAGACAAGCGCAGCCTTCTTTTCGAATCGATACATAATCAACCCTCCCAGATATCCTATTTAGTTATTTTAATCCACCTTTCGAGATTGATTTTCGCTACTTTCTGTTCAGTCTATGTAGCTAAATACAATTGATTGAACATATCGTTCAATCATTCTATTCTTTTCCTAAGCAATGAACATCTTAATTGGAGGCCTGCAGTGGAACTGACCAAGCGTAACTTTACAGTTCTGTACGAATACCTAAAGAACCCATATGCCAGCCAGCGAGAAGTTGCCGAGCGCACTGGCCTTTCACTTGGATCAGTAAACGCAGCAAATAAAGAGCTTACGAATGAGGGCCTTCTCGAATCGGACAGCCTAACCGACAACGGTTACGAAGCACTTCATCCCTATAAGGTTGAAAACGCAGTGATATTGGCCGCGGGGCTTTCAAGCCGCTTTGCTCCCATTTCGTATGAAAAGCCCAAAGGCCTTTTAAAAGTACGTGGTGAGATTCTCATTGAGCGTCAGATTAGGCAGCTGCAAGACGCGGGTATCAGCAATATCACCGTCGTTGTCGGTTATAAAAAAGAGTATTTCTTCTATCTTGAAAGCAAGTTCGGCGTTTCGATTGTCGTCAACAACGAATACGCATCCAAAAATAACCACGCATCGCTTATGTGCGTAAAAGAGCGACTTGGCAACACCTACATTTGCTCAAGCGATGATTACCTTCTAAACAATCCGTTTGAAGCATACGTTTGGAAAGCATTTTATTCTGCTCAATATGCTGAAGGCGCCACCAAAGAATGGTGCATTCAAACGGGAGCAATGGATAGAATCACCAATGTTACGATCGGTGGTTCCGATGCATGGTATATGCTTGGACATGTTTACTTTGATAAAGCCTTCTCGCTTGCGTTTAAGCAGATTCTTGAAACGGAATATAACAAGCCCGAGACAACGGACAAGCTTTGGGAAGATCTATATATCGAGCACATCAAGGAGCTCGATATGGTTATCAAGAAGTATCCTGAGGGCGAGATCAACGAATTCGATTCTCTTGATGAGCTGCGTGCCTTTGATCCACATTTTATCGAAAACGTTGACTCCGACATTTTCGATAACATCGAGCAAGTGCTCGGCTGCTCCAAATCAGAGATTCACGACGTTTATCCCCTTAAACAAGGTCTTACGAATCTATCGTGCCACTTTAGAACCAATGACGGAGAGTACGTTTACCGCCATCCGGGAGTCGGGACCGAACTGCTTATTAACAGAAATGGAGAAGTAGCCGCACTTAAAAAGGCCAAGGAACTCGGCCTTGACGACACGTTCATTCATGAGGACCCAAAGCGTGGTTGGAAAATTTCGAAGTTTGTACCCAACGCAAAGCAGCCTGATCCGCATGATACTGCCCAAATGAAGCGAATGATGCAGATGTGTCGTTCGCTTCACGAGAGCGGTGCAAATGTCGAAACCGAATTTGACTTCTACCTCGAAGCGAAGCGTTACGAATCACTTCTTCTGGAAAAAGGTCCCATCGACATTCCGGGCTACAGGGAAATGGCCGCCGAAATCGATGAATTGGAGCACTTTGTTCAGGCCGACAATGCGCCAAAATGCCTTTGTCACAATGACTTCTTCTACCTGAATATTCTTATCGATGAAAACGACAAGTACTATCTCATTGACTGGGAATATGCTGGCATGAGCGATTACGCGAACGATTTTGGAACTTGCAGTGTCTGCTGTGAGCTTTCCGAAGACGAAGTCGACCGCGCGCTTGACGCATATTTTGGGCGCAAGGCAACAAACAACGAAGTTGCGCATAACTATGCGCACATTGCCCTTGCTGGATGGTGCT
Organism: Collinsella sp.; assembly: GCA_019419585.1. GTDB lineage: Bacteria > Actinomycetota > Coriobacteriia > Coriobacteriales > Coriobacteriaceae > Collinsella. The sequence goes on along the minus strand of DXZQ01000003.1, from coordinate 55,032 downwards.
GGTACCTCTGGTCTCTTCTGAAAGAAGCCGAAGGCGATTTCGTGGGCGAATGGCTCTATATCTACTTCAATTACGGTGCCAAATACCTTAAAAAGGCACTGGAGATCTATCGGAAAGGTGAATAACGATGCAATTCGGCTTTTTTAGCGGTCTTCTTTGGGGCCTTGATACAGTCATTCTTGGAATCGGCTTGGCGCTTGCGCCCTATATTGGATCGGCGGAAGCGCTTGCATGCGCCTCCATTGCGGGATCCTTTCTCCATGATGCCTTCTGTGCAATCTGGCTCTTTGGCTACATGGGAGTTAGAGGTAGATTAAAAGACACGCTCGCTGCACTTAAAACTCGTTCGGGCAAGGTCGTCATCGCCGGCGCACTGCTCGGTGGACCTATCGGAATGACCGGCTACGTATTGGCAATTAATAACATTGGAGCTGCCTATACGGCAATCATCTCCGCCTTCTATCCCGCTGTCGGAGCATTCCTTTCTTTCGTGCTGCTGAAGGAGAAAATGGGCAAAGGACAGATTCTTTCCCTTCTCGTTGCTCTTTGCGGCGTAATGACGATGGGCTATCTATCGGCCGGGTCGAGCGAGATTGCAAATGCCCCTCTCGGCTTACTCGGCGCGGTGCTTGCCGTTATCGGATGGGGATCCGAAGCGGTGCTGTGCGCATGGGGAATGAAAGATGATGCCGTTGATGACGAAACGGCTTTGCAAATCCGCGAAACTACAAGTGCGCTTGTTTATGGAGTGCTCGTACTCCCCCTCTTCGGAGCATGGCATTTCACGCTGGGCGCTATCCCGAGCATGCCCACATTGATTATTGCACTCGCCGGACTCGCAGGAACTGCATCCTATCTGTTCTATTACAAGGGCATTGCGGCAATCGGAGCAGCGCGAGCGATGGCTCTAAATATCTCCTATTCGGCATGGTCGGTGGTCTTTGGCCTGATCTTACTTGGAACAATTCCCTACATGGCATCCGTAATCTGCTGCGTTGTAATCGTATGCGGAACAGTTTTGGCAGCCAGTAACTGGGACGAACTATTTGGACGTAATAAGACGGCTTAGCTTGATTAACAATGTAGTAAAAGGGGAGAGCTCGTCGAGCTCTCCCCTTTTAGCATCATGGCTATTCAATTACCACGGCCTGACTATCCATCTGTTGCCACGTGCCGAAGAACACCTGGGCATTTCGCGTAACATTGCCGTTAATCGAATCCGAAAGATAGACAATTCCCTGCTCGTCATCATAGCCTTTAAGGACTACGGCATGATTACCGCCCCACAGGCCATAAGAATGCCCATTATACCAACGTGCAGCATAACGGCCTCCTGGCCAACTTCCCCACTCGGTATTCCACATCTCAACAGGTTGACCACAGGTCAGTCTGTTCTTAATGGAAGAAATTGACGAGAAAGAGACGTCTTTTGCCTGCTTGCCACTTCCAGCAGCACGCAGAAAGTTATTGCCAGCAATAGTAATCGCAGGGGCGACGCATCCCATGAGACCCCCGCTGCTACGCCTTGGGTTGCCATCAAAGGCGGTAACAAAGTTGCCGTTGCTTCCCTTGGGCAAGTAATAATCCGCAATAATCGTCTTACCTAAACCGAAACCATAATAGTTAAGCAAGTTTGTAAGGGCAACCGACTCACAGCCAGTAGGAAGTTCCGGGTACTGCGAATAGCACGGGACATCGACCCAAGCGCCAACCATTGCGCCGGATGAGCTGAACTTGTAGTCAGTAGAGCCGATCCAATACCAACCACTGCTCAGCATTACTCCCCCACGTGCGGCATCAAGGTAATACCATGTGCCCCCAAGGGAAAGCCATCCCGTTTTCATTGTGCCAGAAGCGGAATCTAGCCAGAACCAGTTACCGCCATCGTTAAGCCAGCCGGTCGCCATTCGACCATCCGAGTTAAAGTAATACCAAGACCCAGCTATTTGCTGCCATCCAGTCAGAATTACCCCATCAGCAGAACAATAATATCGAGAACCCTGACTCTCAATCCAGCCAGTTCTAACATTCCCGCCATCGTCAATCAACTGGATTCCCGAATCGGTCATGATGCCTTTAAGGTCAATTGCGCCGCTGGATGACGAATGATACATCCAAGACCCATCACCGTTTGACCAGCAATTAGCCATCATCTTGCCAGAGTTATTAAATATGTATTCACATGATCCAATAGTTTGAACACCCGTAGCCATGGCATGCGTCGAGAGATCGAGCCAGTACCAGGCGCCGTTTAGGTTGAGCCAGCCGGAGGCGAGGGCGCCGGAGCCCGTCGCGTAGTACCAGGTCCCGCCGTCGAGGACCCACCCGGTCGCCATGGCGCCGGAGGCGTCGAACCAGTACGCTGAGCCGTTGCATGCGTGAAGGCCCGTCGCCATGGCGCCGCCCGCCTCGGGATCGAGCCAGTACCAGGAACCGCCGGTGCGAATCCAGCCGGTCGAGGCGATACCGTCAGCGAACCAGTACCAGGAGCCGTCGACGAGGCCCCAGCCGTTAAGGGGGCCGCAGCTGCCGAAGTAGCGGCGGACGCCCTGCGCGTCCGTCTGGTAGCCCGTCAGCATGGCCCCCGTCCGGGCGTCGAAGCAGTAGGGCACGCCGCCGACGGAAACGGGGCCGCGCGCCAGCGCGCCGGAGCCAGTCGCGTAGTACCAGGTCCCGCCGTCGAGGACCCATCCGGTCGCCATGGCGCCGGACGAATTAAACCAGTACAGGGAGCCGTTGCACTCGTGAAGGCCGGTAGCCATGGCACCGCCCGCGTCGGGCTCGAGCCAGTACCAGGCGCCGCCGAGGTACAACCATCCGGTATATGCCTTACCGTCAGAGTTTGCGTAATACCAGGCATTATCTTTTAACTGCCAATAATAGAGAGAAACATCTACATACGCATAATTCATATCAACGTTGCCGTTGATTCCAGGGACTTTTCCGTTGCTCTTATACTGCCAAATACTGTAATTACCGATGTAGTCACACTTTGAATTATATTGAGCGATCCAATGGTCCCAAGAGCTGCTCTTGAAAACAGAGTCGGTCAAAATGTTGTTAAACCAATTTAAATTTGCATAAATACCAGGCTCATATCCTGCGGCAGAAATCCTATTACAAAAAACCTGCGCCCTCGATGCAATTCCGGTTTGACGTCCATTTGCAATTATCGAATTATCCTCAAGATCGTAATACACCGGCAATCTTGGATTATGCCCAGAAAGGCAATTGATCACCATTGATGCCTCATCAGCTGCCTGCTGATTATCAAAAGCATATGAATAGATATAGACGCCGTAGGGAATTCCGAGTCGCTCGCACTCAGAAATATTTCGATTAAATTGATAGTCAACTCGACCGCCCCAAGATGGAGCGCCAAACCCAACACGCAGAATAGCGAAATCGATACCAGAAGCCTTAACAGCATTCCAGTCAATACGTCCTTGATGCTCACTGACATCGATGCCCTGCGCCGTAGCCCCATCGGGAAGAATGTCCATGGACAATAAGGCTATTCCATCTTCTTCGGAAGAAGCATCCTCTGCGACCAATTGCCCATCCTCATAACGCCAGGAATTCTCAACTAGGGACCGCGCAGCTTCCGCGTTCGAGGGGAAAACAAACACAGAAATGGGCGCAAGGACCATCAGCACCAACAATGCCGAAAATAACTTAAGATGTTTGCTCATGTAAACCTCGTCATTCGTTCTTGTTTGCGTTTAGCTTACAGCATGGCTGTGAAAGATTTCCGAACATCCAACTGGACAAGATGCCATCTGGGACGACAAATAACTGCACGCAATACCACAATGTAAACAAGAACTTCCCAGCAGGGTGAAACCAAGGACTCTTAGTCCCTACTCTTAGCCCCAAAGAATGCCGACATCAGTTAGCTTTCAAACCAGATGTCAAAAAGGTAGGGGGCCCAGAGAGTCCCCTACAACTCGGAATTCTAACGAATCAATATTACTTTCGATGGACTCAAAGCAGTCAAACCAGAAATACGGTTTCCATAACCGTCACTATGCCAAAACAAGTTTTCACTAGGCGTATTGCCCCAGAAAAAGCCAATGTGGCTATCGTCCGCATATGGGTTGTAAGGATTGAAGAACACAATGTCCCCCTTACGAGCCAAACCGCTACGTAACAACTCATCAATAGAGTTGAAATAAGTCACGTTTGCGCACGTATCGATAGCGTAGCCGTACCAACGATAAGCGTTAACGCAGCCGCCCCTTCCGGGACCTCCACTCCAAGGGGAATGGCTCTGCTCGGCGGCAATGGGAGCTAAATTACCGCCCGCTTTCATATATGCATGCGATACAAATCCGCCGCAGTTCATACCGGTATACCCGTCCCAACGAGGATCACCCTTTGGATACATGCATGTTTCTTGGCTAAGATGCGTATCGTAGCGTGTTCCACGGTAATAGCCGTCGTTTTCGTGGCTCATAAGCCAATTGACCAGACTGGACCTATTAACCCCCAAAACAGAGCCAGACGTATTCAACCATGCACCACTTGCATTGAAGTAATAGTCAACGCCATCGATTTTCAGCCACCCGTTAGCAAACATGGCACCCGAAGGCTGAAGCCAGTACCACGTACCGCCGTCATTGAGCCATCCGGTCTTCATCTTGTACGTGGAAGGATCCATCCAATACCACGCACCGTTAACATATTGCCAACCAGACTTAAGGACACCATTGGAAGATGCGTAATACCAAGTATTGCCGCTTTCGTCAGAAGCGTCTTTCGACATAATCCAACCAGATGCTACATTGACGGCACCGCTTGCATCCACATAGAAAACCGCATCTCCAATATGAATCGTACCTGGCAATGAAGACAAGTCGGCTCGATCAGCGACTACGGGAGATCCATCAGATGAAGTAGGCAACGGCTCGCTCAGTGCTCCAGACGAATTCGCCCATGCCATACCGTCGTTCAAGTTGATCCAGCACGAAGATGCCATTGCACCGGAATCATAAGAAAAATAGCGCGTGCTTCCTACCGCAAATTCACCAGTACGCATTGCGCCGGATACATCATCAAGGTAATACCAGGCGTTTCCGGACTTTATCCATCGCCCTCGTTGAATAGCTCCGTTTGATGCGGCGTAATACCAAGTACCATCAGCAAGTGCCCAGCCTGTTGCCATGGCACCTGAACTCGTAAGGAAATAGGTGGACGAGCCCACTTGCATAAAGCCCGTGAGCATAATATGGCTTCCTGGATCCAAGTAATACCAAGAATTCCCCAGAAGTAACCAGCCTCCATGCAGCAAGCCGTTGGAGTCAGCGTAATACCAGTTGTTGTCAATAAGCGCCCACTGGGAGGAGAGCATGGCCCCTGAACTGTTAAAGATATAAGGGGTGTCATTACATTCTTTTAGCCCGGTGGCCATAGAACCGTCTGCAGGATCAAGCCAGTACCAACGACCCCCATCCGAGAGCCAGCCCTTTACCAGGGCGCCAGAGCCTGAGAAATAGTGCCAAACGGAAGCATCAAGATGCCATCCGATAAGCATTGCGCCAGAAGAAGAGAATCCATACGTGGCTCCCCCGATCTGCAGCATCGAGTCGTGGACCATCTTGCCCTCATGATCCAGCCAATACCAGTTGCTGCCGTCTGAAAGCCAGCCTTTTACCATGGCGCCAGAACCGGAGAAATAACGCCAAGCAGAAGTGGAGCCCGTAGAATCTAGGTACCAGCCGACACGCATTGCGCCCGAAGAGGAGAAGGCATACGTCGCACCCCCGACTTGAACCAACCCATCCTGAGCCATTCGACCTTCGTCGTCAAACCAGTACCAGCTACCGTTTATATGTCTCCAAGAAGAAACAGCGATTGTTCCGTCGGACAAGCCCCAACGCCAAAAACCAGCCCCTTCTTCGGGTGATATCCACCCCTGATGCCAAATAATTTGATTCGAGACCTCAGAAGGGGTCTCATTATCCACCTGAGAGTTCTGCTCGACAGCGAAGGTCGATTCGCGCTGAGCATCAACGCCTGACTCGACAGAAGCAATAGTAACGTTAGATGCGGGACCTTCGTCAGTGTTATTCGAATCAAGGGCGTATAACATCGAGGACGAACCCAAAAGGAGCCCCAAAGAAACCAGGCCCGAAAAGACCAGCTCCCCGAATGAGCATTTCATCATAGCGGCACGGTATCCAATCACACAGCGACCCCGTCACCTCAGGGCAACGGGGCCTCAATCAAAACTAACTCAATAATGTGCTAGCCAATTTGCTGGCAGTTTTTGCACTCTCGTGAAGCGCCACGCCTCTGGGCCTCCTGAATAGAGATCTGCGAATAGCCCTTTGCGTCCTTGCCAACGGTACGGCACTTATGCGTATGGTAAACATCGCTTCCGTTCTTATACCAAACTAAACCGTAGCCCGGAATCCACTTGCCGTCCTCGCCGACATAATAGGAGCCGACCCAGGCGTTCGTAGCCATGGCGCCGGAAGACTTAGGATAGTAGTCGCCGACCCAGGCGTCGTGGGTCATAGCGCCGGAACCGCTAAAGTAGTACCAGGCGCCGCCGACCTGACGCCAGCCGGTGGCCATCGCGCCGGAATCGTCGAACCAGTACCAAACTCCACCAACGTTGGCCCAAGAATTAGAGGCCATAGCGCCCGAACCTCCGAGCCAATACCACGTGCCGCCATTGCTGAGCCAGCCGGTTGCCATGGCGCCCGAACCGCTCGCATAGTACCAAGAGTCGCCTGCCAAGAACCAGCCAGTGGCCATTGCACCGGAGTCGCCGAACCAGTACCAGGAGCCGCCGAGGCTGCGCCAGCTGTTAGCGGCCATGGCGCCCGAGCCGTCGAGGTAGAACCACGTACCGCCGATGTTGAGCCAGCCAGTGACCATCGCACCGGATGCATTGGTGTAGTACCAAGTACCCGAATCGTTGATCCAGCCAGTCAGCATGACCCCAGATTCGTTGAAATAGTACCAAGTGCCGTCGAGATTATGCCAACCGGTTAATAGCTCACCGTCGGAGGTCGCATAGGACCACTTTCCGTAGATGGAGTCGTAGAACCAGCCACTATGCTGCATGCGGCCGTCGGCGTTGGCGCCAGGGGTGTTCAGGAAGTAGTTCTTGCCATCAATCTGAACTCGGCCGTATGCCATATCATGGCTTTCGGGATAGAAGTAATACTTGTCCCCACCGATAGACTGCCAGCCCGACACCGCGGTCCCGTCAGCGCCAAAATAGTACCAGACAGCTTCGTATTCGTTATGCCACTGGTTCGTGACCATGGCGCCAGTTTCGAGATCGAAATAGCGAAGGCTGCCGTCCTCGCACCGAACGAGTCCGGTCTGCATCAAACCATCTTTGTTGAAATAGTATGTACCTGCGGGACGTGATGTAACTCCAGAAGGATCGGTCCTCGAGGCGCTCTGATCAATAGAGTTTAAACCTACTAGAAAATCTCTGTGAGCAGTCCCCCCAGCATTACACTCGACGCTATACCGCGTAAGAGGGCCAGACATCGGTTCATTTTGAGTGCCGTTCCAACCGTCATATTCCCAGTAAGAAATCGGACGGTTATCGCCAACGCACCATTCCGTGGGCTCGTCTACCGAGGCGCTACCCCCTCCAACACCGCCAATAAGACCTGCTTTTGCGGTCAATGGAGCACAAGTAAGGCAGGCAGTTGCAAATGCGGCCAACCCGAAAGCCTTTAGCCCGCGCCATCTCCTTCGAACGTCTTTCATAGAACATCCTTTCCACGAATCCGGCGGAATCTATATGTTATTTTTAAACTAACAACTGGTGAATTCAAGCGTTTTCAAGTCTGAAACCGAAATATATATTTGACTAGCCCCATTCGCCTCCACATTCAAATATGGCTAGAGCCCCGCTCTCACCCGGGATAAGAAGGCCCGCCCAACAAAACGCTCAGGCAGGCCACAGCAACGAACAGAATGTAGTGACGACGATGGTCTAGCAAGACAACAGACATGGCCGCTCCGATCTACAAATCTCTCTTTCCCAGGATATTCGCGGCCATGCGTTTGCACGCCCGAAGGAGCCCAGACCTAAAAACGTCGTACTCAAACATGAGCCTCCTGCACGCACGGACGCTGGGCGCCTTGTTAGCACGCGCTGCGCGCACCATAGCAGCAACAGAAGGAGCACATCGCGTAAGCGCGGCATCGCTCCCCATAGCGGAACCAGCGAGCACCGTAGATACAGCGTCGAACACTTTGCCGCAGCCCGTACCCAGCAACCTGATTGCATCGTACAGCACCAAATCACACAGGAAGTATGCCAGGTCATCGACATGCTGCGTGTCAAGGCCATCTCGATGCCAGTCGGCCAACACCGCGGAATATATTTTCACATGCTCCAGCAGACGCGTCTCGTCGTCGTAGCGCATGGTGTCCATGAGCGAGCCCTTGCGCGCCACACGGTAGTCATACAATTTATTCGAAATCAGCGTTGTTTTTCGCGAACGACCATAGATCGCCATTTCGAAAACTTGATCTTCGCCATAGCAGATAGATTCATCAAACCGAATAGCGTTATTCGCCAGAAAATCACGTCTGCAGGCAGTCCGCCACACAAAGGGACGCGAATCCTCTTTAAATAATAATTCGAAACTATATCCATGAAAAGAAACGTCCCGCGGACTCAAAACCCGATTAAGCCACGGATACCCCGCCTCCAGCGGATACGGATTCGCGCCAAAGGTCAAAACGTCGCAGCCCTCGCGCTCAAAGGCATCGACGATCACGCGGCATGCATCGGGCGTAAAGCGATCGTCGGAATCCAAAAACGCGACGATAGGAGCCGTGGACGCGGCGATACCTGCATTACGCGCACTCGACAGGCCGCCGTTCTCCTTATCGACCAGCGTAAAGCGCGCGTCCTTTTCGCAATAGGTAGCCGCAATATCGCGCGAGCCGTCCGGCGAGCCGTCGTTGACCAGCACGCCTTCCCAATCGGGCATGTCCTGCGCAAGCAGGGAGTCCAGGCACCAGGCCAGGCACTCCTCCACGTTATAGATGGGAACGACAACGGAAATCTTGGGGGTAGCCATAGTCAAGTGCTCCTACTGTGCGACCGGAACGTCATCGGGGTGCGGATTATCACCGTAGGTGCGCTGATACGTCAGCACGCGCCAGACCAGCGGCAGCCCGCCAATCTTAAAGTAGTGCTTAAACGTATTGATCTTGCCCGGCTTTTTAAAGCCAAAGCGCGAATCGATATAGGCGCGGGGCGACTTGACCATCAGGCGCAAGTCGGTCTCGCCACGCGGATCGAACAGCGACAGGTCAAAGCGACCGGCATCCCAATCGGACTTGAGCTCGGGAGAGGCCTTCTCCCAAAACTGCTCGCGCAACTCATCGACCAGGCGCTCATCATTCCAACGGTACGTATCGACCTTCATGCGCATTAAAATGCCCTGAAGCTGAGCCTTGAGCTCGGGACGCTCGTCCAAAAAACGTTGCATCTCAGCATATTCGTCGCACACGCAAAACACCTTGTTGGGCGAATTAACTGAGCTCTTCTCGTTGTCTTGGCGATAGCACAAAATGGGGTCCGCAATAAACGCGGCACGCTCGGCGCATGCCCAGACCTTAAAGTTAAAACCCGCATCCTGATACGAAGCACCCGGCGTGGGAAGGAACCGAATCTGATTGTCGTTGAGGAACTCGCGCCGATAGATAGCCGACCAAATGGAAGGTTTGCGGTAGAAAATGCCCGGGCGATCGACGGGGCGATAAGCGGCGCCCGTCATATGCTCGTCGATGATCCCAAACAGCTCACGGCGTTCGCTGGGCGTGGACCAATACAGGTAAAAGTCGCCCTTTACCACATCGGCATGTTCAGCATCGGCCTTGGCGACCAGCTTTTGGAGCGAGTCCTCAAACATAAAGTCGTCGGACTCAAGGATACCCACGTACTCGCCGCGCGCCATCTCCAGGCCGCGGTTCATCGAGTCGCCGTAGCCGCTGTTGGCCTTGTCGATCATCTTTACACGGGGGTCGCGCTCCATGTACTCGTGGATGATATCCGGCGAACTATCGGTGGAGCCGTCGTTGATGCAGATGATCTCGATGTCCTTGAGCGTCTGAGCCACGGCGGAATCGAGACACTCGCGCAGGTAGCGCTCGACATTGCAAATGGGGACAAGCAGCGAAACTTTAGGGGTATCAGAGTTCTGCAAGAGAACCTCCTGTTGAATAGCGTGTAACAGGGTTATTTTAGCAGCCGAGTTGCGGCGGGCGGCAGCGCTTGGAATTAGAGAAAGCGCTCCAGACAGGCTTTGAAACCACGAGTCGAAAGATAGAACAGCGTGGCATCTGCCATCGAAACGCCCGAGGTCGCCGCAACGAGCTTGTGGGCAACACGGCGAACGGCACCCTTAGCAGGCATATCCGCCCACTCCGTTCCCAAAAACGTCGCGAGGTCCATGTTGACGCGAGCCGCCACGCGATGGAAGTCATCGGCATCCAAGCGCGCCAGGTCGAACACAATGAGGTCCAAAAACCAAGTTATCAGCTCGCCGGGACACAGGTCCAAAAGACCGTAGGCCGCCCAGTTCTCCAAGACCTCCTCGAGCATCCTCAGGTGGGCGTCAAGCTTTTTGGCACGAGCCTCGGCACTGTTGAACTCGTGCGTCGCCGATTCGCTCTCCATCACGTAGTGGTAGAACTTGTCCGGCATGACGACGGTCTTGCGGGCAAGCGCATAAGCCGCAAATTGGAAGACGACGTCCTCGCCCAAAGCCAAACCGGGGGCGAAGCGAATGCCTTCGCGATTGAGCAGCTCGCGCGAAAAAGCCGCACGGCAGGCATAGGGCTGCGCATTCGCATGGAACAGCAGTTGGGGATCACGGGCGCCGAAGGTACCAGCTTTGGGGCTCATGAGTTGCTGGACGCGTTTGGGGGCAGCATCGGCAGGTTCACAGACGCCGCCAAAAACGGCGGCCTCGGCATCTGCAGACTCCATGACATGCAGTACGCGCTCGACCATCTGAGCATCGATGTAATCGTCGGCGTCCACAAAAAAGACGGTCTCGCCCTCGGCGGCATCGATACCGGCATTTCGAGCACACGAGACGCCCGCATTTTCCTGGTCAATCACCAGTACGCGATCGTCGGCCTGCGCGATCCGACGCAACACGTTCAACGAATCATCAGTCGAACCGTCGTTGACGCAGACAACCTGAATCGAACGCTCAGACTGGGCCAACAGCGAATCGAGGCATCGCTGAATGGAGCGCGCAGAGTTGTAAACGGGGACGACAATGGTAGCTTTAGGACACGAGGCCTCTCCCATGCCGACCTACCCCCTCAGCGATTCGATGAGGAAGGCGGCGACCACGCCTGGGCCTCCAACCGAGGCGTAATACTTAGCACGCCCCAAGGCACCATCCGTCGCAAAACTCGGATGCTCGTCAACCCAGCCCTCAGGATCTTTGAGGATGGCAGCGAGATTTGCGCGCTTCCACGGCTTGAGGTCGTCAAGCGAAAAGTCCCCGACGTCCAAGGCCGTTTGGAACTCCTTGGCCATCTGAACCAGGAACTCCTTATAGAACTTAGGCGCCAGGCGCACGTAGTTCCACATGTACGAATCGTACTTAATGAGTTGATTGAACTTGAGCATGCGCGCGACATCGCCGCTTGCGTGGTCTCGGGCATAATCCTCTCGAATCCAACGCTCAATCTCGGCATACTCGGAATTGACGCAAAAGACCTTAGCCGAAGAATTGACCGAGGAATTCTCGTTGTCCTGGCGATAAGACAACACGGCATCATGCAGGTAAACAGCCTTATCGGCGCACGCGATCACCTTAAAGGCGAATGACGTGTCCTGAAAGGATGCCCCCGGAGTCGGCAGGAACGTAATGCCGTTGCGCTCAAGAAAATCGCGACGATACACGGCCGACCAAATCGACGGCTTTTGCTTAAAGAACTGAGTCGTATCGCTCGGGTGCACCGGCTTGCCGCAGTCCTTGGCCTTAAACATCTCGTGCAGCGAACGGCGCTCCTCGGGCTTAGACCAGTAGAAATCAAAGTTAGCCTTCGCAAAGTCGGCATTATTGCTATCGGCGGCCGAGACAAGCTTTTCGAGTGCGTCGGGCGCCATAAAGTCATCGGACTCCAAGATGCCAACGTACTTGCCACGCGCCATCTCCAGACCGTGGTTCATTGAGTCGCCGTAGCCGCTGTTGACCTTGTCGATCATCTTGACGCGCCCATCGCGCTCCATATACTCGCGGATAATCGCCGGCGAGTTGTCGGTCGACCCGTCGTTAATGCAGATGATCTCAATATCCTTGAGCGTCTGCGCCATGGCGGAATCGAGACACTCGCGCAGGTAGCGCTGAACATTGTAAATGGGAATAAGTAGCGACAGAACAGGGCTGCCAGAGGCGTTAGTAGACAAATGTGCTCCTTAGGAAATACCTGTCGTTTCATGGTATCAAAGGGTCAGCGCGCCAGCGGGCGTTAATATAATCTATGGAGCCTCTTGCGGGCAAAGCAGCCCCACATCATGCGGCGGGCCCATGGCAGGTTCCTGCGTTTTATTCAAAGCTTGCCGCCAAGGTGCGCCGAGCCTTTACAATAGGACAGTCCCAAGGACGTATTCGATAGCTTCCGTGCAGCGCTCGCCCGCCGCGCGTGAAAGGATATATTGCCCCATGCCTTCAACCCTTCCCGCCCCCATCGACAAGCTCGCCATCGTTGTCGTCACCTATAAGCGCCAGGAACTCCTGGCCAACCTGTTCGACTCTATGACCAAGCTCACTGCCGCGCCCTGGCGCATCGTGATTGTCGATAACGAAAATTCGCGCGAGACCGAGGCCATGTGCGCCGCATTTAACGAGCGCCTGGCCAACCTGTGGGGCATCGACACCGAGCAGCCCGACGCGCAGGGCGGCACCGACCGCGTCATCTACGCACCACAGCTCGAAAACGGCGGCGGTGCAGGTGGCTTCTCCGCCGGCACCAAATGCGCCTACGACCTGGGCGCCCAGTGGTTCTGGGTGATGGACGACGACGTGCTCGTCATCCCCGAAGGCATCGAACGCTTGGCCAAGTGGACCGACCGCTACGATGTTATCCAGGGTTCGCGCCTGGACTTTGATGGCGGCGCTTTCTTTTGGCAGTACCAGCTCATCCTTTCGCTCGGCATCCCTAACCCCATCGCCAAGTGGGACCTGGGACCCGAGGGCTACCGCGCCATGAACCAGCTATGCTTTGAGGGCGGCATGTTCTCGCGCCGCGTGGTCGACAAGATCGGCCTGCCCGATGCGCGATTCTTCATCTACGGCGACGATGCCTGCTACGGCTACGTAGCCAGCCAACACTTCTCCGCCGCCGTTGTGGCCGACGTGGTTCTCAAGCGCGCCCGCGCCGTCTCTAACTGGGATATCGCCGGCAAGCGCCAGCTCAACTCTACGAGCGACACCAACCGTTACTACATCATGCGCAACCGAGGCTTCCTCGCTCGCTATATGCAGATCTACGGTGACTACCACCCCATGCTGTTCCGCCTGGGCAATGCCGCGACCTTCTGCAAGGAATTCATTCGCCTGGCTGCGGTCGATAAGTGCTTTAAGACCGGCATTCCGGCGCTGCGGCGCGGCATGAAGGACGCCCGCAAGATCATCAAGGATCCCAACTGGAAGCCCATGCCGCCCATGAAGGACACCGAGTAACGGAAGCCGGAAACACCTCGGCGCTTAAAGCCGTTGGCACACCGTAGCCACATGCTGCCCATCAAAACCGAACCCCCAGCGCATGCGGCCAACGCCGGGGCGTGGTACACGAATTTCGTCGATGCCGTCGCGCTCTATGTCGAGTAGCGACTGCACGGCCAGCAATTCCAACCCCAGCGCATCCACATCGGGGTCATACATCATATTGATCGTTATAAGCGGGCGCTCGTCCAGCATGCCGATCGTGTCAGCTACGTCGAACACAGCGCCCGTAGGAAAAACCTGGATGTCCCAGCGACCCGCGCCACACTTTCGCCTCGAAGCAGGATTGGCATAGCCCGGCAAGCCAAAGCAGAGCCCCTGCAAGAGCAGATGATATGGCAGCGGCGTATCTGGGTCGGTCGCACCGATTCCCGCATCTCCCAAGATGCGGCTTAGCGCCCGCCTCACGGTATCCTCGTTCCCATGGCACAGCCCGTCGCGAAACGCATCGACGTCTCGAATGTCTTCTGCGGCACACTCAAACCACTCAATAATCACTAGACGCAAGGCCTGACGAAGCTCGTTATTGGGCAATCGCAAAGCACGGAGGCGATCGCCATGCTCTGGCTCCTCAGTCATATCCGTCGTGAGAAAACCGGACAGATACAGCGCTGTCCACATGCCATCGTCAGGCGAGACATCTGGCTCTGCAGTGCCCAAACAAAGCGGGACCTCAGCGCACCCATGGGCCTCGAGCAAATCAAACAAGACCGAAAGGCGGTCGAGATTCCACCCGGCAACTACCCTACTCAGGCAATCGGCATATCCATACAGATCGGCACGCACAGGAGCCGTGCAGCCTCGGCCCAGAAAACCGATCACACGCTCTGGACTCGAGCAATAGGCCCTGCCAAACCGATACCCCTCGAGCCATTCACGCGCATCATCCAGGTATTCCTCGCGCCCAGCATGATTCAATAGAGCCTCGACCTCGGCATCCGAAAAACCGAAACATCGGTCACACCACGCCGACAGCGGCGTCGTCAGACAATACGAGCAGCCGCGCGAAGAAAGCGCCACTTCGGCAGGACTGGGACGCTCCCCCATCAGACACGTCAGCAGCAACGAATCACGCGCAGTGGCAATGGCGTCGAACAGCACACGGTCAAGTAGTTCTGCCGGATCGGCGTCGGAAGCGTCCCTCGCGCTCGCACGGCGAGACCACGCCGCATCGTACCCATCAACGAGCAATACAACCTGCTCATCGCAGGCAATCTCCAGCAGCTCTATGAGCACACCGAGCACCGAGTCAACCTCGTCCGCGCTCGCCACGCCACGCGCGACACGTTCGATGTGACGCACCTTATCTCGAGCTAAATCCGGAGCCTCCAAGAGCGCCAACAAGCGAGCGCACTCGCCCGAAAGGGCATCGCGCACGACGCCGGCAACAGCGGGGCCACACCTCGCAGCGCCAGAAAAGTCCAGCGATATCACCGGATAGCAAGCATACTCATCCCGATAGCGCCCGCCGTTCGCATCCCAAATCTGAGCATCGGCAAACGAGATCCGACCGGCGCGACCGACCGCCGGACGCTCCAGAAAAGCCCTGAGCATCGACAAGTTCATGCTCTTGCCAAAACCCTCGGGTCGACAGCACACCACAACGGACGCGTCGCAGTCCAACACATCAGCAATAAACATGGTCTTGTCAACCAGCATGCAGCAACCAAGGGCCTCCGCATAGTCGTGCATGCCAATGGGCAAAACCGCATCGTCGGCACAGCCGATCAAGCGCACGCCAAAGCCAGCAGCACAATCAACATTTGCCTGTTCAGACACCAAAACGTTCCCCCTAAATCGCAGCACGATGCCAATTGTAATGACCGCATCGCATGTACCGATGACGCCGCGCAAACATATCGGGCAACGGTAGCAACAAGAGGTGTGAGGGGGCACAACTAATCGTTGCACAACAAAACGGGGCCCGACGCATTCGCACCGGACCCCGTCCCAACTCTTTAGTTATCTAGCAACCAAGAGGCTACTCCTCCGAGCCGTCCTCCCCAGAAGCCTTCTTCTGCTGATCGAGCTTATGCTTACCACTTACGATAGACGTAGCGCCCAGTGTGGCCAAGCTCGCGCTGGCAAGGCTCGCCATAACGATAAGGTCGCCCGTCTTGGGCATATTACCGCCCGAAGTCTTAGTCGTTGTAGTGGTGGTTGTAGTGGTCACCGTCTTGGAGTCATTTTGCTCCTGGTTCTGTTTGTCGGTGTTGCCCTTACTGCTGTCCTCGCCCTGCTGCTTTCCGTCCTCGGTCTTGTCCTTGTTTTTGTCCTTCCCCTCAGATTCAGACTTCTTACCCTCGTCCTTCTTCTGAGTGGACTTGTCGTCCTTCTCCTCAGAGCTAGAACCCTTATCAGATTCGGTCTTCTCGGAAGCCTTGTCCTTGGGGTCGCCCTTTGCGGCCTCGGTCTTTTCCGTGGAAACCTGATCAGAGTTGTCCTTGTTCTGGGTCGAGCCGTTATTGACGCCAGCCATCAGCGAAGAGCCCAGCGTAGAACCAAGCTGCACGGAGAAAGAAGGCTTCTTGTCCGGGGAAGCAACGGGAGCGTCCGGCGCCTTATTCAAGTCGTCCTTGGAAGCATCGGAATCAGGGGTTGCGTCAGAGCCGGAGTCGTTGTTAGAGCCGGTGTCAACGGACGAATCGCTCGCGCCGGTGGATGAATTAGAGGTGCCAGCGCCGGTCGAACCAGAAACGTCGCTGTCCGTATTGCCGGCAGAGCTTGAAGACGAATCGCCCGCAGCAGAGCCGTTCGAAGTAGAGCCGTCGTTGGTAGCGCCACCAGCAGAGCCATTACCGTCAGCATCGGTCGAGGGCGCATCCATCCTGTCATCGTTGACATCGTCACTCGAGCCGTCATTCGAATCAGGTGTCGGCGAGGGCGCCGGCGTAGGCTCGGGCTGCACAGGCGTCGCAGCGGCAGCCTCGTCCTCAGCGATATAAACCAAGCAGTCCTTCAGCTCATTCTTATAACGATTCTTCCAGCCCTCATGATACTGGGGCTGGCTTGCATACTTGGTCGCCACGTTATTGACCACGCTGTTGGAAAGCGCCGTCACAAACTCGCGGTCGGACATATCGTTGGAAAGATTCGCCCAGCGGAAAAAGTCCCTGCAGCCACCAGTGCCGCACATGTTGGTAATGCTCCACACCATGCCTTTGACGCAATCGGCGCGGCCCGAAATATCAATACCAAGGCCGCTCTTGAGCCACGCCTCGGTCACCGCATAGTACGAGTTGTACGCATAGGCATCTTGAAGTGCTGAGAACTCAACAGGATCGGTGTTATACGCACCTTGGAAGGCATCCTGAGCGATATGGCCCAACTCGGTGAGCTGGCCGTTCTCGCACATGGCATTGCTCGTGTTGGAAATCTCGCTGCCGCGATCAATCGCATCCTTGAGCATGCTGTATTTTTCGGGGCTGTAGTTGTAGACCTGCTTCATAAACGGAATGAGCGACCAACGACGGTCGAACTGGTAATAGCCCAGCGCGTTGTAGCCGTCACCATACGAAAAGCCCTGGTTATAGTTGCCATGGCTCTCGTACTTGGTAAAGTACTTCATCTCGGGAGTCACGTTGACAAACGAAACGCCCTGGACCGACCTCAGCACGCCCGAGAAGGACTGCTGGGTGTAGAGACCTTTGTCGATATCGGTGGCATCCGAGGCAACGCCCGGCGTGGGCTCCTCGGCGGCGGCGGGTGCCGGCGCGGAAACGGCGCCAAACGAAAGCGCCAGCGTCAGGCCCGCGACAATCGCGGAATGCTTGGGCTGCATAAAATCCTCCCTGCATTGGTGTAGTTAAAGTTCAGTTTGCAAAGATAAAAATAAGTATTGCAGCTCGCCCGTTGTTACACAACAACCCCTCGGTAAACGGCAACAACCCTCCGCGAAATCTTAAGGAATTACGAAATCTTAAGAAATTAAACAAACTGGTCGTCGGGCGCCAACAGAAGCTCGCCGTAACGCTCCATCAACCCGTCCCTCAACTGGCAGAAAGCAGGGATATAGACGTTCAAGATGCGCTGAATCAAATCTTGAGCGAGCTTGTTGTCATAGATATGGACGTTCGTATTGCGATCTCTGAGCATATCTAGCCAGGCCACCTCATCAATAAAGTCGTAGAATCGGTAGGACTCCTTCAAGATGGCACGAGGAGACCCCGACGCGGCAAGCGTGGCGCCCTCATACTCGAGCAGACGCTTAAGGAGCTTCCAGCTCAGTTCAAATTGAAGATTGAACTTATTAATCAATCCACTCTGAACAAAATCATTGTTGAGATCCTGATTGGGCGCATCCTCAAGATTCACCAAGGCGCTGGCAAAGTTCTCATATTTTTTCATACAGAATCACACCATCCCTGGCAATTTCATCGAGCAATTGCTGCGATAAGGACTCGTCGAGATTGACGACATCTACATCCAAAAGAGTATCAAGACGCTCCTCGATCAAATATGAGAAACGGCCGAAATCCCGGCAACCTGCTACGGCGATGTCAATATCGCTCTTAGGCAAATTGTCACCTCGAGCGCGGGAACCAAACAGCACAACCTTCTCGGCGTCACATTCCCGAGCAAAAACTTCGATTTGCTTGTACACCTTGTCGAGAGATGCCATTTGCACCCCTACAGCTTAATATCGAAGTTGATTTCGGGGACGGCGGCCAAGTCAGCCAGCGTTACACCGTCGACATAGTTCTCGATGACCTCGTCCAGACCGCGCCAGAACTTGACGGTCGAGCACAAATCGCTGCGGGTACAGCTGTTGTCGATGCCGTCGCACGCCACCGGAGCCGTGCTGCCCTCGACGGCACGCAGGATGTCGCCGGCACGCACCTCGGCCGGGTCCTTGGCCATCATGTAGCCGCCGCCCTTGCCGCGCACGCTCTTAAGCAGGCCCGCCTTCATAAGCGGACGAACCAGCTGCTCCAGATACTTTTGCGAGATATGCTCGCGGTCGGCAACCTCGCGCAAGGCAATCTTGCCCTCGGCGTCGCCCAGCGCCGCGATATAGATCATTAACCGGAGGGCATAGCGGCCCTTGGAAGAAATGAGCATACCTACCCTCCCATCGCATCTGGGACAACATAACCAGGTTTGTTTGTCCCAAATTTAAAGTAAGTGGGACAAACACAACAGGTTATTTTGTCCCAGAATTTGAAAAGTCGAGTGGATTAGTCGGGTTTTCCCTTGACTAACGCCGAACCCATAGTAACTTTATTCCGAGAAGATTCCTAGGGTTTAGTACACCTATGAGTACACCATATACAGAGAGGGACAGCATGAGCGCAAATCCGCTGCTTTCCATCGAAGGTCTGACCGCCTCCGTGGACGAGAAGACCATCCTCCACAACGTCAACCTCAACGTCGCCGCCGGCGAGACCCACGTGCTGATGGGACCCAACGGCGCCGGCAAGTCCACCCTTGGCCACCTGGTCATGGGCGACCCCGTCTACACCGTCAACGACGGCCGTATTGTCTTTGACGGCCAGGACATCACCGAGCTCACCACCGACAAGCGCTCGCGTGCCGGCCTGTTCCTGAGCTTCCAGGCCCCGGTCGAGATCCCGGGCGTGCCGCTGTCGAGCTTTTTGCGCGCCAGCATCGCCGGCCGCCCCGGTCTGGAGATGAAGGGCAAGGAGTTCCGCCGTCGCGTCAAAGAGCTCGCGGCCGAGCTCAACATGGATACCGCCTACCTCAACCGCGAGCTGGGCGTGGGCTTCTCGGGCGGCGAGAAGAAGAAGGTAGAAATGCTCCAGCTTCTGCTGCTGCAGCCCAAGCTCGCCATCCTGGACGAGACCGACTCGGGCCTGGACGTCGACGCCCTGTCCACCGTCAGCCACGGCATGGACGCCTACCGCAAGAGCTGCGACGGCTCCATGCTCATCATCACGCACAACACGCGCATCCTGGAGCACCTTGATGTCGACCGCGTTCACGTGATGGTAAAGGGCCACATCGTGCGCGAGGACGACGCCTCGCTCATCCCCTGGATCGACAAGAACGGCTTTGAAACCTTCGAGCGCGAGGCAGCCGAGCAGCGCACCCAGGCCGAGGCCGCTGCTGTCGAGCAGCAGGCGTAAAGGGGCGACGCAATGACCAAGAACCGCACCGAGGTCGCGGACATCGACCGCAGCCTCTACGACTTCACCTACGGCGAGGAGGGATTCGAGCGCCTCGACGCCGGCATCACGCCCGACATCGTGCGCGAGATCAGCGCCAAGAAGGACGAGCCACAGTGGATGCTTGACCTGCGCCTCAAGTCCCTCGAGATTTTCAATCGTTTTCCCGATCCGACGTGGGGCCCCTCCATCGAGGGCCTGGACATGGACAACATCGTCACCTACGTCAAGCCCAACACCGACCAAAAGCACGACTGGGAGTCGGTGCCCGACGACATCAAGAACACCTTTGAGCGCCTGGGCATTCCCGAGGCCGAGCGCAGCTACCTGGCAGGCGTCGGCGCGCAGTACGACTCCGAGCTCGTCTACCACAACATGCAGGACACCGCGTCCAAGATGGGTATCGTCTACTCCGGTATTGAAGAAGCCCTGCACGATCCACAGTGGGAACCGCTCATCCACGAGAAGTTTATGACGCTCATCCCGCCCACCGACCACAAGTTTGCGGCCCTGCACGGCGCCGTATGGTCGGGCGGCTCGTTTGTCTACGTGCCCAAGGGCACCAAGTTGGACTTCCCGCTGCAGAGCTACTTCCGCCTCAACGCCAAGGGTGCCGGCCAGTTTGAGCACACGCTCATCATCGTCGAGGACGATGCCGACCTGCACTTTATTGAGGGTTGCTCCGCGCCCAAGTACAACGTGGCCAACCTCCACGCCGGCGCCGTCGAGCTCTTTGTGGGCAAGCGTGCGCACCTGCGCTACTCGACTATCGAGAACTGGTCCAAGAACATGTACAACCTCAACACCAAGCGTGCGCGCGTGGACGAGGACGGCGACATCGAGTGGATCAGTGGCTCCTTCGGCAGCCACGTGGGCTACCTCTACCCCATGAGCGTGCTCAACGGCCGTCGCGCCCGCTCGAGCTTTACCGGCATTACCTTTGCCGGCGCCGGCCAGAACCTGGATACCGGCTGCAAGGTCGTGCTCAACGCGCCCGAGACCTCGGCAACCGTCGAGACCAAGGGCATCTCCAAGAGTGGCGGCATTCAGACCTTCCGCAGCTCTATTGTGGCGACACCCAAGGCCGAGGGCTCCAAGGCAACCGTGAGCTGCCAGTCGCTGATGCTCGACGACCAGAGCCGCTCCGACACTATTCCGGCCATGGACATCCGCGCCAAGAACGTCGATATCGGCCACGAGGCCACCATCGGCCGCATCGGCGACGACAAGGTGTTCTACCTGATGAGCCGCGGTATCTCGGAGGAAGAGGCCCGCACCATGATCGTCAACGGCTTTGCCAACCCGGTCTCCAAGGAGCTGCCGCTGGAGTACGCCGTCGAGATGAACAACCTGATCAAGCTCGAGATGGAAGGAGCGATCGGATAATGAAACAGACCACGAACACCGCTGCCACCACGCTCGAGCAGGTCAATGCGATGCCTGCTGCAACTTGGGGCTGGCTCAAGATGAACCAGACTAAGCTCGAGCTTTCGGCCGAACTTGCCGCCGCACCCGCCGAGGCCGTTGAGGTCGAGGGCTTGGACGAGCAGCTTGCCGGCTCGGCCGACGCCTTCGACGCCGCCATGGACGCCATGGCCGAGCGCTTCCCCGAGCGCCGCGCCTCCGCCCCCGGCGACGCTGCCGACCGTGCCCGCATCACGCCCGAGACCGAGCTCGACGTGCCCGCCACCTCTGTCTACCAGGCCGGCGCCATCAAGCTCGAGGAGGAGCTCTCCCCTGCCGAGGCCTTCGAGACCGGCATGGGCGAGGCTGCCTATGCGTATCTGACCGAGCACGCCACCAAGCGCATCGTCATCGATGTTCCCGCCTACCAGCACGCCGCCGTTACCGTGCGCGTGAGTGGCGTCGACGCAGCGGCTGCGATTGCCGCCATCGACGTCGTCGCCCGCCCGCAGGCAACGCTCGACCTGCAGATCGCCCTGGACTCCCCCGTTGCTGGCGAGGGTGTCGTGGGCTCCGTGCTGCGCGTCTGCGCCCACGAGTACGCCACCGTCAACGTGACCTGCACGCAGACGCTCGACGATAGCTGGATCGCGCTCGACGACACCGGTCTGTTCCTGGACGAGGGCGCGCGCGTCAACGTGCAACACACCGTCCTGGGTGCCGGCGCCAGCGCCACCGGCCTTGCCGGCGACCTGCTGGGCGATACCGCCAAGGTCACCATCGATACCGATTACCTGGGCGCCCGCGAGCAGGTGCGCGACTTTAACTACGAGCTGCGCCACCGCGGTCGCAAGACCGAGTGCGAGATCGACGCCAACGGCGTGCTGACCGGCACGTCCAAGAAGGTCTACCGCGGCACCATCGACCTCGTGCACGGCTGCAAGGGTGCAACCGGCACCGAGCGCGAGACGGTGCTTTTGGCCAACAAGGGCGTCGACAACAAGACCGTCCCCGTCATCCTCTGCGACGAGGACGACGTCGCCGGCAACCACGGCGCCACCATCGGTCACGTCCGCGACGAGCAGCTGTTCTACCTCGCCTGCCGCGGCCTTGACCAAAACGCCGCCGAGGACCTGTTCATCCGCGCCAAGCTGGAAGACGCCGCGCTTTCCGCCACCGACGAGCGTACCCGCGCCGCCGTCGTCCGCTTGGGCAACAACCTGATCGACAACTTTGAAGAGGAGCTCGCATGATCGACACCGAGCACGTTAAATGCGACACCTGTACCGCCCCCGAGCCCATGGAGCTCGACGCCAGCGACGAGGCCTCGCGCGGCTGGCCTACCGTAGACATCGAGACCAACCCCTACAAGGCACAGTTCCCGCTGTTCCAGCAGCATCCCGAGATCGCCTTCCTCGATAGTGCCGCCACCGCGCAGCGTCCCGCCTGCGTGCTCGACGCCGAGCGCGATTTCTACCAGCGCATGAACGCCAACCCCCTGCGCGGCCTGTACTCGCTGTCCGTCGAGGCCACCGACGCCATCGCGAAGGTCCGCCAACAGATCGCCGACCTCATCGGCGCCCCCCAGGCCAACGAAGTCGTCTTCACCCGCAACACGAGCGAGTCGCTCAACCTGGTCGCCAAGAGCTTTGCACCCACAGTCCTCGAGCCGGGCGACGAGGTCGTCATCACCATCATGGAGCACCACTCCAACCTGATTCCGTGGCAGCAGGTCTGCCGCGAGACCGGTGCCAAGCTCGTCTACCTCTACCCCACCAAGACCGGCCAGCTCACGACCGAGGAGGTTCTGGCCAAGGTGGGCCCCAAGACCAAGATCCTGGCCGTGGGTCAGGTCTCTAACGTCCTGGGCGTCGAGAATCCGGTCAAGAACCTCGGCAAGCTCGTGCACAAGTACGGCGGCTATCTGGTCGTCGACGGCGCACAGTCGCTGCCGCACATGCCAGTCAATGTGGCCGATCTGGGCGCCGACTTCTTTGCCTTTAGCGCGCACAAGGCCATGGGCCCCATGGGCATCGGCGTGCTGTGGGGCAAGATGGATCTGCTCAACGCCATGCCGCCCATGCTTACCGGCGGTGAGATGATCGACTCGGTTACTGAGCAGGACGCCGTCTGGGCTCCCGTCCCCGAGAAGTTCGAGGCCGGCACGCAGGACGCCGCCGGCATCTTCGCCACAGGCGCCGCCCTCGACTACCTCGTCAACACGGTGGGCTACGAAAACATCCAGGCACGCGAGCAGGCACTCGTCCACTACCTGATGGGCGAGCTCATGCAGCTCGACTTTGTCCAGATCATCGGCTCAATCTATTGGGATAACCACCACGGCGTCGTGAGCTTTAATGTCAAGGGCATCCACCCGCACGATGTCGCGAGCATCATGGACATGGACGGCGTCTGCATCCGCGCCGGTCACCACTGCGCGCAGCCGCTGCTCACCTGGCTGGGCGTCGAGAACCTTGCCTGCTGCCGCGCCAGCGTAGCCTTCTACAACGACAAGGCCGACATCGACAAGTTCATCGCCGGCCTGCATCACGTTTGGAGCACGTTCAATGGGTAATCTGTACACCTCCACCACATTTATGGAGCACAACTCGCACCCCGACTATAAGTACGAGATGGATGCTCCCACGCACGAGCACGACGGCATCAACCCTAGCTGCGGAGACGAGCTCACCTTGCAGCTGCGTGTCGAGAACAACGTGATCGAGGAGGCCTCCTTTACCGGTCACGGCTGCGCCATCAGCCAGGCCAGTGCCGACATCATGGCCGACCTCATCACCGGCGAGACCGTCGAGGAAGCTCGCCACCTGGCAGAGCTCTTCCTCGCCATGATCCGCGGCGAGAAGCTCTCCGAGGAGGACCTGGAAGACCTGGACGAAGCCGCCCAGCTCCAGGACATCTCGCACATGCCCGCCCGCGTCAAGTGCGCCGAGCTCGCCTGGCGCACCCTCGACGGCATGCTCACGGGACAAAATAATCAGTAGTATTTGTCCCAAATCTTAAGAATTTTGTTGGCCGAATCGCTTGACAAGAGTGGTTCGGCCATTTTCTATTCCGAGCCCTCAGCCTGAGCATTCACCCGCGCATAAGCGCGCACGATACGAGAGACGGTACTCTTGCTGATTCCCGTATACCGTTCGATCTCGCGCACCGTGTAGCCGCCATCGTGCAGGGCGAAAATGATTCCGTCTCGCCGCGAGGGTGCTACGGTCTTGAGTTTGTTGAGCGGCACACCCAGGCGCTTCGCCATCTTGTCGGCAAACGCACGCCGCTCCCACTCTGTCTCATCCATATCATGAATCACCGGATCGGAACCATCGGGCATTGACAGAGAATAATCCAGAAACCCCCTGACAGACTCAAAGAGCTCGAGCACACAAGAAGGGTCCGAAAATCCCCTCGTCATATCGTTGTCATACGCTCGCAGATACTCGGCAAAGCTGCTCCACGGATAGCGCTCGATCAGGGCGATACCCGCCTCCTGCGGATTAGCATGAACATAGCGAATGGCGGCCATTAGATAACGGTCGGTATCGAGCGAGCGCCGGTCAAAACGGTTCTGGAACAGATGACCTGTGCGCCCCGTGCGTTTATTGAACCGCCGCGCGTACGTCAAAAGCAGCCGGTGCATCGCCGCGCTCATCGCGTCCTCGTAATCTGCCAGCACCAGATGCACGTGATTGCCCATAAGACACCAAGCGATAACCGTGACGCCTGCCTCCCGGCAGCAGTCGCGCATCAACTCCAAAAACTCCCACCGGTCTTCATCGCCCTCAAAGATGAGCTGCTTGCCCGTACCGCGGGCACAGACATGGTAAAAGCCGGTAACCGTTCTCCAAACGCGCTGCATGGCGCTCCCTTCGACGGGATCTGCTTGCCATCCAATACAGCACGATTGAAGCGTGCCATCAAAACATCCACGCAAAACAATAGACTCGCGCGGCCAAAGGCAGTAAATAGGCGGCGAACGGCACCGTTGCAACAGGTCAGCCCCTGCAACGCTTACAAGAGCTGACCAAAAGCTTGCCCAAGACGAACCCCCTCTACGGAAGTTCGCGACCACAGAACATAGAGTTAAACCGTTTCAATTTAAACTTCCGGACTTCTCGCTACGAAAACTGAGCCGTTCGCCGAATATTCCGTGCATTTCGCGGTATTATAGGGGCTGCATGTCATGTCCCTTTCGAAGGGTCGCCCGGCAATCGCCAGCCACGACCCCCAGACGGGACGCCAACACGATAGAGAGGAGAGGCATGCAGTACTCACAGGAAGTGGAGAACATGTGCCCCGTTGCCAAGGGTGCATACCACGGCCCCGCACCCATCCCCGAGGAGGGCAAGTGGGTCCAGGCTAAGGAGATTTCCGACATCTCCGGTCTTACGCACGGTGTGGGTTGGTGCGCACCTCAGCAGGGCGCCTGCAAGCTCACGCTGAACGTCAAGGACGGCATCATCGAGGAGGCCCTCGTTGAGACCATCGGCTGCTCGGGCATGACCCACTCTGCCGCCATGGCTTCCGAGATCCTTCCCGGTAAGACCATCCTCGAGGCCCTCAACACCGACCTCGTCTGCGACGCCATCAACGTTGCTATGCGCGAGATCTTCCTGCAGATCGTTTACGGCCGCAGCCAGACCGCGTTCTCCGAGGGCGGCCTGCCCGTGGGCGCCTCCCTCGACGACCTCGGCAAGGGCCTTCGCTCTCAGGTCGGCACCATGTTCGGCACCAAGGCCAAGGGTGCTCGTTACCTCGAGCTCGCTCAGGGCTACGTCACCCGCATGGCTCTCAACGACAAGAACGAGATCATCGCGTTCGAGTTCCTGAACCTCGGCAAGTTCACCGACGCCGTCAAGGCCGGCAAGACCCCCGAGGAGGCCATCGCTGGCGCTATGGGCCACTATGGTCAGTGGGAGAACGCTGCCAAGTACATCGACCCGCGCACCGACGAGGAGACTCACTCCGTCGCCAGCGTGTTCCCGGTTCACGAGTAGAAAGGGAGGGAAATAACTATGACTGTTACGTTCGAAGGTTACGAGCGCCGCGCTGACAAGATCAACAAGTGCCTCGCCGACAACGGCATCGCCTCCCTCGAGGAAGCTCTACAGATCTGCACCGACAAGGGCTTCAACCCGCGTGAGATCGTCAACAACACCCAGTCCATCGCCTTCCAGAACGCCGAGTGGGCCTACACCCTCGGTTGCGCTCTCGCTGTCAAGCGTGGCGCCAAGTCCGCTTCTGAGGCTGCCGCCATCATCGGCGAGGGCATCCAGGCCTTCACCGTTCCCGGCTCCGTCGCCGAGGACCGCAAGGTCGGTCTGGGCCACGGCAACTTGGGCGCTATGCTACTCTCCGACGACACCGAGTGCTTCGCCTTCCTGGCCGGCCACGAGTCCTTCGCTGCCGCTGAGGGCGCTATCGGTCTGGCTCTGAACGCCAACAAGGCTCGTAAGAAGCCGCTGCGCGTTATCCTGAACGGTCTGGGCAAGGACGCTGCTCAGATCATCGCCCGCATCAACGGCTTCACCTATGTGAAGACCCAGTTCGACTACTACACGGGCGAGCTCAAGGTCGTCGAGACCATCCCCTACTCCGATGGTCCCCGCGCTGCCGTTAACTGCTACGGCTCCGACGACGTCCGCGAGGGCGTTGCCATCATGTGGCACGAGAACGTCGACATCTCGATCACCGGTAACTCCACCAACCCCACGCGCTTCCAGCACCCCGTCGCTGGCACCTACAAGAAGGAGCGCATCGAGGCTGGCAAGAAGTACTTCTCCGTCGCTTCTGGTGGCGGCACTGGCCGTACCCTGCACCCGGACAACATGGGCGCCGGCCCTGCCTCTTACGGCATGACCGACACCATGGGCCGCATGCACTCCGACGCCCAGTTCGCCGGTTCTTCCTCCGTGCCTGCACACGTCGACATGATGGGTCTCATCGGCATGGGCAACAACCCCATGGTCGGTGCCACCGTCGCCTGCGCTGTCGCCGTCGAGGAGGCCCTCAAGGCCTAATCGCGCCCGCGCGATGCTCATACAGTTGAGCTTTGGAGCCGCTACCTTTCGAGGTAGCGGCTCTTTTTGTTTACGCTGTCGCAGGGTAGCTAATGCCGATATATCAGTTGGGGCGAAATACGAGATGAGACGAGATGGAACGTCAGAGTGTCCATGACGCCCACCTGTCATATTTGCCCTTTACCGATTTGCCGAGTCTTTGCGATACCTTTGCCGATCACCCGTGCGACAATGCGCCGGACGAGAAAGGAATCCGATGGAATCGACTGATGTACTGGTAATTGGATCTGGCATTGCGGGCCTTTGCGCCGCCATCGAAGCGGCACGCACGGGTGCAGCCGTCACTGTGGCAAGCGCCGGCAAGACCATGAGTGGATCGAGCTTCTTCCCCGGAACCTGGGGCCTGGGGCTTATCGGACCCGTTAACGAAGACGACGAACAAGACTTCATCGACACCATTCAGACCGTTGGTGGCGGCGTCGCCGACCCCGAGCTTGTCCAGACGTTTGTGCACGGCATTCCCCAGGCAATTGAATGGCTCGAGCAAGACCTGGGCGTTGAGCTCCAGCGTCCGCAAAGCGCTGAGAGCGCTCAGCAAAAGCAGTTTATTCCCTGCTTTGACCACAAGACGCGCATGTGGCGCGGCCTCACCCGCAAGCCCCTTGAGGACGCATGTATGGCCCAGATCGAGTCGCTCGGCATTCGCCTGCTCCCCCGCCATGAGCTTATCGATCTTGTTGAGGACATGAACGGCAGAATAACCGGAACCGTGCTCTACGACCTCACCGAAAATCGAATCGTGCCCTTTGCTGCCAAGGCCACGATCATCGCTGCGGGCGGCACGGGTGGCCTGTTCGAGCGCAGCCTCACTTCCGCCGATGTGCTCAGCTCTTCGCAGGCCATCGCGCTGGCGCACGGCGCAACACTTACTAATATAGAGTTCATGCAGATGATGCCCGGCTTCATCGAGCCCAAGCGCAACTTGGTCTTCAACGAGAAAACCTGGCGCTACGTACATGTTGACCAGCCGGTAGATATTGCCGACAACAAGCTGGACGACCTGCTCGAGCAGCGCTCTGGATATGGTCCCTTCACGTCACGTTTGGCCTCCCGCGCTATCGATCTCGTCATCGATCAGGCAGGTGTCGAAGGCCTGGCACTCCACTACGACTTCCCCCGCGAGGATGTCCCAGAGTTTGTGCAGACCTTTGCCACCTGGCTGCAAGACGAGCACGGCATCGCCCCGACTGACGAGATGCGCGTTGCGATGTATGCCCACGCCGCTAATGGCGGCATCAAGATCGATAAGACCGCGCACACGGGCGTTGAGGGCCTCTACGCTTGCGGTGAGGCGACAGGCGGCATGCACGGCGCCGACCGCATTGGTGGCTTGTCAAGCGCCAACGGCATCGTGTTCGGACGCATCGCGGGCGCATCGGCAGCCCAGGCAGCACAGAATGCACCTGAGGTGGCCCCGAAGGCGGATATCGCCCTCCCCCAGTACGGCATTGCCACAACAGATGCCGAACGCCTGACACGCAGCCTTAAGCACACGATGAGTACCTATTGCATGATCAACAGAACCGAAGCAGGTCTATCCAAGGCTCTGCAACAGCTTGAAAGCCTGCAAGACGAGGCAACGGCGCTGAGCAAGCCACACTCCAATGACAGCGAAATCGCAGCCCTCGCCCGCCTGCAATCGCAGATTCAACTAGCACAGGAAATGATCAAAGCCATGCGTAAGCGAACCGAAAGTCTCGGATCGCACTATCGAGCGAATTAAACTGGACACCTATCTAAAGCAAAACACAACTAATCGATATCTATGGGCCCCGTGAACTCGAAGTGGCACGGGGCCCATTCGTGTCCGCACGGCAGCGTATCCTATTTCTGAATACAGAGCGGGCAAAGCCCGCATAGACAGTAGGCCAGCGAGGAGGAGATATGGACAGTAGAGATATCGAGAAGTGGCGTGTCAAACTTGATAGCTACGCCAATGTGGAAGACGGCGTTGAGTATTGGCTCGCACGCGATTTAATGGAACCCATGGGGTACACTCGATGGGAGAACTTTGCCGAAGTTGTTAAGAGGGCAAAAGTCTCGTGCGAAACAAACAAAACTCCAGTTGATTCCCATTTTCGTGACACCACGAAAATGGTAACTGCCGGTGTCGCCGCTCGCGCGGTTAAAGACTACAAACTTACGCGCTATGCATGCTATTTAATCGCCCAGAACGGAGATTCAAACAAGCAAGAAATCGCGCTCGCACAGGCGTACTTCGCCGTGCAGACGCGCCGGTTTTACTGATCCCCAGGGTAGACTCGATCTGTGAAAGCGGCTGTGCCCTTTCGGGTTCGACCCCAAGCGAGGTCAACAAAAAAGACGGCCAACTTTCGTTGACCGTCTTAACTTGCTTTGGTGGGCCGTCAGGGGGTCAGCCTGCTTTGCAGGCGGCCGCTGCGGCGCTTCGCGCCTTGCGCGCTGCGCTGGTAAATGCTCACGCATTTCCTCAGCTCCGCGCCCCGACGGGTTCGACCCCATGAAAGGTCAACAAAAAAAGACGGCCAACCTTCGTTGACCGTCTTAATCATCTTTGGGTGGGCCGTCAGGGGGTCGAACCCTGGACCTTGGGATTAAGAGTCCCCTGCTCTACCAACTGAGCTAACGACCCAAAGCTAAAGTCCGTTGTAGCGGACTTTAGAGGAGATATCGTGTGGTGGGCCGTCAGGGGGTCGAACCCTGGACCTTGGGATTAAGAGTCCCCTGCTCTACCAACTGAGCTAACGACCCGATATCAACACGAAGCAAGAACTGGGGTGGGTAAAGGGACTCGAACCCTCGACCTACGGGACCACAACCCGTCGCTCTAGCCAACTGAGCTACACCCACCGTGTCCTGTGCGCTTCGCGCTCGACTATTATTGCAAGGAACGCCACGCGATGCAAGCCCCAATTTTCAAGAATTTTGAAAAGAGTTTTTCAAGCGCGTTTCGAGCAATTCCCACCGGTTTCATAGGAGTAAACTTGCCCCACTGCAAATGCTCGAAAGGACCGGCATGAAAGAACTCTCCAACCGTACGGCAACGTTTACCGATTCGGTCATCCGCCGCATGACACGCATCTCCAATAAGTACGGCGCTGTCAATCTCTCGCAGGGCTTCCCTGACTTCGATCCCCCGGCGCAGCTGCTCAATAGCCTGAGCACCATCGCCGCCGACCCCAAGCCGCTTTACCACCAGTACTCCATCACCTGGGGCTCCCAGGCCATGCGCGAGGCGCTCGCCGCCAAGCAGGAGCACTTTATGGGCATGCCGGTGAACCCCAACGAGAATATCGTAGTCACTTGCGGCTCCACCGAGGCCATGATGGCCGCCATGATGACGGTCACGAACCCCGGAGACAAGGTCGTCATTTTCTCGCCGTTCTACGAAAACTACGGCGCCGACACGATCCTTTCGGGCGCCGAGCCCATCTACGTGCCGCTCAACCCGCCCACATTCGACTTTGACCGCGAGACGCTCGAGGCAGCCTTCCGCGACAACGATCCCAAGGCGATCGTCCTGTGCAACCCGTCCAACCCCTGCGGCAAGGTCTTTACCCGCGAGGAGCTCACCTTTA
This sequence comes from Collinsella sp., assembly GCA_019419585.1. GTDB lineage: Bacteria > Actinomycetota > Coriobacteriia > Coriobacteriales > Coriobacteriaceae > Collinsella. Next base: position 24,118 of record DXZQ01000003.1, on the reverse strand, counting down.
TCGCCGACCTCTGCAAAAAGTACGACGCCTACTGCATCACCGACGAAGTCTACGAACACATCGTCTACGCGCCCCACGAGCACGTGTACATGGCCACGCTGCCCGGCATGTTTGAGCGCACCATCAGCTGCAGCTCACTGTCTAAGACGTACTCCATCACCGGCTGGCGTCTGGGCTACACCATTGCCCCAGCCCAGATCACCGAGCGCATCAAGAAGGTCCACGACTTCCTCACCGTAGGCGCCGCCGCTCCCCTGCAGGAAGCCGTCGTCACCGCCCTCAACTTCGACGACAGCTATTACCAGGAGGTCCTCGACCTCTACACCGCCAAGCGCGACCTGTTCTGTCAGGGACTCGACAGCATCGGCCTTACGCACAACGTGCCGCAGGGCGCCTACTACGTGATGATGGATATCTCGGAGTTTGGCTATGACAGCGACCTCGACTTCTGCGAGGATTTGGCCTCCAAGGTGGGCGTGGGCGCCGTTCCGGGCTCGAGCTTCTTCCGCGAGCCCGTCAACCATCTGATTCGTTTCCACTTTGCCAAGCGAGACGAGACGCTCAACGCTGCGCTTGAGAACCTCAAGTCGCTACGTGATAAAATCAACCCGCGCGGGTAAGGACGGCCCGGCAACTAAAGTAACCAAAGAAGCCCCGCATCGCCCGCCGCGTTGCGAGGCTTCTTTTTATAGCGCTTTCTTAAATGGTTTAGAGCGCTATATTTTAGTCACGGAGCAACTCGTCCCAGAAAGAGGAACATTATGGCAGAGCAGCAGCTTATCGGAGCGCTCGAGGCCGGCGGCACCAAGATGGTCTGCGCCACGGGCTATGCGGACGGTACGGTCCTAGAGCGCGAGCAGATCGCGACCACGACTCCGCAGGAGACCATCGAGGCAGTCAACGCGTGGTTTGCGAACAAGGGCATCGCCGCGCTGGGCATCGGCGCGTTTGGCCCCACCGCGGTCAACCCCGCTTCGCCGCAGTACGGCAAGATCCTAGAGACCCCCAAGACGGCATGGCGCTACTTTGACCTGCTGGGCACTATCCAAAACGAGCTCAATATTCCCTGCGGCTACGACACCGACGTCAACGTCGCCTGCTTGGGCGAAGTCACCTTTGGTTGCGCCCAAGGCCTCACGGACGTGGTGTATCTGACCATCGGCACCGGCGTGGGCGCCGGCGTGCTCTCGGGCGGCCAGCTCGTGCACGGCATGATGCACCCCGAGGCCGGTCACATCTTGGTCACGCGCGACCCGCGCGACACCATTGGCGAGCACAGCGGCTGCCCCTTCCACGACAACTGCCTCGAGGGCCTCATCGCCGGCCCCGGCGTTAGAAAGCGCTGGGATGGCAAGAGCGCCGGAGACATGGCCGATGACTCGGGGGCCATGGACCTGCTCGCCGGCTATCTGGCACAGGCGCTCATGACCTACACGCTGTGCTACGCGCCGCAAAAGATCATCATCGGCGGCGGCGTGGCCGACCACACCCCCATCGTGCCGCTCGCGCGCAAGAAGTGCGCCGAAATGCTCAACGGCTATATCGTCACGCCCGAGGTCAACGACATCAATAACTACATCGTCAACAACAGCCTCGAGGGCAAGCAGGGCATCATGGGTTGCCTGGCCCTGGGCGCACAGGCGCTTCAGTAGCAGACGCACCCACAGGGCGTGGCGCGCTCGGCAAATCCGACCTACGGAACGACGCCACCACGCCTCATATAAGCCCTCAAATAAAAAAGGCCGCCTAGGACCAAACAATACGTCCTAGGCGGCTTTTTTGGCGCACATCAGCGACCGTAAGAGATATCGGAGTACAACGCCCGTTGCCGCTCCACAGCAGTCGATCATCACATCGGTGATCATGCCGGCGCGTCCCGGCACAAAGAGCTGAATCGTCTCGTCAATCGAAGGAATCAGCAGCAGGAACACCGCCGTGGGCAGCAGCACGTCAAAGGTGCGCCGGCCCTCAAAATCAAAGGCGTGCGTTGCCAGGATGCCGAGCACCATATACTCGGAAAAATGCGCGCACTTGCGAACAACAAAGTTGGTCACCCATTCATATGGAAGTCCCACGCCGTGCAAGAAACAGCGAATAGCTTCCATGACCGTTAGGCTCAACGAACCCGACCCCGAGCCGGGAACCAGCGAATTGCCCCAGATCAAGAGCGCCATCAGGCAGGTCACGACCGCCCATTTTCGATTGATCTTAACCATGCAGAAGTTATGCCTCCGCGCGAAGCGGCGCAAAGCTGGCGGTACCGCCCTCGATAACGCTCAGATAGGCACGGCCCGTACGCTTGGCGGTAGAGGACTGCAGGCGCTCGATCTCTTCCTCGAGGATCTGATTGACGCGCTCGTGACGACGATTTTCCATAATGCCGGCGGCAATAGCCTCGGCCCGCTCGATGCTCTCGCGCGAGATACGGGCGGTATCCTCGGGGAACACAGCGCTGTGGCGGCCGACATAGGCGGGGGCAGCAGGCTGAGGGGCAGCGACGGGAGCGGGCGCTACAACAGGAGCGGACTCGTCAACCTCATCCAGAATCGCGGTGGCGGCGGCCCACATGTCCTCGTGGCCCGTGTAATCGGCCATGGGGACATCAACCTCGAGCGAGGCGTCCGGAAGGTCGCCAGTGTCGATGCGATCTTGGGCATCAATCGATGCGGTAATGGCTGCAGGCTCATCGAGGTCATCGAGATCGATGTCCGCGGCACCGGAGATGATAGGCATGCTGGCGAGGTTTGCATTGTACGGCGCTGCCTCGGCCGCCTGCTGCTGGGCAGGAGCGCCCCAAAGCGAGCTTTCGGCGGCACGGCGGGCGGCAACGGCCTCCTCGTCCGCGGCCATGGCTTCATCAACGTACGAATTGTCGGCAGAAGCGTCCACGTCCGCCGAAGTAGCGCTGTAGGCGTTATTGGCTGCCGCGTTGGCGACGAGTGCCACGAAAGCCGCCGTGCTGCCCGCAGGGGCGGCCTGGGAGCCAGACACGGCGCGTGCCGCGGCGGCGATGTCGTCGCGATTGAAGGAGCCGGTCTGCCCGCCGTTGGTGAGCTCGTCGATGGCGACTTGATAGACGTCGCGCGAGCGCGCAGGGTCGCAGCTCACCGGCGAATCGTCGTCGAGCATGCTGTCGATCATGGACCAAGCCTCGGCCTCGTCCATGGCATCTGCGGCTCGAGCGATGGTAGGGACACCATCATCGGCATGACGGCGCTGGAACGCACCAGTCAGGCCGGAAAGGAATGCCGAGGTAGACTGCTCCGACTGAGCCTGAGAAGCAGAAGTCGCAGCGTAAGGAGTCGCATCCTGCTGCTGAGCTGGAATCGAGGCGGTCTTGAACTCGCTTTGATGCTGATTGAGATTGGCGGCACCGCCCATGGCATCGGGCTGGAACAGACGCTCTTCACGCTGCACACGGTACTCGGAGATACCCAGCGAGGCGGCATAGATACCCACGCCCGCCACCGCGCCCACGGCGAAGGGAACCGCACCCGCCACGACCGTCTCGTTCACCGACGAAAACGGCAGCGTCGCGGCATACATAACCACGGGAGCGGCAAGACCGATCCCGCACGAAAGTCCGGCAAGGACTGCTCGTTGTGTTGCATCAGAAGAAGCCATGAGCTCTCCCCATCTTCCAGCACCCAAATCGCATCATTCAGTTGGCTGCGCGAGAGAAGATGAGGCGGGGCTATGCCCCAAAGCAACGGTATATGGTTCGTTTCATCTGCGTTTTCCGTCGCGAAGCTTAAAAGCTATTATGCGAAACCACCCTGCCGATTGCAAGCGACGATGTCGGATTGAAACGGGAAACCTGCTGCTCGTCGGTCTTACGGTCAAAAATAAGCGCGGAGCGGCGCAATGGAAAGGGGCCGAGGCTCAAAGCCCCGACCCTTTATCGCATTGATGACTATCGCAGCGCGTGGATGACAACCTAGAACGTCTGCTCGTAGTCGCTGTGTTTTTTGGCCGAACGCACCAGGAACTCCTGGTTGGTGTTGGTGCCCTTCAGACCCTTGATAAACGACGCCGCCGCACGCTCGGTATTGTTCATGCCGGCAAGAATGCGACGCAGACCAAAGACAAACGGACGCATCTGCTCGTCGACCAACAGGTCCTCGTTACGCGTACCGGAGGCAACGGGGTCGATAGCCGGGAAGATGCGGCGGTCGGCCAGGTCGCGGTCGAGCTTAAGCTCCATGTTGCCGGTGCCCTTGAACTCCTCGAAAATGACCTCGTCCATCTTGGAACCGGTGTCGATGAGGGCAGAGGCCAGGATGGTGAGCGAGCCGCCGTTCTCGATATTGCGGGCTGCACCCAGGAAGCGCTTGGGCGGATACAGTGCCGCCGAATCGACGCCGCCCGAAAGGATGCGGCCTGAGGCGGGCGCCGCCAAGTTATAGGCGCGGGCAAGACGCGTGATGGAGTCGAGCACCACCACGACGTCGCCACCCAGCTCCACGATGCGCTTGGCGCGCTCGATGACGAGCTCTGCCACGCGAGTGTGGTTGTCGGCGGGCATATCGAAGGTCGACGCCACAACCTCGCCCTTGATGGAACGCTGCATATCGGTGACCTCTTCGGGGCGCTCGTCGACGAGCAGGCAGATGAGGTGCACCTCGGGGTTGTTAATCGAGATAGACTGGCAGATCTTCTTGAGGATCGTGGTCTTGCCGGCCTTGGGCGGGGACACGATCAGGCCGCGCTGGCCCTTGCCGATCGGTGACACGATGTCGATGGCGCGACCGGTAATAGAGTCCTTGCCGTGCTCCATGCGCAGCGGCTCGTTGGGATAGACCGGGGTGAGGTCGCCGAACTTGGGACGGTTGCGAATCTGCTCGGGGTCCAGACCGTTGACGGTCGTGATTTTGGCGAGGCCGGCGCGCTTGTCGCCGCCGCGCGAAGGACGCAGCGAGCCCTCGATGACGTCGCCCGTGCGCAGGCGCGCGGAGCGGATGAGGTAGGCGGGCACGAAGGCGTCGTCGTTGGACTTCATGTAGCCATGGGCGTGGATGATGCCGGAGCTGTCCGGGCGAATCTGCAGAATGCCCTTGATGTCGCGGAAGCCCTCGGCCTTCGCAGCGGTGACGTAGATTTCCTCGACGAGCTCGGCCTTCTTCTTGCCGGTCGTCTCGATCTCGAACTCCTTGGCCTTCTCGCGAAGTTCGGCAACCTTCATGGCAGCGAGCTCCTCGCGCGAAAGCGTGGGCTCGGTGGGGGCGGCGTTACGCTCCTTGTTGCGCTGTTTGCGATCGCGCTGGCGGTTGCGACGGTCGTTGTTGCGCTCGTCCTTGCGCTCGTTGCGCTCCTCGTTGCGCTTGTGCTGGCGACGGTTGGGGCGAGCGTTGTCATCGGCCTCAGCGGGCGCGGCGTCATCGGTTGCGGCGGCGCCGGCATTGGCCGCAGCGGCGTCATTGGCCTCGGCGCCGGAAACAATCTGCGCTTCGGCATCAGCCTGCTGCTCGGACGCCTTGGCCTTAGCGGACTTCTTACGACCGCGCTTGGGCTTCTCGGACGCAGACTGTTCGACGTCTTGGGGCTCGGCGGCATCAGTCGATGCATCGGCGGTCGTCTCGGCGGAATCCTCGGACGCACCCCTCTTGGCAGCCTTGGCCTTGGACGTGCGCTTAGCAGCAGTACGATGGCTGCGACCAGGACGGACGTCGGCGGGCTCGACATCGGCGGGAGCGGCCTCGGAAGTCGTAGCATCCTGGACGGGTGCATCGGCAGCGGTTGCAGACTCGGCGGTCGCCGCAGCATCCCGAGCGGCTGCAGCTGCGGCTGCGGCCTTCTCTGCCTCGACGAAGGCCTTGGGCTTGCGACCGCGACGGTGCGGGCGCAAAGCCGGATCGACAACGGGAACTTCGCTGGCCTCGACAGGCGCAGCGGGCTCAGCAGGCGATGTGCCCTCCCCCGCCGCGGAACGGACCGAAGCCTCAGTGAGCTCGGGGGTTGCCTGTTCAGCAACCTGCTCGGCTTTAGCAGCCGTGAGACGGCGTGTGCGCGGTGCCGGCTTCTCGGTCGGCTGGTCGGCGGCAGGCGTCTCGGGCACAGACGGAGCTGCAAGCTCGGTCAGAGCCGCGGCCTCGCGCTCGGCAGCACGACGGCGGGCGCGCACCACCTGAGCCTCGCTAATCTGTGCCAACGCACGTGCCTGCGCGACCTCATCGGAAATCGGCGCCGAGGAGTCAGCTGCAACGGTGCGCTTGGCGCGCGTCGTGCGCGTGGTACGGCGCTTGGGCTTGGTGACCTCCTCGCCGTCAGTGGTAGGCTTGGCCGTGCGGCGCGTGCGCTTGGGCTTTGCCGGAGCAGCCTCCTCACCAGTTGCAGGCACGGCCTTCTCAGCCGCTGAAGGCGTAGGCATCGAAGCAGCCTTAGGCGTCTCAGGAGCCGAGGCTTGCGCGGGCGCCGCGACCTGGTCCGACGCAACCGGTGCAGCGGGAGCGGCCTGCGTCGTCGTTATTTCGTTTTCTTGCTGTTGATCAGACACAGTGTTTGCTCAACTTTCTTTTCAAGCCCTGTGATCACATGCTCCCTGCATAAACCTTCAGGGCGGCTAAACAGTCTAGTTCCGTTCAAGACGACGGACATCATTGATCTGTATCGAGATGATTGCGTCATATACGCAGCGTTAGTGTAACACAACCGCAACCACCTGCAACTTAGTCATTGGGAACGCTCTTAAACGACTAGTCAAAAGGGGCACTCTTTGGTTTACCACCCACAAATCAGGCTGCCTCCGCCAAAACTATGGCGGTTTACTACGATGAATCGCTCAACCGCGGCCGCTCCGAAACCTGTTGAACTAAAACCGCAGGTAGACGCCTTGCTCTTTTTAGCGAAAAACCGGCGTAGTTGGACTTTCTCAATTCATCGGAGTAAACCGGTATAGTTGCGTTTTTGTAGCATTTTCTAACACGCCAAAAAGCCCCGCCAAACGCAAAAAGCCCGACCTCGCATGGAGATCGGGCTTATAGGGCTCAGCAAAGCCGAACCTACACGGTCAAATGAACCGCAGATTACATCTGCTCGGGCGCGGAGACGCCAACGAGGGTGAGCACCAGGGCGAGCGTCACGCGGACGGCATCGCAAGCGGCCAGACGGGCACGCGAAAGCTCGGGGTCGACGGGACGGCCCTCGCTCGGCAGAACCTGACAGGCAGCATAGAAGCTGTGGAAGTCGCCGGCGAGTTCCTCGGCAAAGTGCGTCAGACGGAACGGGGCGCGATCGCGAGCGCAGCTGGCGATGAGGTCGGTGAGCTCGTTGAGCTTACGCGAAAGAGCGAGCTCGGTCGGGTCGGTCAGCAGCGAGTAATCGACGTTCTCACCGATGGCCTTGGCGGCAACGGCCTTCATGCCCATCTCGTCGGCCTGCTCAGGCGTAACGTCGGCGGCACGGCGCAGGATGGAGCACACGCGGGCGTGAGCATACTGCACGTAATAGACCGGGTTGGAGTTATCGCGCTTCTTAACGGCCTCGATATCGAAGTCGACCATCTGGTTAGAGCTCTTGGAGATGAGCGTGTAACGGGCAGCGTCGGAGCCGACCTCGTCGACGAGCTCCTGCAGGGTCACCATGGTGCCCTTACGCTTGGACATACGGACGGGCTTGCCGTTGCGCAGCAGGTTGACGAGCTGGCCCAGCAGAACCTCAAACTTGCCGGGGTAACCCAGAGCGTCGCAGACGCAGCGGACGCGCTCGATGTAGCCGTGGTGGTCGGCGCCCCAGATGTCGATGACGTGGTCGACGCGCTGGAACTTATCCCAGTGATAGGCAACGTCGGAGGCGAAGTAGGTGTACTCGCCGTCGGACTTGATCAGGACGCGGTCCTTGTCATCGCCCAGGTCGGTGGAGCGGAACCACAGGGCGCCGTCCTTGGTATAGAGGTAGCCCATCTTGTCGAGCTTCTCAAAAGCGCGGTCAACGGCGGAGGTGCCGGCGGTCTCACCCTCGGTGTCCTTCACGTACAGCGAACGCTCGGAGTACCAACGATCGAAGTCGCAATTGACGGCGTGGCAGAGGTCGCGCATGTTGTCGACCATCTTCACGTAGCCGCGCTCGCGGAAGCTCTCCATGCGCTCCTGAGGATCGGCGTCGACCCACTTATCGCCGTCGGTGCGCCAGAACTCGGCAGCCTCGTCAATAATGTAGTCGCCGCCGTAGGAGTCCTTGCCCAGAGTCTCGGCAAAGTTGTCCTGATACGGATGGGTCTCGGGGTGCTCGTCGTTCTCGTCGGCAACAAAGGCGTCGCGGTCGGCGATCAGAAGCTTGTGAGCCTCGTCGATATCCACGCCCTGCTTGGCGATGATGTCGGCAAGCTGCATATAGCGCGTGCTGATGGAGTTACCGAAGGTGTTCATCTGAGAGCCGTGGTCGTTGATGTAGAACTCACGCTGGATGTCGTAACCGGCGTGGTCCATCACACGGCAAAGGGAGTCGCCCAGAGCGGCCCAGCGGCCATGACCGATGTGCATGGGGCCGACGGGGTTGGCGGAGACGAACTCGACCTGAGTCTTCAGGCCGCCACCGACGTTGGACTTAGCGAAGTCCATACCCTTCTCGCGGGCCTCGCCAAAGATGGCGTTCTTGACGGCGACGGAGAGGTAGAAGTTGATGAAGCCAGGACCGGCGATCTCGACCTTCTCGATTGCGGGGTCCTTGGGCATATGGGCGACGACGGCCTCGGCGATCTTGCGCGGGGCGCAGTGAGCCAGCTTGGCGGACTTCAGGGCCATGGTGGAGGTCCACTCGCCATGAGAAGTATCAGCCGGTCGCTCGATAGCGCAATCGTCAAGTTCAAATGCGGAAAGGTCGCCGGCCTCCTGGGCCGCAGCAAGCGCAGCGCGTACCAGCTCTTCAATCTTCTCGGGCATAGATCCTCCTTGTGTTAAAGCCCCCGAGCTCTTGGTCACTCGTAGGGCAAAAGCCAGAGTTTGTAGCACTCTATCACAAGCGGTAACTACTGTCGCAGGGTAAAGCTAATAGATATTGCATATGCACAAAAATGACTACCGCTCTTGCGCGGCGGTACAAAGGTGGCGGTTTGCCTGCTGTTTATACACGTTCTAGAAATGCATAAACGTATGAATAAGCCGTTCTATTTATCGAATACTCTTACCTATCGGAGTTGTGTGCTTTTCCTGCATAAAGTGATGGTTTGCGCACGTCAGCGTGGTATTCTTAACATACGTAAATTCGTATAAGTTGGAGGTAGCATGTTCTCAATCGGTCAACACGTCATTCATCCGGGTCAAGGAGTCTGCACCGTCGTCGGCTTTAGGGACGACACACCGCAGCCCATGTTGTTGCTCGAGACCAAACAGGGACATGCGCAGACGATTCTCATGTACCCCGTGGCGCAGGCCGACCGTCTGCATGCCGCTATCTCCCAGCAAGATGCAGAGCACCTGCTGAGCCACTACGATGAGCTGGAGTGCGACACCTTTACCGAGCGCAATAGCTCGCTCGAGGAGACGCACTTTAAGCAGCAGCTCAAGCTGGGCGCGCCCGAGACGGTTCGCGTGGCAAAAACCATGATGCACCGTATTCGCCAGGCCGAGGAAGCAGATAAAAAGCCCAGCTCCTACTACATGCGCGTACTCAAGGAAGCCAAGCGCCGCTCCATCGAGGAGTTCGCCGTGGCCCTGGGCGTCACCGAAGAGGCCGCCGAAGCCCGCCTAGCCCAAGCCGCCCTCAACTAACCTGCCCACGCCAAAACCACCACAAAGGGGACAGGCACCTTTGTGGTGGTTTTTTCGCTCTAGTCGTTCTAGTAGTATTCATTCTTAGCGATACCTACGAGCACAAGGAGTCTTTTATGGCAGAGCTGCTTTCCGCCGGAATCACCCGCGACCGTGCGTTCGAATTGCTCAACGAGCACAACAAGGACCCGTTCCACATCACCCACGGCGAAACGGTCGAGGGCACCATGCGCTACTTTGCGCGCGAGTTCGACCCCGAGAACGAGGAGTTTTGGGGCATCGTCGGTCTGCTGCACGACCTGGATTGGGAGGAACATGAGGACGACCCCATGAACCACACTATCTATGCGGCCGAGATTCTTGAGGGCGAGGGCGCATCGCCTGAGCTCATCCGCGCCATCCAGACGCACACGTCCGATTTCAACTCTTCGCTGCCCAAGCCCGAGCTGCAGATGGAAAAGATCCTGTTTGCCTGCGACGAGCTCACCGGCCTGATCGGTGCTGCCGTGATCATGCGTCCGAGCAAAAGCGTCATGGACTTTACGACTAAGTCGCTCAAGAAAAAGTTCAAGGATAAGCGCTTTGCTGCCGGCTGCTCGCGCGACGTGATTTCGCAGGGCGCCGAGATGCTGGGCTGGGAGCTCCCCGAGCTCTTCGACCGCACCATCGCAGCAATGCAGTCCTTCGCCCCCGACCGCGACACCTTCCAGGCCTAACATTAAAACCACCACAAAGGGGACAGGCACCTTTGTGGTGGTTTTTCGTTTGCGAGAGGTTTAGGGGCGAACCTGACCGGTGCCGCGGAGCTTGTATTTGTAGGTGGTGAGGGCCTCGGCGGCGAAGGGTCCGCGGGCGTGAAGCTTTTGGGTCGAGATGCCGATCTCGGCGCCCAGGCCAAACTCGCCGCCGTCGGTGAAGCGCGTGCTGGCGTTGGCGTACACGGCCGAGGCATCGACCGCATCCAGGAAGCGCTCGCAAGCATCCGTGTCCTCGGCAACGATGGCCTCGGAGTGCATCGTGCCGTAGCGGTTGATGTGTGCGATGGCCTCGTCCTCGTCTGCCACGACCTTCACGCTCATCTCGAGCGCCAGGTACTCGCGACCCCAGTCCTCCTCAGTCGCGGCGACGTAGTCACCGCCCTCCACAAAGCCGGCGTCGGCGCACGCGGCGCACGTGGACTCGTCGCCGTGAATGAGCACGCCGTGGTCGTGCAGCACGGCAACGACCGCAGGCAAAAACACATTGGCCACAGCATGGTCGACCAGCAGCGACTCGGCGGCATTGCACACGCCTACGCGCTGGGTCTTGGCATTAACGATAATGTTGAGCGCCTTATCAAAGTCGGCGGACTCATGCACGTAGATGTGGCAGTTGCCCGTGCCCGTCTCGATCACCGGCACAAGCGACTCGCGCACGCAGCGCTGGATCAGGCCTGCACCGCCGCGCGGAATGAGTACGTCGACAATGCCGCGGAGCTTCATGAGCTCGCCGGTGGCCTCGCGGTCGGTGGACTCGATCATCGACACGGCCTCGCGCGGGAAGCCCTTGGCCTCGAGCGCATCGGCCAGCAGCTCGGCGATCATGGCACACGAGTGATAGGCCAGCGAGCCGCCGCGAAGAATGCAGGCGTTGCCGGTGCGGATGCAGATGCCCGCGGCGTCGGCCGTCACGTTGGGGCGCGCCTCATACACCATGGCGACCAGGCCCAACGGCACGCTCACGCGGGTGAGGTCCACGCCGCTTGCAAGCACACGGTGGTCGAGCACGCGGCCCACGGGATCGGGCAGCTCGGCGAGCTTTTCCAGTCCGGCGGCCATGCCCTCGACGCGCTCGGGCGTCAGCAGCAGGCGATCGAGCAGTCCGGCCGAGGTGCCCGCATCGCGCGCGGCGGACATATCGAGCTCGTTGGCGGCGACGATGGAGTCGACACCGTTGCGCAGTGCTGCGGCCATGGCGCGCACGGCTTCCTGGCGCTGCTCGTTGCTCGCCGTGGCAAGCGAGGCCGACGCTGCCTTGGCGGCAACGGCAAGATCATGGACATACGTGGCTATATCGACCGACATAGGCGGCCCTTTCTCCTAGAAGTTTGCAACCATGGTAGCCGATTTGCGCATGGCCTCGCCCGCGGCGGTAGAATTGGTCAACCCGAAACACCGCAACGAACGGAAGACTCACATGGCCCTCATCACTTCGTACCACGTCCCCGGCCTTTACGTCGAGGACCACAGCATCGACGTCCCCCTCGACTGGCGCGGCCTGGAGCCCATGCTTTTGGCGGTCGGCAGTACCATGCGCCGCGGCGCAATGCCGGCGCCCATCGCCGGTGCACCCGAAAGCATCAAGCTCTTCTACCGCGTGGTTTGCGCGCCCGACCGCATTAACGACGACTTGCCGCTCCTCCTCTTTTTGCAGGGCGGCCCCGGCGGCGAGAGCCCGCGTCCGCTGTCGCCCACAAGCGATGGCTGGATCGAGGAGGCCGTCAAGCATTTCCGCGTCGTGCTGCCCGACCAGCGAGGTACCGGGCGCAGCAGCTGCGTAGACGGGCGTACGATCGCGGCTCTGGGCGATCGCGCCGAGGCAGCAGGAGCCGATGCCGCACGCTCGCAGGCGGACTTTCTCAAGCGCCACCTCGCCAGTTCCATCGTGCGCGACTTTGAGTACCTGCGCCTGGTGGGCTTTGGCGGCAAGCCCTGGGTCACACTCGGGCAGAGCTACGGCGGCTTTTTGACGTTGAGCTATCTATCGCTTTTCCCCGAGGGCGTGGCGGCAAGCTTTACCTGCGGCGGCATTCCGCACGTGCCGGCGAGCGCCAGCGAGGTCTACGCGCACACCTTCCCGCGCATGGCGGCCAAGACCCAGCAGTATTATGACCGCTACCCCGCCGACGTCGAACGCGTGGCGGCCCTGGCAGATGCCCTCGAGGAGCAAAAGCCCGCACTGCCCGACGGCTCGCCGATGACGGTCGAGCGCCTGCAGCTCATGGGCAGCGACTTTGGCATGAAGCCGAGCTTTGAGCGCATGCACTGGATTATCGACCACGCGTTTGTTGATGGCGACGGTACGTTGAGCTGCGGTTCCTCGGTATCCGACAGCTTTTTGATGCACGCCTTCGAGCGCACCAGCACACGCACGAATCCGCTGTACTGGACGCTGCAGGAGTTCATCTACGCCGATGGCGACACCATGCCCATCCGCTGGGCCGCGGCAGAAGAGAAGGCGCACCGCGCCGAGTTCGACACGCTCGCGCGCCCGCTCATGTTTACCGGTGAGGCTATGTTCCCGTGGATGTTTGAGCAGATGCCCGAGCTCAAGCCCTTCAAGCTCGCCATGGATCTGCTGATGGAAGACACCAGCTGGGACAAGATCTACGACCCGCAGCGCCTGGCCTGCAACGAAGTACCACTCCAGGCTGCGGTGTACTTCGACGACATGTACGTCGATTCGAGCCTGCAGCTCGACACGCTCAGCCGCATTGGCAACTCGCACGCCTGGGTGACCAACGAGTTTGAGCACGATGGCTTGCACGGCAGCGTGGTGTTCAAGCACCTCTTCGACGAAGCCCTCAACCGCGGAGACCTGCGCCAGATCTTCTAGCAAAGGAGTGTCCCCAACTGCCGGCACAAAAGGAACGTCCCCAAGTGCCGGCAATGACGATGCCACAGGTAGAGGACGGAAAGCGAAAACGCCCCTAAGCGAGCAAGGTGACGTGAAATAGGAGGGCATTGACCTTTTGGTCATGCCCGACGATTGAACGTCAGATTGCCGCTTAGGGGCGTTTGCAGTGTCAATTGGTTAGGCATAGACCTGGTGGTAATGCCTCGCCTTTTGAATGACAAATTGTCGCTCTGGGCGGCGCGCAGCGTCGACCCGTTAGGCAAAGACGATCAAATTATCTCGGTGGATTGCAGGCTTCTCGGCCAGGTCTGCCAGCAGGCGGTTGCTAGCAATCTGGTCCTGGCGGCGTCCTGCCGCAAGCTCCAGCACGTCCGAATCGGCTTCGGCGATACCGCGGGCGACAACCATGCCGCTCGGGTCGCACACGTCGAGCACATCGCCCTCGGCAAACGCGCCATCGACCTCGCGAATACCCACCGCAAGCAGGGACGAGCCACGGCTGATCAGCGCCTTCGCAGCACCATCATCGACCGTCACCGAGCCATGCGCCTTGTCACCCAGCGCGATCCACAGCTTGCGGGGCGCAATGTCCAGGCGCTCCGCCGGCGGATCGAACAGCGTGCCCACGCTCTCGCCGCGGGCGAGGCGCACGAGTGCATCGGGCTCCTCGCCCGAGCAAATCACGCTCTGAATGCCCGCCGTCATCAGAATGCGGCTCGCACGAATCTTGGTAATCATGCCGCCCGTACCCACCGATGTGGAAGAATCGCCCGCCGAGGCGATAATCTTGGCATCGATCTTATGCACGACCGGGACAAACTCGGCCGTGGGGTCCTCATGCGGATTAGCGGTATAGAGCCCATCGATGTCCGAGAGCGTCACGCACAGATCGGCAGAAACCAGGCAGCTTACAAGCGCCGCCAGTGTGTCGTTGTCGCCAAACTTAATCTCATCGACGGTAACGGTATCGTTCTCGTTGACGACCGGCACCACGCCAAGCTCCACCAGGCGCAGCAGGGCGTCGCGCGCGTGCAGGTAGGACGTGCGGCGGGCCGTATCGTGGCGCGTGAGCAGCACGAGCGAGGTGAGCAGGTCGCGCGCATGAAACTCCTCGTCGTAGGCCGACGAGATGATGCACTGACCGGCCGAGGCGCAGGCCTGCAGGCTCGGCAAGTCGCCGACCGGCTTGCGGTCGAAGCCCAGCACGGGATAGCCGCAGGCGATAGCGCCCGAGCTCACCACGACCAGGCGCCAGCCGAGCTTGCGCAGGGCTGCGGCCTGATCGGCAAGCCCGCCGATAAAGGAGCGGTTGACCTTGCCGTCGGCGCCCACCACCGTGGACGAACCGATCTTTACCACCATCGTTTTATAAGAAGTCGTCATACGTCAGACCAATCAACTGTTCAGCGAACCGGCGTGCTGGCGGCCGAGGGAACGCAATTCGCCCCTACCGCCCAAGTTCATTAGTGAGCCCAGGGAAAGGCGGAAGCCGCGGCCATGTTCTTGCGCACGAGCTCGTCGCGCACCTGTGCCAGGCCCTGCTCCATGCCCACCACATAGGTCTGCGGGTACAGGAAGCGCTTGTAGACCGGATCAAGATGGTCAAGCGCCCAGGTGCAACGCTCTCGTGCGTCCTCAATGCTCTCGCGCGGGGCAACGGCGCTGCCATTGCGCACGATCGGCGCCAGCAGCTCGCGATACTCAAGCTCGGACACATCGGTCACCAGAGCGGCATCGTTCACGGCCACGAGGGTATTGCCGCGCGCGGCGCCCTCCCCCGCCAGATGGTCCTCGTCATAGATCATGTCGCAGATCGGGCCGCCAAAGCCGTCGTAATAACGGCGCACGCGCTGCACGCCCGGAATCGTGCGCTTGTAGGGCTGCTCGGAGAGCTTGACCACCGGCGTCCACGGGTCCGCCTCGCTCGCACGGCGGGCGGAAAGCTTGTACACGCCGCCCAGCGCCGGTTGGTCGTAGCAAGTCGCGAGCTTAGTGCCCACGCCAAAGCTGTCGATAGGCGCACCCTGGTCGAGCAGCGACTGGATCGTGTACTCGTCCAAATCGTTGGAAACCGAGATCCCCACATAAGGCAGCCCCTCGGCATCAAAACGGCCGCGGACATACTTGGACAGCTTGGCGAGGTCGCCCGAGTCGATGCGAATAGCCGACAGACGCTCGCCCACCGCCTCCATCTCCTTGGCAACCGTAATGGCATGCTCGCAGCCCTCGCGCACATCGTAGGTGTCGATGAGCAGCGTGCAGTTCTTGGGGCTCGACTTGGCAAAGGCACGGAAGGCCTCGAGCTCGGAATCGAAGCTCATCACCCAGCTGTGCGCATGCGTGCCAAAGACGGGAATACCGTAGCGGCGACCGGCGAGCACATTAGACGTAGAGGAACAGCCGGCAACGTAGCTCGCGCGCGCGACGGCCAGGCCGCCATCGGGACCCTGGGCGCGGCGAAGACCAAACTCGGCCACGGGACGACCGTCCGCCGCCAACACCACGCGCGCCGTCTTGGTGGCGACAAGTGTCTGGAAGCCGACGATGTTGAGCAGCGCTGTCTCGAGCAGCTGGCACTCCAGCGCCGGGCCGGTGACGCGCACCATGGGCTCGCGCGGAAAGACGAGCTCGCCCTCGGGCACGGCGTCGATGTTCACGTGCGCGCGGAAGTTGCGCAGGTAGTCGAGGAATGCAGGCTTAAACATCGCGCCGCCGGCCGGAGCCTGGAGCGAAGCTAGATAGTCGATGTCCTCGGGCGTAAAGCGCAGGTTCTCGACCAGCTCGGGCAGCTCGGCGGTGCCGCACATGACGGCATACGCGCTGCCAAAGGGATGGTCACGGTAAAATGCCGTAAAGCAACCCTGCTCATTGGCCTTGCCGCTCTCCCACAGGCCCTGGGCCATAGTGAGCTCGTACAGATCGGTGAGCATTGCAATGTCGGTGGGATGCGAGATGTCGGTCAAAGCCATGGGGCGACCTTTCGGATGCGTGGTACAGAATTTGAGGGTTGGACGAGGCGGACGTGCGGGCATGGAGCCCGGCGCGAACAGGTTAGTGCAGGCCCATGCTGCCGGTGATCGTGTAGACCATAAAGACGATAAACGCGATGAGGGCGAGCACAATGATGATTTTTTGAGCCGGAGCCATGCCGGGGATCTCATTCTCACCCGTAGGCTCCTTGGAGGTGACCATGCGCTGGGCAAAGGTCATCTCGTCACGACTCGGCTTGGGCTCGGCGGGCTTGGGATGAGCCACCTTTTTAGGTTGAGGTTTGGGTGCGGCAGGCGCAGGCTTCGCGGCGGCGGACTTGGGTGCGGGCATGGGCTTGCGCTCGGATGCGGCATTCGCGGCGGCCTCCTCGGCCTTTGCGCGCTCGGCACGCAGGGCAGCCAGCTCCTCACGCTCGCGACGAGCCTCTTCCTGAGCCTCGCGGCGGGCCTTCTCGGCGCGGAGCTCTTCCAACTCGGCGCGCTCCTCGTCAGACAATGGTTGGGACTCAAGCTCGGCCATGGTACCGCCCTTTCTTTTTAAAAAAAGCCGCCGACACAATGTCAGCGGCTTATCAAATCCAAGGGTGGAGACGAAGGGAGTCGAACCCTCGGCCTCTGCCATGCGACGGCAGCGCTCTCCCAACTGAGCTACGTCCCCAGGACAAGTCGATATTTTACCTACGGCTCGCCAACTGTCAACGCCCAATAACCAGTCTTTTTGAGACGGGCCATTTTGACTACCTTTCGAGCAAGAGATCCTCTCGATGATTTTTTAATCCCCGTCCCAGAAAAATCATCGGTGAACGCGCTACTTTGCGCTGGTGAGGACGCCGGTGGTGTCGAAGGCCGGGGTAAAGCTCTCGTCTACCGCGCCGCCCTCTTGCCAGAACATCGTCGTAAAGCCAAGGTCATCGGCATGGTCGAGCACCTGCTCGTATTCCTCGCGCGTCACAGCACGCGCCAGGTCGCCGCCCTGCTCGCGCATGAGCGCATTGGGCGTGTACTGGTTCATGACCGAGATCGGCACATCGCCCACCGTCTGCCACACCAGGTCCAGCACGCGACACGAATCGTCTGCATGTCCCGGCAGTACCAGATGGCGCACGATCATGCCGCGCTTCATGAGCCCGTCCTCGTCCACCAGCTCTCCCCCGCGGCGCTCGATTTCGCGCGCCATCTGAGCCAGGCCCGACACGGCCACACGCGGGTAATCCTTAATGTGAGAGAGCGACTGCGCAAGCGCCGCATCGGCATATTTAAAGTCGGTAAGCCACACATCGACCAGATCGCCGAGCGCCGACACGGCACTCGCACGCTCATAACCGCTCGTGTTGTAGACGATTGGGATGGCCAGCCCGCGCGCCCGTGCCGCGCTAATCGCAGCCGGCAGCAGGTGCGCATAGTGCGTCGCCGTCACCAGGTTAATATTGTTGGCACCCTGGTCCTGCAGCTCCAACATGATCTCGACCAAGCGCTCAGGCGAAATCTCAACCCCAAAATTGCCCGTCGAGATCTCGTGGTTCTGACAATAGACGCATTTGAGCGAGCAGCCGCTAAAGAAGATCGTGCCCGAACCGGCCTCGCCCGAGATAGGCGGCTCCTCCCACATATGAAGCGCGGCGCGGGCCACCTTGAGCGTGTCGTTAGCACCGCATACGCCGGGCGCGCCCTCATCGCGCGCCGCACCGCAGCGGCGCGGACACAAATGGCAGGCGGGCGAAAAAAGTTCGGTCAACGACGTCGGCATAAAAACATGCTCCAAAACAACGATTCAGCAGCTCAAACGCAAAAGGGCCAACCGCACAGACGGCTCGAGCCCAAGGCGCCGTAATCGTCCGACACGATTTTTGTAATGTCAAGACTGGAATCCACAAAGTGCCGCTTTATGATGTAGGTATTCCGCCCCCCGCGGAGCAACTGGGTGAACCGTCGCGTTTATTTAGGGAGCCCACACAGTCGTACCTAGTACAGGTATCCTTCGTTGTTAAGGACGCTGGAACAGTCGATGAGGGCACCCACCTGTTTTAGGTGGGTTCATTTTCGTAACGTGGGGGGTGGTTTTCTTTTGCCGAAAATCGCCATTGCAAATCCCGCCATGATTCCCAAAAGGCACCAGGCAGAGCCCCACTATCACTCGAATATCTGGTAAGCGCGTGATTATCGCCCCGTGCAATTCCTCACACCCTTCTTGGTCGAGTATCATGGATCAGCTATACCCTTTGCGGCGTGGCATCCTTTGACCTTTTCCTTCGACGCTTGGCGGTTTATCGATTCATGGCTTCCTCCACGAGCTTCATACCGTACCTATGCGTGGCGGTCGCGGCTTTTATCACGACCTTCCTTACGGTGCCCCTGGTCAAGCGCCTGGCAATCAAGCTCGACGCCGTCGACTATCCTTCCAAGCGCCGCATCAACACCAAGCCCATCCCGCGCATGGGTGGCACGGCGGTCTTTTTGGGCCTCGTCGTCGCCTGCATTGTTCACATCCTAGGCACCTGGTACCTGGGCTGGCCGCCCGTTTTGGTGCCCCACCCCCGTCTGCACATCAGCTACCCCATACTTGCGCTTTCTTTTACCGTCATCTTTGCGACCGGCGTGATCGACGACGTCTACCAGCTTAAGCCCAAGCAAAAGCTGGCCGGCCAGGCCCTCGCCGCACTCATCGCCTGCGTGGGCGGCCTGCGCATCGGCGTCATCGTCAACCCGTTTGCTCCTGGCGAGATCATGCTCGGCTGGCTCGCCTACCCCATCACCATTGTCTACCTTGTGGCGTTCACCAACATCATCAACCTTATCGACGGCCTCGACGGTCTGGCCACGGGCATCTGCGGCATCGCGTCGTTCACGATGTTTTCGGTCGCCGCGCTCTCGGGCCGCATCGACGCTGCCGCGCTCTCCATCGCGCTCTTTGGCTCTTGCCTCGCCTTCTTGCGCTATAACTTCAACCCCGCGAGCATCTTCTTGGGCGACTCGGGGTCGCTGCTTCTGGGCTTTGCGCTGGGTTCCATCTCGCTGCTCAACGTGAGCCGCACCGCCGCGCTTACCTCGCTCATCATCCCGCTCATCGTAGCCGGCGTGCCCATCATCGATACGTTCAGCGCTATCGTGCGCCGTAAGCGCGCCCACATTAGCATCGGGCAGGCCGACAAGGGCCACATCCACCACCGCCTCATTCAAGAGGGCTACAACCAAAAGCAGGCCGTACTGCTCATCTACGCCTGGTGCATTTTGCTTTCGGCCGGCGCCGCCGCCATCAATCAGGTCGAGGTCCCCATGCGCGTGCTCATCTTTACCGTGCTCGCCATTGGCTCGGCGGCCTTCGCCAAGCACCTGCACCTGTTTGAGCCCGTGCTGCGTCACCATTACAACAAGCGCACACACGAGGACGAGCTGGTAACCCCCGACGACCCTGCTTTTAAGCAGGAGGAGCAGGCAGCAGAGGATCGTAAGGAAGAGCGCCACCACAAGCTCTAGGGTAAGCTGCCGAGGATGTGCCCGGGCGCCGCTGACCAAGCGCGGCCGGGCCGCACCCAGCGCGCAAGCCGCCTCCCCTCCCGGCCCTCCAATAAACGCGTTATCATCTTGACCCATGAACATATGTTAGGAGCAATCATGCCAAACGAGAACAGCTACGAAGTCGCGCTGCAAAAGAGCAACGCCATTCGCGAGGGCCTGGCCAAGACGCCCGAGAAGTTCACCATGCTTACCGGTGACCGCCCCACCGGCCGTCTGCACCTGGGCCACTACTTTGGCACCCTCAAGGGCCGCGTTGAGCTGCAGAACATGGGCGCCAAGACCAACGTGCTCATCGCCGACTACCAGGTCATCACCGACCGCGACACCACCGAGCACATCCAGGACAACGTGTACAACATGGTCATGGACTACCTTGCCTGCGGTATCGACCCCGACAAGACCATGATCTACGCGCACTCCGCCGTGCCCGCCGCCAACCAGCTCATGCTGCCGTTCCTGTCGCTGGTGTCCGAGGCCGAGCTGGCGCGCAACCCCACCGTCAAGGCCGAGATGGAGGCATCGGGCCACGAGCTTACCGGCCTCCTGCTCACCTACCCGGTGCACCAGGCCTGCGACATCCTGTTCTGCAAGGGCAACGTGGTGCCGGTCGGTCGCGACCAGCTGCCGCACATCGAACTCACCCGCACCATCGCCCGCCGCTTTAACAACCGCTACGGCAAGGTGTTCCCCGAGGTCGACGCACTGCTGTCCGAGACCCCGCTGCTGCCCGGCCTGGACGGTCGCAAGATGAGCAAGAGCTACGGCAACGCCATCAACATCTCGATGACCGCCGAGGAGACGGCCAAGCGCATCAAGAAGAGCCAGACCGACTCCGAGCGCATGATCACGTTTGATCCCGAGAACCGCCCCGGCGTGTCCGGCCTGCTTTCGACGGCCACCATCTGCACCGGTCGTTCCGAGGTCGAGATTGCCGAAGAGATTGGCATGGGCGGCTCTGGCCAGCTCAAGAAGTACGTGACCGAGGCCGTCAACGAGTACTTCGCGCCGATCCGCGAGCGTCGCCAGCGCTATGAGAACGATCTGGACTATGTGAAGGACGTCCTGCACGAGGGCAACCGTCGCGCCAACGAGATCGCCGAGCAGACCCTGGCCGAGGTTCGGGACGCCATGGGCATGGTGTACTAGGCAAAGCGCCTTCGCACAACATAGACGGTGAGGCTGAATCCTCACCGAAACAGGAACAGGCCCGCTGGCAGATAGTTGCCAGCGGGCCTGTTCCCGAAGTACACCGTTGAATCGCACAGAGGGGAGGAATGCGAATCAAACTCAACAGGGCAGGCTTTTTCATCGCCTATTGCCTGCTCCGTTGCTGAAAACAATATAGTTCACCGTGGTTTACTTTGCTGCGACAAACCGCGCCGCCATACCTTCTCCATAAGTTAACCTCGGTAAACCTGCCAAAACCACCACAAAGGGGATAGGCACCTTTGTGGTGGTTTAAGCCACGGCAGAGCCGCTAGAGCCCTGCAGGCCAGCGACAGGCGGCCAAGTCGACGTGCATGTCGTCCTTAAACGCCACACCCTCCCCTAGCAAAAGCTCACGTTGAGCATCGGGACCGCCAAAAGCAAAACCATCGCATATGCGGCCATCGGCAAACACCACGCGGTGACAGGGAATCTCGCCGGGGCGTGGATTGCCATGCAGGGCATACCCCACATACCGCGCACTTCGTGGACGTCCAGCAAGCAGCGCCACCTGACCATACGTGGCGACCATCCCCTCGGGAATCTGCTCGACCACCTCGTACACCCGCTCAAAAAAGCCCTCAGACGCCATTGCTCGCTCCCTTCCACCCGGAATAGCATAAACCACCACAAAGGTGCCTGTCCCCTTTGTGGTGGTTTTGGCAGGCGGACTAGTTAACGGGCTGGAAGAAGGCTACGGCTACGGCGCCGGGGCCTACATGGGTGCCGATGGTGGCGCCGATGGTGTGAACGGGCAGTTCGCCCTCGGTGTGGCCAGCCCACAGTGCCGCGCTGTCCTCGATATACTTCTTGAGCACCGCATCCGAAAGGCCCGTATAGCCGAGCGCCAGCGGCATGGAAAAGTCGATGCCGCCTGCCTTTTCGACCTTCTGGTTGAGCAGGTTACGTCCGTTCTTGGAACCGCGCGCCTTGCCCAGCTGCACGATCAGACCGTCCTCGGCAGCCACAACAGGCTTTACGTTGAGCAGCGTACCCACGGCACCGGCAGCAGCAGACAGGCGACCGCCGCGCACCAGGTACTCCAGCGTCTCGAGCAGACCAATAACCACCACGCGGTCACGGACGGCCTCGACAGCCGCCGCGATCTGGGCCGCGCCCTGGCCCTCGTCCACTAGGCGCAGGGCATACTCGACCAGCACGCGCTCACCCAGGGTAACGTTATTGCTATCAACCACATACACGTCGCCGCCCGGCGCCTCGGCAAGTGCGGTACGGGCGCTCTGATTGGTCCCCGAAAGTTTGGCACCCACGGTAATAATCACCGCCTCGTCGCCGGCCTCACGTGCTTCGGCAATCGCCTGCGAAAAGGCGTACGGGTTGACCTGACCGGTCTTGGGCAGCTCATCTCGCTCCACGAGCATCTCGTAAAAGCGCTGGTGATCGATGTCGACGCCATCCATATACACATCGGTGCCAAAGGTGACGGACAGCGGCAGAACGCGCAGAGCGGGGTGCTCCGCCGGCGACATATCGCTGGCGGAATCGGTAATAATGCGGACGGACATAGCGAATCCTTTCTTGCGCAGGTCTCGCGCAGGGAATTTTGACAGCAATGCCCCGGCACGGCGTACGCGCTCAAACGGGACGATGCAGTTTTTAATGGGAAGCAAATGCCTTGGCGGCCTTAGATCTCACGCAGGGTGTTGAGAATCGTACGCAGCGACGCATACATCTGCTCGCGCTGCTCCACACCCATAGCCTTACCGGTGGTGTCGAGCACCTCGCGAATGATGCGGTCCGCCTCGCTCATGCTCTCGCCGCCCAGAGCGGTCAGGCGCACCGGGGCACGATACTTAACGGCCGCATCACCCGAGTCGTCGACCTCGACGTAGCCGCCCTCCTCCAGATGCGCGAGCGTGCGCGAGACGGCGGCACGGGTCACACCTGCCATGCGAGCCAGGTCAGCGCCAGTCAGGCCGTCCTTGCTGCGCTCAAGATAGTACAGGCACATAACGTCGGAGCCCTTGAGGCCCAGCCTTGCGCCCTCGGATGTCTTAATGCGCTGGATCTCCTTGTAGAGCCCGCTGATCAGTCCGACAAAGTCCTCGAAACGTGTCTCGTCGTTCTGCTGCATGGGAGACGACCGCCTTTCGCTTACATGATGCTAACGGGTAAACATCTTAGCCGCACGAGGCAACACCCATACCCAAATATCCCATTTGTTAACCCATCAACATAAAAACCACCACAAAGGGGACAGGCACCTTTGTAGTGGTTTTGACCGGCGAACATGATCCGCAGGCGTCGTTACAGTTCCACGCAGGGATTGTCGCGGGTCACAAGCGTCTTAACGACAACCGTCGCTCCCAGATAGCGCTCGAGCAACTCGGCGAGACGATCAACGGTAGCCTGGCAATCCCCCATCCGCTCGGGCTCCACGCACTCAATCGCCAGGAATGCATCGGCCGAATCGTCGGACAGCGCCGTGCGAACGCCATCGCGCCAGTTCCAGCAGCGGCATACGGCGCCCGCATCATCGATGTAGGCGAGCTCGCCGGGCAGCGTCGGGTCATCCGTTTCCTCGCCAAGTGGCAGGAACGCATCGCCACCGTCGGTCACCTTCAAGCGAAGGTCTCCCTCGATCGCATGCAGATCCTCACCTCCCACGGGCAGCGCGTAGGTCAGCGACACCGTATTGTAAATATCCACCGCGGGCGTAATGTGGCCCACCGGCTTGCCTTTGAGCACGCGTTTGAGCAAGTTCTCGATCGAGCAGTGCGCGCCTTTCTTGGTCTTGAACAGACGATAGGCCTCGCGCCATGCCTTGACCGGTGCGTTCTCGCTGATAGTGTCGCTGGTCAGATGACGCTCCGCATCGATATTGGCGCGGTCGAGCAACGCGGCAATCGCATCAACGTCCTCTTGAGGAATCTGAGCCGCGGGCTTCATGCCCTTTACGACCACAACACCGACAGCCGCCTGCGGAAATAGCTCCCAAAACGAATCCTCGGCAATAAAGCTCTTCATGCGCTCTCCCTTCATAGCATGCGCCCGAGCCCGGGTGCCTAAACAAAAGGCTCTGTTAGACCAAGTTTGACATAAAAACGATGTCACCGCGAGGCGGTA
>DXZQ01000029.1 GCA_019419585.1 Collinsella sp. | reverse complement strand
CTGCTCACACTCGTCTTTCACGACCAGGCAGACAGCATCGCCGAGGCGGTCACGGGCTATGAGGCCAAGCTTGCCAGGGCTGATCTCCCTAACATTCCGTTTCACTCCGAGCCTCTCATAAACGGGCACAAGGACTATGAGTTTCTTAACATCGAGCAGCGCAAGGTGATGCTCGCCTACTTCTCCTCGTTCGTCCGCAAACTTCCCATTTCCTATATCACGTTTGTCTACCGCCGCAGCCAGTTCGAAGACCCGGCAAGGCTAATGGAGCGTATGGGGCGCGATATCTCCTCTGCCATGATTGAACACCTGGGCTTCTTTCAATCTTTCGACGATGTGAAGGTTTACTACGACAACGGTCAGGATATCGTCAAGCAGGCACTCGACCGCTCGGTGGGCAAGGTCCTCTCAAAAGGGGTCGTCCGACGCCGCAAGACCTCGATGACCGACTACCGTCTCGAGCAAGCGGCGGATTACCTCTGCACTATCGAACTTGCCTTGGTCAAGTACAAGGCCAAGGAGAGCGATGAGACGTACAACAAGTTCTTCGGAGGTATAGGCTCTTTCAAGAGGAACTGGCTCAAGCAAGCCCGCAACAAGCGGATATAGGCGGTTCCGCGGCTCTGCAGGGAGCCGCCAACCCCTCCATCGGCGGGAAGGCGGGACGCCGACGCGGAACTCCCGACGACGTGCTTCGAGCAGCGGAAGCTGAAGCGCAAGCAGAAGCAGCGCGGGCAATGATCGGTGCCGACATGGGCCCAGACGTGAGCAGTGCTACGTCCCCTGTTCACGGGGCGCGAAACCATAAAGGTTGCACAGAGGTTGCAAAATAAGAAGCCCCCGACCTGTTTTCGCAGGTCAGAGGCTTGAAATCAACGAATATCGTTTATTCCCACTCGATCGTCGCGGGCGGCTTGGACGTGATGTCGTAGCAGACGCGGTTGGCGCCAGGGACCTCGGCAACGATGCGGCCGGAGATGCGGGCCAGGACGTCGTAGGGCAGCTTGGCCCAGTCGGCGGTCATGGCGTCGCTGGACTCCACGGCGCGCAAGATGATCGGGCGCTGATAGGTGCGCTCGTCGCCCATAACGCCAACGGACTTGATGTCGGGCAGGACCGCAAAATACTGCCAGCAGCTGTGCTCGGAGTTGCGCTCGCCGGTCTGCTCAAACAGACGCTGGTTATAGGCGTCGAGCTCCTCGCGCACGATGGCGTCGGCATTCTTGAGGATCTCGAGCTTCTCCTTGTCGACCGCACCGATGATGCGGATGGCAAGACCCGGGCCCGGGAAGGGCTGACGGAACACGATGTGACCCGGCAGGCCGAGCGCAAGGCCAAGCGCGCGGACCTCGTCCTTAAAGAAGTGATCGAGCGGCTCGATAAGGTCGAAGTGCACGCCCTCGGGGAACGGAATCAGGTTGTGGTGGCTCTTGATGGTGGCCGTCTTGCCGCCCGTCTTGCGAGCGCCGGACTCGATGATGTCGGGGTAGATGGTGCCCTGAGCCAGGTACTTGACCGGCTTGCCATCGCACTCGAGCTGCTGAGCAACCGCGAAGAACTCTTTCCAGAACTGCGTGCCGATGATGCGGCGCTTCTCCTCGGGCTCGGTCACGCCGGCCAGAAGCTCGGCATAACGGTCCTCGGCGTGGACGTGGATAAAGTCGACGTCAAACTGTTTGGTGAAGACCTCCTCCACCTGCTCGGGCTCGCCCTTGCGCAGCAGACCGTGGTTGATGAACACGCAGGTCATCTGCTTGCCCACGGCGCGGGCGCCCAGCGCAGCCACGACGGAGGAGTCGACGCCACCGGACAGGGCCAGAATCACGCGGTCGTCGCCGACCTTCTCGCGGAACTCAGCCGTCATGGTCTCGACCAGGTTGTCCATGCTCCAGTTGGGCTCCAGGCCGCAGATCTCAAACAGGAAGTTGCTCAGCAGCTGCTGACCGTACTCGGAGTGCTTGACCTCGGGGTGGAACTGCGTGGTGAAGATCTTGCGCTCGACGCACTCCATGGCGGCAACCGGGCACACGTCGGTGCTGGCGGTAACGGTAAAGCCCTCGGGCACCTCGGACACGGCGTCGCGATGGCTCATCCACACGGTCTGCTCCATAGGCGTGGAGTTAAAGAGCTTGGCGCCGGCCGTACGCGTGATGGTGGCGCGGCCGTATTCGCCCACCTCGGAGTGGCCGACCTTGCCACCGAGCGTCACGGCCGTGATCTGATGGCCGTAGCAAAAGCCCAGGACGGGAAGGCCCAGGTCAAAGATGGCAGGATCGATGGACGGAGCGTCCTCGGCATACACGGAGGCCGGGCCGCCGGAAAGGATGAGCGCAGAGGCGTTCATCTCGCGAATCTCGTCGGCCGAGATGTCGCAGGGGACAATCTCGGAATACACGTTGAGGTCGCGGACGCGACGGGCAATGAGCTGACCGTACTGCGCACCAAAGTCGAGTACGAGGACCTTTGCGGAAGCCTTTTGATCCATGGTTTCCCCCTCTTGTTGGCGGGGAGCCGGTGCCCACCCGCGTGAATGAACGAAAATAACTTTCATAGTGTACACGTTATATGGGGTTTCTCGTCCCTCGCAGCCATCAGCGCACGGCAAACGCACGACCGGGGCCCTATTTGACGGCGATTGAAGTGTTACCAAACGTTACAGATGATGTAATACGTTTGAACATTGGACGCCCTGTGCCACAATACTGCCGAACGACTCCGCCTCTGCGGCGGCAAATACGATAGGAATACCAGCATGAAGCGCATCCTTCTCATCGCCACGGGCGGCACCATCGCATCGACCGAGGACGGCAATGGCCTCTCCCCCGCCCTGACCGGTGAGGAGCTCGCCCAGAGCGTCCCCGAGATCTCGGGCCTCTGCGAGCTCGACGTCGTGCAGCCCATGAACATCGACAGCACCAATATGCGCCCCAGTGACTGGATGCGTATCCGCGACGTCATCGTCGAGGGTTATGCCGACCACGACGGCTTCGTGATTCTGCACGGTACCGACACCATGAGCTACACCGCGGCAGCGCTTTCCTACCTGATTCAGGACAGCCCCAAGCCCATCGTGCTCACCGGCTCGCAAAAGCCCATGGGCAATCCCTTTACTGACGCCAAGCTCAACCTGTACCAGAGCCTGCTCTATGCGCTCGACGAGCACTCGCACGATGTCTCGATTGTGTTTGGCGGCGTCGCCATTGCCGGCACGCGCGCCCGCAAGCAGCGTACCATGAGCTTTAACGCGTTCATTAGCGTCAACTATCCGCCCATCGCCTATATCCGCAACGACCGCATCGTGCGCAACGGGCTTCACGGCACGCATCAGGGCGAAAACCCGGTGCGCTTCTACGACAGCATCGACCCGCGCGTATTTGTACTCAAGCTTACGCCCGGCGTAAACCCGGGCATCCTCGACGCCCTTGCCGATAGCTACGACGCCGTGATTCTGGAGACCTTTGGCATTGGCGGTATCCCCGAGTTTGGTGAATCGGGCGAATCGTTCCAAGAGGCAATTTTCCGCTGGGTCGATTCGGGCCGCACCGTCGTTATGACCACACAGGTCCCCGAAGAGGGCCTCGATCTGGGTGTTTATGAGGTCGGCCGTGCTTACGCCGACCATCCGGGTATTTTGCGCGGCGATGATATGACCACCGAGACACTCGTGGCCAAAACCATGTGGGCACTCGGCCAGTCACGCGATGCCGCCGAGATCCAGCGCCTGTTCTACAGCCAAGTCAACCACGACCGCATCCCGATGGCGTAATTCAGTTGTCGACGGGTATCCCCTATTCGATCCCCTCGAGAAGCTCTGACACCGTCATGCCAAGGGCGGGCGCGATCTTAAATAGAACCTTGAGCGTGAAATTTGCCGTCCCATCTTCGATTCGGTCGAGGTAGGGTCGGCTGATTCCTGTCGCCACACAAAAATCAACCTTGGAGATACCAAGGTCCCTGCGCGTCTCTTCGACCCGCCTGCCAAGAATCTGTTTAGCACGTTCGTCCATGCAGACGAGTTTGAAATGGAGCCGAACATAAACGTAAACTATAGTTTACGTTTTGCCGAATACACAGGAGTTTTCTATGTCGGGTTCTTCGGTCCGCACGTACCGAGCCACGCTTCGCACAAACAGCGCACCGCCCAAGCTCGTCGTCGTTGAATCAGAATGTCTTTCGCCCGATGAGCGCACAGCATTTGCATTGCTATCAAGTCGCGTCGCCGCCGTTCTGGTCCCTTGCCCGGCGCAAGGCGAACTTGCCATCCAATGCCAAGCGCACAGCTGCTCGCTCAATCAGGCTGCCGTAATCGCAACCAGCCAACGCGGCCTGCCCCTTCTCCTGGAAGCCGGTACCGCGCTCGCCCTTCGCGGAGCCGGATACGAAAGCGAGGCCGCCGCCGACATGGTATTTAAACCACGATCGAGCGGCGGCCTCGCAGCAGCCATTGAATATGCGTGCAGGCTCGTTGCCTAAAAGGACAAGCTAGAAACCAAAGCCAAAGCCCGTTCCGGTAATAGCCGAGTACATAAAGTAAACGTTGATCACGTTGAGAAACACACCCGTGATGCAGCCGTTTCGCAGGTAGCGCTCGCACACGATGCGCGCCATGGCGGCGGAGTCATCATTGTTTTTAGCCTGACGTCCTGCCGTAAAGTACGTCGCCACGCTCAGCAGCAGGTTGAGCACCGGCAGTGCCAGCAGCTCGTAGCTCTTGCCCCATCGCGTCACCTCGCCGGCGGCGTTAAACTTCGTTGCCACCTCGGGGCCAATGTTGGGGATAACACACGCTGCAACCACCAGCGGAATCACCGCAAGTACGAGCAACGCAATACCCATGTAGCCGGCTTTTTTGCCGTATTTAAACATATGCGTCGTCCTTACACGTTAAAGCGGAAGTGTACGACGTCGCCATCGGCCATGACATACTCTTTGCCCTCGATACGCAGCTTGCCGGCGGCCTTGGCGCCCTGCTCGCCACCAAGCTCGATGTAGTCGTCGTAGCCAATGACCTCGGCCTTAATAAAGCCGCGCTCAAAGTCGGTGTGGATGACGCCGGCGGCCTGCGGAGCGGTCGCGCCCTGACGCACCGTCCAGGCCTTGACCTCCATCTCGCCGGCCGTAAAGAACGACTGCAGGCCGAGCAGCTTGTAAGCGGCCTGTGCGAGCACGTCCAGACCGGGCTGCTCCAGGCCCAAGCTCTCCAGGTAGTCGGCCGCATCCTCGGGATCGAGCTCGGAAAGCTCGGCCTCGATCTTGGCGCAGATGGGCAGCGGCTTGACGCCGTCGATGGGCGCCAGGTCCTCGTTGAGCATGTCCTCGTCTACGTTGGCCACATACAGGATGGGCTTCATAGTGAGCAGGAACAGGCCCTTGGCAGCGGCGCGCTCCTCGTCAGTCATCTCCATGGATGCGGCGCGCTTGCCCTCGTTGAGCCAGGCAAGCAGGCGCTTGGCGACCTCAAACTTGGGCATGAGCTCCTTGTCGCGCTTGGCCTCCTTCTCGAGCTTGGGCAGCTGCTTCTCAAGCGTGCCCATATCGGCCAGGATGAGCTCGGTCATGATGGTGTCGGCATCGCCGGCGGGATCGACGAACTCGCCCGTGCGGCCCACCTCACGCATGACGTTGGGGTCCTTAAAGTAGCGCACGACCTCGCAGATGGCATCGGTCTCGCGGATGTTTGCCAAGAACTGGTTGCCCAGACCCTCGCCCTCGTTAGCGCCCTTCACCAGACCTGCGATGTCGACGAACTCGACCGTAGCCGGCACAATGCGGCCGGGGTTGACGATGTCGGCGAGCTTTTGCAGGCGGCTATCGGGCACATCGACGATACCCACGTTGGGGTCGATCGTGGCGAACGGGTAGTTGGCGGCAAGGCCGGTCTTTTTGGTAAGCGCGGTGAACAGCGTCGACTTGCCTACGTTGGGCAGGCCCACGATACCGATGGAAAGGGACACGACAGCTCCTTTTGATACAGGTACTTCAAACTGCATAAGTATAGCGCCGCCGCAGCATCCAGGCGAACCCGGACGCCACGGCGGCGCAAATGAAGCAGAGATAGGGGTCGCTGACTAGTCTGCGAGCTTTTCCACCTGATCGAGCATCTTATCGAGCTTGGCCTTTGCCTCGGCCTTGACCTTCTCGGC
The DNA here is from genome assembly GCA_019419585.1 of Collinsella sp. Taxonomy (GTDB): domain Bacteria; phylum Actinomycetota; class Coriobacteriia; order Coriobacteriales; family Coriobacteriaceae; genus Collinsella. Next base: position 23,911 of record DXZQ01000029.1, on the reverse strand, counting down.
CTCCTCGTGAGCCTTCGCCTTCTGGGCGGCCTTTTCCTCGGCCTCGGGATCGACGACGACCAGATTGGACGCATCGTGTTCGACCAGCTTGAGCGCATGTTCGGGACAAACCTTGACGCAGGCTCCGCAACCCAAACAATACGTGGACTCCAGTGCAAAGCGACCGCTTCCCACCAAATCGCAGGCGGACGTGGGGCACGCGTTAACGCACTCGCCGCACGACGCGCACTTGTCAAAATCGCACTCCGGCGTGCTCACCTGCATGTTCTGGGCAAGCTCGGGGTGGTTTTGCAGCGTCGAGAGTACCAGCTGGCGCCCATGGGTAAGCGAACGGCGACGCTTGGTCGTCGTGGTGCCGCACATGGTGTTGAGCGTGCGCTCCAGCTGGGTGATCTGATGGCGATGGGCTTTGAGCTTCTGCGTCACCGAAGCCAATGCCGCCGTCGCCGGGTTGAGCTTGGTCACCGTCAGGCCCGTGGTGCGGGCGATCTTTTCCATGTATTCCTTGCGCTCGTACTCGCGGCGCTTATGGCATTTGAGGCTCTTGGGGTCGACCTCCAGGCCCATACCCGTACCAGCCCATTCCTCGGCCTTCGCAATCGCCTCGCCCAGCATGTCCTCGCCGCCGGTGTTGCGACATTTATCGCACACGCCCAACGGCAGGTACACGCTCACGTTGGGATAGTCGGCCAGCACAGAGAACCAGGTCTCGGCCGTAATATCGCCCACGCAAGCAACGACGACTTCGTTTTCGCGCGGCATGCGCTTGAGAGCGCGCGTGCAGGTGACGTAGGCGGTCTCGTGGCTCGTAGCAGCAGAAACAATCTCGTCATAGAGGTTTTTGGGCGCCAAACGCGGCGAAATAATCGCCTCGGTCGGGCAAGCGGCAGCGCACAGACCGCATTTGCGGCAGGTATCGAGGATCTCAATGGCATCTTCCTCGACCTCGATGGCGTTGACCGGGCACACATCCATGCACGCGGTGCAGCCGCTCTTCTCGTTTTTGCAGGTCAAGCACGGAATGGTGTTGCCGCGCGGACGCTCCTTGTAGTCGGCAGGATTCCACTGCGGAGCCGACGGATCGAGTGCATCGGTCACGCCGCCAAGCGGGTTTTTAAGAAAGTCGAAACCCTTGCTGATCTCGATAATGTCATCAAACAGATCGTGTTCCTGCGCCATGCGCGGCCCCTCCCTGAGCAGTGCAAACAAGCAAGAGACAATGATACGCCATCGGCCCGTGCCTCGGGCAAATTACACGCGGAGCACCTTTGCGGCAAATAGCCCATGGCCTATCGCCGCCTCGATTGCACAAGGTCGATCAAGTGCCAAACTATGCCTCGCGCATGAGCTCGACGAGCTTTTGTTTGGTCACCTTGGCCTGTTCGTTGGCCATGTTACGCTCGTTTCTAAAAACCGCATTTGCAACACCCTGCAGATCGGCATCGGAAATCTCGCCAAGGCCCAGCTCCTCAAGCGTCGTCGGCAGGCCGACGCGCTGGCAAAACTCGAGCACTTGTTCAAGCTCGGGAGCACGCTCCAAACGAAGCTGAACCACCAGGCCAAATGCCACGGCCTCACCATGCATGGCCTTGCACTCGGGCAGAATCGTCAGACCGTTGGCGATGGCATGAGCCAACGCCAAACCACCGCTCTCAAAGCCGACACCCGAAAGCAGAATATTGCACTCGATCAGGCGCTCAACCGCCGGCGTTATTCGACCCTTCTTGAGGTCACGCTTAGCGGCGATGCCACATTCCATAAGCGTGTCGTAGCAGGCACGTGCCGCGACCAGTGCCAAGTGCCCCGGCGCGCCACCGTGCTCGTTGGCGCCGTGCGCCGCGGCGCACGAACGCGCCTCGAAGTACGTTGCCAGCGCATCGCCCATACCAGCGACCGTCATACGCAGTGGGGCCGCCGCGACCACGTTGGTATCGACCACGACCAGGTCTGGATTCTTCTCGAGCATCAGGTAGCGGTCGAACGACCCATCCTCGTGATACAACACCGAAATCGCGCTGCACGGACCATCCATTGAGGCCGCCGTAGGGCATACACACAACGGCAGCTCAGCATAAAACGCAATGGCCTTTGCGATATCGAGCGTCTTGCCGCCGCCAATGCCCACCACCATGTCGCAATACTCGGCCTGGGCTTCCTTAGCCATTTTTACAACGGCATCTTCCGTACACGGACCGTTGTAAATCTTAAAGAAAGGCTCGCTTAGATCTTCATCCAGAAATCCATCGACGATCTGCCTGCACAGCCGATCCTCGGTGCCCTGGTCAAACAAGACATAGGCAGCGCAGCCCAACCATGACAAATACCTGCCCTGACGCGAAAGCTCGCCCGGCCCCTGAACATACCGGCCAGGACCGCCGTAAACCATAGGAAGCGCCATACGAGAATCCGCCCTTCATCAAACAACGATTGGTGCAAAGTAACCTGACCCCTTTGCACCAACTTGGTGCGATGGGGTCAGGTTAGTTTGCACCATAGCAAAAAGGGGCAAAGCCGTCTGTCGGCTTTGCCCCTTCTTTAGCTTGATTTACTCATCCATAAGGTAGTAGTGACCCAGCGCGTCGGCACCCAGGATGGCGTTTGCGACCATCTCGGGCGTCACCTCAAACGGCATGTTGCACATGGTGTCATCGGGCGCGCAGGCGGCCTCGGCAACAATCATGGCCTGCTCGCGCGTAAGCTCGGCAACGCCAAGTTCCTTCATCGTGACCGGCAGGCCCAGCTCAATGCAGAAGCCCAAGACTTCCTCGAGTTTCTCAGTCGGAGCATCCTCGAGTACCAGCTGAACGATGGTGCCAAAGGCGACCTTCTCGCCGTGATACATGCCGTGGCACTCGGGCAGCATCGTCAGGCCATTGTGGATGGCATGAGCAGCAGCAAGGCCCGAGCTCTCAAAGCCAATGCCCGAAAGCAGCGTATTGGCCTCGATGATATGCTCGACGGCAGGCGTGAGCGCACCCTTCTCCAGCGCGACCTTGGCCTTGACGCCATCGGCCATAAGCGTCTCGTAGCAGAGCTTGGCAAGCGCCAGACCGGCCATGCCGCCTTTGCCACCAGCGCAGGTGCCACCGTCGGCATCGTGCGTCGCCTGGGCCTCAAAGTAGGTTGCGAGCGCATCGCCCATACCTGCCACCGTCAGGCGTACCGGGCTCGCCGCGATAACCGTCGTATCCATAAGAACGATATTGGGGTTCGCCTTAAGGAACAGGTACTTATCGAACTGGCCGTCATCGGTATAGAGCACGGAGAGCGCCGAGCACGGGGCATCGGTCGAAGCGATGGTGGGGCAAATGATGACCGGGGACTCCAGGTAGTAGGCGACGGCCTTGGCGGTGTCGAGGATCTTGCCGCCACCGACGCCGACGATGATGTCGCAGCCGTTGTCGCGCGCGAGCGCAACCAGGCGATCGACCTCGCTCTTGGAGCACTCGCCGTTAAAGTCCTCAAACAGCAGCTCGGCCTTAGCCTCGGCAAAACCACCCTCGATCTTGGCACCGACGCGCTTCTTGCCCGAAGGCGTCACGATGACGAGGGCCTTAGCGCCGAGCGGCTCGACATAGGAGCCGAGCTTGGCGAGCTCGTCCGGACCCTGGATGTACTTGCTGGGGCTATTGAAAATTGCAGCCATAACTATCCCATTCTCTAAAAGAAAAAAGAAAGGGGCTCCGTACGGATACGTGCGGAGCCCCTCGTTACGATAACAAGAGTCGATTAGAAATCGATGTCGGTGTCGTAGTAGCAGGCCTTGAGGATCTTCTCGAAGTCGGCAGCCTTGGTCTCACGCGGGTTCTCGGGCGTGCAGGCGTCGGTCTCGGCGTTCGCAGCGATCTCGGGCAGCTTGGCGAGGAACTCCTCCTCGGAAACCATCTGCGGGTTCTCGGCGTCGACCTTCACGCCACCATTCGCGTAATCCTTGATGGACTGCGGAATGTTGAGCTGGTCATTGAGGTCGCGAATCTTCTGGACGAGCGCAGCGATGAGCTCCTCGTTGGTCTCGCCGGGAAGGTGCAGGATCTCCTTGGCCACGTAAGCGTAACGCTCAGCAGCACGCGGGTCCTTGGAGTTCCACTGGATAACCTTGCCCAGGTACATGGCGTTAGCGGCACCGTGGATGATGTGGCCGTTCTCGAAGGCAGCACCGGTCTTGTGAGCCATGGAGTGAACGATGCCGAGCAGGCCCGAGGAGAAGGCGATACCGGCGATGCACTGAGCCTCGTGCATGTGCTGACGGGCCTCATGGTCGCCAGCATAGGACTTGGGCAGCCACTCGACGATCTCGCGGATGCCGTGCAGGGCGTTGGCGTCGGTGAACATAGAGGCGCAGGTGGAAACGTAGGCCTCCATGCAGTGGGTCAGAGCATCCATGCCGGTGTGAGCGCACAGCTTGGCGGGCATGGTGTAGGTGAGCTCGGGGTCGACGATGGCGACATCAGGGGTGATGTTGAAGTCGGCCAGCGGGTACTTGATGCCCTTGGCGTAGTCGGTAATGACGGAGAACGCGGTGACCTCGGTAGCGGTGCCGGAGGTAGAGGAGATGGCGCAGAAATGAGCCTTCTGACGCAGCTCCGGGAAGCTGAACGGCTGGATGATGTTATCGAAGGACTCCTCGGGATACTCGTAGAAGACCCACATGGCCTTAGCGGCATCGATGGGCGAGCCGCCACCGATGGCGATAATCCAGTCGGGCTCGAACTCGCGCATGGCCTCGGCGCCCTTCATGACCGTCTCGATGGACGGGTCGGACTCGACGCCCTCGAACAGCTTGACCTCGAAACCGCCTTCCTTAAGGTCGTTCTCGACGTCCTGCAGGAACCCGCCGCGGCGCATAGAGCTGCCGCCAGAAACGATGATGGCCTTCTTGCCCTTGAGGTTCTTCACCTCGTGGCGAGCGCCCTCACCAAAGTACAGATCGCGAGGATTGGTAAAACGTCCCATACTGTGCCTCCTAAACAAGCCCCTCTTAGACTTGCGTATATAACGGAGCACCCAATTGGCTCCGTTAGGACCGGTTTGCGCGTTGCCGGCGATGACAATGCGCGATGTCTAAACGTCTCAACGCTCAGACAAACACTATTTTACCGTTCTGGTTGGTCAGTTATTCACCTAAAGCCGCCAATGATGAAACGTTTTTTCTATCCCTGAAAACCCTTGTGTGGCATTCATACTCCCAAGCTGGGCAAACGTTTTATCAAGGTTGACTACATATCCTGGGCAGGACTGTGCCCCTCCAAAATGTGCACCGTTCGCCGCCAAAAATCGACCGTTTGCGGCACCGTGATACCACTCGGTCGTCCAAGGTGCCGACATTTGTGCGACATCCGTCTTCGTGGTGCAAAGGTGCAAGTCCAAGTGCGACACCCCCGGTGTGCCACATGCGGGTAAACTAGAACCTTATATAGAGACATTTGAACCCTAACCGCAGCAAAGGAGGCCCCATGGCATTCGATCCCATTCAAGAGGATTGCCATCGCCTCGTTCTTGAGGCCTTGCGCCGCGACAATATCCCGCTCACCGATGGCACCGCCGTAGAGCGTCTGATGGAACAATTCACCCGCAACCCCGCGCCGCTCATCGTGCATGATCGCGACCGCGCCGGACATCTGATTGCCAAGGTGGTCGAGGCTGTCGACTACCGCATTCCCTTTATCCCCGACGATGCCCAAGCCGAGCAGGAAGAGGCCGCTGCCGAGAACATGCTTCGCGAGGCAGCCGCGCTCGATCCGGCCAACTGGGATGCCCAGCGCATGCTGACGGCGCTCACCGCCGAATCCAACGAGGAATACGTGCAATATCTGGTGTCCAAGTGCGACGAGGTGGAGCACGAACTGGCGCTCAAGATTGCCTCGGCGCAGGACCCCTACGAGCGCGAGGCCGCAGGCGACCTGACCCGCCGTCCCTACCTGCGCTGGCTTGCCGCCTTGGCATCGCGCGCGCTCATTAGCGGCCGCTACCTCATGTCGCTCGAAGCCGCGAATCGCAGCTTGGACTTTGCGCCCAACGACCCCGCTGGTGTCCGCCACACCGCAATGCTCGCCATGGCAAAGCTCGAATACCCCGCTGAGGAGCTCAAGCGCTTTCGCTCTGCCCACTCCGTCCCCTATCTCGCCAACATGCCGCTGCGCCGTCGTCCCAAGGATGCAGAACGCGACTTGGACCCGTGGACGCTCATCGCGCTGATGAGCGCTGCCTGGCGCGAGCTGGATTACGAGGGCGCCGAACACTACCTGCGCATCCTTGCGCGCTCGTGCCCGCACGCAGCCGAGGCGCTCTACTTCCAAACCGAGTTTCCCGATGGCGTCTATGCCCGCGTCAACGTGGGCGTGGGCTCCACCGATGAGCTTGTCCTTGCCCTGTCCGAGGCGACGCCGGTGCTGCAGGAGGGCCTGGGCGCTCCCGACAACGCCAGCTTTGCCGCCTGGGTCGCCACCAACGACATCGTGCGTTCCCAGATCGACGAGCGCATCCTACGCGCAGCCGAGCAGGGGCTTCCATTTAAGGGAGGGGACCTCTAATGGATCCGAGCGTCTACATCCCCGCCTACTTGGAGCGCACCTATCTGGCATCGCACCCCGAGCTCACCGATGCAGCACGCGAGCTTGTCCATAACGACATTAGCGCGAATCCCCAAAAGTATGCGCAGTCCGAGCATGCCCAGGCGCTGCTGTCCTATGCCGGTGTTCATCGCCACCTGCTCGACGAGCTCCATCGCATCGAGGACATGGGCAGCGACGAGGAGTTCGAGCAGACGCGCAATCGCCTGTTCGACGACATGCGCGACGAGCTGCTCAAGATTGTCCGCGTCGATGCACTGGCCGTCGACGCGCAGCTGCTCGCCATCATCCTGGCCGACACGCCCGTTGACGCCTGCCTGGGCGACCTGATGAAGCTCGAGGTGACCACGGCCGATTACCTGCAGCAAAGCGTGCCCGGGTTCGATATGGAGGCCCCACACTACTGGGCCAACAAGGTTTTGACGGACGGCGTGACAGCGGCAGATCTCACCGTGAACGAGCCGGCTCTTATCGGGTGGCTCCACACGCTCGAGGCTATCTCGCAGCTGTGCATGGCGAGCGCTCGCTACCGTGCTGCCGCCGACTACGCCCGCCGCGTCCTTAAGGCAGAAGGCTATCCCACCCGAGCCGCAGGCACCGTGCTGCTCGCCCTCGCTCGCTTGGAAGATCAGGACGGCTTTTTTGCCCTGGCCCACCAGCTCGAGGAAGAGATCGGGGCTGACGCGCTCGAGAACTCTCCTTGGTATCTGCTCGCCCGCACGATTCTGCTGTTCAAAACAAACAAGATGCGCCCGGCGACACGCGCGCTGCGTGAGTTTGCCAACCGTTGCGAGGGCGGTGCGTTCTTCTTACTGAACCCCATGTACCAGACACCGTACCTTCCCTGTCGGCCCGAGCCACACGATCCCTGGGATCTTTCGCACCAGGCCGTTTGGGAAGCGGACGGTATTATCTCGGACACCCCCGACTTTGCCCCCTGGGCCAACGCCTGCGAAGATGTATCGCAGCTCGCCCAGGAATTTGCGCGCCGCTACGGCTTTTAGCGACGCGATCGCCCCGACCATGTCATCTATGTTAGGAACGGCTTCATGAACCTCCGCTCATCTCTCGCCTGCACCTCGAGCGATATCGCCCGCTGGGGACTGCGCTCTGTCCTCAAACGCCAGGGTGGCGTGCTTCCCGGCCGCATCGCCATGAAGATCGACCCCGAGCTGCTAAGCGACCTCGCGAGCCTTGTCGACCGCAGCGTGGTGATTACCGGTACTAATGGCAAGACCACCACCTCCAACCTCATCGCTGACGCCGTTGCTGCCAGCGGCGCTACCGTGGTGTGCAACCGTGCCGGCAACAATATGGAGCCTGGTGTGGTGGGCGCTCTGCTCGAGGCCCGCGGCGGCCTTAAGCACACCAGCAGCGGCAAGCGCGTGGGCGTTTTTGAGTGCGACGAGCTCTACACCGTACGCGTTCTGCCCAAGCTCAAGCCGACGTACTTTGTGCTGCTCAACCTGTTCCGCGACCAGCTGGATCGCTATGGGGAGATCGATCACACCCAGGAGGTCATCGCCCACGCGTTGGAGCTTTCGCCGGCAACGACGCTCATCTATAACGCCGACGATCCGCTGTGCGCCTCGATCGCCGCGCGCGTCCCCAACACGAGCATCGCCTTTGGCATCGACGGCGCCACGGGCACCGAGTCCGACCGCATTAGCGACTCGCGTTTTTGCTCGCAGTGCAACGCCCCGCTGGAATACGACTATGTGCAGTACGGACAGCTGGGCGCCTATCATTGCCCTTCGTGCGGCTGGGGTCGCCCCACGCTGCTCCGCCGCGTGACGGGCGTTGAGCTCGGCTGCGACGGCTACGGCTTTGACCTGGCCTTTGGACCCGAGGCCAACGCGCCCGCCGTGCACATCGCCACACGCTACAACGGCCTGTACATGGTCTATAACGTTGCCGCCGCCTTCTTTGCGGCGCACGAGCTGGGCGTGGACGCGGCGCACCTGCAGCCCACGCTCGATGCCTACGTGCCTGCCGGCGGACGCATGGGCCGCTGGGATATTGCCGGTCGCACCGTCGAGGCAAACCTGGCAAAGAATCCCGTAGGCTTCGATCGACAAATCCAGTCCATCAAGACGGCAGGCGGCAGACTCTGCGCCTTCTTCCTGAACGACAATGACGCCGACGGCCACGATGTCTCGTGGATCTACGACGTCGACTTTGAGCGCATCGCCGACACGCCGGGTCTTGTCGCCTTTGCCGGAGGCACGCGTGCGCACGACATGCAGGTACGCCTCAAGTACGCCGGCATCGATGCCGCGATTATCTCGGACGTCGTGCAGGCGATCGGCGCCGTGGCAGACGAGGCCGCCGATGACACCTTCTACGCCGTCGCCAACTACACGGCCTTCCCGCCGCTGGTCAAAGAGCTCGACGAGCTTAAGGGCGCCGATGCGAGCTCGGTTGTCTCCTGCGCCGTAACGCCCGCCGGTGGTAGCGCTGTCCCCACCGATATTGCGCCGGTCGAGCTTTCGCGCCCGTTGCGCATCGTCTACCTGTACCCCGATGCCCTTAACCTCTACGCCGACGGCGGCAACGTTATCGCGCTCGAACGCCGCTGCGCCTGGCGCGGCATTCCCGTGCGTGTGGACGAAGTCCACATGGGCGAGACGCTCGACCTGACCGACGCCGACATCGTTATGATGGGCGGTGGCTCCGATCGCGACCAGCTGGCGGTTGCACATGAACTGCTCGCTCAAAAAGACAAGGTCGCGGCCTATGTTGAGGATGGCGGCTCGCTGCTTGCCATCTGTGGCGGCTATCAGCTGCTCGGCCGTTCGTACTATATGGGCGAGGATCGCATCGAGGGTCTGGGCGTCATTGCTGCCGAGACTGTGCGCGGCTCCGACCGCCTGATCGGCAACGTCGCCGTCAAGACCGACCTGGCACCCGAGCCCTTTGTGGGATTCGAGAACCACGGCGGCCGCACCCTGCTCGATACAGCGGCCACGCCGCTCGGAACGTCCGTCGTCACGGGCACCGGCAACAACGGCGACGATGGCTTTGAGGGCCTCGTCTACAAGGGCGTGATCGGCACGTACCTGCACGGGCCGGCGCTGCCCAAAAACCCCGAACTCGCCGACTGGCTGATCGCGCACGCCCTCGAGCGCCGCGGCGATGCGCAGGCCACAGCCCTGCTGCCGCTCAAGCCCCTCGACGACACCTACGAGCGCGCCGCCCACGACGCCGCTATGAAGCTCCTCCCCTAACACCCCACCACCACAAAGGGGACAGGTACCTTTGTGGTGGTTTTCCAGTTTGCCAACGATATACGCGCCGGCAAAAAAGTCTGCTATACTCTTTCCCGCTGTCCCCATCGTCTAGCGGCCAAGGACGCCACCCTTTCAAGGTGGATATCGCGGGTTCGAATCCCGCTGGGGGCACCATTTGAAATGCAAAGCCCGTTACCCTTGTGGTGACGGGCTTTTTTCTTCTCCAACGCCGGGATTCGAACCCGACAGGGTGCGGAGCTGAGGAAACGCGTAAGCGTTTTCCAGCGCAGCACGCAAGGAGCGGAGCGACGCAGCGAAAGCGGGCGGCGCCAGCCGCACGCGGACATCCCGCTGGGGGCACCACAGAATCTGAGAAGCCCGTTACCAATTCGGTGACGGGCTTTTTGCTACCCATACGCCGGGATTCGAACCCCGAAGGCATAAAATCACACTGTCATCCAAGGGCCCGTGGACAAAAAAAAGCAAATATGAGTACTGTTACCAATTTAGTAACAGCGATTTCATGCCATCAGAAGGCGATTTGGACACAAGGCGTCCTATGGCGGAGGAATTGCAGGCATTTATCAGCTAAGTACTTGGACATATGTTGCGTAACACTGCATATTTTGCAAAAAGATAATGCTACAGGGCTTGTGACAGTACTCATATTTGACGTTTTTTGCCCACGACCCCTTATTGCGTGGGCGAATCAGTTGCAAAGCGGGATCCAAAGCGTCCTTCGCAAACAAAAACCGGGGCCCGCATGATGCGGACCCCGGCTCAATACCGTGACGATATGTCAGTTACGCTCTACACGTAGAACAGGATGTCGTCGTAGGTCGGAACCGGCCAGTAGTCGGCGGCCACGATCTCCTCCATGGCGTCCACGGCAGCACGCAGCGTATCCATAGCGGGAACGACCTCGTGCGCGTACACGTTGGCCTGCTCCTGGCCATCGAGGGCCTCGGCCTTCTGATGCACGGCGTCGAGCGCCTTGATGGAGTCGTTGATGGCGGTGATGCCGTTGCAGAGCTTGTTGAGCGTGTTCTGCTCGCACTGCATGGCGGCATCGGCACCGGCGGCACGGATTGCCTCCAAGCCCTTGGCGACCTTGGTGGCATAGGCGGTGATGACCGGACGATAAGTACGACGCGCCTCGCGAATCATCGTGGTGGCCTCGATGTTCATAAGCTTGTTGTACTTCTCGAGCTTGCAGTCGTAGCGGCACTGGGCCTCGGCGCGGGTCAGAACGCCCGTCTCCTCAAAGAGCGCGATAGCCTTATCGGAAACAAAGGCGGGAAGAGCGTCGGCCGTGGTCTTGTTGTTGGCAAGGCCGCGCTTCTCGGCCTCGATGGGCCACTCGTCGGAGTAACCGTCGCCGGAGAACAGGATGCGCTGGTGATCGGTCAGCACCTTCTTGCAGTACTCGAGCGCGGCGTCCTGGAACTTATCCTCGGGCGTACCCTCGAGTGCGTCGGCGAAAGACTTGAGCGACTTGGCCACGGCAGCATCGAGCACCAGGTTGGAGTCGGAGACGTTCTGCTCGGAGCCGCAGGCACGGAACTCGAACTTGTTGCCGGTGAAGGCAAACGGGGAGGTGCGGTTGCGATCGGTGTTGTCCTGCATCAGCTTGGGCAGGGTATCGGCGCCCAGGTCGAGCACGCCGCGCGTGGCATGGACGGAAGCCTTGCCATCGATGATCTTCTCGACGACCTCGGTAAGCTGGTCGCCCAGGAAGATGGACATAATCGCCGGAGGAGCCTCGTTGGCGCCCAGACGATGGTCGTTGCCGGCCGAGGCAACGGAGGCACGCAGGAGCTCCTGATAGTTATCGACGGCCTCAATCACCGCGGTGAGGAAGACGATGAACTGCAGGTTGTCGAGCGGGGTGTCGCCCGGGTCGAGCAGGTTCTCGGACTCGGTGCCAAGCGACCAGTTGTTGTGCTTGCCCGAACCGTTGATGCCCTCAAAGGGCTTCTCGTGCAGCAGGCAGACCAAGTCGTGACGGGAGGCGATGAGCTTCATCTTCTCCATCATGACCAGATTCTGGTCGATGGCCTCGTTGACCTCGCCGTAGACAGGGGCGAGCTCATGCTGGCAGGGAGCGACCTCGTTGTGCTTGGTCTTGGCAGGAATGCCAAGCGCCCACAGTTCATCGTCCAGGTCCTTCATATAGGACGAGACGGTGGGGCGGATAGCGCCAAAGTAGTGCTCCTCGAGCTCCTGGCCCTTGCAGGGGGCAGCGCCAAAGAGGGTGCGCCCGGTGATGACCAGGTCCCTGCGCTTGCGGTAAGCGTCCTTCTTGATCAGGAAGTACTCCTGCTCATCGCCCACGGAAGGAACGACCTTCTTGGGGGTCTTACCAAACAGCGCCAAAACGCGCTTGGACTCACGCGAGAGTGCGGTCATGGAGCGCAGCAGCGGGGTCTTCTTGTCCAGGGCCTCGCCCGTGTAGGAGCAAAAAGCCGTGGGGATGCACAAGACATCGTCCTTAATGAATGCGGGGCTGGTGGGATCCCAAGCGGTGTAGCCACGGGCCTCGAAGGTGGCACGCAGGCCGCCGTTGGGGAAGCTGGAGGCGTCCGGCTCGCCCTGGATGAGGTTCTTGCCCGTAAACTTGGTAATGGCGGTGCCGTCGTGGTTGGGCTCGAGGAAGCTGTCGTGCTTCTCGGAAGTAATGCCCGAAAGCGGCTGGAACCAGTGCGCGTAGTGCGTCGCGCCCTTGGAGATGGCCCAGACCTTCATGGCGTGGGCAACGGCGTTGGCCACATCCAGGTCGAGCGGCTCACCGTCCTCGAGGGTTGCAGCAAGGCGCTTCCAAATGTCCTTGGGGAGGTAGTCCTTCATGACTTCCTCAGAGAACACCATGGTCCCGAAGCGGTCAGTAAGTTCGGCCATACGGAACTCCCTTCGTATCGGCACCGCGTGAGAAGCGGTGTTGATTACTAACGAACGAGTCATAGATTAGGCTCGTCGTGTTTCCGCAACATTACCGTTATGTTGCTGTCACGAAACCAATCAATGAGGTTACCGCATCGCGGCGGCGTTGCCGCCCTCAACAGCCAATCAACTGTATAAATTGCAGACCTCTCCCCATGGTTTAAGGGTAGTCAATTTGGGATGGGGCTCTATTAACTGGTATTTCGTATCAGATACCAGTCTTTATAGCCCCATCCTAGATTGACCGCTCTGCTATAGGGAATGTCGATAGCAAGGCATCTTTGATTGGTATCCCCGAATAGCGAGTGAAACTCCACCGTGACACAGTGGTGCTGTAGAATCCTTACAACACATCACACTATTACGTATCTAAAGGAGCCCGATATGCGCGTCGACGAGGTTTTTAAGCAGGCAGCATCCCAGGGCACCGCACCCGTTTCGTTTGAGATGTTCCCGCCCAAGGGCGAGCTGACCCTCAACACGGCTCGCGAGGTGGCAGGCGATCTGTGCAAGCTTTCGCCGAGCTTTGTCTCGGTCACCTGCTCTGCCGGCGGCTCGGGCAACGGCGCCACCACCGCCCCCATCGCGCATATGATTACGAGCGAATTCAATACGCCCTCGGTGGCGCACCTCACCTGCGTGGGCCGCTCGCACGCCGATATCGCCGCCAAGATCGACGAATACCGCTCCGCCGGCGTAGAAAACATCCTGGCCCTGCGCGGTGATCTGCCCGCTGGCGCGACCGAGGATGACAAGCCCGCCTCGGACTACGCCTACGCCCGCGAGCTCATCCCCGAGCTTGTCGACGCCGGCTTTTGTGTGGGCGCCGCGGCCTACCCCGAGGGCCACATTGCCTGTGAGGACCTCAACGCTTCGGTCGAATACCTCAAGCAAAAACAGGACGCCGGCGCGAGCTTCTTTGTGACGCAGCTCTTCTTTGACAACGAGTGCTTTTACCGCTTCCGCGAGCTTGCCGACAAGGCAGGCATCACGGTGCCCATCACCGCGGGCATCATGCCGTTTATGGGCAAGTCCCAGATCAGCCGCATGGTCTTTATGTGCGGCGCGTCGCTGCCCTCCCCCGTCATCAAGATTCTCGCCAAGTACGAGAACGACCCCGAGAGCCTGCAGGCAGCCGGTGTAGATTATGCCGCCCGTCAGCTTTGCGACCTTAAGGAGCACGGTGCCGCCGGTCTGCACCTGTACACTATGAATCGTCCTGCGATCGCCGCGACCATTATGGAGCGCCTGGGGTAATGGAAAAACCGCACATCGATACAACCGCTGTCGAAGTGCCGGCCGACCTTGCGTCGCCGGCGCTTTACCGTGTCGATGCTGCGCACCATCCCCGTGTCGACCGTGCCGAGATGCTGCGGTATCTGGGTTACGGCGGCCAGCAGATTGAGCCCGAGCTGTCACGACGTATTGAGCTTGTGGTCGAGCGCCTTGAGCTGGACATTGAGCCCCGCGGCGTGCGGCGCGTGTTTACCGTCGATGCCACGGGCGTGGACGAGCAGGGAGAGCCTTGCATCCGTCTGGTTGGCACCAACGTTGAGCTGCGCGGTCGCGACATCTATCGACATCTCAAAGACGCACGCTTTGCCGCGCTCATGGCATGCACCCTCGGCATGGACGCCGAGCGTCGCCTGCGTACCACGGGAGCCCAGCAGCCCCTGGAGGGAGCCGTGCTCGACGCCGCATGCTCTGCCTATGTAGAAGCCGCCGTTGAGCAGATGGACCAGCAGGTCAAGGCTGCGGCCGCCGCACACGGACTCGCCGGTAACTGGCGCTTCAGTCCCGGCTACGGCGACTGCCCGCTTACGGCACAGCGCTCAATCGTGGACGCGCTCAACGCCACGCGGCTCATCGGGCTTACCATCACGCCCACCAGCCTGCTCATGCCCACCAAGAGCGTGACCGCGGTGATCGGTCTGTTCGACGGCGAGGTCCACGACGCCCAGAGCCGCCCCACCTGCAATATCTGCCGCATGCGCGAGCACTGTCGCTTCCGCGCCGCCCACACCACCTGCTATTCCAGCCATTAGGAGCCCTCGATGTTTACTCCGCTTATCACTCATGATTCTGACGGCACTGCATTGGCGGCACCCGTTGATGCCGCACGTCGCAACGGTGCCACGTACAAGACGCGCACAATCGACGACCTTCGCATTAAGGACGATCGCCTGCGCGCCGCCATCGAGGGCACGGGGCATCTGCTGTTCGACGGCGGCATGGGCACCATGCTGCAGGCGGCCGGCATGAAGGCCGGAGCCCTGCCCGAGCTGCTCAACTTTGAGGAGCCCCAGGTCATTACCGACATTCAGCGCCAGTACGTCGAGGCTGGCTGCGACGTGATCACCGCCAATACCTTTGGCGCCAACGCCCACAAGCTCGACGGTGCCGCCACCGTGGCAGACGTCTTTGCCGCGGCCGTCGCCTGTGCCCGCGAGGCCGGCGCCCGCTACGTCGCCGGTGACATCGGCCCCATCGGCGCGTTGCTTCGTCCCTTAGGCACCCTCAGCTTTGACGAGGCCTATGACCTCTTTGCCGAGGAAGTGCGTGCCGGCGTCGATGCGGGCGTGGACCTCTTTATTATCGAGACCATGACTGACCTTGCCGAGATCAAAGCGGCGGTCCTCGCCTGCCGCGAGAACTCCGACCTGCCCGTCTTTGCCACCATGACCTTTGAGGAAGACGGCCGCACCTTCTTGGGCACGAGCCCCGAGGTCGCCGCCATCACCCTCGACGCCATCGGCGCCGACGTTTTGGGCATCAACTGCAGCCAGGGCCCGGCCGAGCTCCGAGGACTCGCCGCTCGCATGCTCACCGTCACCGACAAGCCCGTTATGGTGCAGGCCAATGCGGGACTGCCCCGCGTGGACGATGACGGCAATACCGTCTTTGACATCCAGGCACCCGAATACGCCGAGGCCGTCGCCGGCATGATTGAGGACGGCGTGAGCGTCGTGGGCGGCTGCTGCGGCACCACGCCGGCGCACATGGCCGCCTTGCGCACGCTTATCGATAACCACACGCCCAGCCCGCACCACCGCAAGCCCAGCATGTCGGTCACGAGCGCCCAGACGGTCGTGGACCTTCCCTGTGACGGTCACAAGATCGCCGTCATCGGCGAGCGCATCAATCCCACCGGCAAAAAGCGCCTGCAGCAAGCCCTGCGCGACGGTGACCTTGACTACGTCGTGAGCCAGGGCATCAGCCAGCAGGAGCAGGGCGCCGACATCCTGGACGTCAACGTGGGCCTGCCCGAGATCGACGAGGTCAAGATCATCCAACAGGCGACCGAGCAGCTCCAGGGCTCCACGCTGCTGCCGCTGCAGATCGACTCCACCGACCCCGCAGCCGTCGAGGCAGCCGTGCGCCGCTACGCCGGCAAGCCCATCATCAACTCGGTCAATGGCAAGCAGCAGATCATGGATGAGATCTTTCCACTGGTCGCCCACTACGGCACCAACGTCGTCGGCCTTACGCTCGACGAAGGCGGCATCCCCGATACCGCCGAGGCTCGCTTCGCCATCGCCGAGCGCATCGTAGCCGAGGCTGCCCGCTACGGCATCGGACCGGACCGCATCCTCATCGACTGCCTGGTCATGACCGCCTCGACCAACCAGCGCCAGGCCGAGCAGATTCTGCGCGCCATGTCCCTGTGCAAGGAGCGTCTGGGCGTCAAATGCGCGCTTGGCGTGTCGAATATCAGCTTTGGCCTGCCCGCTCGCCCGCTGCTGGGTTCGGTCTTTTTGGCCGCCGCTTTTGGCGCGGGTCTGGACGCCCCCATCATGAACCCGGGCTCCAAGCGTTTTATGGATACCGTCTACAGCTATCGCGTCCTGAGCGTTGAGGACGAGGGCTCGACCGGATACATCGAGCGCTATGCCGGCTGGACCGATCCGTATAAGATCGCCGCCAACCCGGCGGCGGCTCAGACCGCATCGACCGACGCCGCGCCCGCTGCTGGCACCGCCGGCACCGACGGCAACGACGACCCGATTCGTCGCATGGTCGTCTCGGGCCGCAAAGGCGAGATCGCTGCCGAGACCGAGCGTCTGCTGGCAGACCACGACGCCATGGACCTCATCAACAATCACTTTATCCCCGCCCTCGACGAAGTTGGCGTCCTCTTTGACCAGGGCAAGTTCTTCTTGCCTCAGCTTATGGCCTCGGCCGAAGCCGCACGCGTGGGCTTCGACCACATCAAGCGCCTGATGCCCGCCGGCGAGATCGCCGACAAGGGCAAGATCTGCGTGGCCACCGTCAAGGGCGACATCCACGATATTGGCAAGAACATCGTCAAAATGCTGCTCGACAACTACGGCTACACCGTCTTTGACCTGGGCCGCGATGTCGATCCGCAGGAGGTACTCAAGACCGTCAAGGAGCGCGATATCAAACTCGTCGGCCTCTCGGCGCTTATGACCACCACCGTCGTCGCCATGGAGGAGACCATCAAGCTGCTCCATGCCGAGGTTCCGGGCGTCAAGATTATCGTAGGCGGCGCCGTGCTCACCCCCGAATACGCCAAGCAGATCGGCGCGGACTACTACGCCAAGGATGCCGCCGAAAGCGCGCGCATTGCCGAAGAGGTCTTTGGGCAGTAACACAACGGAAACAACCGAGCACTAAAACGTGCCGCACGCGCCACTTGGCACGTGCGGCACGTTAGAATAGATAAGACTATGCTCGTTTTGGCAGATAGGAGCGCAAGGATGGCGATCACGCCTGCAGAAATCGCGGAAACCCGCGGCATGGTTGAGGAGCAGAACCTCGACATCAGGACCATCACCATGGGTGTTTCGCTCATGGGTTGCGGCGACGAGAACCTCGACCGCATGTGCACGAAGATCTACGACCACGTGACGCACACGGCTGAGCATCTGGTCGAGACCGCCGAGAACCTCGAGCGCGAGTACGGTATCCCCATCGTCAACAAGCGCGTTTCCGTCACCCCGGTGGCGCAGATCGCCGCGTGCTGCAAGGATGAGGACCTCACCCCCATCGCGCACGCCCTCGACCGCGCGGCCGAGACACTCGGCATCGATTACCTGGGCGGCTTCTCCGCACTCGTCCAGAAGGGCATCGGCGACGCCGATCGCCGCGTTATCCAGTCCATCCCCCAGGCGCTCGCCACCACGAGCCGCGTCTGCTCCAGCGTCAACGTCGCCAGCCTGCGCGCCGGTATCAACATGGATGCCGTGCTCATGGCCGCCCAGACCATCATCGATGCCGCTAAACTCACGGCCGACCAGGATTCCGTCGGCGCTTCCAAGTTTGTCTGCTTTGCCAACATGGTCGAGGACTCCCCGTTTATGGCGGGCGCCGTCCACGGCGGTGGCGAGGCCGACGCCGTCATCAACGTAGGCGTCTCGGGCCCCGGCGTTATGGCCGCAGCCCTGGAGACGCTGCCCGATTCCGCCTCGATGATGGAAGTCGCCGAAAAGATTAAGCAGACCGCCTTTAAGATCACCCGTGCCGGCGAGCTCATGAGCCGCGAGGCCGCCCATCGTCTGGGTGTCGAGAAGGGCATTGTCGACCTGTCGCTGGCTCCCACGCCTGCCATCGGCGACTCCGTCGCGCGCATCCTCGAGATCATCGGCGTGGGCACCTGCGGTGGCCCGGGCACGACCTGCGCGCTCGCCATGCTCAACGATGCCGTCAAGAAGGGCGGCGTCATGGCCAGCTCCAGCGTGGGCGGTCTTTCCGGCGCCTTTATCCCCGTGTCCGAGGACGCCGGCATGATCGCCGCCGTCGAGGCCGGTGCGCTTTCGCTCGAGAAGCTCGAGGCCATGACCTGTGTGTGCTCCGTCGGCCTGGACATGATCGCCATCCCCGGCGACACCCCAGTCGAGACCATCGCCGGCATCATCGCCGACGAGATGGCCATCGGCGTCATCAACAACAAGACCACGGCCGTCCGCGTGATTCCCGCCATCGGCAAGGGCGTGGGCGACTGCGTCGAGTACGGCGGCCTATTCGGCCGTGCGCCCATCATGCCGGTGAACCCCAACGCCGGCACCGTGCTTGCCCATCGCGGTGGACGCTTCCCGGCTCCGCTGAACTCACTGAAGAACTAGCCCAGGGATACGAGGCGAGGAGCCCCGGGGGGCAAATATATAAGGTCGCCTGCTCGGACAGTCCTGACTCGCACGGAGAGCACATTAAGTGCTCTCCGGCTCGTGCGGAACTCGCGATCGACCTTATATATTTGTCCTCCCCGGGGCTCCCGCACAACGGGACCTCAGTTGGGTTCTATCCCGGTTGCAGTTGCTTCGCTCCTGCACCACTTGGCTGGTGCGGCGTTTTGGCGTTGGAACGGTTCTTTTTCTGATATATGCTTGTTGCGGCTCTTCTTTTGGGAGGGGCCGCTTTTTTTGTTGTGTGAGGAGGTTGGCCCGTGGTTGATGGGGAGAATCGTTCTGAGCTGCTTGCTGCGGATTGGAATGGCGAATGGATGCGCCTGCAGGCTGGTCGGCGGCGGGCTGATGATTCTTTTGAGTGGGATAAAAGGGCTCGGCATTTTCGGCCGCTTGAGACTGCCCCTTATGCTCGGGATTTTATAAAGCTGTTGGCGCTTAAGCCCGGCGAGTCGGTGCTCGATATGGGGTGCGGGGCTGGGTCGATTGCTATTCCGCTTGCTCAGGCTGGGCATCCTGTGATTGCGGCTGATTTCTCCCCCGCTATGTTGGGCACGCTTGATGCTGGCATTGAGTACTATGGGCTCGAGGATCGCATTACACCGCTTGAGCTTGCTTGGGACGATGATTGGGATTTGGTTGGGCCGGTTGCCAAGACTGTGGATGTTGCCTTTGCCAGTCGTTCCGTCACCACAAATGACCTAAAAGGCGCGCTTGCCAAGCTCGACCGCACGGCTCGTCGGCGTTGTGCTGTCACGATGGTCGCCAACTCCAGCCCGCGCTATGATCTGCACTTGATGAACGCCATCGGCGCCTCGGTTACCTGCAGCAATGGCTTTGTGTACGCCTTTAACATTCTCATTCAGATGGGTGCCCTGCCGCAGGTCACGTACTTTGAATCGCCTCGTCGCGATACCTTCGATAGCCTTGAGGCAGGCGTGGCGGACTTTTCCCGCATGCTTGAGCATGGCAACGAGGATAAGGTCGACCGTCTGCGCGACTACATCGCCCAACACATGATCGAGAATCCCCATGCCGGTGAGCCGGGCTCCAAGGGCGTGCCGCAGGGGTGCTATATGCTCGACCATATCCGTAAGGTTCGCTGGGCGTTTATTGCATGGGAACCGGTCTCTGAATCCCGCTCGTAGCCCGTTCACAGCCCGAGCTGCCCATCACCTCGGCATCCGCATTCTTTGCGAACTGGGCAAACGCGCCCCACACCGCGCCGTTCCTGCGCTATCGTGGGACAGCTCACGTAGATTAAGGCCCCGTCGCGGGGCGCCCCATACATAGAAAGCGAGAACCCATGGCACTGACAGGAGCCCAGGTCAAGCAGCTTCGCAGCATGGCCCATCACCTCAACCCCGCCATCATCATCGGTAAGTCCGATGTCAACGAGGGCACCGTCGAGCAGACGGTCGCCTACCTGGAGAAGCACGAGCTCGTTAAGTGCTCCGTGCTCGATGGCTCCAGTCTTTCCGCCCGCGAGGCCGCCGAAGAGCTCGCTGAGCGCTGCCACGCCGAGGTCGTCCAGGTCATCGGCCGCAAGTTCTCGCTGTATCGCGAGTCCTCGCGCAAGGACATCGAGAAGATCAAGCTCGTCTAAGAGCCAATGATCCGGCGAGCCAACACATAGCGAGCTTACGGGTGCCCAAGTACTTCGGGCGCCCGTTTTTTATCGCTCGACCAGCACGCGATTGAGCCGTCCCTCCACCAAGCGCTCGTATAGACGCCGCGTCTCGGGCTCGGGCACGCCATTGACCTGCTCCCTCAGATGGTGCATATGCCCACTGTATAGCTCGACGATATCGCGCCTCCGCCCCGCCGCACTGTAGACACGCATGGCGCAGCGCACCATATCCTCACGCGCCGTTTCCTGCCGAAGCCCCGACTCCGCCAGCCAAATCGCCGACTGCAGATCGTTTTCTTCTAGAGCGGCATTTGCTCCCTTAATCATGCAATCGATGTACTTTGACTGCATAATGCGTCGCATACGCAAAAAGTAGGTGGGATTACAGCCATTGGGAACATACAGCGGTCCGGCATAAAGCTGCTCAATCTTAAGGCACAGCTCAACTAAATGGGGCCCGCGCGCACCCGTGCGATTTCCCAAAACCTCGCGGCTTATCTGGTCAAACAGCCGTACATCGGTCTTGACGTAGTCGCCGTTGAGTCCGATGCATTCATTTTGGATGAGCACACACGACTTGCCATCCGGCGTCGGTCCCAAAGCCGACCGCAAGCGCGATATCGTCGAGTACAGGTTGTTGCGGGCGCTATTGAACTCGGCATGGGGCCACAGCTCCATGGCCAGCGTCTCGCGGTCGACGAGCGCATCCATGCCCAGCGCAAGCCGCTCGGCAAGTGTCGCCGCCTTCTTGCGGCGCCACATTTTGTCCGTGATGGGAAACCCGTCGCGCTCGGCGCGGAACGCACCAAACATGCGAATCTCGATATGGTCGATGGTATCAACGGCTTCAACCTCGCCGGCCTGGAACAGGCGCTCGCCCTCCCCTTCCAGATCATCGCGCAGCGAGTACCGCGACAGCTCGCGCACGGGAAGCTTCTTGCGAATCCTGGTCGCCGGCTCGCCCAGACAATGCATGGCAAGGCGCGCAAAGAGCCGATACGATGGCCCCAGAATCCCCGCGCGATTCATGGACATCCAGGCCGCAAGATCGCTGTCTCGGCCCGCACAGGCCAAATGCAGCGCCACCATCCAGGCCTCCGCTCCAACAGCAATGCGTTATCGCGCATGTACGCAATCGACTCCTCGGCAAGTTTGAGCACTTGGACCGCACGGAACTTTGCATTAACCGGCCGTCCCTCTGCCAGCGACTGCCAGCCTTCTAGCAACAGGCCAAACAGCTGAATCTGGTTGTCGCGCATGCGCACGGCAAAACGATCGAGCTCGTTGAATGCCGCGTCGTCGGTTACCGGCAAGCCGGAAAGGAGCCGCCGTGCCGCCAACACCATGCGCACCCAGATAGCCATCGCCTTGAGCCCACGTACGTCGAGCGCCTCCCGCACCACCGTCATCTCGTCGTCGCGCTCGTCGGTTCCCGCAAACGACCCGTCAAAAAGCTCCACCAGCATGCTGTCGGCCCGTATAACAATCCCCGCGATGTCGAGCTCGCAGTCGTAGGCCTTGCTCGTTTTGAGCTGCTGTAGAACGCCGCCGTCATCTCCCCGCTCGGTCAGGCAGCGCTTGACCTCGATATGCGCGGACAACATATCGAGTGCGGTATGGGATGTCTCGATTTCTGGCACGGTCAGGTTCGTAGGAAGCCCAAACCCGTTGTCCCCATAGCAAACAGCCGTCAGTGTCTGGGCCACCCTCCATGAAACAGGGTCTATTTCGCAGGCCGCCCGTTCGCCCCGCGCTCGATGACCGATGCCATATAGCGAGCGAGCTTTGTATTGGACACGCTGACCGCTGCCAGATATACGCCAAGCGCCTCGGCAGGCGTTGGCTCTGGAGCCGGATCCTCGGCATCGATCGTGCCCAGCGCTGCTCGGCAGATATCGGCCCCGTGCCCCGTCAGAGCCAGATCGACCCCATACTGCCCAGCAAGTTCAAGGACCGCATCACGGTCCAAAAAAGCGTCCGCCAGGCCCATCGCCGCATCGCATCGGCCCGCCTTAAGCAAAATCCGGGCCGCCCTCGGAACAAGTTCGGGGCGAACCTCGGCCACCAACTTACGCAAGCGCAAGCGTCCGTTATCCTCCGTGCCCAGACACGTAAAACTCCGCTCGGCGGGGTCCAAGCCAAAGATCGGGTAGTCGCGTACGAAGTAGGACTGGTCGACCATCGATAGCCTCACCCCGCAAGCCTCGAGTTCTGCGATATTGCCCTCGCCCATCAAAATCATGAGACATGCCACGCAAAACAGTGCATTATTGTCGAGCGAAGCCAGGTCGACAAGTGCCGCGCCATATACGTTGACAATCTCGTTTTCGAGCAGACCGGCTACGTCGCCTTGGCCATACAGACCCGTCTGCAATGCCGAGACGAGCTCGGGCACGCCCTGCGTGAGCTGATAAAAGTCGAGCGATGTGCTGATCGAAAACGCCGATGCCCACGCCGAATACTCATAGGCATGCACCTTGAGCATCTGCGCATTGATCTTAACCGAATCGCCCAGCCCATGAATCAGTTGACGATTTGAAGGACGGCAGGAGATAAAGACCCCCACCCCCATAGCGCGCAGGCCGCGAATCCTGTCGATGAGGTCTTCGGTATCGTGCTGATCGAGGTTTGGCACATTATCAATCGCGATAAGGGAGTGCGGTTTGTCTTTGAGTTCTTCGGTAACCACCTCGAGCTGCATAAACACCTCGCGCCCAGTGGCGCGATCGGCCTCGATAATCCGCACGGGGCCTCGCGTCGGGTCGCATTTAACCTCATGGGTGTACTGCAGCAGCACCGAGGTCTTCCCAAACCCGTCGGGCGCATAAAGAACCACGATGCCGGCCTTTCGGCCCTTGGCGAGAAGCTCATTCATCAAGCGTTCGCGTCGCACCATATAGCCACCGCCCAGCGGCATCAGCTCGAGGTCGTCCATACTGCCCAAATCGTTTACCATGCCCGCTCCTCAACTCGACCGTATGGACACTGTAACCGCAAGACCATACAAGCCGCGCTATGAATAGAGCGACCTTGTGTTCTAGGTTGTCTTTTGGTACGCAAGCGGCAAGTTTTTGTACAGCGAGGGCCGATTGTTATTAATCCCCCGACTAATCGGTCTTTAAGCAGGTAAATGAGCTTGTCAGCTTGTCCCATCTAAGCGGCAGTGTAACGCAAATGAACAAGGTTCAGCTATGTCATTCAACTCGCCTAGCACCCGCTACCGTCTACGACCTTTTAGTGGCATTTTTGCATAGAATCTGGTATGGAATGAATCAAGCTGTTGGGCATCCGGCATTCGTCAAGCTTGCGGCAAGATTTTGGTCAAGCGGGCGGAGAGGGATAATCAGAACCACCCTTAAAAAGGGTGGTTTGCTCTTAGGGTATAACCCACGGGCC
>DXZQ01000028.1 GCA_019419585.1 Collinsella sp. | reverse complement strand
GAGCGCAAAATGGATTCTAAAAAACACCTTGCCAAATAGGAGCGTCAGGACGCAAAGAGGCTCCGCAGCGCGAAGCGCGATGCGGAGCCTCTTTGCATGTCCGAGGACGTTCCGGAGAGAAGCCCCCGTCACGCCCCCGGATTCCCGGTGGGAGTTCTAGACCTTGTCGGCCTTAGTACATACCGCCGCCCTGCTGACCAGCGGTAGCAGCAGCGATAGCGTCCTCAAGCTGAGTGTTTTTGGGCACATCGGAGACGGTAGCCTCGGTGATGAGGATCAGGCTGGCGACAGAAGCAGCGTTCTGCAGGGTGACGCGGCTGACCTTGACGGGGTCGAGGACGCCCATCTCGATCATGTCGCCCCACTCGCCGTTGGCAGAGTTGAGACCCTGGCCGGCGGGCAGCTCGGCAACCTTGTCGACCACGACAGCGCCCTCAAAGCCAGCGTTCTTGGCGATAGTAGCGACCGGAGCGGTCAGAGCCTTCTTGACGATATCAACGCCGATCTTCTCCTCGGGGTCGTCGATCTCGACAGCATCGAGCGCAGGAGCAGCGTCCATGAAGGCGACGCCGCCGCCAGCGACAATGCCCTCCTCGACAGCAGCGCGGGTAGCCTGCAGGGCATCCTCGACGCGGTGCTTGATCTCCTTGAGCTCGGACTCGGTAGCAGCGCCGACCTTGATGACGGCAACGCCACCGGAGAGCTTGGCCAGGCGCTCCTGGAGCTTCTCACGGTCGAAGTCAGAGGTGGTGTTCTCCATCTCGCCCTTGATCTGAGCGATGCGGGCGTCGATGGCCTCCTTGGAGCCAGCGCCGCCGACGACGACGGTGTTGTCCTTGGAGATAGTGACGGACTTAGCGGTACCGAGCATATCGGCGGTGATGTCAGCGACCTTCACGCCCAGCTCGTCCAGAGCGGCCTGGCCACCGGTGAGGACGGCGATGTCCTCGAGGATGCGCTTGCGGCGATCGCCGTAGCCCGGGGCCTTGACGGCGCAGACGTTGAGAGCGCCACGAATCTTGTTGAGGACCAGGGTCGGCAGAGCCTCGCCGTCGATGTCCTCAGCGATGATGAGCAGGCCACGGCCGGCGCGCTGGACAGCCTCGAGAACAGGCATGATGTCCTGAACGCTGGAGATCTTCTGGTCGGTGATGAGGATGTACGGATCCTTCATCACGGCCTCCATGCGGTCGTTGTCCGTGACGAAATAAGCGGAGACATAGCCCTTGTCGAACTGCATGCCCTCGACGGTGTCGATGGTGATGTCGAACGTCTGGGAATCCTCGACGGTGATGACGCCGTCCTTGCCCACGACCTCCATGGCCTCGGCGATCTTCTCGCCGACCTCGGGGTCACCGGCGGAGATGGTACCGACGGAAGCAATCTGCTCCTTGGTCTCGACCGGCTTGGCCTGCTTCTTCATCTCGGCGACGGCGGCGTTGACGGCCTTGTCGATGCCGCGACGGATGGCCAGCGGGTTGGCGCCAGCGGCGACGTTGCGCAGACCGTCGTTGACGATGGCCTGGGCGAGCAGGGTTGCGGTGGTGGTGCCGTCACCCACGGTGTCGTTGGTCTTGGTGGCGACCTCCTTCACCAGCTGGGCACCCATGTTCTCGATGTTGTCCTCGAGCTCAATCTCCTTGGCGACGGAAACGCCGTCGTTGGTGATGGTCGGAGCACCGAACGTGCGCTGCAGCGCGACATAGCGACCCTTGGGGCCCATAGTGACGGTAACGGCGTCGGCCAGAGTGTTGACACCCTTGGCGAGCTTAGCGCGGGCATCGGTGTTGAACGTAATGTTCTTTGCCATGGTAGGTAATCCTCCAAAAGAAACGTGACTCGCGCCGCCGCACCGAGTCATTTGCGGCGGGCGCGTTCAAAGACGAATCGTGCGATTCCGGCTGAGGCTTAGGCCTCGACGACGGCGTAGATGTCGTCGGCGCGCATCAGCAGATACTTCTCGCCGTCGACCTTGACCTCGTTGCCACCGAACTTACCGTAGATGACAACGTCGCCTTCCTTGACGTCCATGGGGATGCGCTCACCCTTGTCGTTGACCTTGCCGGCGCCAACGGCAACGATGGTGCCGCGCTGCGGCTTCTCCTGAGCGTTGCTGGCGATATACAGACCAGAAGCGGTCTTCTGCTCGGCCTCGTCGGGCTTGACCAGAACACGATCTGCAAGCGGCTTCAAAGACGACATGCTTGTCTCCTCCTTTTTGGGTTGCGCGGTTATGCCGCGCGCACTAACCCTTTTGTTTGCGTACGCGTTGAATGGTACCCACGAATGGCGGGTTATACAACACGGAGTCAAAAAATCTTATTTTTTGGCACTTAGATTTTCTGAATGCCGGGGGATAACTTAGCGGTGGCTCCCGGGGCGGACCGGAGGGCATGAAGTTTGCTGCTCTACAGTCCTGCGCAAGACGGAAAGCACATTAAGTGCTTTCCTTTGCGTGCGGAACTCGCGACAAACTTCATGCCCTCCGGTCCGCCCCGGGAGGCAGGTTAACTAATTCGGGCCCGGCATTCAGAAAAGTCAGTGCAGCAAAATGGCGATGCGGATGGTGCGAATAAGAAAGGGACACGTTGCTGAAACGTGCCCCTTATGAGTGGGGTATGAGGTTAGCGCTCGTAGATTAAGTTGCCCGCCAGGTAGGTGGCCTGAACCTTGGTGGCTTGCAGCTCTTGGGGGTCGATGGTGAGCGGGTTTTGGTCCAGGACTACCAGGTCGGCGTATTTGCCGGGCTCTAGGCTGCCGAGGTTTTGCTCGTCGCCCGCTGCGTGCGCGCTGCCAAGCGTGTAGCTGCGCAGGGCCGTTGCCGCGTCGATACGCTCGCTCGGCAGCCAGCCGCCCTCGGGCCAGTGGCTGCGGGGATCTTGGCGCGTGATAGCCGTGTAGAGCACGTTCATGCTGGTAACGGCCGTGATGGGGCTATCGGTGCCGAAGGCTTGGCGAATGCCGCGCTGCTTATAGGTCGCAAACGGCCACATGATGCGGCTGCGCTCCAGGCCCAGATCGCGCTCCGGACCACCAGGATCGAGCGTAATGTGACAAGGCTGGCTCGAGGCGACCACGTTGAGCTTGCGCAGGCGATCGATGTCCTCGGGCAACAGGTTCTCCAGATGCTCGAGCGTGTTATGGCCGTGCTGGGGCAGGCCGTACAGATCGGCCGCTTCCTCGAAGATATCGAGCGCGGCATGGATGGCGCCATCGCCGATGACGTGGATGCGCACGGTATGGCCGCGCTCGGCTGCCGCCAGAACCAACTTGCGCATACGCTCGGCAGGAACCGTCAGGCGACCTTGATCGCCCGGGAAGCGCGGGTTGGTATAGGGCTCAGTAAGATAGGCCGTATGCTCGCTCGACACGCCGTCGAAGAACTGCTTAAAACCAGGCGCCGAGAGCAGCGCGTTGTTCGCGTAGCGGGTCTGCAGTTCTTCTAAGCGCGATTGGTCATCCAGCAGCGTGGGGAACAGGTGGGCGCGAATGCCCAGCTTGCCAATCGCCTGAAGCTTGTCGTAGACGTCGTCACGGATAAAGTCGCAGCCTGGCACGGGCATGAGCGACATGTCGCAAATCGAGGTAATGCCCTGCTCGGCCATGCGGCGCATCTGGTCGGCGTAGGCGCTCGCGATGCGATCCTCGCCCAGCCACTCCAGGCAGCGCGGCAGCAACTGCATGGCAGCCGCCTCGTGAGCAATGCCCGTGAGCTCGCCGTTTGCGCACTTGTCGTAGCTGCCGCCCGCTGGCGGCTCACTGTCGCGCGTCACGCCGAGTGCCTCGAGTGCGCGGCTGTTGAGCCACAGCGTGTGTCCGTCGCCCGAATACATAACACAGGGACGATCGGGGAAGGCTGCATCGAGCGACGCTTTGGTGGGATGCTCGGGCGGATTCCAACGGTAGTCGCGCCAGCCCTGCGTCACAACCCAAGCGTCATCGGGCAGGTCCTGGGAAAACTCGCGCGCATGCTGCACCAGTGCCGCCTCTGACGTGCCCATATCCATGAGCATGTACGGCGAGGAGCCGACCGAGGTATGGAAAAAGTGCAGGTGCGCGTCATGGAAACCGGGGCAGACAAACTGCTCGCCGTAGTCGATAACCGGCGTGGCGGCGGGAGCGGCGGCGATCACGTCATCGGGCTTGCCGACTGCGACGATACGGTCGCCTGCGATGGCAATCGCCAGCTCGCGGGCAGTATCGATGCCGTCTTGCGCGGTAAAGACGTTCTTGGAGCGGATAATCCGATCGATATGTTGCATGGGCATCCCCATCTCTGGCAGGAAATTCAACACCCCCGAGTGTACTCCCCCGCCCTTGCAACAAAACCCCAAGCGGCAAACGGCAACTTTACCAGCCCTAGCGGCAGGTGGCATACTGGAGAGAGCCTGTACGATTTTGCGATCAACCCAGCAAGGAGCAAATCGACCATGACGAAGACCAAGGCACAGCAGATTATGGCGGCGACCGAGGCTCGTGCGGCTGACGACGTCACCGCAGCCATCAAAGATATCGCTACCGAGTTTGAACCCTATATCATCAAGCAGCGCCGCCACTTCCATAAGCACCCGGAGCTGAGCCTTGCCGAGGAGCGCACGACTTCTGACATCGCCAACCAGCTCGACGCCATGAATATCCCCTACGAGCGTCCCCTTAAGACGGGCCTTGTGGCAACCCTTCGCGGCACCGCGCCCGACGCCTATCGCGAGGACGGCACGCCACGCCGCCGCATCCTGCTGCGCGCCGACATCGACGCCCTGCCCGTCACCGAGCAGACCGGCGAAGAGTTCGCCAGCGTCAACGAGGGCTGCATGCACGCCTGCGGCCACGACTGCCATATCGCCATGATGCTCGGCACGCTGCAAATCCTGCGCCATATGACCGACGACATCCACGGCGAAGTCCGCATCGTCTTCCAGCCCAGCGAGGAAAACGGCCAGGGCGCCAAGCTCATGATCGGCACGGGCGTGCTCGACGGCGTCGATGGTGCCTACGCCGCGCATATCTGGAGCGAGGTTGACGCCGGCACCGTAAGCTGCGAGCCCGGTCCGCGCATGGCCAATACCGACTGGTTCCGCATTGATGTCCGCGGCACCTCGTGCCATGGCGCCATGCCCCAACGCGGCCACGACGCCGTCATGGTTGCCGCCGAGATCGTCAACGCTCTGCAGACCATCGTTTCGCGCGAGATCAGCCCCTACGAGCCGGCTGTCATCACCGTCGGCGAGCTGCAGGGCGGCACCGCGCGCAACGTTATCGCCGGCACGGCCTACCTCGCCGGCACAGTGCGCACCTACGGAGATTCGACCCACGAGGAAATGCCGGAGCTCATGCGCCGCATCGTGGAGCATACCGCGGCCGCCTTGGGCGCCGAGGCAGAGCTCACCGACTACACCATCGCCAACTACAAGGTCGAAAACGACGCCGCCTCGAGCGAGCGCTGCCGTCAGGCCGTAATCAAGTGCTTGGGCCCCACCGGTCAAGGCCATTACCGTGGCACGCTTTCGGGCGAGGATTTTTCGGAGTACCTGCGCCGCGTACCGGGCGTGCTCGCCTTTGTAGGTACGCGCAACCCCAAGATTGGCGCCACGTACGCCCAACATTCCTGCTTCTACAAGATCGACGAGACTGTGCTGGCAAAGGGCTCCATGGTGGCCGCCCAGTATGCCATCGACTTTTTGGCCGAGCCCACCCAAGAGGAGCTCGACGGCCCCGCGATCACCGCGGTCGCCGAAACCAACCCCGACTTGGCCGCCAAGTTGCGCTCTGCCAAGGCCACGTCCGCCGAGGCTCGCGATGCTATCCATGATGCCCGCACGGCGCGCCATGCCGCCATCAAGGGCATCCATGATGCACGTGCCGCCGCTCGCCGCGAGGAGAAGCACGACGAGTAGTCGATCCACGACCATCTCGCAGTCATAGCCGCATCGCGATATCAAAGCGGGGGCGGACGCTTCGGCACGTCCGCCCCCGCTTATTTGTCAAGCGCTATTTCTACCGTTTCTACCCCGTCCCCAAATGGCAGGTGGCAGGGTTACTCGTCCTGCGGGTCCTCGTCGGAGCTTGGCGCGGGGTCGGGCTCAGGCGCAGGCTCGGGCTCCGGTTCCGACATGGGCGCGGGGTCGGGCTCAGGCACGGGCGCGGGCTCGGGCTCGGGCTCGGGCGCAGGCGCCGCAGCGGAATCGGATACGGGCGCTGCGTCGGTGCTAAAACCAGCCGGAGCAGACTTCTTCTCAAACGGCAGCACAAAGGTCAGGACGTCATCCTTATCCTCATCAGCCCATTCAGCTGCATAACGCGCTACCCAATAGCCAACGGCACGATGCTTGAGCATCTTGCCAAAGACCGTAAGGAATACCGTGACAAACGCTGTCAGCACCAAGAACAATACGAGCGTGATGCCACCGCCGGTAACAAGCGCCTCAATAGCCGAAGGACGGTAGTAGTAGCTATACATACCGACAGAGGCAATGGTGCCAAAGACGAACGTCAGGATCCATGTGACAACGTTGGCGACCAGACCCGTCAAAAACTCGGGAAGGAACGAAGCGCAGAACAGCTTGGTCTTGTTGTGCTTAAACGCCGCCCAGACCTTGTCGAGCGAAAACGCGCTCTCGACACGACCGGTCACCGCAAAGTGCATCACGGCAATGTCGGCAAACATCTTAAAGAAGACCCCCAAGACCGCCGTGGCAATCATAGCCAGGACAAGCAGGCCAAGCGAGCCAAACAGCGCTGCCTCGAGTGCATAGGAGCCGTAATACGAATACGAGCCCGCGGCGCCAATTACCACGCTCTCCACCAGCGAAAGCACTACACCGATAACGGGAATGGCAGCGATAACCTCGAGCACGACCGAGATAACGCTCGAAAAGACTCCGAGGCCAAACGACGTGGAACGCATGAGTGGACGATCCATACCGCCATCAACCTTGAGCGACAGATCGCGACCCCACTCAATACCAAAGCCGGAACCACACACGCTCGCAATGCAAGCTGCCAAAAAGCCGATGGCAGCTGCAATGCCGCCAATAACGGGAATAAACAGCACGAGTACCGACACAACACAAATCAGCGCCGGTAAAAAGGCAATCTGGCACACGCGCTGCAGCACGCCCGGAGTCTTGGTCATATCCTCAAACGCCTGAGCCACACAGCCCTTGGACGCATTCGCCACGGGCGGTTGCGGAACAAACTGCTGGGGCTGACCCTGAGGGGCAGAGGCTGCGGCACCGGCATTGGGGGCACCACACGCACCACAGAACTTATCGTTGTCGCCCATGGGGGCACCACACTGCGAACAGAACATCGAGATCATCCCTTCGTATCTTGAGCGAATCATCTGGATCGCAAACGATGTCTTTGGCATCATTATCACCCAATGTGGGGACAAATACTCCAACATGACGCATTTGCAATGCGCAGGGCGCTATTCGATTGTTTGATGAGCTCGACCGCGTTAGTTCGTTCCGCGGAAACCCTTGCCGACGATCTCGGAGCTGTCGACGATCGTGATAAAGGCACCCGGATCGACTTCGCGCGCATAGCGGCGCAGTTGCACGGCCTCGCGACGGCTTAGCACGCTCATGATCACCGTCACGCACTTGCCCGAGAAAGCACCGTAGCCGCGGCTGATAGTCGCCGTACGGTTGAGATGCTTGACGATAAACTCCTCGACCTTAAGGGGCTCGGAGCAAATGACCGTGCAGACTTTACGCAGGTGGATGCTCTCGATGGCTTTGTCGACCACAAGCGTCTTGGCAAACAGGCCGAGCACGCAATACAGACCGACGCGCGGGCCGTACAAGAAGGCCGCGATGGTCACGATGCCGATATCGACCAGCAGCAGCGCACGGCCGATCTCAAGCGTCGTGCGGCGTTTGAGAATCACGGCGAGGATGTCCGTGCCGCCCGTCGAGGCACCAATATCAAAGACGATGGCGCTGCCGAGCGCCGGCAGAATCACGGCAAAGCACAGGTCGAGCCACATATCGCCCGTCATCGAGACATCGGTCGGAATAAAGAGCTCAAACAGCGAAACATAGGCGGACAGCGCAAACGAGGCAAAGACACTCCACAGGATTGCCTTGCGCTCCAAAAAGATAAAGCCCAGAACGACCAGGACCGCATTGATAATCCACATAAAGACGCCGACGGGCAGGGTCGGGAACAGCGTGGACAGAATGACCGACACGCCCGAGGTGCCGCCAAAAGCAAAGTGATTAGGGGTTTTAAACGCGACGATGGCAAAGGCCGTGAGGATCAGGCCCAAATTGAGCTCGGCAAAAAAGCGCAGAAAGCCCGGCTCCTGGCTGCGCTTGCGACCAGCGCGCTCGCCCCGCTCGATAACATCGCGATCGACCACGCGCTCCATCGGCACTACGGGAGGACGATGCACCTCCTCGGCAGCACGCGACGCCGCCTCTGCCGCAGCGGCCTCAATTGCCCATGCCTTGCTTTCTGTTTCGTGCTCGTCGGCCATTACGGCAACCCCTCGTTAACAATTTGGAAACAATGCGCCCATTAGAGTAACGCGGAACGCGGGGATTGCAACCCTTAGTTAGACGAGCGGTATGACTATATCGGGAGCGTACAAAAACGGCCGGCCACGCTTTTGCTTGCGCGGTCGGCCGTTTAATGTTTTCGCAGATAAAACCTGCCAAAACAAACCTGTCCCTTTTTGGAAGGTTATTCGTGCTGGCTGGTGCGGTGCTCGTACTCCTCGGGGGTGATGACATCCTCGATGCGCAGGTTGACGCCCGCCACCTCAAGGCCGGTCATCGCGGCAAGGCGCTCGGTGACACGTGCCTTAACATCGTCGAAGATCGCGGGCGCATAGGCGCCGTACTCGATGATGACGGAAATGTTGACGACCACGCGATTATCGTCGGTGACCTCGACCGTCACGCCCTTGGTCAGATTCTCGGCACCAAACTGCTCCTGCACAAAGTGCATGAGGTTACCCTTCATGCCCAGAACGTGCGGAACCTCGCGGGTGGCCATGGCAACGATCTTCTCGATCACGCCGTTGGAATAGGTCAGCGAGTCCTCGGACTCATCCGCTTCCTCGTCGTCCTCATCCTCATCGGACTCGGCCTCGACAAGAGCCTCGTCCTCGAGCGTCACGTCCTCGGCTTCGGCGACGACCGCTTCGTTCTCCTCGAGCTCGGTATCGGTCACATCGACCTTCGTGTTAAAAGCCATGGTTCCTCCTTATGCCTGCCGCGGATGCGACAGTCGAATACATATTAGCGGCCGCTAAACAGACGGCCGAAGAAGTTGACGATCCCGTTCTCGCCGTCGCGAATTTGGCCGATCACAGCGCCGATCAGCACGAAGAATGCAATGACGAGCGTGTCCCACAGGCCCAACGTGAGCACCAACACGGCGAGGATAAAGCCGGCGACGGCGCCGAGCGTGGTGTTGGGATGACGCACAGCATAGCTCCAGATGGCAGCGCCCGTACCCTTGATGAGACCCATAGCCTCGTCAAAATCCGCGGCTACCGCGTCTTGTAACTCGGTTGCCTCTGCTTTGGAATCAACAGGTTCGCTCGCCGACGTGGCGCTCTGGTCAATCGTCAGGCGCGGCGTACGAGCGGTCTTATCTTGATTGGTATCACTCACCGGAAACCTCCACGGTCTGGACGGTAGTCTTGGACGGCAAAAAACGGACGCGCGCGGTCGTACCCGGCGCGCCGAGCATGGTATCGCAGGCTTCTTCGATGCGCTGCTGCATCGCGGTAGCCAGAGATGCCACGTCCTTATCATCAAGCGCGATAGCCTCGACCTTAAAACGGACGTGCGAATCGTCGGGACCTTGGACGCGAGCCTTGACATGCTCGACCATCACGCGGTCGTCGCGCTCGGCAGCAACCCTGGCGCACGAAGAAAGCGCCGCAAGGGTAACCTCGATATTGCGCTCCCCCGCCGGATGCACGCAGGACGGTTCGCGACGGGCGAACATCAGGCGGAAAAAGCTCAGCAGTACGCCGATCGCCACGACGCCGGCGCACGCCGTCACGACGATGCGCGGCATGGGGTCGCGCATCAGCAGCATAAAGCGATACGTATACGGCCCCCAAAACTGGCAGACAAGCGTACCCAGCGCCACGATGGTGGCGGCAAGATACACGATCGCTAGGGCTCGTTTGAGTACGCGCACGCGGCGCTCCCTTCAAATCTCGGCTCTCGAAATGCAAAACGGTTCGCATCATTATAAAAGAGCCGGGTCCGGTGCTCTACGCACGCGGATCCGGCTCATCTATTCCACGAGGCTTGCATGCTCGCTTCATTATGCCCAGATATGCACGGCTCAATCCGTGCTGGCGCTACTCCTCCTCGAGGGCAGCGATGACCTCGTCGGTCATGTCCATGGTGCTGTAGACGTCCTGGACGTCGTCGAGCTCCTCAAGACGGTCGATGAGGCGCTGGACCTTCTTGGCGTCGGCGCCGGAAACCTCGGTCGGGGTGGTCGGGACCATGGTGGTCTCGGAGCCCTTGACCTGGACACCCTGCTCCTCGAGCGCCTTGGAGACAGCCATGACCTCGTTGGCAGCAGTCCAGACGATCCACTCCTCGCCGGCATCCTCGTAGTCCTCGCCACCGGCCTCGGCGATAGCCATCATGAACTCATCCTCGTCACCGGCAGCACCGTTGGCGATCATGGTCTCCTTCTTGGCGTTCTCATCCAGGATCTCCTTGGCGACGACGATCTGGCCCTTGCGCTCAAACTGGAAGGCGACGGAGCCGGAGGTGCCCAGGTTGCCACCAGCGTGGGAGAAGGCGGAACGGACATCAGCGGCGGTACGGTTGCGGTTGTCGGTCAGGCAGTCGACGTAGACGGCGACACCGGCGGGACCGTAGCCCTCGTACACGATGTTCTCGTAGACGGCGGCGTCGGCACCCGAACCAAAAGCCTTGTCGATAGCGGACTTGATCTTGTCCTTAGGCATGGACTGAGCCTTGGCCTTGGCAACGGCAGCGGCGAGGCTGGCGTTGTTCTCGGGCAGCGGGTCGCCGCCGAGACGGGCAGCAACGGTGATGTTGCGGCTGAGCTTGGAGAAGAGGGCGGAACGCTTGGCGTCCTGCGCGCCCTTACGATGCTTGGTTGTGGCCCACTTAGAGTGTCCGGACATACGTGTCTCCTATCGGTTTCGACCTAAAGCCCAGCGCGAATGCTCGGGCAATATAAACAAACGTCGTTATGATATACCTACTGGCCTGCGAGATAAACCCCAAAATGAAGGCGCCGTGATGATGCCCCCTTTGGTGCAAAGAAACCTGACCACAATGCACCAAGTTAGGACCAGAGGAAGTCGCTGCGGGTGACGGTGGCGCCGATGGCGAAGGGCATGCAGGCAATGACCGGATACAGGTAGCGCATGTAGGTCGAGCCGTTGCACGGACCAATCAGGCACACGGCGAGCACGCCCAACAGCGGCACCCAGATCGCCAGCGCACGCCATGAATGACGACGCAGCAGGTAGACCACCACGGCGATCATGATCCACACATAGGTGGCCGAGCTCATGGTGAGCGAAATAAACGGGATGCGCTGCACCGCCACACGGTACAGATTGACCAGGTGGTCGCACCAGCGCACCACGTTGCTGTCAACTGGATGGAAGTCGAAGTACTTGAGGTTGTCGGGACGCGCCATGATCTCGGCACTACGCGCCGTGCTGTAGACCCAGGCATCGCGCGCGCTCGGATAAAAATAACCATAGTAGTTATTGATAAGCGCCGAAATATAGCACTCGGGATCCTTTTTGAACATCTGCGCCCAGACCTCAAAATAGGCCTTGATGTCCTCCTGCGAGGCGTACTCGTTAAAGCAGTTCTTGACGGCATCGGACTTGTCAGGGTTGTAGCGGCGGCCCAGGTTCTCGTACTTGAGCACGCGATCGATCACGACGCGCTCCTCGTCGGTCACCAAACCGTCGCAGGGCGCCTCCACGATGGTGCCGTCCTCCTTTACCGTGGGGTTGACACCCGAGTTGAGGCCATCGTGCTTTTGAACGAAACGAGCCGTCTGCTGGAACGGAATCGAGAGAATTTCGCGCTTGGAGCCGGGCGTGATGTCGTGCGCCGGCATAAAGACCTTGGTGAAGTACATATTAGAGGCAAGGCAGAGCGCGAGCACCGCGAGGACGCCAACCCAGCGGAATCGCGGCGTGACGCATGAGACCGCGGTGCCCGTCTGCTTAGCCGCACGACGAGCGACATGTACATCCCATGCGCAAAACGCCGCCGCGATCATACACGCCGCCAGCGGAAACACCAGGCCTCCATTGCGCAAAAACGTGGAACCCATGGCAGCAAGCGCAAACAACAGCCAGTCATGGCGCGCAAAGAGCACGGGGGCCTTCTCGCCCGCACGCTCGGCATTGGCATCGCGACGGGGCAGGCCGCAGGCCACGAGCTTCACGGTCTGCACCAACAGCACCAAAAACGCGTCGGCAAAGAGCACGTCTTTGGTGAGCAGGGCCGCGTAGTTAGAGAACATGGGCATAAACACAAAGAACAGCAAGATCACGCCGCGGACCGGCAGGCTCACGCCCAGTTTGCGCAGCGACGAGACGGAATAGGCCATGCAGGCGGCCGTAATGACGAACTGAGCGCAGGTGTAGATGGCAAGCCCCGCATTGGCGCTGTTAAAGACCGAAAGCCCCAGTTGAACGCACGAGCCGATAATGGCCGTGTGCACGACCGGGTGATGCCCGTTGAGCAGGACATTGGGGTTGAGTAGGCGCAGGTAGTCGCTCGTGCCGTTGGGATAGTTGAACCACTGGCGAATCTGCGCACCCGTATCTCCCATAAAAAGGCCGGGCAGCGAAGCGATGAGCGTGGGCGCCCAGGCGATCATAAGCACCAGGAAGGGCCCGGCAAAGGGATGGGCCGAGAGCACGGCGTGAGCCACACGCCATACGCGGCCAAAGTGCGCTTCGGAAAACGGAATGCGCCGAGAGCTCAGCCAATCTAGACACTCAAAAGCCAGGTAGAAGGCAACGATCGCCAAGAGCATCCAGCCCGCGCCGCCAATCCAGGCACAGATGATGCGGGCCTTGTCGCCAAGAACAATCTCGGCCGAGTCGGTGAGGTCGTAGCTGCGGCCGAACACCATGCAGATGGCGAAAAACAGCGACGGCAGAATGATCGATGGACGCCAGGTGTCGCCACGGCCAAAGAACACGTAGCGAAACGGCAGCGTGAGCAGGCAGGCAAGCGCAAGCAGCATGACCGCGTCGGTATGGCCGGCAAACGAGAGGAGCACCTCGTAGCACACGTACAGCATGCCCGAGGCTTTGGGGTCAATCGCCAAGACTGCGTTGCTCGACACCGGGGCGGGATCGATGGAAAACGCCGTGGTCGCCAACAGCGCGAGCAGAAATGCGATGAGCGTCTGCTTGGCGGGGTAGCGCTTAAACCAGACGATGCGGGCCGCGTCGCGCGCAGCCGTTGTGGAGAGATCGGAATCCTTCACAGTCCAAAGAGCCTTTCTAGAAACCTGCCAAAAAGGGACAGGTTTATTTTGGCAGGTTTTATCTGGGGAAACGTTACGGTTCTGTCATCATTGCCCAGCAAACCACCACAAAGGTGCCTGCCCCCTTTGTGGTCGTATGTGGTGGTTAAGCGTCGAGGTAGATGCGCTGGGGGCGATTGCGGCGACGAGCAAAGATGACGAGCGCCAGGCCCGCAATAACGAGCGGAAGGCTCAGCAGCTGACCCATCGTGATGACGCCGCCCAGCAGATAGCCCAGCTGGGCGTCGGGCACGCGCACGAACTCGACGAGGAAGCGGACGATGCCGTAACCCATCACAAACACGCCCATAAACGTGCCCTGGGGCAGCAGCGGCTTTTTGCGGCTGAGCACCTGCAGAATGCAAAAGAGCACAATGCCCTCAAGAAATGCCTCGTAGAGCTGGGAGGGGTGACGCGGCATATCGCCCGCGGTGCCACCGAAGACCACGCCCCAGGGCAGATCGGTCGGCTTGCCCCACAGCTCACCGTTGACAAAGTTGGCACAACGGCCCAGGCACAGGGCCAGCGGAGCGCCAATGACGGCAAGGTCTGCCAAAGTCCATGCATCGAGCTTATACATGCGGCACACGATGATGCCGCCCAAGATGCCACCGACCAGGCCACCGTGGAAGCTCATGCCGCCCTCGTTGGTGGCAAAGATCTCGAGCGGGTGCGCCCAGTAGTAGCCGTCGCCGTAAAAGATGACGTAGAACAGACGGGCGCCAATGATAAGGCCAAAGACCACGCCGACCACGACACTCGTCAGGTCGTCAATCGTGATGCTAAAGCCCCAGCGACGCTGCGTGCGGTACATGACGACCGCCGTGAGCAGGGCACCGACCACATAGGCCAGACCATACCAGTAAATCGTGATGGGCCCCGCCGAAATCGCGACGGGATCAAGCATATGGTAGAAGTCGTTGAGCATGTCGACCCTCCTATTCCCTACATACAAATGCGGCCGCGGGCCTTGCGCTCGCAGCCGCATATTTGGGCGTAACGTCTATGCGGAGTATGCCGTCCGCAGCTTTCGCATCTTAGAACGGCGCGTACTCGTCGTACAGGTCGTCGGTCTCGCCGGAGGCATTAACCTGCTCGACACGGGTAACGCCGGGCACATGCTCCTTCAGGATGCGCTCGATACCCATGGACAGAGTCAGCGCGCTCATAGGGCAGCCGGCGCAGGCACCCTGCAGCTCCAGTTTGACGACGCCCTCGTCGTCAACACCCACATACTCCATATCGCCGCCGTCAGCCTGCAGGTTGGGGCGGATCTCTTCAAGAACCTTCTTAAGCAGCTCTTCGTTAACAGCCACAGGGGCTCCTTTCTCACAATAACGCGGGCGCGCCCGCGGACAGGGGCTATGTTACTACAGCCATGTACCCGCTCACGAGCCATCCATGCGCACGGACACGACTTTCACGAGCAGTCAATTTGGGACGGGGCTCTTTTGGCTGCCTGTTGTTACCAGCTGGCATTGTCACGCGCTACTGCTGAGCCTGCCCCTCGGTACCGATGTGAACATCGACGATAACCTGGCGGTAGCTAATACCGCAGGAGTCGAGAATGCGGCGGCTGATGCGGCCGTCGTCGGTGTCGGCGTACTTGTTGTCCAGGTAGACAACCTCGCCCACACCCACCTGCGCCAAAATCTTGGCGCAGTCATGGCACGGGAACAGCGTGACGTAGACCGTGGAACCCTCGAGGTCCTTGAGCGAGCCACGGTAGTTGAGCACGGCGTTGGCCTCGGCATGGACCACGTAGTTGTGCTTGTCCTGCAGCGGGTCGTCGCTCGTACCCCACGGGAAAAAGTCGTCGTTGAGCGCCGAGGGCGTACCGTTGTAGCCCACCGAAAGGATACGGTGGTTGGTGCTGGCGATGCACGCACCCACCTGCGTGTTGGGGTCCTTGCTGCGGCGCTGTGCGGCGATGGCCACGCTCATAAAGAACTCGTCCCAGCTAATGACGTCCAGGCGCTTGCCTGACGAAGTTTGATGAAGATCGTCCGACATGGCAGACACCTCCGTAATCGCAATAGTTTGACCCATTGTAGCAGGTGAAAGGTGGGGGCGTTTGTCCCACCGGCGCCCTCACTTTTACACGCGGCGGGGCTTTTGGTTGATGCGGTAGAGCTCGGCGAGTCCTCGCAACGTCAGCGCGTCGTCTACCGTCAGGCTGTGGCCGACCAGCGACGCGAGCGCCTCGGCATCGTCGCCGGTAATGACGATGGGCACGTCGCCCTCCCCCGCGGCCTTGGTCGCGCGCATCTCGGCAAGCACCATGTCGAGCATGCCGTCGATGCGTGCCACCTCGCCCAGAACCACGCCCGAACGCATGGCCTCGCGCGTGTTGCGGCCGATTACATGTGTGGGTGCCGAGGGCTCGACCTGCGGCAGACGCGCCGCAGCAGCCGAAAGCGAGCGGGCGCCAAGCGCCAGACCCGGCGCGATGACGCCGCCCACAAAGGTGCCGCGCGCGTCGATGACCTCGATATTAGTCGTCGTGCCCAGGTCAATCACGATGCACGGCGATCCGTAGACGGCGCGGGCAGCCACGGCGTCGGCGATGCGGTCGGGGCCGATCTCGGCCGGATCGTCGTAGTGCACGGGCACGCCGGTCTTGAGGCCCGGCCCCACCGTGAGCACACGCCCCGTGCATGTACGGGAAAGCGCCGCCTTCCACGGGCGCTCGAGCGCGGGGACCACACAGCTCAGTACAGCAGCCGCGGGCACAAGCGCGCCCGGCATGCCCGCATCGGCCGCCAGTGCGGCCATGACCTGCGCGAGACGCATACGCGCTTCGTCGGCCGTAATGCTCGACGGCGTCGTGATCTCGCACGTCGCAAGCGGGCATTCCTGTGCCGCGGCCGAATCCTCGGCAAACAGGCCAAAGCGAATGAACGTGTTGCCCACGTCGACCGTCAATATATATGCGCACCCATTAAGCATCGTCGGCGCTCCTTTCGTCTGCCCAGCAGTATATCGCCTACCTAAACCAGTCATCCCAAAATGACTGGCTTGCGGTTATACTGATGCGCGGCCGCGCGCGAGCTCACGCGGCGGCCCTTGGTAACCCGACTTCCCGCGCCGTATCCGTAACGGCGCTCCCGGGGGAAGCGGATATACGCAAAGGAGTTTTATATGAGCAATCCCTCGAACCGCGCCTCGATGCGCGGGCAACTCACGCTGCGCGGCGTCGTCATCGGCGTCCTTGGCTGCGTGATTATCACGGCAAGCTCGGCCTACACTGCCCTCAAGATGGGCGCACTCCCCTGGCCGATCGTCTTCGCTGCCGTCATCTCGCTGTTCTTCCTTAAGCTCATGGGCAATGCCAGCCTCAACGAGGCCAACGTCACCCACACCATCATGTCCGCGGGCGCCATGGTCGCCGGCGGCCTGGCGTTTACCATCCCGGGCGCCTGGATGCTGGGCTATGCCGACCAGATCAGCTGGCTCGACATGTTTATCGTGGCGCTCGCCGGCACTATCCTGGGCTTGCTGGCCACGGCACTCATCCACCGTCACTTTATCGTAGACGCCGCGCTTGAGTTCCCCACCGGCAACGCCGCAGCTCAGACCTTGCGCGCCACCGAGGCCGGCGGCAAGACCGGCAAGCAGCTCTTTGGTTCCATGGCCATCGCCGGCATCTATAGCGTGCTGCGCGACGCCCTGGGCATGGTGCCCAGCATGCTATGCACGCTCAACATCCCCGGCGTGACCTTTGGCATCTACAACTCGCCCATGCTGCTCTCCGTCGGCTTCCTCGTGGGCTTCGCCCCGGTCGCCTTCTGGTTTGCCGGCGCCGTGCTGGGCAACTTTGGCATCATTGTGGGCGGCACCGCTGCCGGTCTGTTCGACGTTGTGACTGCGCAGGGCATCGTCAAGTCCTTGGGTATGGGCCTCATGATGGGCTTTGGCGTCGCCGTCGTCCTCAAGGACATCCTGCCGCAGGTCGCCGGTATCGTCCGCGGTCTTGCCGCCGACAGCTCCACCGACACCGACGAGCAATCGCTCATCTCGGGCTCCCTTAAGCTCGACGCCGGCATCATCGGCCTGGGCGCTGCCGCCATCGCCGTGATCATCGCCATCGTGCTTGACCTTGGTCCCGTTCCGGCCGTCATCGTGACGCTGTTCACCTTTGTCACCACCATCATGAGCGCACAGAGCTGCGGCCAGACGGGCATCGACCCCATGGAGATCTTCGGCCTCATCGTTATGCTCATCGTGGCTGCCTTCGCACAGATCGCTCAGGTCAAGCTGTTCTTTATCGCCGGCATCGTAGCCGTGGCGTGCGGCCTTGCGGGCGACGTCATGAACGACTTTAAGGCCGGCGCCGTGCTGGGCACCAACCCGCGTGCGCAGTGGATCGGCCAAGCCATCGGCGGCATCGTGGGCGCCCTGGTCGCCGCAGCCGTCATGGTCGCGCTCGTCACCGCCTATGGCCCGGACGCCTTTGGCCCCGACAAGAGCTTTGTTGCCGCGCAGGCAAGCGTTGTCGCTACCATGGTCTCGGGCATCCCGAGCGCGCCGTGGTTCGTTGGCGGCTTTATCGCCGGCATCGTCATGTACTGGCTCGGCATTCCGGCCATGATGATCGGCCTGGGCGTGTACCTGCCGTTCTACATGTCACTCACGGCATTCCTGGGCTCCTGCGTCAAGCTCGCCTACGACAAGTGGTCCGCCCACCGCGACGCCACCGCTGGTCTTTCTGACGAGGAAAAGGCCGCCAAGGACGCCGCCTTCCAGGAACAGGGCTTGGTCGTTGCCAGCGGCCTGCTCGGCGGCGAGTCCATCGTCGGCGTTATCCTGGCGTTTGTCTCCGTGGGCTTAAGCCTGCTGGGATAAGCTGAGCAGCTGCTCGACAGCGACCATATTGCCTACGATTTGCCCGGTCGGTAGCTTTCGCGGCTGCCGACCGGGCTTTTTGATACCAACACAAAGAAAGGCCGGCGTACTGCGTTTAACAGCGCACCGGCCTTATCGGTTAAGCTATCGAAGCGTTCCTGCTATGAACCGAAGTTCGTTGCAGAATCTACGCTCGAAACGCTACATCTGCTTGCGGCGACGATCGCCCAGCGTCACACCCGCAGCCACGAGTGTAATACCGCCAATGACGAACACCTCGCCTGCAAGCGCGGAGTCATCACCGGTCTGGGCGAGCGCGGCCGACGTTGCCTTCTTCTTGGCGACAGGAGCCTTTGCAGCGGCCTGCGCAACCTGAGGCTTGCTCTGCGGCTCGGCCTTGGGATGATACTTGTCGTACTCGGCCTGTGCGGCAGCCAGGGCATCCTTGGCATCTCCGAGCTCGGCCAGTGCAGCGGCATAGGCGTCGTTGGCATCGGACAGCTTGGCATCGGCATCGCTCAGGGCAGCCTTGAGGCCAGCGGCGGCATCGACGGCGGCCTTATAGCGAGCGTAGGCAGCGTTCAGCTTGACCAGCTTCTCGTTGCCCGTCGTGCCCGCGGCAAGGGATGCCTTGTGGTCGACAGCCTCAAGATCGGCCTTGAGCGCCTCATCGTTGGCAAGCTCGGCCTTGGCCTTGACGATCTCGAAGTTCGCATCGACGACGGCTTCGTTGGCGGCCTCGAGCTGCTTCTGGGCATCGGCGACACCGGCGACGGCAGCGTCATAGGCGGCCTTGGCGTCGTCGACCGCCTTCTGGGCACCGGCGAAGCGCTCGAAGGCCTTGTTTGCGGTGGCAAGCTCGT
This sequence comes from Collinsella sp., assembly GCA_019419585.1. GTDB lineage: Bacteria > Actinomycetota > Coriobacteriia > Coriobacteriales > Coriobacteriaceae > Collinsella. The sequence goes on along the minus strand of DXZQ01000028.1, from coordinate 12,246 downwards.
CCTCGGCGGCCTTGGCCTTCGCCTGTGCGTCGGACAGGGTCTGCGTCTTGGCGGCAACTGCCTGCTTGGCGCCCGAAAGAGCGGTCGCGGCGTGCACATCTGCGGCCTGAGCCTTGTCAACGCCAGCCTGGGCAGTGTCGTCGGCCTTCTTGGCATTGTCAAGCGTGCCCTGCTTGTTCGTAAGGTCCGTTTTGGCGGCATCGCACTTGGCGGTAAGGTCCTTGACCGAAGCAGTGGCGTTGTCATACGCCTCGTTGGCCTGGTCGGATTTTGCCTTGGCGGCATCGCGGGCGCTGCGAGCCTTCACCTTTCGAGCAGCGGCATCGGCTGCCTTCGTCTTGCTGTCAGCAAGCGTGGCGTTTGCCTTATCGAGAGCTGCCTGGGCAGTAGCGGCCTCGCCCTTGGCGGCATCGAGCTTGGCCTGAGGCGTCTTGACGTCGATGCCCTTGAGTTTGGCTTCAGCGGCGGTGTAGGCGGACTTGGCGGTAGCGGTGTCGGACTTAGCCTTCTCGTACTCACCCTTGGCGGTGTTCATGTTCGTGTCGGCCGCGGTATAGGCGTCGCGTGCGGAATCCTTTTTATTGACGGCAGCGTAGTAGGCATTGCTGGTTGAGCCGTAATTCTTCTGCGCCTCTGCCAGCTTATTCTGAAGCTGCTTCAGCTGCTCCTTCTGCTCCTGCGTGCCGCCTGCATTGTAGGCGGAATCGATGTAGTCGTTGATGAGCTTCTTGAACTCGGAGACAGTGAAATCAGCCTGACTGTCAAAAGAGCTGTAATCGAAGATGGTTACCTCAGAATCGGTGTTCTTACCGCTACCGGTCGCGATGCCGATAGCCTTCGTGCCGGCATCGATGATGTTGAGATAGTGCCCGCACTCATGGTAGATGCTGCTGTAGTGCTGGTAGATATAGTAGGAATCATATCGATGGTTTCCAAGGTCACTATTCTTCTTGGCGTACTTATCGAATGCCTCCTTCTCCTGGGTATAGAGACCGGTGTAGGGCCAGCCTAGGGTGTCCTCAGTCTCGCCGCCGGTATATGCACCGCCGCCGCCGGCAAGATTTTCACCGTTATCCCAGTAGCAGCCCGAGTGTCCCCAGATGTTCGATGAATATGATGTATTAAGGGCTGCCGCCACAGTCATGCGGAGGCTGACGCTGAGCGCCGACTGACCGTTCGCCTTGCGAAGGTTGTTCTGGGTGTCGAGATATGTCAGGGCGTTGCGCATCTGCTCAAGGGAGAGCGGGTTGGTGTCGCGAGACATGTCCTGATCGACGTACTGGTCATACCATTCGGCCTTGTCATCGGCACCGGTCAGCATCGATACGGCATCTTGGGCGTTCTTCTTCTGCGTGGCTGTGAACTGGCTGCCGCCGATGATGTAGTTCATGAAGCCGAACATGCCCTGGCTGATAACATTCTGGTCAACGGTCATGTTTGACTTGAGGTCGGCAATCTGCTGGTTAAGCTTGTCGACTTCAGCGCTCGCGGCATCATAAGCGCTCTTTGCCGATGTAACTTCGGTGCAAATTGCATCGTATTCAGCACGCTTCTGCTGACGAACCTCGACGAGTCGGTCGTACTCCGCCTTCTTGTCGGCCTCGGTCTGCTGCGCCTTCTCGTATGCGGCCTTGGCGGCGTCGCGCTCGCTGGCGGCGGCGTTGTACTCCTTGTTTGCCGCATCGTATGCAGACTGGGCAGATGCCACAGCAGCGTTGGCGGCGTTGGCCTTCTCCTGCGCGGCAGCGACGGCAGCCTGGGCGGCCTGCAGATTTGTCTGTGCGGTGGCGTCGGCATCCGTCGCGGCATTGAGCTCCGCCTGCGCGGTCTTGAGCTCACCAGCAGCAGCTTTCTTGGCGGCCTCAAGCGCACTCAGGTCAACACCCGTACCCGAGACGGCAGCATCGAGCGCGGCCTGCGCCTGGTTGAACTTCTGCTGGGCGTTATCGCGCGCGGTGGTTGCGGCTGCGAGAGCAGCGGCAGTCTCCTGCTTCTTGGCCTGGGCGGAAGTCAGAGCGGCCTCAGTGTCCTTCTTTTCCTTCTGGGCGCTAGCCTCGGCGGCCTTGGCCTGGTCCAGATTGGCCTGTGCAGTAGCAACGGCCTTATTGGCGTCATCGAGCTTTGCCTGCGCGTCCTCGACGGCCTTCTTGGCGACCTCGTACTCGTCCATACCCATGGCCTCGAGCTTGGCCTGGGCATCATCGAGGGCCTTCTTGGCCTCATCCTGCTTTGCCTTGGCGTCCTTGAGCGCCTGGGTCTTATCCTCGACACTCTTGTTGGCCTGTTCGAGCTGATCGTTCAGGTCGCCCAGCTTCTTCTGCTGCTGCTCGGTCTTTTCGACGGCGGCTTTGAGCTCGTCAATCTTCTCCTGGAGCGCGGCGACTTCTGCTGCGTTCTGCTCGATTTCGTTGTCGCTCACAGCCTGCGAGGCCTGATTCTTTTGCTGCTGCGCCTGCTTTTGAGACTGGCCCGCCGCATCGGCGTTCTTCTGGGCGGCATCGTAGGCGGCCTGAGCGTCCTTGAGCTGCTTTGCCGACTCCTCGGCCAGCTGGGCAGCCGTCTTTACGACCGCTTGGTTACCGGCGGCAACGGTGTTCTCTACAGAACTACCCCCCCCCTGAACAGAATCGCCGTTATCGGTTGACGGTGCGGCGATTGCCGCCAGCGGCGACATAAGCGGCTGAGCAATGAGGCCCGCCGTCAAAACGGTTGCGACGGCGCGGTTAGCAACGCCCTTGACGTTGACAGTCTTGGCCCGAGGCCCAAAGTGTTGTGGACTGTAGTTTGCCATGGCTTTCTCCCTTTGACACGGATGTATCCATACGTATCAAACGGTAGCTGTCGATTTTTGAATTCTGTTGCGCAACATTGGCGACCAGCGTATTTTTTGAAATTCACGCTCTCGTGCTTCACAATTTCGTCACATTTGAAGGAGCTGGTGCATCATATTTTCGCGTGATCGAATTGAGCCTGTGATTTGCATTTGCTCCCGCGTCATCCGCCCTATCGGATTCCGCATCCAACAGACACCCCGCCCGCCACGGTGTAGAGTTAGGACAACGGACGCGTTGCGCGGACCGCGCTGGAACGAGGTGGACATGGAACTCGATAGACAACAGCTCAAGCGACTGCGTGAACGCCATCACCGGCGCCATGGCATCCGCCCTGCCCATAGTGAGGCTGCCGAACAGGCTGGTCGCTTTTTAAAGCGCGCGTTCAACATTCGCGAGGGACGCGCGCCCTATCACGTGATCCGCAAGCGTTTTGTAAACGGAGCGCGTCTGACTGGCTCCCACCTATGCATCCTCATCATCGCCATGCTCATCGCAAGCATCGGCCTCGATATCGACTCGGACATCGCCATCGTGGGCGCCATGCTCATCTGCCCGCTCATGGGCTCGGTTCTTGCCATGGCATACGGCATTGCCACGCTCGACCGCGAGATTACCGTCGAAGCCGTCGCCGGCCTTGCGCTGCAGATGGCCTTTTGCCTGGTCACGTCCACGCTGTACTTTAAGCTCTCGCCCCTTGGCACCACCACGGCCGCCATTATCGACAATTCGACACCGACTGTCTGGGACCTCGCTGTCGCGCTCGCCGGCGGCTTTGCAGGCGGCCTGGGCAACTCGCGCGACCAGGAACCCGCCACGCTCATCGCCGGTGTGGCCGTGGCGACCGCGCTCATGCCACCCCTGTGCGCGGCGGGCTACGGCATCGCCATCGCAAGCGGGTCGCTGTTTCTCTCGGCGCTTTACGAGTTTGGCATCAACGTGGTCTTTATCGCACTGGCTGCCGAAGCCGTACTACTTCTATTGCGTGTGCCGCTCAAGCGCGACCTCAACGGCGACGGTATTGTGACTGCTGAGGAAAATGCCGAGGTCGACGAGCTGTCACGCAAGGTGCGCCGCCGCATTATTGTGGGCACGGTGATCTTTGCCATCCCCTGCATCGTTATGACCGCGGGGTCTATTGGCTCGGCGCAGGTCGGCGTGCAGGACGGCTACGGCGTCACCGAGACCACACGCGAGCTTGCCGCGGTGCTGCCGGGCTTTAAGGATTACACCGTCGCCGTCGAGACCTCGGCTAGCGAAGGGGACGAGGAAGGCATGGTCGAGCGCGAGGTTGTCGCCCATGTGACGACAAGCGAGGCGCTCGGGGCGCACGACCGCCACGTCGCCCGCAAGCTCATCGACCTCAACGTACCCGAACTCGATCGCGTGGAGTTCGATGTGAAGTGATGCGGGATGTGAGATGGATGCGCGCACGGGCGCGAGTCGGAACGAGGCGCAGACGCGACGCAGGCCGCGAGCAAAAAAGCGGGGCGCGATTCATGTCCGTGCCCCGCTCGCTGTTTTATTGCCGTGAATCAACTGTCCGCATCGACATCGCCAGACTCCACCGTAAACGCCGGACCGGTACTCACCAGATAAAAACGGGTCACCCTGGTATCTCTAAATAGGTAGAGCAAGCCCTGATCGCGTCGGCGTGACAAGTACGCCACGTGGACCGTACCGAATTCTTCACCGTTTTCCTTCTTTAATATCAGGATGTTGGGGTCATCCGCACGCTTAAACTGCCCGTCTGTGCAGATTCCGTCTTGGTCGACCAGCTGCCATCGACAGTTGTCCTCCTCAAGAAAAGCCAGGGTTTCCCGACTCGTTTTGTCATCCCGATAGTAACCATCAATGACAAAGCCTTCGGAAGCACATTCCTGCATATAGGATGTTTCTCGACTTATAGCAAACAGCCCCGTAGCGCCCAAGAGCACAGCTAGGCAAACCACTGCAAGGGTTATCGAGATAGTACGGCGGCCCATATTAACCAGCCCGATACTTGTTTAACGGAGCGCGAAACATACTTGGCACCTCCGATATCAGGGGGGACGTCACCTATGGCCTGCCGGCAATCATATGTTTCCAACATCAAACCATATGGCTGCCACTCGCGGAGGGGGCGTCGGCGAACGGCGTGTTTTCATACTCCATTGGTCAAACCTAAGCGCAGCGCTACAACTTGTACTTGTACACGCGATAGATGTACTTCTCGGCTTCCATCTCGTAGGTAGCGATGGGTAGACCGTAGCGGTCGTACTCGGTGAAGGTCTTGGCCTGGCCCGAAGCCACGAGCATACTATTCGAATCGCCGACGCGCTGCGCACTGCTGACGTAGCCCGAGAACGGCACCGCGATCTGGTCCTCGAGCTCGTAGGTGCGTGCGGTCTCGTCCACCGCGAACACGCGCCCAAACGAATGCGTGCCCTTGCTGTAATCAGTCACTACCGCGGCGCCCAGCTGGCCCCAGTCGAACTTGGGATAGCTTTCTGCCGCACCAAAGTTGTTGTCGTATAGCAGCACCTGGTAGCGACCAATCGCGGTCGTCTCGTCATTTGGCAGATAGGTCAAACTGTGCTGGCCTGCGTTGAGCGAAAAATCGCCTTGGGCCCGCAGCAACTTGTCCTCAAAGCCCGGACCGGCCCAAAAATCGGGCAAGCCCACGGAAGGCTGTAGCAAGGTCATTTGCGCAACATATGTCCAGCAAAAACGGGTGGTAGCCGTACCGGCTACCACCCGTTTGTCTCATATCCAGCCCAAAGCAGGCCAGCTACTTCTTAATGCCGCGTCCCAGGCGCTCAGCGACCGATGCCACGGCCTCCTCGCTGGTCGGTCCGCAGCTCACGCAGCCGTCGTGGGCACGCATCTGGCCGGTGACCTCGTCCATCGCGAGTGGCGCCACCTTCTCGAGCTTAAAGCCCTTGCCGGCGCGCATGTTTTCCTTGGCCACGCTGATCATGAGCTTAATGCGGTTGAGCTGGTTGACCTCGGACGCGCCGGGGTCGTAGTCCACCGCGACAATGTTGCTCTCAGGGTGCTGGCGGCGCAGCTCCTTAATCACGGCCTTACCCACCACGTGGTTGGGCAGGCACGCAAAGGGCTGCGTGCAGATGATGTTGGGCGCGCCACGGTCGATCAGGTCGAGCATCTCGGCCGTGAGCAACCAGCCCTCGCCCATGTTGTTGCACACCGAAAGCACCGTACGGGCCTTGTCGGCCATGGTGCCGATACGCTCGGGCGCCTCAAAGCGGCGGGACTTTTCGAGCATTTCCTCCACCGGCGTGCGCATCCAGTCCACGAGCTTGATGAGCGCCTGCATGCCCGCACGCGTCGTGGCAGAGCTGCCTAGCTCGTCTTTTTGCAACTCAGCATTGCTCATGGAGTACAGAAAGAAGTCGAGCAGGCCCGGCACCACGGCCTCGCAGCCCTCGCGCTCGATGACATCGACCACGTGGTTGTTGGCCGTGGGGTGGAACTTGACCAGGATCTCGCCGACCACGCCCACGCGCGGCTTGGTGCCCTCGCCCACAAGTGGCATGGTGTCGAACGCACGGATGGCCTCGCGGCACAGCTTGGTGTAGTTATGCCTGTTGAACTTGGGCGCCAGCTTGCGTGCGCGCGCCATGTACTCCTCGTAGAGCGCGTTGGCAGCACCGGGCGTAGCCTCGTACGGACGGCAGCGGTAGAGCATCTGCATCATCACGTCGCCAAAGAGCACCGCGTACACGGCCTGCTTAAGCAGCGCCGGCGTAATCTTAAAGCCGGGGTTGTCCTCGCCGAGTGCCACGGCCGAAAGCGAGATCACCGGAATCTCGGGGTGGCCGCTCTCGCGCAGGGCCTTGCGAATGAGCGCGATGTAGTTGGTAGCACGGCAGCCGCCGCCGGTCTGGCTGATGACCACGGCGGTCTTGGACAGGTCGTACCGACCGCTCTCGATGGCCTCCATAATCTGGCCCGTCACCAGAATCGACGGGTAGCAGATGTCGTTGTTCACGTAGCGCAGGCCGGCCTCGACGGCGTCGTGGTCGGTCGAGGGCAGCAGCTCCAAGTTGTAGCCGGCACCACGGAACACCTCTTTGACCAGGTCAAAGTGGATCGGCGCCATCTGCGGGCACAGGATGGTGTAACCCTCCTCGCGCATCTGCTCGGTAAAGGGCACCTTGGGCCACGCGGTCGAAGCACTCTCACGCTGCGCCTCGAACGTGTACTTGCGGCTCGCGAATGCGGGAGCATCCGTGGAGGGTGCCACCGGCGCGGCGTCGCCCTGCTCGTAGGCCTCGCCCGCTGCCGTAGCCTCGACCAAGCGCTCGGCCTCCTGGTCCTTGAGCGCCGCCATGAGCGAGCGGATGCGGATGCGCGCAGCGCCCAGGTTGGACACCTCGTCGATCTTGAGCACGGTGTAGATCTTGCCGCTGGCCTCAAGGATTTCCTGCACCTGGTCGGTGGTCAGAGCGTCCAGGCCACAGCCGAAGGAATTGAGCTGGATCAGATCCAGGTCGTTGCGCATCGTCACAAAACGGGCGACGGCATACAGGCGGCTGTGGTACATCCACTGGTCGACGACGCGAATCGGACGCTCGGGCTTTACCAGGTGCGCGAGCGAATCCTCGGTAAAGACCGCAAAGCCAAAGCTCGAGATAAGCTCGGGCAGGGCATGGTTGATCTCGGGGTCGTTATGGTAGGGGCGGCCGGCGAGCACAATGCCGTGGCCACCGTGGTCCTCGACCCACTTAAGAGCCTCCTCGCCCATGGTCTGGATGTCCTCATGGAAACGCGCATCGGCCTCAAAGGCAGCGTTGACGGCGGCATCGACCTCGGAGCGCGTGATCTTGGGCCCACGCACGCGACCGCGACCGGCCTCAGCATCGGCCACGCGGTCGACGGCGAGCACCTGGTACAGGCGGCGCTTGAGCTCGGTCTTGTCGTGATACGGCACAAACGGATACAGGAACTCGATGTTCTGCTCGCGGATCTCGTCGATGTTGAGTGCCAACGCCGTGGGGTAGCTCATGACGATGGGGCAGTTATAGCAGTTGCCAGCCGTCGGATCCTCCTTGCGCTCCCAGCGCACGCACGGCATCCAGATGAAGTCGACATCGCGGTCGATGAGGTTCATAACGTGGCCGTGGCTCATCTTGGCCGGATAGCACACGCTCTCGGACGGCATGGACTCGATGCCCGCCTGGTAGGTCTTTTTGCTCGACTGGTCGGACAGCTGCACGCTAAAGCCCAAGCGCGTAAAGAACGCATGCCAGAAGGGGTAGTTCTCGTACATGTTGAGCGCGCGCGGGATGCCGACGGTGCCGCGCGGGGCCTCGTCGGGGCTCAGCACCTCGCGGTTAAAGAGCAGCTCGTTTTTCTTTTTGAAGAGGTTGGGGGCCTCGGTCTTCTGCTTTTTGTGGCCGGCGCCTTTCTCGCAACGGTTGCCGGTAATGAAGCGCCTACCGCCGCCAAAATCGTTGACGGTGAGCTGGCAGTTGTTGGAGCAACGACCGCAGCGGACATGCTTTTGCGTCACGGTGAGGTGCGCGATGTCCTCGGCAGAAAGGATGGTCGAGGTGCCGTCGGCGCCGGCGCGATCGCGGGCGAGCAGGGCCGCACCGTAGGCGCCCATGCAGCCGGCGATGTCGGGACGCACGGCGTGCACGCCGGTGAGCTGCTCAAACGCACGCAGCGTGGCATCGGACATAAAGGTGCCACCCTGGACAATCACCTGACTGCCGATCTCCTTGGGGTCGCGCAGCTTAATGACCTTGAACAGGGCATTCTTGATGACAGAATAGGACAGGCCGGCCGCGATGTCGCCCACCGTGGCGCCTTCCTTTTGCGCCTGCTTGACGCGCGAGTTCATAAAGACCGTGCAGCGGCTGCCCAAATCGACCGGGGCCTTGGCATGGATGGCGGCATCGGCAAACGCGCGCACGTCCATGTTCATAGAGACGGCGAAGCTCTCGATAAAGCTACCGCAGCCCGACGAGCAGGCCTCATTGAGCATGATGTGCTCGATGACGCCGTCCTTGACGCGCAGGCATTTCATGTCCTGGCCGCCGATGTCCAGAATGAACTCGACGCCGGGCAGGAACGCCTTGGCGCCGCGCAGGTGCGCGACGGTCTCGATCTCGCCGGAATCGGCCTTGAGAGCCTCGATGAGCAGCGCCTCGCCGTAGCCCGTGGTGGTCACGTGGCCGATGGTGCAGCCCGCGGGGATGTGGTTGTAGAAATCGGCCATGATGACCTTGGCCGTGCCCAGGATGTCGCCGTTGTTGTTGCCGTACCAGGTGTGCAGCAGCTGACCGTCCTCGCCCACGAGTGCGGCCTTCATGGTGGTGGAACCGGCGTCGATGCCAATGAACACGCGGCCGGTGTAGCCGTCGAGCTTGCCCTTGGGGACGACCTCGGTGTCGTGGCGACCCTTGAACTCGGCAAAGTCCTCGTCGGTGGCAAAGAGCGGATCCAGGCGCTCGACCTCAGCACCCTGCGTGTCGCCCAAGCTGTCGATGGCCTCGATAAGCTGTGGGAACGTGCTGAGCTTGTTGGACTCGTGCGCCATGGCGGCGCCGCTCGCTACAAACAGGTGGGCGTTTTGGGGCACGATACGGTGCTCCTCGTCCAGGTTGAGCGTGAGGTAGAAGCGGTGGCGCAGCTCGGAGAGATACTGCAGCGGGCCGCCCAGGAAGGCGACGTTGCCGCGGATGGGACGGCCGCACGCCAGGCCCGAAATGGTCTGGGTCACGACGGCCTGGAAGATGGAGGCGGCCACGTCCTCGGGACGGGCGCCCTCGTTGAGCAGCGGCTGGACGTCGGTCTTGGCAAAGACGCCGCAGCGGCTGGCGATGGGATAGATGGTGGTGGCGTTGGCCGCGAGCTCGTTGAGGCCGCTCGCGTCGGTGTGCAGCAGGGTTGCCATCTGGTCGATGAAGGCGCCCGTACCGCCGGCGCAGGTGCCGTTCATGCGCTGCTCGATGCCGTTGTCGAAGTAGATGATCTTGGCGTCCTCGCCGCCCAGCTCGATGGCGACGTCGGTGGCCGGGATGAGGGTCTCGACGGCACGTTTGCTGGCGATGACTTCCTGGACAAACTCCAGGTCGAGCCACTGGGACAGCAGCAGGCCGCCCGAGCCGGTAATGGCGCAGGTCATCTGGGCCGTCGGCAGCACGGTCGCGGCACCCTCGAACAGGTCGCGGGCGCAGGCACGGACGTCGGTGTGATGGCGCTGGTACTTGGCGTAGACGATCTGGTTGTCGTCGTTGAGCACGGCGAGCTTAACGGTGGTGGAGCCCACGTCGATGCCCAGGTGCAGGTTGCCACGAGCGTTCTCGGGGTTGAAGATTGCACCTTCGGGGGCGTGGGCGGCGGCTACGGGCTCAGCGGCGGTAGCGGGCTCGCCAGTGACGGACGCCTCCCCTGCCGCGTTCTTGGCATCGGCAACTGCCTCGGCAACTTTCTCGGCTGCCGCGGTCGCGGCCTTCTGCGCAGCGTCCACCACGGCGGGCGCGGCCTCGCGTGCGGCAGCAACCATGCGGTCCTTGATGCCCTCGACGAGTTTGCTCATTGTCTCTCCTCTTAGTTGTTGGACTCGACGGTTGCGGCGGTGTCGACCGCGTCCTCGAGCTGCAAATTCAAAAGCTTCATGCCGTATTCCGGCACGTTGATATCGATGGGTTGGCCATACAGGTCGCCGGGGCGCACAAAGGCGATAACCGTCATAATGCGCGCCATGGCCTCGGGCGATTCGGTGAGCCCACGCTCAAACCAGCGCTGAATCATGCCGACCTCGGCGCTCACGACGTAGGTGACGTAGTAGTCAAAGAACGTGCCCAGCGCCAGGCCCAAAATGCCCGTCTGCGCACGCGGCACCACAGCCTCACGCGCAGTGTCGATAATCCTTTTAATGAAGGCCTGGTCGCCGCCCGGCCCCAGCAGCGCACCGATTAAGTCGCGGTTGGCCGCAAGATAACGCAGCAGCTCAACCGAACCGGGCGCCGGCTCGAGCTCATCGATGTTGTGATAGAGATCGGGCAGCTGAGCTGCGGTGATGAGCTCAATGCGCTCACGGATCTCGGCCAGCAAGCCGTCCTCGATTTGATTGATAAAGTCGGGGATATCGCGGTAATGCGAATAGAACGTGCGACGCGTAAGGCCAGCACGCTCGGTGAGCGACGCGACATTAATGCGCGAAAGGTCGCCGCTTTCGGCAAGCTCGCTGGCAAGTGCCTGGCGAAGGGCACGCTGCGAGCGAAGGGACCGGCGATCGCATTTCTCGAGCTGGGACAAGCGTCCTCCTTGTTACTCAGCCTGTGCGCTATTGCACAGTGCGAGTATTATTGCACACCGTGTGTATCAACACGTAAAGGCAATATTTAGAATGTGACGAGGGGGCAGTCCCTTTGTCACAACCCGCCTGGCTTTTGGAGCGGCATTACCGATTGTCCAAAATGTCATTCGTGGGTAGAATAGTGTCGACGGCAGCCCAAGTTGTAGCTGGCTGGGCAGCGCCGTTGTTTGCATTAGGGGGTCAACGCCTTAGCGGCGGCGACCCCTTCTGTTGCGCTTCGAACGCTGCTTGAGTGCCTCGGAAAGGCCGACAAGCGCCGTGAAGAACGAGACCACGGCGGTCAGAAGTCTCACGAAATCAATCAAATCGGTCATGGGCATCACCTCCCATCAAATGGAGGGCGCTGCCCGGCACATGGAACTGCCGTCAACGACACCGATTCTATCAAAGCGCAGTTAGATATGCGAATATTTGTTCGTGTTTAAAGAAGTTAGTCCCCACTGTGACAAAGGGACAGTCCCTTTGTCACATTATTCGATGATGGTGCGGGAGTTCTGCTTGCTCATGGTGGCGAGCATGTGTTTGGGGACGGCGTGGGCCATGCAGCTGCCGATGGTCGCGCTCGCGGCGGCCTTAGCTGCATCGCTTGCGTTTTTGGTCGCGTAGCTGTGGCGGAAGCGTTTGAGCATGGCGATGTCGTTGCCACCGTCGCCGTAGACCGCGACCTCGTCCTCGGCAATACCGTAGTAGCCCGCCAGCCAGGCAACACTCTCGCCCTTGTTGCACGTCACGTCCGTAATCTCGAACATAACGGGGTCAAACGGCGCGTTGACCACGCGATCGGAACGCTCGGCAAGATACGCCTTAAGGTCGCGCTCCAGCTCGCGCGAGGTCACGCGGCAGTTGATCTTGCACACATCGTGGCGCAAGATGTCGCCAATCGACTGGTCGAAATACTGTTCCTCGTGATACCCGCCGCGTGCACGCATGCCGCGCATCACAATACGCTTGATGGGGCTGTCCTTTTTAAAGCCCGCCTGATGCATCTCGAACGAACCGCTCGAGTACATGCCATCGGGCGTGGAGCAATCAGAACCACCCTTAAAAAGGGTGGTTTGCTCTTAGGGTATAACCCACGGG
>DXZQ01000027.1 GCA_019419585.1 Collinsella sp. | reverse complement strand
CTGGTGATCTCCGCCTTGAGAGGGCGGCGTCCTAAACCGCTAGACGAACGGGCCACATGACATCTGCACTGCCGTGCTGCGAGGAAATATATTACGGGACAAAAAACATCAGCGCAAGAAGAAATTCCAAATTGCCGAAAAATTGTCGACAGGTTATGGAACGCGCAGGTCAACTAATTAGCTAATTCAAGTTGAGATGAACCAAAAGGGTTTCGCGATCGTTGGGGATGTTGTCCTCGATAACGGCTTCGAGGGCGGCGTTGAGTAGCTGGCCTAGCTCGGGCCCCGGCTTCACACCGGCACGAATCAAGTCGCCGCCGTTGATAGCAAGCATCTTGAGCGAATAGGGCTCCCCCGCCTCCAACAAATCATGGGCGAGTGAGCGCATCTCTTCGATCGTCTCGACGTAATAGAAGCACGACGGCGCCTTGCCCAGCGTGTCGGCACGCTTAAGGTCCATAAGCTCGTCCATCAGGCGCGGCGTATCGACGCCCTCGCCCGAAAGCAAGCGCATCATATTGAGCAAGCAGGAGCGCTCGGGGCGCAGCGGCTTGTCGTGGTACTTAATGAGCAGGCACACGTCGCGGACCAAGTCGTGCGAAAGCGCCAAGCGATCCATGATGGCGCGCGCCTTCTTGGCCCCGAGCTCGGGGTGACCGTAAAAGTGGCCGCCGCCCGCATGGTCGACCGTAAAGCAATCGGGCTTGGAAACGTCGTGCAAAAACGCCGCCCACATTAGGCTCATTGAGGGTGTAAAGCCGTCGCACAGCGCCAACTCCCCCGCCACCGTCAGCACACGGGCGATATGCTCGTAAACGTTAAACGCATGATAGACGCTGCGCTGATCAAACCCGCGACCCGCTGCCAACTCGGGCACGGCGGCGCAGATGAGCTCGGGGTAGCGCAGCATGGCGTCTCCCCCGTGGCCGGTCGAAAGGATGCCCTCAAGCTCAATACCCACGCGCTCGCGCGCCACGGCATCGAGCAGCGGCGCGCACTCGGCAAGGGCACACTTGGTCTTGGGCTCAATCACAAAGTCTAGGCGGCAGGCAAAGCGCACCGCGCGCAACATGCGCAGGGCATCCTCGTTAAAGCGGCGCTTAGGATCACCGACGGCGCGAATCAGCTTGCGGTCTAGGTCGCCCTGGCCATCGTAGCGGTCGACAAGGCCGCGCTCGGGATGCCACGCCATGGCATTGACGGTAAAGTCGCGGCGCGCCAGATCGTCCTCAAGCGAAGCGGCGCGCTCCACACTCTGAGGATGACGACCGTCGGTATAGAAGCCGTCCAGGCGATAGGTGGTGACCTCAATGCGCTCGCCATCGCAAATAGCCGTAATGCCGCCAAATTTAATGCCCGACTCAACTACGGCAATACCGGCGGCCTCGAGTGCCGCCTTGGACTCCTGCCACAGGCCGCTACAGCACATGTCGACATCGTGGCTGGGACGTCCCATCAGGGCGTCACGTACCCAACCGCCCACGTACCAGGCCTCAAGACCGGCATCCTCGAGGGCTCGCAACACGCACAGAGAGGCGCCTGACGGCTGCGTAGCGTTGAGCGAAACATTGCACATTCCTGTGGCCTCCTGCAATTGCGGGCATATCGATTGATGGTTTCCAAGAAGTCTAGCAAGAAATGAGAGCGGGCGCACACGCGAACGCGCTTCAAGCACGATTGGATCCCAAGGCATCGACTACAAACATGAAAAAGCACCCGCCTCGGCAATCCGAGACGGGTGCTCTACAAAGCAAAGATGCAAGGTCCGTGCGCTGCGTTAGCATACCTGACGGATGGCGATGCCCTTCTGATACTCATCGACCTTAGCAAAATCGCCCAGACCCGGGCACTCGACCACGTTGGCGCCGGTGGCCATCGAGAGGCGCAGGGCGTCCTCGACGCGCTCGGGAGCGTCGTGCCACACGGACAGGAAGGCGGCCAGCGAAGAGTCACCGGCGCAAACGGTCGACAGCAGCTTGACCTCAAAGGTACGGTTGGCAAACCAGATGTGCTCGCCGTTGGAGAAGTACGCGCCGGCGCCACCCAGGGTCAACAGCACGTTCTTGGCGCCCTTGGCATGCAGCTCGGCCATGGCAGCCTTGACGGACTCATCGTCGCCGCCGCTCACCTTAATGCCAAAGATGTCGAGCAGCTCGTCGTCGTTGGGCTTAATGAGCAACGGCTCCATGGCAATGAGGTCGGCCAACTGATGGCTCGAGATATCGAGCACGAACTCGGCGCCCTTCGCCTTCACGCGACGCAGGACCTCGGCCAGGAAGCCCTCGGAGGTGTTGGGGGGCAGCGAGCCGCTAATGACAAGGCAGGTCATGTCGTCGAGTGAATCGATGAGCTCAAACATCTCCTGCTCGTTGGCAGCGTTGATTGCGGCACCAGCATTGACCATGTTGTACTCGGTGTCGGGACCGGCGTTGAGGAACACGTTGACACGCGTGATGCCGTCAGTCCACACGGGCTTGACGGGCACGCCAAGGGCTTCGGCGCCCTTAACGATGAACTCTCCCGAGAAGCCGGCGAAGAAGCCCAGGATCGTGGTGTCGACGCCGTAGTGGTCGAGCGTAAAAGAGACGTTGAGACCCTTGCCGTTGGGGGTGTAGACAGCGTTACGGGTGCGGGTGACGGTGTTGGCGGACAGGCCATCGCAGGAGATGTTGTAGTCAATAGCGGGATTTGCAGTAAGCGTGTAAATCATGAATGTTCCTTTCACGAAGCAACGTGTTAATGAAAGTATATTCCACGTTTCGGCAAAAGGCTACAACAACTCGGTGAACGGTGTGGAACGCGTGAAGCGCGGCTCCGAGGTTCGAGTGGGACAAAAAAACGGCGCCCCGGCCGAAACCGGAGCGCCGCATGCGCACGAATATGTCGCGTTTCGCTTACTTACGATCGAGTTTGCGGACAGCAACGCGCTTGCTGTACTCGTCGACGTGACCGAAGTCGCCGATGCCGACGGACTCGGCAACGTTGGCGCCGGTGGCCATAGCGAGCTTCATGGCCTCCTCGACGTTGTCGCGATCCCTGTACCACTTGTGCAGGAACGCAGCGAGGGTGCAGTCGCCGGCGCAGACGGAAGAAACCAGCTTGATGTTGAACTCACGCTTGGCGTACCAGATGTCCTCGCCGTTGGAGAAGTAAGCGTCGCCGCGGCTACCACGGGTGAGCAGCACGTTCTGAACGCCAGCATCGTGAGCCATCTTCATGGCAACGCGAACCTCGTCGTCGGTGTCGACCGGCACGCCGAAGATGGCCTTCATCTCGTGATGGTTCGGCTTGATGAGCAGCGGCTTCTTGTGAGCGAGCTCCTTGAGCTTGTCGGAGGACAGGTCCAGGACGACGTCGGCGCCACGAGCCTGAGCGTGCTCCATGACCTGAGCCAGGAAGTCGGGCGTGGCTTTGGGAGGCACGGAGCCGGAGACGATCAGGCACTCAAGATCGCCAGCGGTGTCCAGGATGTTGTAGAGCTCCTCCTGGTGCTGCGGCGTGATCGGGGCGCCGGGGTTCAGGATGCCGTACTCATGCTGGCCATCGTTGACGTAGGTGTTGATGCGCGTGATACCGTCGGTCCAGACCGGGCGGCACAAGCAGCCCAGGTTCATGACCTCCTCGACGATAAACTTGCCCGTAAAGCCAGCGAAGAAGCCGAGCGCGACGGTGTCGACGCCCATCTTCTTAAAGGCGAAGGACACGTCGAGGCCCTTGCCGTTAGCCGTGTAGCTGGCCGAACCGGTGCGGACGTTCTCGTCGGGCTCGAGCGGAGAGCTCGAAACCGTCATGTCGACAGCCGGGTTAGCGGTTAGCGTGTAGAACATTTACAGTACCCCCTGTATATGTGAGGGCCGCGTGGCCGGCCCATTCCAACCACGCGGTTACCTCTGATACCAAATTAGCGAGCTGCGGACTCGAGCAGTGCCTTGACCTCGGCGGCGGTGTTGCAGGCGAGCGCCTTCTCGGCGAGCTCGTCGCACTCGGCCTTGGTCCACTGGCTGATGGTCTTGCGGGCGCGTAGGATCGACGGAGCGCTCATCGAGAACTCCTCCAGGCCCCAGCTGATCAGCAGCGGCTCGAGCAGCGGATCGGCAGCGGCCTCGCCGCACATACCGACCATGATGCCGGCCTTAACGCCGCTCTCGATGATGTTCTTGAGCGAGCGGAGCACGGCGGGATAGTACACCTGGTACAGGTTAGAGATGGTATCGTTGCCACGGTCGGCGCACATGGTGTAGCCGATCAGGTCGTTGGTGCCGATAGAGAAGAAGTCGGCGACCTCGGCCAGACGGTCTGCGAGCAGCGAAGCGGCGGGCGTCTCGACCATAATGCCGACCTCGATGTTCTCGTTGAACTTGCGACCCTCTTCGGTCAGCTCGGCCTTGCACTGCTCAACGAGCTCCTTGACAGCCAAGACCTCCTCGACGCAGGTGACAAGCGGGATCATGATCTTGACGTCACCGAAGGCGCTAGCGCGCAGCAGAGCGCGGAGCTGCACCTTGTACTGGTCGGGATTGGCCAGGCAGTAACGCACGGCGCGGAAGCCCATGAAGGGGTTATCTTCCTTGACCATGTGCAGATACGGAATCTCCTTGTCGCCGCCCACATCGAGCGTGCGGATGATGACCGGAGCACCCTTGAGCGCGCTGGCGACCTTACGGTAGGCGTTGAACTGCTCCTCCTCGGAAGGAAGCTCAGCAGAGTCCATGAACAGGAACTCGGAGCGGAACAGACCGATGGCCTCGGCGTCGTGATCGAGCGCGTTGGGCACGTCATCGGGGTTACCGATGTTGCAAGCGATGATCTTCTTGATGCCGTCGGCAGTCACGGACGGCTTGCCACGGAAGGCCTCGAGGGCTGCCTTCTCGGCAGCGAAGGCCTCGGCCTTGGCGGTGTAGGCAGCGAGCGTCTCCTCGTCGGGATCGGCCTCAACGATACCCTTGCCGCCGTCGACGACAACGGTCATACCATTGCGCAGCGCGGTGCAGCTGTTGGAAACCGAAAGGACAGCCGGGATCTCGAGGGCGCGCGCAATAATCGCGGAGTGCGACGTGCGGCCACCGGTCTCGGTGACGATACCGGCAACGTGGGCCTTATCGATCGTGGCGGTCATGGACGGCGTGAGGTCGTGCACGACAACGACGGTGTTCTCGGGCAGGACGGAGAGGTCGACGACCTCCTTGCCCAGCAGCTCGGCCAGAATACCGGTGCGGATGTCGGCGATGTCGGCGGCGCGCAGACGGAACATCTCGTCGTCCATGGACAGGAACATGTTCTCGAACATGGTCGAGGTGTCCATGAGCGCCTGCTCAGCGCAGGTGCCACCGTCAATGGCGGCGTTGATGGCGTCGGTCATGCCCGGGTCCTGAGCCAGGACAATGTGTCCGCTCATGATCTCGGCCTCGGCCTCGCCCACCGTCTCCTTCATGTGGTCGGCCTGAGCCTGGGTCTTCTCGCAGAAGACCGAAAGAGCGGACTGATAGCGCTCCTTCTCTGCTGCCGAATCAGCAACCTCGTGCGGCTCAAACGTCAAGTCGGGATCGACGGCGACCATGACGGTGCCGATACCGATGCCCTCGGAAGCGTTGACTCCCTGATACATTCCCATTCCTCTCTCCGTGTCATGTGATAAAGCGTTTTGCCATATCCATGACAAAAGAGCGCAGCTACCTTACAACAGGTCACTGCGCCCCCAAATATGAACTTAGTTGTTCAACATGCGACCCGTTTGAGTTCTACTCGCCAAGACCGCTCTTGATGAGCTCGATGGCAGCAGCCAGAGCCTCGGCCTCGTCAGCGCCGTCGCACTTGACCTCGACCTCGGTACCGCAGGGGATACCAGCAGCCATGAGGGCCATCGGGGACTTGCCGTTGACCTCCTTCTCGGGGGTGACGACCGTCACGTCACAGGCATACTTGCCCATGGTGGAGGCGAACAGACCAGCCGGACGCATGTGCAGACCCTGAGGATTAACGAGGGTAGCCTTCTCAGAAACCATAATTGACTCCTTTTTGTGTTTAACCCCTGTCATGCATGTGGCAGGAGTCAGATTCACGACGTTGTTTATATTAACTCACATCAAACGGTTTTTCATTGTGTTTCGCACGAATTGTTGGACAGATGTCGTTGTCGTCCGCTCGCCTGCCGGGCGGGGCGGTTAAGTTTGCTGCTCTACAGTCCTGCGCAAGACGGAAAGCACATTAAGTGCTTTCCTTTGCGTGCGGAACTCGCGAAAAACTTAACTGCCCCGCCCGGCAGGCGAGCTGCGATAACTGAGTCGGTCCAAGAAATATCGTGCGAAAGGAATTCTGGCTGAATTACTGTTCGTGTGTGAGATCCGGTTGATGGGGCTTTGTATGCCCAACTTGAGGACTGAGGAGTGTCCCGGGGTGCCGGCAGGAATGGAACGTCCCTAAGTGCCGGGCTGTATGAAAAAGGCGGGGGCTCCTGGTGGAGTCCTCGCCTTTGTTACAGGGGGCGATGTAATTCGCGAACTGTGGGATTAGATCAGGCGGGCGTTGATCGTCTTGGCGATCTCGGCGGCGTCGGTGGAACCCTTGACGGTGGCACGGAAGTCCTCGTCCATGAGCGCCTCGGCGACCTTGGACAGGATCTTGAGGTGCGTAGTGCCGGCCTGGGCACCAGGGATGAGCAGGGCGATAGCCACGTTGACGGGAGCGCCGTCCATGGTGTCCCAACCGGTCACGCCGGACTCGTCCTTGACGACGATGACGGCAGCCTCGGTAATGGCGTCGGACTTGGCATGCGGGATGGCGAAGCCCTCCATCATGCCCGTGGTGCCCTCGGCCTCGCGGGCCAGGAAGGCGTTCATGACGGCGTCGGCGTCGCTGGCGATACCGGCCTTGACGGCCTGGTTGGAAACGAAGCTCAGAGCCTCGTCACGAGAAGCGAAGTCCTCGGCGACAAAGACATTCTCGACCTTCACGAAGTCGGCAGCCTCGGCCTTGGGGGCCTCGACGGCAGCGGCCTTGGGAGCCTCAACCGGCTTGGCTGCAGGAGCGGCCTTCTGGTTCTTCTCGAAGTCGTACTTCTTGAAGGCCACGAACAGGATGCCACCGACCACAGCGCCGATGAGGATCGCGAGGACCCACAGCGGACCGTTCTCGACAACGGGCAGGACCAGGAAGCCACCGTGAGGCGCCGGATCGTGAACGTTGAACATAATGGTCAGGATCGAAGCGATAGAGGAACCGAGCATCATGATGGGCATGACGGGCCAGATGTTCTTGGTCATGAACGGAATGGCGCCCTCGGTGATGTGGGTGCAACCAAGGATGAGGTTGACGATACCGGCGTCGTGATCCTCCTGGCTGAAGTACTTCTTGCCGACAACGACGGCGAAGGTGGTGATCAGCGGCGGAACGATGCAAGCGGCGGAGACGGCAGCCATGAAGTTGGTACCGAAGTTGTAAGTGTCGGTGCCAACACCGGCGGCCAGGGCCTCGGTGAGCATAGCGGTACCGGTGACGTAAGCAGCCTTGTTGACCGGGCCACCCATGTCAAAGGCGCACATGCAGCCAATGGCAAGACCCAGGACAACGGCGCCAGAGGCGGACAGGCCCTTGAGGAAGTCCATCATGGCGGTGTTGATGGCAGCCATGGGACCGGAAATACCGAGCATGACCAGGCCGACGATAGCCGTCGAGAACAGCGGGTACAGGAAGATGGCCTTGAGGCCGTCTAGGTTCTTGGGCAGACCGGCAAAGACCTTCTCGAGCAGCAGGATGACATAGCCGGCGAGGAAGCCGCCGACGATGCCGCCCAGGAAGCCGAAGCCCACGCCGGCGCCACCGGCGTCGATCATGCCGGTCTCGGCGTTAACAGGCAGGCCCTGGATGGCGATCATACCGGCAACAAAACCGGGGACGAGCGCCGGACGCTTGCCGATGGATTCGGCGATGTAGGCGGAAAGCACCGGAACCATGAGGTTCATGGCGATGCCGCCGATGATCTTCAGCATCGCAGCAAAGCTGTTGTAGTCAGACGCCGTCGAATCGAAGGACGTAATGCCCCACAGGAACGAGACGGCGGTCAGGACACCACCGGCAACGACGAAGACCAGCATATGGCTGACACCGTTCATAAGGTGCTTGTAGATGACGTGGCCGATGGACTCCTTCTCCTCGGCCTCGTCCTCGACATCGGCAGCAACTGCAACCGTGCTGTCGCCCTTGGCGGCGAGCGCGCGGTCAATCAGCTTACCGGCGGCCTCAACGGACAGAGCCTTGGAAACACCAACGGAAACCATGGGCTTGCCGGCGAAACGCTCAGCCTGGACATCCTTATCGGCTGCGACGACGACGGCCTTGGCACCGGCGATCTCGCTCTTGGTGAGCTCGTTCTCGACACCGACCTGGCCATGGGTCTCGACCTTAATGGTCAGACCTCGCTCGGCAGCTGCCTTCTCCAGCGCCTCCTTCGCCATGAAGGTGTGCGCGATGCCGGTCGGGCAACCGGTGGCGGCGATGATGTCAAACTTAGCCATGTGTCCCTCCTTTTTAAGTTTTGCGCCCGCAGGCGCTCCCCTACACGCGCTTCCTTGCGCGCTTTTCCACAACTGAAAGATACCAACCTACCGTCCGCGTGAGAAGAGACAAGGCGCAATTCTCCGGTGAAAGGTTCTTTCATAACCGTAAACGGTAGGTGAAAGTTTACCATCAACACTTGAAACGGCAAGGTGTATCTTGTTATTGAAAATCCCCCTATACTATGACATTACAAAACGATTCCGATTTTCATGCCAACCAGGAGCCATCCATGACCGATAGTAGCAAGAGCGCACTTTCCCTCATTAGTACCCATCAGGGATACAGCGAGTCCGAGCAGCGCATTGTCGACTATATATTGGAGCACCAGTCCGAGGCGCCACGCCTCACGGCGGCTCAGCTCTCGCGCGCCGCCGCCACGTCCGAGGCAACCGTTTCGCGCTTCTGCCGCAAGCTTGGCTTTGGCAGCTTCCGCAGCTTTCAGTTTTCGTTGGCGAGGGATTTGGAAAGCCAGCGCAACGAGGGCCTGACTGACGAAGTCTCGCTCGACAATATGGAGCAGAGCCTTAAGAACATCCTGGCTGCCAAGGTGAGCGAGCTTAATGCGACCATCGACGGGATCGACCACGATACGTTGGCGGCTGTTGTGCATGCCCTTAAGCATGCAGGGGTTATTGAGTTTGCGGCTGTGGGCAATACGAACGCGGTCGCGCTCGATGCGACATTTAAGTTTTCGCAGCTGGGCCTTCGCTGCATGGCGAGCACCATCAGCGAGACCTCGATCGGGTTTGCGCTCACGCTACGCCCCGGCGACGTCATCGTGCTCATCTCAAACTCCGGCAAATCGCGCCGACTGAATCGCATGGCAAAAGCTGCTCGCGACTGCGGTGCAACCGTAGTCGTCATCAGCAGCGACAGCAAATCCCCGCTCGCACGCCTGGCAGACTATACTTTTAATACCGTCAACCACGAGGCGTTGCTGACGACGGGCGACTTTGCGTTCTCCAAGATCAGCGCCACGATGATCATCGAAGTTATCTACAACTTCCTGCTGCCCGAGATTGAAGACGCTCGCGAACATATCAGCTACTACGAGGAGCTCATCCAGCCGGACAAGGTCGTTGAGTAAAACGCGTAGTGGGACAAAAATTTCAGTCTATTTTGTCCCACCAACACCGCTGATACAACTTAGCCTCGAGCTTCTTCGAGCATCTGCTTTGCGTGGGCCAAGCTTGCCTCGGACTGATCGCCGCTCAGCATTCGGGCGATCTCTGCGGTACGGGCGTCTCCCGTCACCTCGTCCAGATGCGTCTGGGGAACATCGCCGGGTTCCTTGCTCACCACGTAGTGCTTATCGGCCATAACGGCGACCTGCGCCAGGTGCGTAACGACTATCACCTGATGCGTCGCGGCAAGATCGGCCAGCACACCAGCAAGAGCACGAGCCGTGGAGCCGCCGACACCGGCATCGACCTCGTCAAACACCAGCGTATCGACACCGTCCGCATTACCCAAGACCACCTTGCTCGCCAGCATAACGCGGCTGAGCTCGCCGCCCGACGCAATGCGGCGCAGGGGTCGCGGCGTCAAGCCAGCACCGCTGCGATACAAAAGCTCGTAGCTCGAAGGACCCGCCGGCGTCCACTCGGCGCGCGGGAGATCACGCGACTCCCAAACGAGCTCGGCGCCGCCCATCTCCAAGCGTGCCATCTGACGACCAACCTCGTGGCAGAAGCGCGGGGCCGCCGTATTGCGAGCGCGCTTAAGCGCCTTGGCAGCGGCAAACAACTCGCGCTCGGCAGCACCAAGTGATTCACGCGCCTTTTTGATCTGCTCATCGCCATCATCGACCAGGGAAAGGAGCTCTTGCGAGCGGTCGCGCATGGCAAAGACATCGTCCATGGTGGGACCCCACTGACGCAACAGGCCCTTGAGGTCGGAATACCGCTCACGCATGCGAGCGAGCTCGCGCGGGTCGAAGGCGACGCCATCGCGATAGGCACGAAGCTCGTTCGCGCTATCCTCAAGGGAGATACAGGCATCCGAAAGCGCATCGGCAATGTCGCCCAGTTTGCGATCGACGGTAGCCATACGGGAAAGCTCTGCCACGGCGCTGTTCACGACATCGAGCGCTCCCCCTTCGGCGGCAAGTGATGCATGGGCATCGTTAGCCGTGGCAACCAGTACCTCGGCATGTTCGGAGCGCGGCAGCAGTTCCTCGAGTTCCTCATACTCGCCCGGCTTGGGGTCGACCTCGCCAATGCGCTCGAGGGCAAAGCGCGCCTCCTCGACGCGACTCCCCTGCGCGCGTGAGGCTTCCTCCACACGGCGAAGCTCCTTGGCGGCGACACGCGAAGCCTTAAAACAGGCGCGATACTTCTCGAGCGCCTCAAGCGCTGCGCGCCCAGCCCAGGCATCGACCATGGCAACGTGATGCGCCGGATCGAGGAGGCGCTGGTGCTCGTGCTGACCGCAAAGATCCATCATCACGCCGACG
The DNA here is from genome assembly GCA_019419585.1 of Collinsella sp. Classification (GTDB taxonomy): domain Bacteria; phylum Actinomycetota; class Coriobacteriia; order Coriobacteriales; family Coriobacteriaceae; genus Collinsella. The sequence goes on along the minus strand of DXZQ01000027.1, from coordinate 27,050 downwards.
CGCTCCGAAAGCTCACGCACGCTGGCGATGCGGCCGTCAGTTTTTACGCGGCTGCGGCCCTCGGCAGAAAGGCTACGCTGTACGGTGAACCCCTCCGTGTCGTGCGGACCGTCGAACAGGCGCGCCTCGACGCTGGCAAGCGCCTCTCCCTCGCGTACCGTCGACGAATCCGCGCGTTCGCCCAAAATAAGCTTGAGCGCCGAGAGCAGCGCGGTCTTGCCGGCGCCGGTCTCGCCGGTCAAAACCGTTAGGCCCGCACTCGGAACCAACGTCGCCTCGCGAATGAGCGCGATATTGGAAACCTGCAGCTCATCGATCATGACGGACTCCGTAGAATACGCGGCTCACCGAGTTATAGAAGCTCTCGGGGCCGTAATCCAGCAGTAGCACATCGCCGGGACCGCGGCGCACCGCCACGCTCTCGACCGTGCCATCGCAGGTAATAAACTGTCCGTCGATGGCAATCGCCGGCACGCTCGGGCGATCATCGGACATAAAGATCTCGACGACATCGCTTGGCGAAGTCAAGAAAGCGCGAGCTTGAATGGTGTGCGGCGCGATGGGCACGCAAACCATGCCCGTATAGTCAGGGCTCACGATGGGGCCACCGGCACTGAGCGCGTAACCCGTAGAGCCAGTCGCCGTCGACACGACGACACCGTCACCGCGCAGGCGATCGATATGATGGCCGGACACCGTGATGTCAAACTCAACCATATCGGACAGGGGACCGCGCGTAAGTGCCATATCGTTGAGGGCAAACGTGCGCACGACATCCTTCGTGCCATCGTCGCGCACGGACACGATATCCGCGGCGATGGTGGCGCGGCGGCTCACGTGGAGCTCGCCGGACAGAGCATCGCTCACGACCTGCAGAATGTCGCGCTCCTCGGGGCTCGCAGCAGTTAAAAAGCCCAGGTGACCATAGGAAAGACCAAGGATAGGAATCTCGCGATGGTTGAGGATGCGGGCAGCGCGCAGCAACGTACCGTCGCCGCCGAGCGTAATGACCAGATCTGAGCCATCAATATCAGGCGTGCTTTGAATCTTCGATCGCTGGTCGGCAGCCCATGCGACCTCGTAGCCCTGGCGCGAAAGCCAAAGCTCGAGCATCAGGCCGCTCTCGACCGCCTCTTGCTTGTAGTAATTGGGAACCAGAAAGACCTTCATAGCGTTGCAGCTTTCTCGCTCAAAGCCGATACCTGGGATTGCAGCTCATCGTCGGTGCGTTCACCAGGGGCAAACCTTGTGCCGTACAGGAAAAACTCAACGTTGCCCTTAGCGCCATGGATGGGCGACACGCACACGTCAAGCGGGAACAGGCCCTTGGCGGCAAAAAGCTCAATCGCCGCCACGAGCGTATCGCGGCGGACGGCGGGGTCGGTCACGATACCGCGCTCGCCCACCAGCGCAGCCGGCGCCTCAAACTGGGGCTTTACGAGCGTGCAGAACGAACCCGAAGGCTTCAGGCACGCCAGCACGGCGTCGATGATATTCGCGATGCCGGTAAACGAGACATCACATACAGCCAGGTCGATGGCACCGGCATAGCCAAGCTCAGGCAGCTGCGTCACGTTTGTGCGCTCATGCAGCGTCACGCGATCATCCTGACGCAACGACCAATCGAACTGGGCGCGACCCACGTCCACCGAGACAACGGTCGCAGCTCCGCGCTTGAGCAGGCAATCGGTAAAGCCGCCGGTAGAGCAGCCCACATCCAGACAGCTAAGGCCCGTCGGATTGATGCCAAACGCATCAAGCGCGCCTTCGAGCTTAAGACCGCCGCGGCCAACATAGGGAATGCGCCCCTTCACGTGCAGTGGCAGACCCGGAATCACCTTAAGGCCCGGCGAAGTCAAGCGCTCGCCGCCACTCGAGACCAATCCGGCCATAAGAGTGCGAAGGGCATCCGCGCGATCGGCGCAGATGCCCTGTGAAATCAGTTCGTCATCAAGACGCACGCGTTTCATGAATGCCATCAACCATTCGTATCCGGAGATGCGGCCTAGCTATCCTGGGATTCGTTTGCCGCATCCTCATCGTATTCCTGCTCGAGCTTATCGGCCTCACGCGGCGTCAGCTCAAACTTGTCGACCATATCGACCGCGCGGGAGCCCAGCTCAATCGCTTCGTCAAACAGATCGAGTGAACGCTCCAAGGACGTATCCTTGGAGCGAACGGTAGCGATGATCTGGTCCAGACGGTCCGAAATCTCGTCAAAGTTGCGGACAGAACCCTCTGGCATGGCTACTCCTCGACGGAGTCGGCCTCGACGGCCTCAGCAGCGTCCACATCCTCGGCAAGTACACCGGCGGTAGCCTGAGCGGCAGCGACCTTGGCGGCAGCCTCAGCAGCCTGGGCCTCCTCGCGAGCGCGATCCTCGGCCAGCAGTTCCTGGTACAGGTCCTCGCCCGGCAACTCCTCGCTGCGCGCGATCTTGCCCAGCACGCCGTTGACGAACGACGCGGACTGGTCGGTGCCATAGGCCTTGGCAAGTTCGACGGCCTCGTTGATCACGATAGCGTCCGAGACCTCTTCGTCGGTGAGGAAGCGCATCTCGTAGACGGCGATACGCAGCAGATTGCGGTCGGCGCCGGGCATGCGCATAAGATCCCAGTTCTTGGCGACGGCGCGCAGGGCACAGTCGATGCGATCGATATGCTCGTAGGCACCGCGGCACAGCTCCAGCGCATAGGGGTCGAGGGGGCCCTTCGAGATCAGGAAATCGCCCTCGAGGACGCGCTCGAGCGGACTGTCCGTGGCCTCGGCCTGGAACAACAGCTGCAGCGCCTGACTGCGGGCAAGCGTACGCCCGCGATAAACCTTAAGGCTCAAAGGTTACTCCTTGGGGAAAACGAGGCCGTCGATGCAAACGTCAACGCGCTCGACCTCGACGCCCACCTGGGCATCGATGGCGGCGACCACGGCTGCGCGAACGGCCTCGGCGAGTTTCTTGAACGGATAGCCAAAGAACACCACGACACGCACGGTGAGTGCGAGCTTGTCGCCGATGACCTCGGCCTCGACCGCCGGCTCGGAAGCCGGGGCCTTGGACGAGAGCATCATGGAGACAAGGTTGGTGGCAAGGTCCTTGACGCCAACGGAGGCGATGCCCTCGACATCCGACACGGCGCGCGAGACGATGGCGGTCAGAACATCGGGCGAAATGCCGATGCCGTCAATCTTGATTTCCTGGGGCATGAGTCCTCCTAGAAGAGTTGGTTGCTAGACGCGGGAGACGAACTTGCCGTCGCGGGTGTCAACCTTGATGACCTCGCCCTCGTTGAGGTACATGGGGACCTGGATGACAGCGCCGGTGTCGATCGTGGCCGGCTTGGTGGAACCCTGGACGGTGTCGCCCTTAAAGCCCGGGTCGGTCTGGACGATGGTGGTCTCGATGAACATCGGTGGGGTCACGCCCATGAGCTCATCGTCGGCAAAGAGCAGCTGGCAGATGTCGTTCTCGCGCAGCCACTTGGAGTTCTCGCCCACCATGTCCTCGGGAACGGGAACCTGCTCATAGGACTCGTTGTCCATGAAGATGTAATCGGTGCCATCGTTGTAGAGGTACTGGAACTCACGGGTGGTGAGCATGACGCTCTCGAACTTGGTGCCGGCGTTGCAGGTGTTCTCGACGACGCGGCCGCTCTTGATGTCGCGGGTCTTGTAGCGCACAAATGCGCCGCCCTTGCCCGGCTTGACATGCTGGAACTCGACGATGGTGTAGACCTTGTCCTTAATGCGGAGACCGAGGCCGTTCTTGAAGTCGGCGGTAGAAATGGTAGGCATAGCGACCTTTCTTGTTATGGGCAGAACGCACAAGCGTCCAAATTACATACGACCAAAATTATACACTTGCAGACGGCGCCTGCAGCGAGCGCATAAAAAGAGAACGCGGGGCGTCCGAATCTATCCGAACGCCCCGCCCCAAAAATCTATCGAAATGAGCTAGCAATCGATGACGTGGAGGTCATGCGGCGTCTTGGTGAAGGGCTCGTAGCCGTTCTCGGTGACCACGCCGTAGTCCTCCAGGCGCACGCCGCCCACGCCGGGCAGGTACACGCCGGGCTCCATGGTGATAACCGAGCCGACCTCGATGATATTCTTGCTGCGGTTGAAGTTGGGCAGCTCGTGGATGTCGATACCGACGCCGTGGCCCAGACCATGGTTGTAGTAATCGCCATAGCCTGCATCGCCGATGATCTTCTTGGAAAGCTTGAAAATGTCGTTGCCCTCGACGCCCGGATGGATAGCGGCGACGCACTCCTCGTGGGTGCGGCGTACGAGCGCGTACAAGTCGAGCTGCTCCTGGGTGGGCTCGCCCATCACGACGGTACGAGTCATGTCGGAGCGGTAGTCGCGGTAGCCCGCGCCGTAATCCATGAGGACGAAGTCGCCCTTCTCGATCACGCGATCACTGGGGACGGCATGCGGGTTGGCGGTATTGGGGCCGCTCGCCACGATGGAGCCGAAGGCCAGGCTGTCGGCGCCGTTGGCGAACATAAAGTTCTCGAGCTCGTTGCGAACCTGCTTCTCGGTCATACCGGGCTTAATAAAGCCGAGCATATGCTGGAAGGCGGCGTCGGTGATCGACTGCGCATGGCGCATGAGCTCGATCTCCTCGGCGTCCTTGATGGCGCGCATCTTGCGAATGTCGTCATGCATCAGCGGCAGCATGCAGGCTACAGAACGATCCTCCAGGCCACGCTGAATACCCTGGTAGAAGTTGATCTGCATGTCGTCCTCGACAGCGCAGACGCGGCACTTGTTGGCCGCGATCTTGCCGGCGACCCAACCGGGGATGGTGCCCTCGTCCATGTCGTAGACCCAGGGGCTGCCGGCGGGCGTGTTCTCCTCAAAGCTGTTGAGGTAGCGCGAGTCGGTATGGAACAGGCACTGGTCAGCCGTAATAAACGCCGCGTGCGGGAACTCGAAGGTGTAATCAAAGACGCCCTTCACGCCCGTAAGCCAACGAAGATTGGCCTCGTCGCGCACGACGATGGCATCGTAGCCGCGCTCAGCCATCAGGACACGGACACGCTCGATACGACCGGCAGGGCCGGCAGCAAACTCTGACATGCAGATTCCTTTCTTGTTGTCTCTAAAAGTGCGGGACGGGTCTCAACCGAACGACGGAATCGCATGTGATCCACGACCGATTGAAACCCGCCCCTCAACATGATACGAAAGACGATGGATGTCAATAAATCTTAGAGAAGTTCTTTGCGAGAAGCCAAGTAGGCGTGAGCATGGCGCTCAAGAACCTCGTCCTCAACGCTCGTTAAACGAATGGCGCCGAGTGCCGCGGGCAGCGGCAACATGCTGCGGTTCGAGCGGGCAAACTGCTGCCTGCGGAACTCCTCGATATATGCGGCAGGCTCCAGATCAAAGGCAAGCTCCTCGATACCAAAGTCCTCCAGGCAGTCATCGACCTCAAAGACGTAATCGATATCGAAGTCGCAGGCATCATGGGCTAGGCGCGCCTCAAAGCGCATGCCCTCGGACAACAGCTGGTAGGCAGGCACCGGCGAAGCGGCATCGCCCAAGCAGGCGCGCAGGGTGCGCTCCCCCGTCTTGCCAAAATCGAGCGCATGGCGGGCGCTCGGGTTCGTGGCCATCAGTACGTCCTTGCGTGCAGTCTGAGACCACTGAACGGCATTGACGAGCGCAACCTCCTCGCCCGAGAGAATCTCGGGGACGGTCTCAGTAAACTGATTCCAGCGGGACTTGCTGCTCGAAAGCATGGTGACAACGAGCACCGCATAGCCGAGCTTGAGATCCTCGGGGTCCGCCTCGCGTACAAGGTCGAGGTCACACACGACCAAGCCCGGCTCGGGACGGAACGCGATAGCGGGAAGCGCATGCGCCGACGAGGCGACGAGCGGCTTCATGGTCGTCGCGACCGTGAGCATGGCGTCGAACGTCGTCGGCAGCAAGGCGCACTCGGTGCGACCGCACCACTGATTGGCACACCAGCAAACGACCGAGCAGGTCGCCGTGTCGCCGACAGCGACAACGAGATCGTCGCAGGTAATGCCGTTAGCCGACAGGGCGCCAAAGACGGTATCGGCATCGGCAAGAGTAGCACCGGCAGGGGAAACCTCGAGGACGAGCAGCGACACGGCAAAACCGGCGTCAACCAGTGCATGCTCGACAACCTCGCCAAATCGCTCGGATGTGGCGTCGTTCCAAACCACCATCGCGCGCTTAGGCTTGCCCACAGCCGAGGCAAACATGCGCGGCAGCTCCTCGAACGCGCCCAATCCGACGCGGACATCGACGCTGCGGTTTTGGAAATTGATAAGTTGACGGCGAATCATAGCAGTCCACGCTCCAAAAGCATCTCGGCACAAAGGTAGGAAACGTCCTCGAAGGACTTGTTGCGAATATCAAGGGTAATATCGGCGGCCCGGCGATACAGCGGACGGCGATGCTCAAACAGGCGCGCAGCGTGCTCGGGCGAGCGGAAATCGGGCCGGGTATCGGAGCGGCGAATCTGGCGCAACGAGTCCTCAAAGTCGCCTTCGAGGTACACACAGGTACCCATCTCGTGCATCAGCTCAATGTTCACCGGCGTCTCGACGATGCCGCCCCCGCACGATACCAGCAGGCTGCGTTCGCTTTGAAGCGAACGGAGTGCCGAGGTCTCGAGCTCGCGAAAACGATCCTCGCCCTCGGTCTCAAATATCTCGGTCACCGACTTGCCGCATCGACGCACAACCAAACGATCGGTATCGATAAAACGCCGCTTGAACATAGTGCCCACGTTGCGCGCAAGCGTCGACTTGCCCGCGCCCAAAAAGCCGATAAAGAAGATATGGTCGCAGCCGTGTTTGATGTGCTGAGACATGGCGAAACCTATTCCTCGCAGGGAAGGTCGCGCAGGGCCCGGCGCTCAAAGATACGGAAGATCTGCGTGTACCACAGGTCCTGGGTCGCCTGCGGCTTGACCAGAATAGTGTCAACGCCGGCAAAGTTACCGCTCCACACGTCCGTGTAAAGCTGGTCACCGATCAGCACGGCCTCGTCGGCCGTGGCGCCCAGACGCTTAAGACCCGCCTTCAGGGCAAACGGGGCGGGCTTCATGGCGTGGCTGATAGCCTCGAGCCCCAGCTCGCGCGCCGATGCCATGACCTGGTCGCGATGCCAGTTATTGGACACCATACACAGCTTAAAGCCCTTGGCATGGGCGGCTTCGAGCCAAGCTGAAACCGCAGCGGGAACCTGCTCGGTATCGCGCGGCACCAGAGTGTTATCGCGGTCGAGTAGAATGGCGCGCTTGCCGTCGGCCCAGAGGGTATCGAGGTCGATGCGGTCAACTGAGGCAACATATCGTTTGGGGCTAAAAATCCTCATGATCAATTCCAAGACTGTTGGTGCTCTTCGTAGGTCTTCGAGAAATACTCCTCGTCCTGTGTAATATAGAAATACAGGTCATCAGAGTCGGTCGGCTCAAGGGTAGCCTTGAGCGCCTCGAGCGACGGAGAGCAGATGGGCGTGGGCGGCAGGCCTTCATGCTTATAGGTGTTATACGGACTATCGCTCTGCAGGTCGTTGGCGGTAACCTCGCCGCCGGTGACATACATCATGGTCGCATCGCTATTGAGGTAACGCAGGCCATCGAGCTTGCCCGCCATACGGTTATAGAAAACCGAAGCCACATGCGCGCGCTGATCGGCGTTGAGGCCCTCGCGCTCGACGATCGAGGCAAGGTTAACGATGTCGTAATCGGACATCTCCACGCCATAGCGCTCCTTGATCTTGGCCTCGCAGCTGGCAAAGTCAAGCGACTTATACTCGGCGTTGAACTGGTCAAGCATGGCGCGAATCACATCATCGGCAGACGGGTCCTTACCCAACGAATAGGTCTTGGGGAATAGGAAGCCCTCGAGCGAATCGTTCGCGGCATCTTTAAGGAAAGCGTAATCATTCACATAATTGCTCGCCTTGGCCTGGTTAAGGAAGTCTTCCTTGGAGATGCTGTCGTATGCCGCGGCCACGCGATCGGCGACCTGGTCGACCGTTAGGCCCTCAGGGATAGTCAGCGCATCGGAGCCGGCATTGGGCCCCTCCATGAGCTGCTGGACAACCTTGGTCGCATCCATCAGCGTCGTGAACGAGTACGCGCCGGGCTTGAGCGACATATCTGCGTTGAGCTTTTTGACCGCCGCGTAGTAATCCTTGGGATTCTCGACAATATGGTTCTCGGAGAGAATCGAGGCGATCGTATCGCCCGAAGCTCCCTCGGGAATCGTGACGGTAACTCGCTGGCCAGCGGTGACGCCTGTCTCCTCCCCGCAAAACAGGCCCTTGACGGCCGGAACGACAAAGAAGGCAATGGCAGCAAGAGCAAGTACGGCAACAACAACGCCGATAATCATAGGCACCGGAGAGCTTTTCTTTTGGACGCCACGGCGGGCATGCGTGTTATAGCTCGAGCGCGTGGCCGGAGCTACGCCATGTGTGCCGTGAGCATGATGTGTACGCGTATGCGATTGAGGCGCCTGCGCACGCTGCGTGGGCGCCTGCTGCTTAAAGCGGGTACCGCTTGCGGCCCGGGCTGCGCGGGCAGCGGGCTGTTGGGCAGGACGCTGAGCAGATTGTGCTGCACGAGAGGAGGGCTGTGCGGGACGAGCAGCAGGCTGAGCCGCACGCTGCGTCGGTTGCATCGGACGCTGGCCGGACGATACAGGGCGCGGCGTAGGCTGCCCCTGGCGATTCGGCTGGCGCGGATCGGAAGCGCTAGGCATGCGAAACCTCCTCGTTTTTGCGATCGAGCCACGTCTGCAAGAACAGGCTGGCGGCGATCATGTCAATCTTGCCCCTCATCTGCTTTTCGTTGAGTCCCTGCTCGCGTAGGATACGCTTTGCCTCTTGCGAGGACAGGCGCTCATCCTCAAGCTCAAGCGGAAGATCGAGCTCTTGGGCAATCTTTTGCGCAACGGCGGCAACGCGCTCGGCCTGGGGGCCGGGCTCACCGGCCATGGTCAAGGGACGTCCGCTTACAAGGATATCGGGCTCATAGTCCTCAACCAGGTAACGGAACGTCTTGGCCATGCCAGTGACCTCGGCAGCCGGGAGCACCTTGACGGGCATTGCCATCTTGCCATCACGGCTCGAGACGGCAATGCCAATCCGGGTCTCCCCTATGTCCAGCGCGAGCGCGACCACAGCGACTACTTAAGCGCCGAGCGCGGTCTTGGCAGCCGCGAGGGCATCGGCGATACCGGCAGCGTTCTTGCCGCCAGCCTGGGCCATGTTGGGACGACCGCCACCGCGACCGTCGACCAGGCCCGCGATCTGCTTGATCACGTTACCGGCGTGGAAACCGGCCTTGACGGCGTCATCGGAGCCGGCAGCGAGCAGGGCCGGGGTGCCCTTTTCGGTCACGCTAGCGACGACGCAGGCGACGGGACCGGCGACCTTCTGGTGCACGGTATCCCACACATTGCGCAGGTCGGCAGCCTCAAGGCCCTGGAGCTCAGCGACAACGAGCTTGTAGCCATTCAGCTCGACAGCGCCTTCGATGGCGCTGGAAATCGCATCGGAGGAGCCACCGGTGAGTGCCTTCTTGAGCTTGTTGGAAGTCTCGCGCAGCTCGGCCTGCAGGTTCTCCACGCGGGCGGGAACCTCATCAACGCGGCACTTGAGCGCAGCGGCAGCGGCGTCAACGAGCGCCAGGCGGTCGGCCATGTAGTCGAGAGCGCCCTTGGAGGTCACGGCCTCGATACGGCGGACGTTGGAGCCCGTGGAAGACTCGGAGATGATCTTGAACAGACCGATCTCGGCGGTGTTGGCGGCATGCGTGCCACCGCAGAGCTCGCGAGAGAACGGCTGGTCCTCGGCGCCCACGGAGACAACGCGGACGACGTCGCCGTACTTCTCGCCAAAGAGGGCGACAGCACCGGCGGCCTTGGCCTCGTCGATGCCCATGACGCGGGTCACAACCGGCTTGGAAGCGAAGATCTGCTGGTTGACCAGGTCCTCGACAGCCTTGAGCTGCTCGGAGGACAGGGCCTCGAAGTGCGTGAAGTCAAAGCGCAGGTGCTCGGGCGTCACCAACGAGCCAGCCTGGGAGACATGCTCGCCCAGGACCTGCTTAAGCGCGGCGTCGAGCAGGTGCGTGGCGGTGTGGTTGCGACGCAGGAAGCCACGGCGCTCGGCGTCGAGCGCGGCGGTCACGGTAGCACCGACGGTCAGCGTGCCCTCGGCGACGTGGGCGACGTGGGCATACAGGCCGTTGTGGTTCTTGGTATCGGAAATGGTCAGCGCAACGCCCTCGGCGGAAAGCTCGCCGGCGTCGCCCTGCTGGCCACCCATCTCGGCATAGAACGGGGTGCGGTCGAGCACGACCTCGACGTCCTCGCCGGCGGCAACGGACTCGACGGACTCGCCGTTGCTCACGATGGCGACAACCTTGGCGCCCTCGATGACGTCGTTGTCATAGCCGTCGAACTCGGTCGCGGCAACCTTGTCGGAAAGCTCGACCCACACGTCGTTAAAGCTACCCCAGGCATCGCCCTTAGCGTTGGCGCGGGCGCGGGCCTTCTGGTCCTCCATGCAAGCGGTAAAGCCATCCATGTCGACGTCGTGACCGGCGGTGCCGGCGATCTCGACAGTCAGGTCAATGGGGAAACCAAAGGTGTCGTGAAGCTTAAAGGCAACATCGCCCGGAAGGACAGCGCCGTCGGCGAGCGCGGCCAGGGCCTCGTCCAGGAAAACGCGGCCGTTGTCGAGCGTCGTTGAGAAACGCTCCTCCTCGGAGGCGACGATGCCCTTAACGAGCGCGACGTTCTTGAGCAGCTCGGGATAAGCCTCGCCCATCTGAGCGTTGACCTCGTCGATAAACTTGGTCAGGAAGGCGCCCTCGATGCCCAGCAGACGACCGTGGAACACGGCACGACGGAGCAGGCGGCGCAGGACGTACTCGCGGCCCTCGTTACCGGGCAGGATGCCGTCCGAGATCATAAAGTCGACGGCACGGGAGTGGTCGGCGATGATGCGCAGGGAGCGGCTGGCGCCGGAGTAATCGTCGGCGTCATAGGTCTTGCCGCTGATCTTCTCACCGAGCTTGATGAGGTGCTGCATCAGATCGCCGTCGTAGTTAGCGGTCTTGTGCTGCATGATAGCGGCCATGCGCTCCAGACCCATGCCCGTATCGAGGTTGCGGTGCGGCAGCTCCGGCATGGAGCCGTCCTCCTGGCGGTCGTACTGGGTAAACACGAGGTTCCAGAACTCAAGGAAGCGGTCGCAGTCGCAGCCAGGCTTGCAGTCGGGGCTGCCGCAACCGACCTCCTCGCCCATGTCAAAGTAGATCTCGGAGCACGGACCGCAGGGGCCGGTGGGGCCAGCGGCCCAGAAGTTGTCGTCCTCGCCCAGGCGGGAGATGTGATCCTCGGCAACGCCCAGAGAGCGCCACACGTCGTGGGTCTCGTCGTCTTCGGTAAAGACGGTGAAGTACAGGCGGTCGAGCGGCAGCTTGAACTCCTTGGTGATGAGCTCAAAGGCCCAAGCGCAGGCCTGCTGCTTGGAGACGCCGCCAAAGGAGAAGTCGCCGAGCATCTCAAAGAAGGACAGGTGACGGCCGTCCTCACCGATGCAGTCGATGTCGTTGGTGCGGACACACTTCTGGCAGGAGATCGCGCCGATCTCCTTCATGGTCTTCTTGCCCTGGTAGTACTCCTTAAACTGGTTCATGCCGGCGTTGGCAAGCAGCAGCGAAGGATCGTCGGGGACGAGGGACGAAGAAGGATAGAGCTTAAGACCGCGCTCCTCAAAGAAGTTGAGGAACTTGGAGCGAATCTCGGCCGTAGTCATTGACGGGTAGTCAGCACTCATAGAGGGAATCTCCTCGGTTTCACATCGAAACAGTTCAAACGTAACGATATTACCATCCCACCGCGCCTGTGCAAAAAAGAGGGCCGCCAAACAGCGACCCTCCAGCGAAAGTGCACGTTATTTAGGTCTGTCAAATACTTTGAAAAAAAAATGATTTCGGTAAAATTTCATATAAGAATCGTCCGGAAGGAGCGATCGATGAATAGCAAACGGTTTGTCGTGAACGCACTGACCTCAGTAGCCCTTTTAGCAACCTTCGCTTACTCGAGCTGGTATGTGAACCAGCCGAGATTTGGCTACGCATTGTACGCAGTAACATCTGGCGATAAAGCGTATTACACCCTAAGCGCAATTGACGCCATCTTTTTCTATGTGGCTGGCCCCTTATCAATCGCTTTGATCGCGTTTATTGTTATTTACAACATCAAGAAACGCTAACAGGGCCTATTTGGAATCCGAATCGTCCATGGAGCCGTCGATGCCGGTTTTGGTGTCGTCGTCAGAGCTTGTGTCGTCGTCCTTGGCAAAGGGGTTCTTAAAGAAACCCGTCGCGTCGGGCTGCAGGCCTGAGAGCTTAATCCAGGGATTATCGAGCTCGGGCTTGGGCATGGCCTTGGCCTCGGGCGCGGTCTCGTTGCCGATGAGCTCGGACTCATAGATGAACGTATCGTCTCCGAGCGCGTCGTAGGCGGCGACCGGGTTACCCTCGGTATCGCGATACGGAGTGCCCTTAAACACGGCGCCGTCGTATGCCACGAGCTGACGGCCGGTCTCGTTCTCAAAGTAGTAGACGAAGATGCCCTTGAGGGCCGCGCACAGCGGAATGGCGATAACCATGCCGATGGGGCCCATGAGTGCCGAACCGATAACGAGGGCCGTCAGGCTCATAACGGGATGAACCTGCACCGAGCTCTGCATGACCTTAGGCGAAATGACATTATCGGTGACGTTTTGAGCCACCATGGTCACGACAAGCGTCCATAACGCCAGCATAGGGCTGAACATAAAACCGAGCACCGTGGCGATCGCCGCGCTCACCCAGGGACCGACAACCGGAACCAAGTGCATAATGCCGGTAAAGATGGCCATGAGCGCTGCGTATGGATGGCCAATGAGCGTAAAGCCGATAAAAGCCAAAAAGCCACCGCAGATGGAAGTCACGACCATGCCGCGCATATAGCCGCCGACCGAACGTGAAAGGATGGCAACCATAAAGCGGTACGAGGTCTCTTTTTCCTGTCCGATGATGGTGCAGACCTCGTGGTGCATACGGGGATAGTCGCAGGCCAACCAATAGGCAAGCACCAAGCCCAGGAAGATGACGAACAGCTGCGAGGCCGTATTGGTAATGAGCGGGAATACACCGCGACCGAGCTCGGCAGCGATTTGCGAGACGTACTTGGACGCTACGGTAACCAGCGAAGAAAGATTGTCGTCCAGATACTCCTTGAGCGGCGTGTTGTTGAGCGTCTTGGCGTGCGAGAGCATCTCGTTGAGATCGCCACCCGCAACACGAAGCTGCTCGGGCAGGCGGCTCAGGACTTCCATGATTTGACCGAGCAAAATAGGCGATAGGATGCAGACGACGCCGACGAGCACGGCAACAACCACAATGAGTGCGATGAGCGAACCGAGGCCACGTCCGACGCCGTGATGCTCGAGCCAGTTGGTGATCGGAGACATCACAAAAGCGATGATGGAACCGACAGCGAGAAACTCGATGACCGGTGCCAGCATGCCCATAAGGTTAAAGATGACGGCAGCGATGACAATGCAGCCGACGACGCCCCAAATGCGCAGCGTCAGAATGCGGGTATCGCGAAGCGTGCGGTCGATTTGTTGGGAGTGCTCACTCATGAACGAATCATCACTCCGTCGGGGTCAATCTTATCTTGAATCTTCTTAAGGGTACGGCGCAGCAGGCGCGAGACCTGCACCTGCGAGATGCCAAGCTTCTTGGCAATCTCGATCTGGGTCATGCCCTTAACGAAGCGCAGCTCGATAACCTCGCGCTCGCGCGGCGAGAAATCGCGGATGGCTTCCTCGATTACCAGGCGGTCATCGGTAAAGTCGAGCTCGTTGTCGTCGTCGGCATAGCGATCGAGAATCGAAGGCGCATCATCGGAATCGGACGCACCGGGGGCCTCGATGGGCACCGAGGTGTAGGCCGAGGACGACTCCATGGCTTCGAGCACCTCGTCGACGGTCACGTCCAGGTATTCGGCGATTTCCTCAACCTTGGGCGAACGCTGCAGCTCGTTGGTGAGCTTATCGGTAGCCTGGTTGACCTTGGCCGAGAGCTCCTGCAGACGACGCGGCACGCGCACACTCCAGCCCTTGTCGCGGAAGTGGCGCTTAATCTCGCCCAAGATGGTGGGCGTGGCAAACGTCGTGAACTCGAGCCCGCGTTCAGGGTCAAAGCGGTCGATAGCCTTGAGCAGGCCCAAATAGCCGACCTGCAAAAGGTCATCGAGCGGCTCGCCGCGGTTCTTAAATTTGTTGGCAAGAAACCTTACCAGATTCATATGGGACATGACGAGCTGCTCGCGGGCATCCGGATCACCGGTCTCCTTATAACGACGAAACAGCTCGCGGGTTTTCTCCTTGTCCCAAGCGGTCTTGCCGCTCCGGGAACGTTCGGTCATATTAGATATCCGCCTTGAGGTCGAGGGAAAGCGTTAGGGGCGCCGCAGTCTTTTCGTAGGAATCGCACACGCTTGCAAGAATGAGCTCGGCATACACAGTAGCCTGGTCATCCTCGTCGACGGTGGCCTGTTCCCCAAAGGTAAAGGTCATGCCGACGTGAGATTCGTCCACATCGAAATTGATCGTGATGTCGTCGCAGTCGACCGCGGTGCACCCAAAGATGAAGGCTTCCTCGGCAGCCATGCGGATATCCTCGATGCGATCGACGGACATAGAGCACAGGGCGCCGACGTTGGCGGCCGTCATGCGCACCAAGCGCGCGAGACGAGGATCACCGGCAACGCTCAGCGTGATGGGGCAGGTTGCTTCACTACTCATCGCAGGACTCCTCGGAAGTCTCGGCAGGCGTATAGGTGTAATACTGAGCAGGCTTGGCTGCGGGCTTCTGAACATCATCGTCGTCAGCAGCGGCATCGTCATCGCCAATCAGAACGCGCTCAGTAGGCTGCTCGGCCTCGGCGGCGGCAGCGGCGAGCTTGCGATCGGCGTCGGCTGCAGGAGCCTTCACCTTATTGAAGAGCTTCTGCACGGCGCCGGCCGCAGAATCAGTCACGCTCGACACGGCATTACTGGCCTCGGCCATGCTGCCCGTAACCTCGGAAATGTCGCGAACGACCGCCTCAACCTCAACGAGGTTAGACGTCAGGGCGTCAACGGCAGTCTTGCTCGACTTGAGGAGCGGCTCCATCTGGGCAAGTGCCGGCGTAAGCTCGTCAACGGCGCCATCGAGCTTTGCCACCACGGGCTGTGCCTCGGCGAGCGTATTATTGAGGTCGCTCACCGTCTTGTCGAGCGAGTCGACGACGGTGCGGGTCTTGCGCAGCGTGAGCGCGAGCTCGACAACAGCCCACACGCCGGCAACGGCGAGCACCAGCAGGGCAATTTGAATGGGACTCATACAAGCCTCCCGAAGGAATCGAAATACAGACGTTTTTCATGGTACCCCAAAGAAGGGCAAAGATACCCAAAGGGAATGTGCGAGGCGCCAATGGCCTACTTGGGAGCGTTGCCGCTACGGTCGCGCTCGCTTTGCTCCACACGCCACTCTTCCCAACCGCGGCCGGCAGGCTGCCAGAACGCGCCGCGCTCCAACCCCTCGGGCAAATAGCGCTGATCGACCCAGCCTTCGGGATAATCGTGCGGGTACTTGTATACACCATACTCGTCGCTGCCGGGACGGTGACGATCGCGCAGGTAGCTGGGCACCTCGCGAAGACCACTGCTGTGGATATCGGCCAGCGCCGCATCGATCGAGGCCTCGCACGCGTTGGACTTAGGCGCCAGACACACATAGAGCGCAGCCTGAGCCAGGTTGATGCGACACTCGGGATAGCCAATGACCTCGGCAGATTTAAATGCGGCATGCGCCACCAAAAGCGCCTGCGGGTCGGCGTTGCCAACATCCTCGGAAGCCTGAATCATAATGCGGCGAGCGATAAACTTGGGATCCTCCCCTGCATCGATCATGCGCGCGAGCCAATAGATCGTGGCATCGGGGTCGCTGCCGCGCATAGATTTAATAAACGCACTGATAATGTCGTAGTGCATGTCACCGTTTTTGTCATACGAAAACCCACGACGTGGATTGGCGATCTTCACGTCATCCACGGTAATGGGATAGCGTTCCCCGGCCGCCGGCGCTGGCGTTCCCTCAGTATCGGGACGCGTAACGGCAATCTCACTCGCAAGCTCGAGCGTCGTGAGCGCCGAGCGCGCATCACCCGCGGCCAGCGTGCAAATGGTCTTGACTGTATCCTCATCGGCCGAGAACTTACCGTTTAAACCCTGCGGCGCCTCGAGCGCACGCTCAATGAGCATGGCGATATCCTCGTCCTTCAGGTGCTCAAGCTCTACCACACGCCCACGCGAGAGCAATGCCGAGTTGACCTCAAAGTACGGGTTTTCCGTCGTGGCGCCAATCATAATGACGGTGCGGTTCTCAACCGCATGCAGTAAGGCATCCTGCTGCGACTTAGAGAAGCGATGGATCTCATCGATAAACAGAATGGTGCGGCGGTCGTAGGTGTTCAGACGGGTCTTAGCCTCATCGATTACGCGGCGCAGGTCCTTCACAGTGCCCGTCACGGCGCTGACCTCGACAAACTCGCTCTTGGTATGGTTGGCGATAATGTGGGCCAGCGTCGTCTTGCCCGTGCCAGCCGGGCCGTACAGAATCACGCTCGACAGCACGTCATGCTCAATCGCGGCGCGCAGCCACGAGCCCTTACCGACGGCCTTTTGCTGGCCCACATACTCGTCGAGCGAATCGGGGCGCATACGCACCGCAAGCGGCGCATTTTTAAAGGAGCGCTCGCGCGTCGAAGCAGAAAAAAGGTCGTCCATAGCCATCCCGTGCATTAATCAAAATCGTTGTTAACCAACAGTATACCGAAAGGATACGAACTACCGTTCGTTAATATAGGTGCGGTGCGGAAACTTTAGACCTGGGAACAATTTGCTCGTCAGCTCGCAGAAATAACCATCCGTCATGCTTGCGATGTAATCGACGACGGCCTGATCCTTGTCGTCCTGCCAGGCATAGGTGCGATCGTAGTAGGAAAGCTGCTGCTCAATGCGCGAAACATGATGCTTAAAGATGTAAGAGAACTCGTCGCCTTTATTTAGATCCTGCAGGCAACGGTCGTAGAGCTTTTCGAAGGCCTCACGCAACTCTGCCTCGGAATCACCTTCGATACCGCCCTTGCTATAGATCTTCTCGTAGTTCTCGCGCTTCGCCCGGCGGATCTCCTCAAACAGGTCCTCGCTCATCTCGATACGCGGTTTGCCATAGCTATGCTCAACGATATCGATGGAAGCGTGCGTGAGAATCCAGCTGTTATAGGCGCCGCCCCGACCATCGTCAAAAGCGTCGGGCGACAGCAGGCCCGCCGCAATGGCGTCCTGACGATCACGACCGACGTAGGCGAGGATATCCGAGATACGCACCACACAGCCCTCGAGGGTCATGGGGCGCAGGTGCTCGATCGCGCCATAGCCCGTGGCAATGCAGTCCTCGACGGTACGGTCGAACTGGTCAAACGACGCCATGTCCGAAAGTTCAAAGACACGCTGCTCGTACTCGCCGTTATGGCACAGCACGCCGTCGAGCGTCTGGAGCGACACGTTGCGGCCGTACAGCGCGTCGAGCACGCGGACGGACTGCACGTTATGGAAAAAATAACGACCCGTACGCTCGTGATAGATATCGTTGAGGAAACGCTCGCCGGCATGGCCAAAGGGCGTGTGGCCCAAATCGTGGCCCAGACCAATCGCCTCGATCAAATCGCAGTTGAGGCCCAGGGCACGGCCGATATCGCGGGCAATGCGCGAGACGAGCTGCACATGAAGGCCGCGCCGCGACAGGTCGTCGTTGCTGCGAAAGCTAAAGACCTGCGTTTTGCCTGCATAACGCGTGTACGCAGGAAGATGAAGAATCTTTTCGGTATCGCGCATAAACGCCGGACGCATAAGCGTGCCTTTGTCGGCAGCGCGATCTATACGACGAATGACCTGGTCGTCGCAGCATCGATAAGGATTAACGACACCCGAGGCGCGGTCGGCGGCGATACGCTCGACCAGCTCGGGCGACAACGCCGCGGGAATGCGGTCCATGCGCGCCTTAATGACGGCCGTTTCTTGATTAGTTGCCATAGCATGCTCCTTAAAAAGGATGCGCAATCGGTTACAATGTCCAGCCCACGACCTCGATTATGACAAATATCGGCACCAAAAACGGAAGCAATGGCAGGGAGCGCGATTTTGTGAAGAGGCAGGAGAGGGCCAGGACCAGGAGCGCAACGGCAAATGCCACGATGCCGCCCAGAGGGTCGAGCGTGCAAAGCGCGAAAAGCGCCTTGGCATCCCCCATGCCGATGCCGGGGGTCTGGCGGAAACGCCGCCAAAGCGACTCGGTCAGCACAAGGGAAAGGTACACGATAACGGCAGGACCGGCGTGGTCAAGCGCCGTGTTCAAGCCCCTGTCCAGCCAAACGCCTGCAAACGCCGCCACGGCGCATGCGGCGGCAAGCGCGTTGGGAAACCGCCGTTCACGGACATCAATCACCGCACCGGCAAAGGCGCAGATCCAAAAGGGAATATAGACCATTGAACACCTCCCGGGGCAGTCTCTCAAAAGCAAAAACCACCACAGAGGTGCCTGTCCCCTTCGTGGTGGTTTTGGTGGTGGTTATTTAGCGCCCTGCATGACCTCGTCGAGGGTAACGCTGACGGCATGCTGCGTCGGGACCCAGTCGACCTTCAGGAACAACGCAGCCACCGTGATGGGGATATAGCTGAACATAAAGATCGGGAAGGTAAACAGGTTGGTCACCAGGCGCCACTTTTGCGCACAATGAATGTGCTTGTACTCGAAGATGGTCGTAAGTAGCGCCAGGATAAAGAAGGTCTGATACATCATCGCGAAGGTCATAATGAGCGAGGCGGCACAAGCCTGCATCTCAACCTCGGTAGCCAAAAAGCCATGCGAAAGACCACCGACGATCAGGAACGTGGCGTTGGCGAGCATCGAAATCAGCGATAACAGCATACCAGGGGCGATCGTCATAAACATGTCGTAGGCGGCAAAACGATGATAGCGGAAGGTCGACTTGACCAGATGCTTACCGTAGGTAAAGAACACCTGGTAGAAGCCCTTGGTCCAGCGCATACGCTGCTTCCAGGACGCCTTAAACGTCACAGGCTGCTCGTCAAAGAACTCCGCCGGCGCATAGCCAATACGAATGCCGTGAATAGCGCAGAACGTGGTGAACTGAATATCCTCGGTCAGCGTATGGAACTGCCAGCCGTGCATGCCCTCAATAACGCTAGCCGAGATAAGGTAGCCCGAACCCGATACGGCGCAGGACGTCTTGCAGATGTTGCGCGCGTTGTTGAGAAAACGCGCCTCGCGCAGATACCAAGTGGCATTCGCTGCCGAGATCCACGAGCTGCCAAAGTTCTTGGAGTTGCGGTAGCTTGTGACCACATGGAAGCCCTGGTCAAAGGCGTCATTCATCTTGGAGACGTAATCGCGGGAGATAACGTTGTCGGCATCGAAGATAAAGAAGCCCTCAAAGGTATCGGGATACTCGTTAAGAATGCGGTCAAAACCAAAGTCCATGACCCAGCTCTTGCCTTTACGGGCCAGGTCGTTTCGCTCGTACACGACAGCGCCCGCCTCGCGCGCGAGCTGCGCGGTGTTATCGGTGCAGGCATCGGCGACCACGAAGACCTCGATGAGCTCGGACGGATAATCCTGGTCCTTGATGGAGCGAACGAGGTTGGCGATAACGGCCTCCTCGTTGTGTGCTGCAATAAAGAAGGCATACCGGTGGAGTTTTTTGGCCTTGGGAGGCGCGACCTCGCCGCGGAGAGCACCGATGACAAAGAAGACCACCTGGTACAAGAAGCAGACCGTGAGCAGCGTGACGACAATCTGGTTGAAGATCACGATGGGTGTGTTGGTTTGTAAAAAGGCGAGCATGCAGGCTCCCAGGAACGTGTTACGTAAACAACCGTATATCTTACCGCAGGCTTACCGAGTTCAAGAAACCACCTAATACTGGCTAGGCTTCGAGCAGGCCGAGCTGCGGTACGATTTCGTCGCCGGCAGCAGTGCGGCCAAGCGAACGCGGGGCTAAGTCGTCGAGGACGGCGGCGAGATCCCACGGCAGCTCGTCGCGGCACTCAATGCGCTCTCCCGTCACGGGATGATCGAACGCCACGCGCCAGGAATGGAGGAATTGCCTGGTCAGACCCTGATCGGCACGCGCATCGCACTTACCGTAGAGCGGATCGCCCACGCAGGCGTGGTTGATATGGCGCATGTGCACGCGAATCTGATGCGTGCGACCGGTAAACAGGTGACACTCAACGAGTGTGTAGCCGTCATCAAAGCGCGTAGAATCAAAGCGCTCAAGGACCTTAAAGGTCGTGATGGCCTGGCGTGCAAAAGGATCATCGGAAACCGCCATCTTGACACGGTCACGTGTAGAACGGGCAATGCCGGTGTTAATGGTGCCCTCATCCATGGCGATATGACCGTGAACGAGCGTAATGTAGCGGCGGTCGAGCGTGCGCGTACGGATAAGATTTTGGAGCGCGCGCTGGGTATCGTCGTCCTTTGCCGCAAGCATAAGACCCGAGGTATCGCGATCCAAACGATGTACGATACCGGGGCGGTCCTCGCCCTGCACGGTGCCCAGATGGTCGATACCGCAGTGATAGACCAGCGCATTCGCGAGCGTACCGCTCTCATGACCATGCGCAGGATGGCACACCAGGCCGCGCTGCTTGGAGAGCACGATGAGGTAGTCGTCCTCATAGCGAATGTCGAGCGGGATGGCCTCGGGAATCACGTCGGTGGGATCGTGCGGTTCGGGCAAATCAACCGAAATACGGTCACCGGCTCGCACGGCGTACTTTTTGGACAGGCAGGTCTCGCCATTGACCACTACGACCCCACCCTCAATCAGATGTGCGCAGGCAGAGCGCGTAGGGCAGCCGTCATTGGCGCCCAGATAGGCGTCAAGACGCTGACCAGCGGCATCGTCGGCAACAAGGATATGGATGTCGGCCATTAGCGCTCAGTCCTTTCGCGAATCTTGCGGGCACGCTCCCCACGTTGTTTAGCCTTGCGCTTGGCGCGGGCCTCGTCACGGGCGTTAAGCTCGGCGGTCGCATCGACCTCACGAGCCGCGGGGCTCAAGAACATGTAACCGAAGAGCGCCAGCACCACACCGACCGTAATGCCGATATCGGCCACATTGAAGACGGGGAAGTCGATGAAGGTGGTGGCAATAAAATCGGTCACGAAGCCAAAGGTCAAACGATCGATCGCGTTACCGATAGCACCACCCGCAACCATCGCCATGCCCACAACCTCAAGATGGGCGAGCTGAGGTGCACGAACGAGGTACACAGCAATAGCGATAATGACCGCCAACGCCAGCACGGCAAACGCGATGCCATGCCCCTCGCCCATGCTAAAGGCAGCACCGATATTGCGGACAAACATAAAGTCGAAAACACCGGGGATGACGGTCACATGCAAGGCGTCGCCCACGGCACGAACCGCAAGCTTGGTCAGCTGGTCAAGAAGCAACACAACAAGCGCCACCCCACCAGCAACAACCAACCGCCAACGCAAAGGCGGCGTCATATCCGCACCACGACCCAAATCAATCCCCTACCCTCAAGAACATCGAATTACGTTTAATACAAAGAACTATCTTATATTGCCATACGCAGAACGCACGACATATCCACCAACGCAAGCGAAATAACCAGCTAAAAACGAAAGCGACATTCCGAATAACGGAATGTCGCTTAATAGCTTTCGACTAAAAACGCAAGTCGAAAGAAAGCCTCTAGCTCCAGCAATGGAAACGCCGCGTTATCGTCACCAACAGCGAAAACGTCCCTAAGCGAGCAAGGTGACGTGAAAGAGGAGGGAAGCGTACTTTGGTACGCGACCGACGATTGAACGTCAGATTGCCGCTTAGGGACGTTTGCAGCGTCGGTAGGTTACGGCGTTCTACGAACGCCGTAACCTACAAAGCATCGGCGCAGCGCTTGCAAATATGCGCGTGGCCGTTGTACTCGCCAACGGTGGTGCGGTAGTTCCAGCAACGGTCGCAGCACTCGCCCTCGGCAGCCTCGATGGCAACGGAGAGCTCCTCGCCCTGGGTCAGCTCAACATCGGAGACGATGTAGAACTCGGCCAGGTCGACAGCCTTATCACCGGTCAGCAGCGCGTACATCTCGGCGGGAACGACCGCCTTGACGCGGACCTGCTGGCTCTTGGTGAAGGTACCGGCGGAGCGGGCATCCTCAAGGGCCTTGGTCACGACGCTACGGAGCTCGAGTGAAGCCTCGAGCACGCCCTCAAACTCGTTGGCCTCGTCGACCGTGATGGGCGACTTGTACCAATCGAGCAGCGCGGCGTACTTCTGGTGATCGACGCAGCCGGCGGGCGCATAGGCCATGGCCTCGTCGACCGTATAGGACAAGATCGGCTGCAGGTCGCGCATGAGCATCGAGAAGAGCTCGGCCAGCACGGTCTGGGCGCTGCGACGCTCGAGCGAACCGGGCTTCTCGCAGTACAGACGGTCCTTCAGGGCGTCGAGATACACGTTGGAGAGCTCGGTAACCACAAAGTCGTAAAGCGCACGGTAGGCGCGCGGGAACTCGTAGCTGGCGTAGGCATCGTCGACCTCGGCCTGGACCTGGGTCAGGCGGGCGACCATGAGCTTGTCGAGCGGCAGCAGGTCGGCAAAGGCGACGCCGTCGGTCTCGGGCTCAAACTGACCCTCGAGCTCGGAGAGCAGGAATCGCAGCGTGTTGCGGAAACGACGGTAGGCATCGGACGTACGAGCAAGGATCTCGTGGTCGATGGACACGTCGGAGCTGGTATCGACGGAGGCAACCCACAGGCGGATGATGTCGGCACCCATCTCGTCGCAGACCTTGTTGGGGTCGATGACGTTGCCGAGTGACTTAGACATCTTACGGCCCTGGCCGTCGAGGGTGAAGCCCTGCGAGACGACCGCCTTGTACGGAGCGTGGCCGTTGGCGCCCACCGAGGTGAGCAGCGAGCTCTGGAACCAACCGCGGTGCTGGTCAGAGCCCTCGAGGTAGACGTCCGCCGGGTACTCCAGCTCGGGACGGTACTCGCAGACGGCCTTCCAAGACACGCCGGAGTCCCACCACACGTCAAGGATGTCCTTATCAGCCTTGAGGTGATGGCCACCGCACTTGGGGCAGACGCAGGCCTCGCCCAGATAGCTCTCAGGAGCATCGGTAAACCAGGCGTCGGAGCCCTTCTCGTGGAAGAGCTTGATGACGGCGTCAAGCGTGGCGTCATTCATGACCTTCTCGCCGCAGTCGGCGCAGGTGTAGCTGGGGATAGGCACACCCCAGTTGCGCTGACGGCTGATGCACCAGTCGGGACGCTGCTCGACCATGGCGCCAATGCGGTTGGCGGCATGCGCCGGATACCACTTGACGTTCTCGCGGACCTCTTTGCCAGCCTGCTCGCGCAAGCCGGTCTTGTCCATCGAGACGAACCACTGGTCGGTAGCACGGAAGAGCACCGGGTGCTTGCAGCGCCAGCAGTGCGGATAACTGTGCGTGATCTTCTTCTCGAGGACCAGGGTGCCACGCTCGCGCAGGAACTCGATGATGTGCGGGTTGGCCTCATCGGTATCCATACCGCTGAAGGGGCCACCGGTACCAAACTCCTCGCCGGTGTAGAACTTACCGTCGTCGTCAACCGGCATGCAGATGTCGGTGATGCCCTCCTTGAGGCAGGCAAAGTAGTCGTCGACGCCGTGGCCGGGCGAGTTGTGGACGATACCGGTACCGTCATCGACACCGACGTAATCGGCCAGCAGCGCCACGCCCTCGACACCGTCAAAGATCGGCTGCTTGTAGTGGATGTGGTGGAAGGTCTCGGCGGGAACCACATAGGGCTTGCCGTCGACCATGACCGGGGTGTACTCCCAGCCAAACTCCTCACAGCACTTGGGAGCAAGGTCCTCGAGCATGACCTCGGCACGGCCATCGTGCTCAACGGCGACGTAGGCGGCGCCAGGCTTGAGGGAAACTGCCTGGTCGGAAGGGATGGTCCACGGGGTGGTCGTCCAGATGATGAAATCGACCGGGCCGTCGAAGTTCTCGAGGCCGGCGGGCTTGGAAGTCATCTCAAAGCGAACGAAGATGGACGGGCTCGTCTCGTCGGAGTACTCGATCTCTGCCTCGGCCAGTGCGGTGTGGCAGTGCTTGCACCAGTGAACCGGCTTGTGGCCGCGATAGATCATGCCCTTATCGAACATGGCCTTAAAGACCTCGATGTCGGCGGCGTCATGCTGGTGATAGAGCGTCAGATAGGGGTTGTCCCAGTCGCCGAGCACGCCCAGGCGACGGAAGCCGGCCTTCTGGAGCTCGATGTTCTCGACAGCGAACTCATTGCAGAGTTCACGGATCTTGGCCGTGGAGGTCTGGTTGAACTTCTCGGTGCCGAGCTTCTCCTCGACCTTGTGCTCAATCGGCTGACCGTGGCAGTCCCAACCGGGGACATAGGGGACTTCACAGCCCTGCATCATCCAGTAACGGTTGATCATGTCCTTGGAGATCTTGTTCATGGCATGGCCGATGTGGATCGGGCCGTTGGCGTACGGAGGGCCGTCGTGCAGCACGAACTTCTTGTGACCCTCGTTCTTCTTCAGAACCTGCTCGTAGACCTTGTTGTCCTGCCAGTCCTTGAGTCGCTTGGGCTCGGACTTGGAAAGACCGGCACGCATGGGAAATCCGGTTTTGGGCAGATTCATCGTCTGCTTGTACTCGTTTGCCACGGTACCCCTTTCATGTCGTGGGCGCGCACGCCCGTTGGGCACCAAAAAAGCGCCCGTCCCTACAAGCTGGGACGAAGCGCCACAAAACGGGCAGACTGCCCGTAAAAGCTCTTCGCTTAACCACCCAGCTTAGATGCCCTCGCCCGCGTCGCCGCGCGCTCGCATCCGTTACTCGGCTGGCCTGTATCGACGACCATCTCGGCGATGTCTACTAAAACGTGCCTGCGCGGCACGTCCGTTGGGACCGCAGCTCCGGGGTGATTTTCATCGGTCGCATACACGGGTTCTCAGCGCTCCCCGCTCTCTGTGGCATGCGGATGGCCGACTACTCGTCCCCATCAACGCTTATGCGAAGTATGCTAGCACGTTCCGCGCCGGCGAAAAACCCTCAACACTGGTTTTATACGTTCGAAATTTCTCGCAGCCGTGGACCTTCTCTTGGAGCAAAATACCTGAAAGCACTTTATCTAACGAAAGAAGTCTGCTATGCGCACGATTGGAATGAGCGACTATACCGTCGGCGAGGATTGCTTTGACGAGCTGCCCGGCGCGCTGGCCGAGTACGGAGCGGCCAAGGTCGCGATTATCGGTGGTAAACGAGCACTGGCCGCGGCGCTTCCCAGTATCGAAGCGGCACTGGAGGGCACCGGCGTCGAGATTCTTGAGACACGCGTCTATGGCACCAACAGCACGCGTGCCAATATCGCCAAGGTTGTGAACTCCCCCGCCTGCCGAGAGGCCGATGTGCTCATCGCATGCGGCGGCGGCAAAGCGCTCGACACCGTCAAGACGGCGGCCATCGAGCTCAAGAAGATCGTCTTTACGGTACCGACGATCTGCTCCAACTGCTCGGCCGCGACCGCCATTGCCGTTGTCTACAACGACGACGGCTCGCTCGAGGGCTATTCGTACCCCAACCGACCCGCGCACATCTTCATCAACCCCAAGATCATCGCCGAGGCTCCGGCGGAGTTCTTCTGGGCGGGCGTGGGCGATGCCCTGTCCAAGCAGCCCGAGGTCGAGTACGCCACGAGCGCCGGCAACCTGGAGCACACCGCAGGTCTTGGCCTGGCGCTCGCACGCACCTGCTCCGAGCCGCTGTTTACCTATGGCGTGCAGGGTCTTGAGGACGTTCTCCAGAACCTGTCGACCGAAGCCGTCAAGCAGATCGCGCTCGATATCGTGGTCAACACGGGCTACGTCTCCAACCTGACCAACCAAAACGATTACTACTACAACTCGAGCGTGGCGCATGCGTTCTACAACGCCACCTGCAGCATTCCGCGCGAGGGCACCTACCTGCATGGCGAGGTCGTGAGCCTGGGCGTGCTCGTGCTGTTTGCCTACACGGGCGATACCGAGAACCTTGAGCGCTACGCCGCCTTTAACAAGCAGATGGGCTTGCCCGTGACGCTTGAGCAGGTCGGGCTCTCCGAGTCCGATATCCCGGCCCTGTGCGAGTTCGCACACGCCACCAACGAGTGGAAGCAGGGAAACCCCGAGCCCTTCACCGACGAAAAGTTCGCCGCCGCCATCAAGGCTGCCAACACCTACGGCCACACGCTCTAGGACTGGCCCAAAACCACCACAAAGGGGCACCTTTCTGGTGGTTTTTTATTGCTCCAGCATTCAGTTCGTACTCGAACCCGATTCTTTACGAGAAAGGGTTCGAGTACGTTTTTTGTTTATCGGAAATTCTGCGGAAGGACTACTCGGAACGGCAAACAGGAACGAACAGAGGCAGGGCATCATCGTGGCGATGGTATCCTGCCTTTTGTTTTGCGGGATCAAGGTCGCTTTATGCGAACTTGAACGCCACTTATATGGCGCATTGATGGCAATTGCTTCGTACGTGCATACCGGGAGCCTGTACACCTCTGGCAAGGCGTAATACACTAGATTTTGTTCCAAAGTCCGTGTGCTAAGGGGGCAGGCCCCTTAGAATTCCTGTGGAGTGTGTACGCACATACGCAGGAAAACGGCAGAATTTCGCTATATCAGGGCGCTCTTTCATTGGAGAGTATGGTAGACACGGCTTAGTTCAACAAATAAGAATTTATATATAAAGGAGAATAATGATGAAACTGTTTTTATGTTCTCACTTTTCAAGTGTAGGAAGTCTGATAAAGGAAGAAATTGAAAATAAAAAAGTCG
>DXZQ01000026.1 GCA_019419585.1 Collinsella sp. | reverse complement strand
CGTAGCGGGTGGTTTAAAGCTGGCCGCTGCGCGGCCAGCAGACTAAAGTCTTGAATGAAAGGGCGCAGACCTTATGGTCGCGCCCTTGAAATTGAACGTCAGATTGCCGTGTGTACGGGTTTGCAGCGTCGAGCCGTTATGCGGTTTGGTAAAACCGCATAACAAATTACGCGAGCTTTGCTCCGACGATCTTTGCCGCTGCCGGCTTGTCGAAGTTGCCGCCGGTGGCCTTGCCGAGTGCACCCATGACCTGGCCCATCTGCTTCTTGGACGTGGCGCCCAGCTCGGCGATAACCTGCTCGATCAGAGCCTCGAGCTCCTCGCCCGAAACCTGCGCGGGCAGCAGGCTCTCCAGAATCTTGACCTGCTCGGTCAGATTGTCGGTACGCTCTTGGTCGGTGCCGGCCTTGATGGACATCTCTAGCGTCTCGCTCGTCTGCTTGATCAGACGCTTGATCATGCTGTTGACGTCTTCCTCGGTCACGTCGCGGCGCTCGTTGACCTCGATATTCTTCACCTCGGCCTTAACCTGGCGAATGATGGACAGGCGAACCTTATCCTTGGCCTTCATGGCAGCGATCATTTCCTGCTGCAGCTCTTCGTTGGTCATCTGCAAATCCTCCTCAATAGCGTGGGCGGCACTCGCACGAGCACCGTCCCATGATTACTCAGTCGTCGACGAATCGTCGGTCGAGCTCTTGGTAACGCCCTTCAGGCTCACGTTGTAGGGCACATCCTTGGGCATGGGGTTGACGGTAATGTCGGCGCCTTTCTTGTACTGCTCCAGCCACTCGCTGTACGCAGTGCTCTCTGCCTGCGTCTTCACCACGTTGGAAACGTACTTTTTGATGTCCTTGGGCACCTGGTTGATGTCATCGACCTGATTATCGACATGGAAGTAGTCGGTGCACTTGATGATGTGGTAGCCATAGGTCGACTCGACGACTTCGCTCACATCGCCCTTGTTGAGCCCCTCGAGCGCCGTCTGGTAGCTGTCGACGAAGGTGGTGAGCTTATCCCAACCCACATCGCCCTTCTTCTCCTTGGAGCCGATGTCGTCGGAGTACTGCTCCACGGCGTCCTCAAAGCTCAGCTCGCCGGAGTTGATCTTGTCCAGGCACTCCTGCGCCTTGGCCTTGGCGGCGGCCTTGTCCTCGTCAGATGCGTCGGAATCAACCTTGATCAGGATGTTCGACGAGCGGCGGGCATCGTTGTACTTCGACAGGTTCTCGTTGATGTAATCGACGATCTCGATGTCCTCGGGCTTGCTGGTAGGCGCCACGGCTTCCTTGAGCTTTTGCTGCGCCAGGCTCTCCTTGAGCGAGCTCTTATAGGTGTCCTCGGTGTAGCCGTAGGTCTTAAGGGTCTTCTTAAAGGTCTTGGCGCCGCCCGCGCTCTTGCACGCGTCCTTCCAAGCCTTCTCGACCTCCTCATCCGACACCGTCACGCCGTTTTCCTTCTGCGCCTGCTGAAGCAGAATCTGCTGCGTGTAGGAATCGATGAGCTGCTTGCGATACTTCTTGGGCGTAAGGTCGTTGTTGACCAGGTACTGCGCCCAATCCTTGTCCTTGGTATAACCATAGGACGTGCGCATGCTCATGATCTGCTTGGTCACGGTATCCTCGGTGAGGTTGGTGCCGTTGATGGTGGCGGCAACGCCGCCGGTGAGCTTGTAGCCCGAGGTGTCCTCGGTCTGCGACATAAGACCGGAGCACGCCATGGCCGAGACGGAAAGCAACATTGCCAGCACGCCGATAACCACCAGAACAATCTTGACGGTCTTAGACACGTACGTCTTGCGCTGCTTCTTACGAGAGCTGGAGGCAGCGCGAGTCTGCTGCTCGGGCGTCGGCGCGGCCTCGGAGTTCTTTTTCTTATTTGCCATAGTCGGCCTTTCGCATAACGAATCGAACAAACGCCATTGTGTCACAACGCGGCCCCCGCGACAAAAGGAACGTCCCCAGGGGCCGGATTTAAAAGTGGCGGCGGATGGCTTCGACCATGCCTTGGGGCGTGGTCTGGCCGAGCACATCGGCCGCGGTGTCCGCGTCCATAAAGATATTCATGAGCGCCTGCAGGGCCTCGACCTGGCCGCCCGGCTCGGCGATGCCCAGATTGATGACGATCTGCGCCGGCACCGGAGCGCCCATGCCAGCCATAGCGTTAAATGTCACGGGCGCGGCGGGCTTCACCACCGCGATATAGGGCTTGGCCACAAACCCCGGATCGGTATGCGGAATGGCAATGTTTGCCGCCGGCATGGCAAGACCCGTGGGATAGGCATCCTCGCGCGTGCGAACGGCGTCGAGCCAACCGTCGGCAATGTAGCCGCGCGGAGCAAGCTCACTCTCGAGTTGCGCAAACACCTCACCCGGCGTCGCACACTCCCAATCAAAAAACACCAGCTCAGGCGAGAAAAGCGCCTCGGCGTTATCCGCCATACCGTCCTCCAAAGTTGCATGGGGTTCACATTGCCCCATATGATAGCGAAACCAGACAGACAAGGTTAGTCGAGGATCCCGATCATCTCGAGTGCACGCGCGGGCGTCAGGCAAACCTCGGGCATCGCCTCCAACATGCGCCGGTCGCTCGTGACCACGTAGTCAACATCTGCCGTCTCGCCCGAAGCAATGATGAGGTTGTCTTCAAGATCCGGCATACGCTTGCCAAGCATGCGTGCCATCTCGCACTCTGCCAACGAAAGTGGAGAGGCCGTTGCTACCTGCATCATATGCTCGATGCAGGCCCATGACGCCGAGGCAAACGACACGCTAATCCCGTTCGCATTCCGCCGGGCTAGGCGCCGAGGCAAAATGTAGAACACATCCTTTGCCGTCGTGGGCGCATAAAGAAGGTCGATCTTTCCCGCCTCGGCCAGTTCAACCAATCTCTTCGCTTCGTCGAATGCCCCCTCTTGCAGGTAATAATCGAGCCAAACGTTCGTATCTACAAGCAGGCGTTTTGCCTCGATCATCGGCAATTCGCCTCGATGTCGGCAATCATCGCGTCATACATATCATCTCGTACGGCATCCCAGTCTTCCGCAGACGATCCACCTGGCGCAAAATCCGAAGCGCTTAGCCCCAACGAGGAAAAAGCTAGGCCACACCCCTGCTCGGCCAGGCTCTCCGCACGGGGCGCCTCGCGCTTATCCGCCACCATAAATCCCGGCAACGTTTGATGCTCGACAAGATAGACCCAAAGCGCACGAATAGCATCGCTCGCCCCCAATCCATTGCGAGTTAGGACCGCGTCGCCACCAGC
This sequence comes from Collinsella sp., assembly GCA_019419585.1. GTDB lineage: Bacteria > Actinomycetota > Coriobacteriia > Coriobacteriales > Coriobacteriaceae > Collinsella. The sequence continues at coordinate 35,223 of DXZQ01000026.1, read as the reverse complement.
CTTGAGCATAGGATCGATTCGCGTGTTGAGCTGCACCGTTGCTGTACCCATAGCGGCTCCTCTCTATCTGCTAGCAGTATAGCAAACATGAAAGGCCACGCAAAAGGGCCCCGCCCGCACACGGACGAGGCCCTATCAGATTTCTTGGTTCTGATGAAGCTTTTACATCTCAAGGAAACCAAGGAGACCTTTTTCAAGCGACTAGCGCGCCGGGTCAATTGCCACCTTGCCGCTCTCCAGCACGTGGACGCGGCCGTCAGCGAGCATCTGAATAACCTCGGGATACAACACGTGCTCAATCGCGTGAATGTACTCCTCGAGCGTGTCGACGTCCCAGCCTTCCTCGACGGCCAGCGCGCGCTGGGCGATGATGGGGCCGTTGTCGTAGACCTCGTTGGCAAAGTGCACGGTCACGCCGGTCACCTTGACGCCGCGCGCAAAGGCATCGTCGATCGCATGCGCGCCGGTAAAGCTCGGCAGCAGCGCCGGATGCAGGTTCACCACGCGGTTGGGAAACGCCGCCAGCAGCGGCGTGTGCACCATGCGCATGTAGCCGGCCATGACCACATACTCGCAGCCGCGCTCGAGCAGCTCGTGCGCGATGATCTCGTCGGCGGCGATGGGGTCGGCGTAGACATCCTTGGACAGCGTGAGCGTCTGGATGTCCGCGCGCTCAGCGCGCTGCAGACCCTTAGCCGAGGGACGGCTCGACACCACAAGCTCAATCGAAGCGTTGAGCTTGCCGGCGGCGATCAAATCGATCAGCGCCTGCAAGTTGGTGCCAGAGCCGCTGATGAGCACGCCGATCTTGAGCGGCTCGGCCGTATCGGTGCCGGTCGGACGGGTGTAGGGCACAAAGCCCAGACCCTCGCCGGCAGCCATCTGCTCGTTAGCGCTCATCAGAGTACACGACCTTACCGGAGCCCTCGACGCACTCGCCCACGCGGAACGGCTTCTCGCCCAGCGCGACCAGGGCCTCGGTCACGGCGGCCTCGTCCTCGGGGGCGACGATCAGGCACAGGCCGACACCCATGTTGAAGGTCTTGCATGCCTCGTTGGGCGCAAGCTCGGCCTGGCGCGACACATAGGTGATGACGGGCGGAACGTCCCAGCCCATCTCGGCGCCATTGCGAGTGACCACGGCGTCAACGTCGTCTGCCAGCGCGCGGTTGAGGTTCTCGGTGATGCCACCACCGGTAATGTGGGCAATCGCGTGCACCGGAGCGCCGCCACGCAGCAGCTCAAGAATCGGCTTGACGTAGATGCGCGTGGGAGCGAGCAGGGCGTCAGCGAGCGATGCGCCGCCGAGTTCCTCGAGCGGACGGCTCAGCTCCTCGGCCTTAGCGGCAGCCTCGGGCGTGCCCGGCTTAATGCCGTCGACGCCAATGACCTTGCGCACGAGCGAATAGCCGTTGGAGTGCACGCCGGTGGAGGGCAGGCCCAGAATCACGTCGCCGGGGCGGACATTCGCGGGGTCGAGCATCTTGGGACGGTCGACGACGCCCACGGTAAAGCCGGCAAGGTCGTAGTCGGCCGGAGCCATAACGCCCGGGTGCTCGGCCATCTCGCCGCCCACGAGCGCGCAGCCCGCGAGCTTGCAGCCGTCGGCCACACCCTTGATGATCTTTGCCATGTGCTCGGCCTCGATGTGGCCAATGGCAACGTAGTCCAGGAAGAACAGCGGCTCGGCGCCCGAAGCCAGAATGTCGTTAACGCACATGGCGACCAGGTCCTGGCCCACCGTCTCATGACGGTCCATGATCTGGGCGAGCACGAGCTTGGTGCCCACGCCGTCGGTACCGCTAATCAGGATCGGGTCTTCCATATCCTTGAGCGCGGCGGCCGAGAACAGGCCGCCAAAGCCGCCGATGCCACCGATAACCTCGGAACGGTTAGTGTCCTTGACCATCTGCTTAATCGCGTCGACGGCGCGGCCGCCCTCGGCGGTATCGACGCCGGCGTCCTCGTACGTCACATGCTTGCTGTCGCTCATCCGAGCCTTCCTCTCCCATTACCGTTTGCCGCGCAGACGCCAAACGGTGCTCATAGATGCGTTCGATTTGGCGCGCGCCATAACAGCACGCGCCGTCATATCAACAAAACAGCAGGTAAAACCTACCATAATAAACCTGTCCCTTTTTGGCAGGTTTTAGGCCTCACCGTGCTCCTCTTCCCAGCTGCGGTCGACATATTTCTCGGCCACGGCATCTTCCTCAACGTGCAGGGGCACGTCCAGGTTGCGGGGCTTAAAGCCCTCCATAAACTTGTCGCGACCAAAGCTCTCGGGAATCGCCACGGGATAACGGCCAGTAAAGCACGCGTCGCAGTAGCCGCCCTTGGGCATGACTTTCAGCAGGCCCTCGACCGAAAGGAAGGCCAGCGAATCGGCGCCGATGTACTCGCAGATCTCGTCGACCGTCTTTTTGGCGCTGATGAGCTGCGACTGCACGTCGGTATCGATGCCGTAGAAGCACGGCCAGATAACCTCGGGCGAGTTGATGCGGATGTGAATCTCCTTGGCGCCGGCGTTGCGCAGCATCTTGACGAGCTGCACCATGGTGGTGCCGCGCACGATAGAGTCGTCGATGACGACCAGACGCTTGCCCTCGATGTTGTCGCGCAGCGGGTTGAGCTTCATGCGCACGCCCATGGCGCGCAGCTCCTGCGTAGGCTCGATAAACGTACGGCCCACGTAGCGGTTCTTGATAAGGCCCTCGCCAAAGGGGATGCCGCTCTCGTGCGAATAACCCTCCGCGGGCGGCAGGCCGGAGTCGGGCACGCCGATGACCAGGTCGGCCTCGACGGGCTCCTCGTGCGCCAGCTGACGGCCCATGTCGTAGCGGCAGGCATAGACGCTCTTGCCGTTCATGATGGAGTCGGGGCGGGCAAAGTAGACCTGCTCAAAGATGCAGTTGGCCGGTTCTTCGGCAGCGGGCACACCCTGCTCGGACACCAGGCCCTCGGCACTGATGCGCAAGATCTCGCCGGGACGGACATCGCGCACGTACTCGGCGCCCACGATATCGAGCGCGCAGGTCTCGGAGGCAACAACCCAGCCGCCGGCGCGTGCCACATGAGCGGACGTATCAGCGCAGGCGGCGTCATCCTGAGACGGCAGCTGTGCGGCCGCCTCGATATCCGCCTGGTCCAGACCCTCGTCCACCAGCTTGCCCAGCACCAGCGGGCGAATGCCGTGCGGGTCGCGGAAGGCGTAGAGCGCTTGCTCGTTGATGAGCGTCATGGCGTAGCCGCCGCGCACGAGCTCCATGGTCTTGCGAATGCCCTCGCGCAGGTGGCCCGTACGCTGGGTAAAGTAGCCGATAAGCTTGGTCGCGACCTCGGAATCCGAATTGGAGAGGAACGGCACGCCCAGCTCGATCAGCTGACGGCGCAGCTCGTCGGTGTTGACCAGCGTGCCGTTGTGAGCAAGCGCGATAATGACGCTGTTGATGGTAGAAAGATGCGGCTGCGAGGCTTCCCAGCTCTTGGCGCCGGCGGTGCCATAGCGCACGTGGCCCACGGCCAGCTGGCCGGAGAGCGTCGACAGGTCGGCGTTGGAGAACACGCGGTCGAGCAGGCCCAGATCCTTGCGGACCATAACCGTGCCGCCGTCGCCCACGGCGATTCCCGCCGATTCCTGGCCACGATGCTGCAGCGCACGCAGACCAAAGTACGTCAGTCGAGCCACATCGCGATCGGGTGCCCACACACCAAAAACGCCGCATTCCTCATGCAGCTGGTCGGAGTCCGGATCATACGTCGACATGGTCGTCACCTGTCCCGTGGCACGCTCGGCCGCGCGGATGGTTTCTTGAGACATGGCATCCCCTCAGAGCCTCGTATTTTTGGCGTTACCCGCCTTATTATACGCACGGCAGGACAAGCACTCCCGCGCATGAACAGCGCTTTTTAAAAGCCCACCGAGCTAATAATCAGTTTTGTGGCCAAACATTTTATCGGTCTGTCCAGTGCAAGCGCCCGCGCCCCCAGACGGCCGCCGTGTCCACCGTTGGGGATTACAAAGTTGCAATTGGGTCGTTTGTCCTGTCTTTTGGCAGGTCGGCGGCGTATCCTTATAACCTGCAACAAAGCGAGAAAGGTTATGTATGGATCGAAATGAACTCGACCCCAGCGTCCCCAGCGCCACGGAGGTCAAGAAGATCCCCCTCATCATTAAGGTATACGCCGTCCTGTGCATCCTGTCCGGCGTGGGCACGCTCCCATCGGTCGGCGCCTTTATGTGGCAGGTCATCACCGCGCTCATTAACGGCAACGTCGCCGAAAAGCTCGGCGACAATATGCTGGTCGCGGTTGGACTCATCGTCGCCGGCATCATGCTCTCTGCGGCAAGTGCCGTCATCCTGATCATCTTTGGCCTTGACCTCATTAAGAACCAGCGCCGCAACGCCGCGCGCCTGTCCTATATCCTTATCGCATTTACCGTCGTCGAGCTTTTGGTCGACGTGATGCTCCAGGGTATCGGGCCGTTCTTGCTGCGTCCCGCTATTCAGCTCGGTATCCTCATCGCGCTTTCGGCTACCGTCGACCCCACGCTTCGTCAGGAGCGCGAACTGCAGCGCCGCCTGCAGGAGATGCTCGATCGTGACGCCGCCGCCGAGGGCATGCTCGGCCGCGATGAGACCGGCGAGGGCTACATCAAACTCAACTATTTCAACCTGTTCTGGGTGTTCTTTGTCTGCTGCGTACTCGGCCTGATCCTGGAGGACATCTGGCATATGACGGTCAACGACCCGGGCGTCTACCAGAACCGTGCCGGCATGCTGTTTGGTCCCTTCAGCCCCATCTACGGATTTGGCGCCGTACTCATGACCATGGTGCTCAACCGCTTCTATAAAAAGAGCCCCATCATTATCTTTTTGGTGAGTGCCCTACTTGGCGCAAGCTTTGAGGTGTTCGTGGGCTGTTTTATGCAGACCTCGTTCGGTGTGGTCTCGTGGAGCTACTCGCATATGAAGCTCTTTGGCATGCCCGATCCACTCGCCGTGCTCACGGGCGGACGCACCTGCACGGGCTTCGCCTGCCTATGGGGCCTGGGCGGACTCATCTGGATCAAGCTGCTGCTGCCCAGATTGCTCAAGCTCATTAACATGATTCCCTGGAAAAGTCGCTACTCGGCCACCGTCATCTTTACCATCATCATGCTGGTCGACGGCGTCATGACGCTGCAGTCGCTCGACTACTGGTACCAGCGCGTCAACGGCACGGTCAGCGACATCCCCGTTGCGCAGTTCTACGGCACGTACTTCGATAACGAATACATGGAGAACCGCTTCCAGAGCATGACCATGAGCCCCAAGGATGCGACGCGCGTGTAGCGCCCACCGCGCCCAAAACGCAAAATGCCCGCCGGTATTACACGTACCGGCGGGCATTTTTATAAACGAGCCTTCTATCGACGCAAGCCTCTACGCCTCGCGCTCGACCTCGTTCACACACTCATTCTTGATGGTGCCGACAAGCGCCTGCAGGGCATCGACCACATGCGGGCGAATATCTCCGCCAATGAGCACCAGCATGATGTCATCGCCCACGGAAAGCTCGCCGTTTGCCAGCCACACGCGCACATAGCCGATACCCGGCATCGCGCGCGTCGCTTCGATAGCAGACCGCACCTTTTTGGCATCGTAGTCAAAGACCATGCCGCCCACCTTATGCCCAGGCGCCACGCCATCGGTCTCGACTCCGCGCACCTCGGCCTTGGGCGTCGCACGCACCACACCGTTGTGTGTCAGGTACATGCCGCAGCCAGCCGCCGAAGCATCGGCCTTGGCCTCGCGCAGCCAAGCATCAATCGAAGGCATCGTTTTGCCATTCTCGAGCATCATTTCCCCTTATCTACCGTCGCCGAGCAGCTAAATTAGGACGGGGCTCTTTTAGCTACTCCTCCACCGGTGTGAGCACCATGACAGCGCGCGTGTTGCTAAAAGATAGCGAGCGACAGGTCACGAGCGTCACGACCTTGGTTGCCGAGGCGGCGCGGTCGCCCGCATCACTCGCCACGGCCGAAGCGCCGTCGAGCATCTCGGACAGGTAATTCTTGAGCCCGTCGTCGCCCTCGAAGTTGGGCGTGCGCGCCTTGGCATACGTGTCCTCGACGACTTTAGTCGCCAACGGTCGCAGCTTATACGTAGCGTCGCGCGTAATGTAATACACGCACTCGATGCTATCGAACGTCGCCTGATCGGTGGTGTCCGAAATCACGTTGAACATCGACCCGTCGTTCATATGGTGGCCGTAGATCGTGGTCTGCTGGTCAACCATTCCCGGCGCGGTGTCATCGCTATCCAGGAAAATGGCACCGGACGCGTTAGCCGTTCCGTCGAACAGCGTGTTGAGGTATTTGGAGTTGTTGTTGGTCTGCACCACGGGATAGTTGATGTTGGTTCCCGGCACGTAAATCCAACCCACAATCTCGGGGTTCGTCTGAGCAAGCGCATCAAAGTCGATAATCGGCACGCCGCTGGCGTCCTTATCGCTTACATATTGCTTCTCGATTTTCTGATACGAATCGCTCGCCTGCTTATAGCCAATCTGGGCATTAATAAAAATAGCGGCGGCGGCGACAATCAGACCGATACCGATGATGATGAGCAGAATGGGAATAATGGAGCGGCGCTTTTTGCGCGGCGGCTCGGTGCAATCCGACGGCGCGGCATGCGATGAAGACCGGGGCGGCTTCTTAGCGGAGCTATAAGACGAAGGACGATATGCGGCCGGCGCGTCCTGTCGACGATGCGTCGCCGGTGTCACGGGGCGCGGCGCGCGCGGCTGCTGAGGAGAAGATGTCCGACCCTGCTGTGCCGCACGGGCAGCACCCGGCTTCGACGGATCGGGAATCTGAGAAGCCTTGAATCGTTTTCCCTGATAATCGGACATGGCTCTCCTTATACTGCGGTGAAACGGCGGAACGCTTAGGCGTCAGCCATCTCCTGCTTCATCTTCTCGATAACCTTGCGGTACTCGGGGTCGCAAGCACCCAGAATCTGTGTGGCATAGATGGCGGCGTTCTTGGCGCCGTTGATGGCAACGCAGGCCACGGGCACGCCCGAAGGCATCTGCACCATCGACAGCAGCGAATCCATGCCGCCCAGGTCACTCGTCTTCATAGGCACGCCGATAACCGGCAGCGGCGTAAAGGCTGCCACGACGCCACCCAGGTGAGCGGCCTTGCCGGCGGCAGCGATAATCACCTTGATGCCGCGGTCGGCAGCAGTCGAGGCCCACTCATGGACCTTCGCCGGCGTGCGGTGCGCGCTTGCAATCACGAGCTCATAGGGCACGCCCAGCGCCTCAAGCTCGGCGGTGCAACCTTCCATAACGCCCAGATCGGACTTGGAGCCCATGATGATCCCGACAACCGGCTTCTGATCTGCCATAAACAAAGACCTCCTGTTGAGAGCGGTGACGCGGCGGATCCGCGACCCTTAACTACTGAGAGTAGTATAGCTGCTCCCGTCCCTGCGGTCTTTGTGGTGGCGGTTGAGCCTTTCCCTCGGGAACTGGGCTTCGCGAAGTTTCCCGAGGGAAAGGCTCAACCGCCACCCTGCGACCTACCGGGGATTGCTATGACGTACGTTGGCTGATTTGGTTTGGAATGAGATGTTGACGGTGGTTGATGGGCACAATTGCCCCGGATGCATTTCAAGATGCACCTAAATGTCTGCCTTTATCCTTATAGATTGTCCGGGTAGTCGTCAGCATCATAGGTAAGGCTATAGGCTTTATTCAGAATGCGCACGAGCTCCTGGGCATCGTGCTCGCCGAGCGCTGAGAGTTGTTTCGAGAGCGATGCCACGCTCTCGGCATTTTTTTTCGCCGCAAAATCGCGGCCTTCCTCGGTGATGCTCACCAACACACGCCGACGATCGTTTGAATCAGTCCTGCGCTGAATATAACCCTTGCTCTCGAGTGACTCCAAGATGTGCGACATACGCGCACGGGAGTATTTCAGCTTCTTGGCGATCTCGGAGGGAATGACATCGTCGTCCACGCCAGACAAATACTGCAGAACCGGTGCCTCGCCCACACTGGCGCCGCCGGCAGCACTCAAGGATCCCTTGGCAAGGGAACGTGAGTACACAATCAGTTTTCGAGCGACGTCATCGTAATCCACTGGGGATATTGTCCTTTGCAACTCTAGAAGGGCCATAAAACCGTCATTTGCCGTACATTAGTTAACATTCGCAACAATTATTTATGATACCCCAACGCGGAAGTCTATTGCTCGTCCTTCTTGCGTCGCATAAGCTTCTCAACGTCGATACCCGCGGCCTCGAGCATACGCTCAACATTCTTTTTGGCGTTGGTCGTGCCAACCTTAAGCACAATCGAAAGCGGAGTGCCCACCACCAAGCATACGATGCCCGCGGGGACGCCCCAGCCGGGGCCGCCCTGCATACCCCACATCCCCACCAAAAAGCCAATAGCCACGAGCGAATAGCCCAGACGCAGCCAAACGTTGAGCCGCTGAATAGCATCGGTCTGCATCTTTGCCTCGCGGATCAAGTCGTCGCGCGAAAGGTCGTGTCCGTGTTTCTCGTGCATATGGGTCCTCCTCGTGCAAAGCGTGCATCATGTGCAAGAACATCGTTTTTCGAATACGTCATCTTTCAAGAGCAATATAGCGGGTGTCGTGTAGGCGATGGAGGTCGCTGGCCATATTGCCCTTGAAGGGCGGCGCAAAATCAGAAGGCCGTGCGGTTGAGGCCGCACGGCCTTACAGGGGGCCAGGGGATGATGACTAGTAGCTCAGTGCCGGGTCGAAGAAGCCAATAACAACGCCCACGAATGCGATCACGACGAGAATCAGCATCATAACGATGGGGTTGACCTTCTTCTTGGTCATCATGTACCAGCAGAAGATGATGAAGACCATCGGCAGCAGGTGCGGATAGATGCCATCGAGCGTGTCCTGGAACTTACCGCCGCCGGGCAGCACCAGGTTGGGGCTGCAGGTGATGGAGACCCAGGTAGCACCGACTGCACCGATGACCATGGTACCGACCATCACGATGGAATCGCGAAGAGCCTTTGCCTTGGGGCCGACCAGTGCCTCAACCGCCTTGCCGCCGAGCTCATAGCCCTGGTTGTAGGCAAAGCGCATGCCAAGGAACATGAGCAGGTTCCACACGACAATATAGAAGATGGCACCGAGCGGAGAGCCGCCGGTCGAGAGACCGAGGGCGATACCGAGCAGGATCGGGATCAGGGTACCGACGATCAGCGAGTCGCCAAGGCCGGCGAGCGGGCCCATGAGGCCGGCGCGGATGCCGTTGATGGCGTCGTCGTCGATGGCCTCGCCGTTTGCGCGAGCCTCCTCGAGGCCGGCGGTGACGCCGACAATCATGGTGCCGATCTGCGGCTCGGTGTTGAAGAACGCGGAGTAGGTCTGGAGGGCCTGCTTCTGCTCCTCGGGCGTGTCGTAGAGCTCCTCGACGATCGGAAGCATGGCGCACAGGTAACCGAAGGTCTGCATGTGCTCCTGCGAGAAGCAAGTCAGGTTGCCATAGGACCAGTTGCGGAACGACTTGGCAAGCGTTTTCTTAGAGAGTTTCTTCTTCTCTGCCATTAGATGTCCTCCTCTTCCTCATCATCGGAGCCCGAGGCGATAGCTGCCTTGGGAGCGTTTGCGAGGTCGATCTTGAGCGAAGCGATCTCATAGTTGATCAGGGCGAAGAAGCAGCCGATGCCGGCAGCGGCGATCAGGTTGCAGCCCATAACAGCGGACAGGGTGAAGCCGAAGAAGAACGTCAGGAAGTCCGTGGGCTTAGAGATGACCTGCTTGAGCAGGATGGCGATACCGACGGTAGGCAGCAGCGAGCCGACGGTGAACAGCGTCTTCATCGCGATGCCGTCCATGGGCATGTAGGTCTTCATGAGGTCGACCATGGCGGTGCCGCCCATGGTGATGATGAACGTCGGGAGGAACGAGCAGACGATGTGACCGATCCAAGGCAGAACGTTGTTGACCAGGTAGAGCTTGTGGAGATCGCCCTTCTCGAGCCACTTCCAGCCCATGCCCTGCCACACCAGGTTGATGGTGGCGGTGCCATAGAAGAGCACAGTGCCGAGCGTGCCGACGGCGGCGCCGAGGGATGCGGCCATGCCGGCAGCCTCAGCGGAGGCGGGATCGATGCCCGAGTTCTTGATGGCGAGGATCGCCAGCGGGATGCCGATATAGGACACGGCGCGGACGTCGGCGGAGACGGTTCCGCCGGGGGTCACGAGAGCGATGTAGACAACCTGGATGGCAGCGCCGACGAGGATGCCCGTCTGCATATCGCCCATGATGATGCCGACGATGAGGCCGGCGACCAGAGGACGACCCAGAGTGTAGTTGCCGATCGTCGTGCCGCCCATGCCAGGCAGTGATGCCAGGCAGGCGAACAGGCCGAACAGCGCGGCTTGGAATGCATTGATTGCCATGCTTTCCCCTTTCTTTATTCCTCAGCCCCTTTCCCCCAGGGCTGTAGGTACCAAAATGCGGCTGGCGTCTAACTAGAAGCCAAACTGACCGCGGAACTTGGGCCACTCACCGATGGATTTCTCCTTGATAAGGGCGAACTCGACCGTGTAGCCGGCGTTGGTGAGATCCTCGAGCGCCTGGGCCTCTTCTTGCGTGATCGACTGGTTGTTGCCGAGCTTGGTGGTGCCGGGACGATCGTTGCAGGGACCGACGATGATGCGGTCCATGCCGGGCTTAAAGCCAAAATCGACGAGAAGTTCCTTCATGTCGAGCGGGTTCTTGGTGATCAGGAAGTATTTGGTGTTGGACTTGAGAACCTTCTCGGAGACCTCCTTGAAGTGCTCCTTGGTCCACACGAACGTCTTCTTGCGCGTGGCACTCTTGTAGGCCTCCTTGAGCACGGGATTGGACGCCGCGGCGTCGTTGACGGCGATAAGACCGTCGCAGGGATACTCGAGGGCCCAACGGGTAACGGTCTGTCCATGGATCATACGGTCGTCAATGCGGATGAACGAAATCATGCGTTCTCCCTTTCCTTATCACCGGGGGTCTTTCCTCTTAACCCCCGCTCCATCACGAAAATTGGGGCGGATGCCCTGCCTAGATCTCGTCGTCCTCGTCGTCGGTGTCATCGGTCGGGACCACAAGCTCGGACATACCGTTCTTGCCCTCCTGCAGCATCATCTGCTTGAGGGAATCCAGGTCCATGGTGGCAAGCCCCATCATGGCGGTCATAGCCATGGGCAGATTCATACCGCCGAAGGCAATGGTGTGGGCGAGCAGGCCCTTCTCGGCCAGCGTGTTCATGGCATTGGTGAGCGGCGATCCGCCCAGGATGTCACCAAGCAGGACAACCTCGTCATCGGCGGTAACGGAAGCGAGCATCGCCTTGACGTTCTCGACATACTCGTCAGCGCCCATGCCGTCCACGAGACTCGTCGACAAGATGTTCGGGGCGTCATTGCCGAGCATCTTGAGGACACTGTGCAGTCCGGGAGCGAGCGTTCCGTGACTGACCATTACCAGATACCGCATGCGGTCTCCTCTCGACCTGCCGTGTGTCGCACGGCTTTGTTTTTTGCTGAGATTATTGTTGCGCCGGGGCATGTTCGGTACAAGAAAATAGTTGCGAACGGCAACTATTCGTCGGTTAACGGTAGCAACTATTTTTGTGCCTAAATTATTTTTTCTTCTAATTATTTTTAAAATAGCAGGTAGATTGCCTGATAAATGTTTTATGTTCCTTATGTACCATACATACCAACAAGAATCGGGCCTGACATCACCGGTTTGTCCCGCAGTGTCAGACCATGTCACGTATGCTCACGACATGGAGGTACCCCATGGATATGATCTCGTTTCTCGCCTCCGAACCCTTCGACCGCAGCGGTGATACGCCGCTCTATGTCCAACTTAAACATCGAATCGCCCTGCTTATCGCCAGCCAGGCGTTCGACACCAAGACGCCGCTGCCACGCGAGCTCGAAATCTGTGAGCGGCTGGAGTTATCGCGCGCGACCGTGCGCCGTTGCTTCCAAGATCTCGTCATCGAGGGGCGCGTGGTGCGCAAACGTGGGCAGGGCACGTTCATCAAGCCCCAAACCTCAGCACCCGGCATCGACCTGGCCCTGAATTTCAGCGCGCGGATGCGCGAAGCGGGACGGGTTCCGAGCTCGCAGATTCTCGCCTTTTCAAGCATACCGGCCGTCCGCGGCATCGCCTCTGGGCTCAAAGTGCCCGAAGGGACACCCGTCTGGGAGATTCGCCGCCTGCGTCTCGCCAACGACAAACCCATGGAGCTCAACTACGTCTATATCCCCGTGTCACTTTGCCCCGAGCTCACACGCAAAGACGTGGATGGCTCGCTCTACGCCTACATCGCGGAAAAGACCGGCATCCTGCCCGCAAGCGTCGATGCCGTCTACGAGACGGTCAACCTCGACAAGCATGAGGCGCGCCTTTTGGGACAGAACACCGGTAAGGCGGCGATGCGCATCGTGCGTTCGACCTACGACAAGACGGGAACCCCGTTCGAGGTAGGCGTGCTCATCAGCTGCGACGGTCAGGCAAAGCTGCACGTGCACATCGCCGCCGACAAAACAACCTTCACCGCCACAGCCCAATAAATCCAAAACGTGGGCGCCGTCGTTCAAACGAACGACGGCGCCCACACTCAATTTTATTCAGCCCTAGTCATCGCGCAAAGCCACTTCGGCAGCACACGGTGCGGCCAAGTCACCGCAGGCCGGGGCGGGAGGCGGACCTTTCTCTCGGAAAACTTCGCGAAGCCCAGTTTCCGAGAGAAAGTGTCCGGCTGCCGCCCCGGCCGACCCGGTCACATTACACCGTGTGCTGCGGCAGGTCCTGCAGGGCGATGACGTCCATGCCCATGTCGTTGGCGCTGCCGTGACCCTGCTGGTCCTCACGCACCGCCTCGATGGCACTCACGTACGTGTTGGCGGCAGACATCGCGGTCACGCAGGTCACACCGCGTCGCACTGCCTCGGTGCGCAGCAGATAGCCGTCGCCGCGCGAGCCCGGACCGTACGGCGTGTTGATGATCACCGCGATCTTGTCATCAGCGATGAGGTCGCCGATGTTGGGGCGCTCGCCGTCGTGCGGGCCGCTAATCTTCTCCACGATCTCGCACGTCACGTTGCCTCCACGCAGCACGCGCGCCGTACCCTCGGTAGAGCAGATGTCAAAGCCCAGGTAACGCAGGATACGCGCGACCGAAAGGATGTGGCGCTTGTCGCGGTCGCACACGCTGATGAATACCTTGCCGGCGCTCGGGTCGGGCAGCTTGTAGTCGATCGCCAGCTGCGTCTTGGCGTATGCCTCGGGATAGCTCTTAGCGATACCCATGACCTCGCCCGTCGACTTCATCTCGGGCCCCAGGATGACGTCGGCGCCCGGGAAACGGCCCCAGGGCATGACGGCTTCCTTCATGCAGAACCAGTCCAGCTGACGTTCGTCGCTCGGCAGGCCCAAGCTCGCGATGGAATCGCCTGCCATGATGCGCGCCGCGCATTTGGCCAGCGGCACGCCGGTGGCCTTGGAGATAAACGGCACGGTACGGCTGGCGCGCGGGTTGGCCTCGATCACGTAGACGGTCTCGCCCTTGATGGCATATTGCACGTTGACCAGACCGCGGACTCCCAGCGCCATCGCGATGCGGCGCGTGGTCTCGCGGAGCTTCGCCTGCAGGCTCTCGCTAAAGCTGAACGGCGGGATGCAGGTCGCGGAGTCGCCGGAGTGAATACCGGCTTCCTCGATATGCTCCAGGATGCCGCCGATGTATACCTCTTCGCCATCGCACAGGGCGTCGACGTCGGACTCGATCGCACCCTCCAGGAAGCGGTCCAGGTACACCGGGTAGTCGGGGCTAATGCGCGCAGCCTCGGCCATGTAATCGCGCAGATGCTCGGCATCGTAGGCGATCATCATGCCGCGGCCGCCCAGCACATAGCTCGGGCGCACCAGCAGCGGATAGCCGATGTGCGCGGCCACGGCCTCGGCCTCCTCAAACGAGGTGGCCTGGCCCGCCGGCGGGTACATGATGCCCAGCTTGTCGAGCAGAGCGGCGAAGCGCTCGCGGTCCTCGGCAAAGTCGATGGCATCGGGCTTGGTGCCCATAATGTTCACGCCGCTCTCCTCGAGCATGTGCGCCAGCTTAAGCGGAGTCTGGCCGCCGAGCGTCACCACGACGCCGTCGGGGCGCTCGACATCGATAACGTCCATGACGTCCTCGTAGGTGAGCGGCTCAAAGTACAAGCGGTCCGAGGTGTCGTAGTCAGTCGAAACGGTCTCGGGGTTGCAGTTGACCATGATGGTCTCGAAGCCGCGAGCCGCCAGTGCGTAGCTCGCGTGCACGCAGCAGTAATCGAACTCGATACCTTGGCCAATGCGGTTGGGGCCGGCGCCCAGGATCATCGCCTTGGGCTTGTCCGCCGGCGTGGTCTCGTCGGGAGCCACGCACTTCTTGGCATCCGGGCTCGTGCGGTAGATGTTCTCGTACGTCTTGTAGTGGTACTCCGTGGCGCTCGAAAACTCCGCAGCGCAGGTATCGACCGTCTTCATGCTGGGAACCACGCCCAGACCCTTGCGATAGGCGCGCACAAAGCGCTCGTCCGAGCCGGTCAGCGCGGCAATCTCGGCGTCGCTCGTGCCGTACTGCTTGAGCAGGCGCATCGCGTCGGCGTCGATATCCTCCACACGCAGGCCGCGGATGCTCTCCTGGACCTGCACCATGTCGTTGATACGGTTGAGGTACCACGGATCGATACCGCAGATGGCATGGATGTGGGCGATGTCCCAGCCACGGCGCAGGGCCTCGACCACAAAGAAGATGCGGTGCTCGGTCGGGGTTGCCACGGCCTGAGCGAGCTCATCGTCGCTCAGCTTGTCGGCACCCTCCTTGCCACCGGCGCAGATGCCCTGGTGACCGTCCTCCAGTGAGCGCATGGCCTTGCCGAAGGCCTCCTCAAAGGTGCGGCCGATCGCCATAATCTCGCCCACGGCCTTCATGCGCGTGGTGAGCGTGGGGTCGGTACCCTTAAACTTCTCGAAGGCAAAGCGCGGCACCTTGACCACACAGTAGTCGATCGTGGGCTCAAAGCAGGCGGGCGTTGCCTTGGTGATGTCGTTGACGATCTCGTCGAGCGTGTAGCCCACGGCCAGGCGAGCGGCGGCCTTGGCGATGGGGAAGCCCGTGGCCTTGGAGGCCAGTGCGGACGAACGGCTCACGCGCGGGTTCATCTCGATGACGATCAGGCGGCCGGTCTGGGGGTTCACGGCAAACTGCACGTTGGAGCCGCCGGTCTCGACGCCAATCTTCTCCAGAATGGCGAGCGACGCGACACGCATGCGCTGGTACTCAAGGTCGGAGAGGGTCTGCGCTGGCGCCACGGTGATGGAGTCGCCGGTGTGCACGCCCATGGGGTCGAGGTTCTCGATGGAGCACACGATGATGCCGTTGCCGGCGTGGTCGCGCATGACCTCCATCTCATACTCTTTCCAACCCTCGATGGACTCCTCGACCAGCACCTCGTGGGCGGGCGAGAGCTCGAGGCCCTGGCTCACGATGGAGACGAGCTCCTCGTGGGTGTGAGCGATGCCGCCGCCGGCGCCGCCGAGGGTAAAGCTCGGGCGCAGTACGCAGGGATAGCCCACGCGCTCGGCGATAGTCTCGGCGTCGGCCACGCTGTAGGCATAGCCCGAGCGCGCGACCTCCAGGCCAATCTCGGCCATGGCCTCGTTAAAGAGCTTGCGGTCCTCGCCGCGCTCGATAGCGGCAAGGTCGCAGCCGATCATCTCGACGCCGTACTTGTCGAGCGTACCGTCCTTTGCCAGCTCGACGGCGGCGTTCAGACCGGTCTGGCCGCCCAGCGTGGGCAGCAGCGCGTCCGGGCGCTCTTTCTTGATCACGCGCTCGATAAACTCGGCGGTGATGGGCTCGACATAGGTGCGGTCGGCAAGACCCGGGTCGGTCATGATGGTCGCCGGGTTGGAGTTGACCAGGATGACCTCAAAGCCATCCTCCTTGAGCACCTTGCAGGCCTGGGCGCCGGAGTAGTCGAACTCGCAGGCCTGGCCGATGACGATGGGGCCCGAACCAATGACGAGGATACGCTTGATGTCAGTACGTTTCGGCATGTTAGTTCTCCTCGGTCTCAGCGGTCTCGAACTCAGCAAAGTTCCAGCCGGCAAGGCGGTCCTTCGCGGTGTCGATGTCCAGGTAGTTCTCCTCGCCGTCCATGAGTCGCGTAAAGGCGGTAAAGAGATAGTGGGCATCGGTGGGGCCAGGCGAGGCCTCGGGGTGGTACTGGACCGAGAAGCACGGTGCGTCGAGCAGCTGGATGCCCTCGGCGGTGCCGTCGTTGAGGTTCACATGTGTCAGGCGAATGCGACCAAAGCGCTCGTTCATCACGACCGGCGCGATTCCGCGGCGCACCCAGACGCGCAGATCTCCATCGGCCGCATGCTCGGTCTCGCCGCCGGAAAGCTCGGGGACAAGCTTGCCCAAGCTGGGGAACAGCAGGCCAAAGCCATGGTTTTGCGCGGTGATCTCCACACGGCGGCTTACCAGGTTCATAACCGGCTGGTTGCCACCGCGGTGACCGAACTTAAGCTTTTCCATCTGGGCGCCGCAGGCCAGGCTGATCATCTGGTGACCAAGACAAATACCAAAGACCGGCACCTTGCCGATCAGCTGCTGCACCTGCTCGTAGGTCTCCACCACGGCGTCGGGGTCGCCGGGGCCATTGGACAAAAAGACGCCGTCGGGATTCATGTCGAGCACCTGCTGGGCAGGCGTGTCCCACGGCACGACGGTAAGGTCGCAGCCGGCGCGGACCAGCCCCTCCAGAATGCCGCGCTTCACACCGCAGTCGTATGCGACCACTTTGTGACGGGCAGGAGCGGCAGCCGAAAGCGCAAAGTCATGCGTGGCAGGCAGATCGGCGGCCACAAACTCGTGAGGTACGGGGCAACTTACGGTCTTGACCAGGTTCTCGCCTACCAGCGTGGGCGCTGCGGCCAGACGCTCGGCAAGCTCGTCGACGTCGAAGATCTCGGTCGAGATAATGCCCATCTTGGAACCATTGTCGCGCAGATGGCGCACCAGAGCGCGGGTGTCGACGCCCTCGATAGCGACGATGCCGTGGGCGCGCAGATACTCCGGCACGCTGACGGCCGAGCGCCAGTTAGAAGGCGTGGTGCACATGTCGCGAACGATCATGCCGCGCATAGCCGGAGCGCTCGCAGGGCGCACGGCGTCGCCGGGGAAGGCCGACTGGACGTCGGTCTCGTCGATACCGTAGTTGCCGATCTGCGGATAGGTCATGGTTACGATTTGGCCGGCATAACTCGGGTCGGTCATGACCTCAAAGTAGCCCTCGAGTGAGGTGTTGAAGCAGACTTCGCCGGTCGCGGTGCCCTCGGCGCCGCATGCACGTCCATAAAAAATGGTCCCATCCTCAAGATACAGGATGCAGGGACCGCAGGTGCCCTTGCTGGTTTTGGCCAGCATACGCTGGCAAAGCTCGCTGGGCGCGAAGGTGCGGGCGGCAGCGCCCGCGGTATGGTTGTTCGCCATAATTCTCCTTCCCGGTCTCACAGGACCGGCTTAAAGGTGTGTAGTTAGGCCTCGCGGTATTGTAACCGCAAGCATGCCTCATGGCGTTAATTTCATCGAAATGTTTACGAAATGATAATTATGACTTTCTATGCATAATGATTTCTCTGGGACGGGGATTAAAAAATCATCCCGCGGGGCTTGTGGCTCACGCGGGATGATGGCGTCTTACTTTTTCTTGTCCTGTTCCAGCAGTTCGGACGGTGTGCGATCGGGCTTGCCGCCGCGGAAAATCTCGCGGCCATGCAGACGATGCTCCAGGTCACGCTCGGTCTTTTCCTCGTCAATCTTGGTCTGGCTCACCACCGGATCCTCAATCAACGACGACACCGAGTTCACCTGCTTCTGAATGCGCTCGGCGATGGTGTCATCCATACTCACGATGCGCATCTTCCAGTCGATACTCGTGGCGTTGGATGAGCTCTTGGTCCACACGAACGTCAAAATGGCGCTCTGGTGGCCCCGCGCGGGGAACATGCCAAAGAAGGAATCGTGCTGAATGTTGCTATCCTCGTCGATATAGGCGTGAACGTTATACACCACGCGGTCAATCTTATCGTTGAGCAGCGCGTTGGTCGCAAGCGCCGCGGCCTGAATCTGCCCGTTGGACAGCAGTTCGAGCTCGTTGGCAGACGATGTGTCCAACACCGTCACCTCGACCGTGCCCGTACGCTCATCGGCTTCATCGACGGTAAAGTCGAGCGGGAACTGAGTAAAGCCGTTGCCCCACTCAAGGCCGCCCTTCAGCGCCGTCGAAACGGTATCGACTGAAACGCTCTCGGACAGGTTGGCGGTATTCAGACGGCGCATCACGCCGTAGCCGATCTGCATGCCCACGATCAGCACCAAAATACCGATGACCACGGCCATCGCGGTCTTCGTAATGGTATGGCTCACCTGCGAGCCCGAAGGATCGTCCTCGGACAGCGGGTCGATATGTTTTGCCTGGCTCGCGCGGTCCTCGCTGCGCAGCTGCGCTAGTGCCGCTTTGTCACCGCGCTTGGCCGCTGCCTCCTTCTCGCGCATGCGCTCGGTGCGCTTTTTGGCAAGCGTGGGATCCAAGACACCGGATGCATCGATTTCGGAGAATAACTCCGTCACTTCTTCCGGAGTCAAAGGGTTCTTGTCAGCCATAAACTTCCTGTCATATCAATCAGTCGAGCTCGTGCGCACGCGCACCTTCGAACTGCATTCGATAGTAACGGGCATAGGTGCCGCCACGGGCGAGAAGCTCCTCGTGCGTGCCACGTTCCACAACGCGACCATGCTCAACGGTCGCAATCTCGTCAGCATGCTTAATGGTCGAAAGGCGGTGGGCGATGATGATTGTGGTACGGCCGCGCGCCAGCTCTTCGAGCGACTCCTGGACCGCCTCCTCGCTCTCGTTATCCAAAGCACTCGTCGCCTCGTCCAAAATCAGGATCTTGGGGTTCTTGAGAAACACGCGCGCGATGGCAACGCGCTGCTTCTGTCCGCCCGAAAGACGGCTGCCGCGCTCGCCCACCACGGTGTCGTAGCCCTGTGGAAGCGACTCGATAAAGGCATCGATGTTGGCGCGACGGGCGGCCTCGGCGATCTCTTCTGCCGTAGCACCCGGCTTGCCGTAGGCGATGTTCTCGCCGATCGTACCGTCAAATAGATAGACATCCTGCTGCACCAGGCCGATGGCACGGCGCAGGCTCTGCTGCGTCACATCGCGCACGTCTTGGCCGTCGATGCTAATGGATCCGGCAGCCACGTCATAAAAGCGCGGCAGCAGCGAACAGGTCGTGGACTTGCCACCGCCCGAAGGGCCAACCAAAGCGATGGTCTGCCCGGGCTTGATGGACAGGTCCATATGGTCGATAACGGGACGCTCGTCGGCATCGCCCTCGCCCAGCTCAACATCCTCGTAGTTAAAGCACACGTCGTGATACTCCACGGCTCCGGCAGTCACCTGCAGATCCGTGGCGCCCGGCTTGTCCTGGATATCCGGCGCGGTCGAGAGCACCTCGTCCATACGTTTAAAGCCGGCGATAGCCTTCTGATACGTTTCGGCCGAATTGACGAGCGTCTCGAGCGGCGTGCAGAACAGCGAAATATAGAGTGCAAAGGTCGCCATATCGACCGCCTGTAGCTGTCCCTGGGCGACCAGCCATCCGCCCAGCAGCACTACGATCACATAGAGCACACCCGAGAGCAGGCCATACGTCGCGGTATAGACGCCCATGGCGTGATACATGTTCTCCTTGGACAAAAGGTAGCGGTCGTTAGAGGCACGGAACTTGGCACGCTCGGTCTCCTCGTTGGCAAAGCTCTTGACCACGCGCATGCCCGCCAGAGAATCCTGCAGCTGTGCATTAATGCCGCTGATCTTCTTGCGGTTGTCGCTAAAGACCTCGCGCATGCGCATGTTCTGCCAAAACATGACGACCGCAAACGCCGCCGTCACCACGGCCATGGCAAGCGCCAGCACCGGAGCGATGGTAAAGAGGATCACAAACGAGCCGATAATCTCGATACCGCAGATGATGATCCACTCGGGTACGTGATGCGCCGCCTCGCAGATATCGAACAGGTCGTTGACCACGCGGCTCATCATGTCGCCCGAGCTGTTGCGGTCGAAGTACGCAAAGCTAAAGCGCTCATACTGGTCGAACAGGTCCTCGCGCATTTTGGACTCCATGCGCGCGCCCATCACGTGACCCCAATAGCTCACAAAGTAGCGGCAGGCGCAGCGGACGGCATACATCAGCACCAAGCCCACCGCGATCATGCCGAGCGCCTGCATAATGGCAGCCTGACCCTGAGTAAATAGCCCACCGGTCAAATTGCGCAGGATAATGGGGAACGCCAGGTCAATGGCGGCAAGCACCAGAGCACAAACAGTATCAGCAACAAAAAGCCCCATCTGGGGCTTGTAATACGAAAGAAACCTCTTCAGCATGTGATCCTCAAAGAAATATCAGCAACGTAAGGCCCTGGAACAAAGCAATCAGTAGTACTTGTCCCAGGGCTATCCCCACTCGTTAAAGCTCCGTGCCCCCAAGGCGGTGTGCGATGCTGTCGCAGGCAAGCGCGCCTACGACGGTCTTGGCGTCTTCGATCTTGCCGTCGAGCACGGCATCGATCAGCTCGTGCAGCGGCACCAGGTCCACGTTGACAAACTCGTCATCATCGGGGTTGGGCGCATCAAACTCGAGCTTGGTAGCCAAGTAGATGTGGATGATCTCATCGCAAAAACCGCAGGACGTGACAATCGACGTAAAAAAGCGAATACGACCAGCCCTAAAGCCCGTCTCCTCATGCAGTTCGCGCTTGGCGCAATCGAGCGGGTCCTCGCCTGGATCGAGCTTGCCGGCGGGAATCTCGACCGTCACGCGGTCGATGGCGGTGCGGTACTGACGCACCAGTATGATCTTGCCGCTCTCGGTCAGTGCTACAACGGCCGCCGCACCCGGATGGCGAACGATATCGCGGGCGCTGCGGTGACCGTTGGGCAGCTCAACCTCAAGACGGTGGACGTCGAGGATCTTGCCCTTCCAGGCGCACTCCTCCGAAAGAATCTTCTCGTGCAGCTCGGTATCGTGCGGGTCGTCGTCGCCCAGCACCAGCGCCGGCTCGTCAGCGACCTCGCCACCAGGCTCGCCCTCGGCGTGCCCATACATGCGGCTGTCCTCTTCGACGATCTGCGCGTCCACGAGCTCTTCGTTCTTCTCGTCCATCCGTCTCATTCCTCTCGGATTTTAGGCATCCCAGGCGTCGCGGCCGCGCAGCGCGCGCAGGCCGATGTCGTGACGCAGGGTCTTGCCCTCAAAATCAATCTTCTCGCAGGCCTCGTAGGCAAGGTTGCGAGCGTTCTCGAACGTGTCGCCCAGAGCGGTCACGGCAAGCACGCGGCCACCATTGGTCACGAGCTGGCCGTCCACCACGGCAGTGCCCGCGTGGTACACGGTCACGTTCTCCATGGCCTCGGCATCGGCGATACCGGTGATGACCTTGCCCTTCTCGTAGCTGCCGGGATAGCCCGCGCTCGTCAGGACAACGGCCACGGCCCACTCGCCGCGCCAGTCGAGCTCAATCTGATCGAGCTCGCAGTTGGCGCAGGCGAGCATGACCTCGACCAGGTCGTTCTTAAGGCGCGGCAGCACGACCTGCGTCTCGGGGTCGCCAAAGCGGGCATTGAACTCCAGCACCTTGGGGCCGGCAGGCGTGAGCATAAAGCCGCCGTACAGGCAGCCGCGGTAGTCGATACCCTCGGCAGCGAGCTCGGCCACGGTCTGCTCCATGACCTTCACCATGGTGGCGTGCTCCTCGTCAGTCACGATGGGCACCGGGCTGTAGACGCCCATGCCGCCGGTGTTGGGACCAAGGTCGCCCTCAAGCGCGCGCTTGTGGTCCTGCGAGGTGGCCATGGGGCGCACGGTCTTGCCGTCGGTAAAGGCCAGCAGCGAGCACTCGGGACCAACGAGCATCTCCTCGATAACCACGGTGTTGCCGGCATCGCCAAAGGTGCCGCCAAAGCACTCGCGCACGGCCTCCTCGGCCTGCTCAAGTTCGGTCGCCACGATAACGCCCTTGCCTGCGGCAAGGCCGTCGGCCTTGACGACCAGCGGGGCGCCTTGCTCGCGTACGTAGGCGAGAGCCGAAGCCTCGTCGGTAAACGAGCCGTAGGCTGCCGTCGGAATGCCCGCACGCTCCATGAGCTGCTTGGAGAACAGCTTGGAGCCCTCCATCTGGGCGCCCTCGGCACCCGGGCCAAAGCAGGGAATACCCGCCGCGCGCACGGCGTCGGCCACGCCCGCCACGAGCGGAGCCTCGGGGCCAATTACCACGAGTCCGCATCCGTGGCTCTGCGCAAACGCCGCCACGGCCGCAGGATCGCAGTCGTCGAGAACAACGTTCTCGCCGCAGCTCGCGGTGCCGCCGTTGCCCGGCGCGATGTAGAGCTTGCCGGCGCGCGGTGATGCTGCGAGCTTGGCTGCCAAAGCATGCTCACGGCCGCCGCTGCCCAACAACAGGATGTCGATGGTTTGAGTGTCCGCCTTCAAGGGTGCCTCCTCTATGGATGAATGGCCCGCTCCGCGCGAGCCCCTTGCAAGCAAATATACCCCTCGGCCGCCCACTCGGGCTGCAAAGGGGTATATCGCAATAACCAAATAGTCCCGATTACTTCCAGAATCGGTTGATGATCTGCTCGCGACCAGCGCCAACGCCAATGAACGTCACGCGGGTGTGTGCCAGATCCTCGATAAACGCCACGTAGTCCTGAGCCTCCTGTGGCAGCTCGTCAAAGCTGCGGCAACCGGTGATGTCGCACTTCCAGCCAGGGAGCTCCTCGTAGATGGGCTTGGCATGCTCAAAGCGCACCTGATGCTCGGGCACGCTCGTGTAGCGCTCGCCATCGACGTCGTAGGCCACGCACACCTTGATGGTGTCGAAGGCCGAAAGCACGTCGAGCTTGGTCACGGCGATGTCGGTGAGGCCGTTGACGCGCGAGGCGTAGTTGGCGATGGGGCCGTCAAACCAGCCGCAACGACGACGGCGACCGGTGGTCACGCCGTACTCATAGCCCTCCTCGGTCAGCGTGTGGCCGGCCTGAGACTCGTAGGAAAGCTCGGTGGGCATGGGGCCCGAACCGACGCGGGTGATATAGGCCTTCATGACGCCCAGCACGCGGTTGACGTTCTTCATACCGACGCCGGAGCCGGTGATGGCGCCGCCGGCGGTGCAGTTGGAAGACGTCACGTACGGATAGGTGCCGTGGTCGATGTCGAGTAGCGTCGCCTGGGCGCCCTCAAACAGCAGGTCCTTGCCCTCATCGATCATGTTGTTGAGCAGCAGGCTCGTCTCGGTGATGTAGGGACGCAGGCGCTCGGCCATCGGCAGGTACTCGTCGCAAATCTGGTCCACGGTGTAGGTGGGCAGGTTGTAGATGAGCTCGAGCTCGGGGTTCACGCGGGCGAGAGCGGTCTCCAGCTTGTCGCGGAACAGTGCCTCGTCCAGCATGTCCTGCATGCGCAGGCCGATGCGGGCCATCTTGTCCTGATAGCACGGACCGATGCCGCGCTTGGTGGTACCGATGTTCTTCTTGCCGAGCTTCTGCTCAAAGGCGCCATCCAGGTCGATGTGGTACGGCATGATGACATGCGCGTTGCCGCTAATCTTGAGATTCTTGGTGGTGATGCCGTCGGCCTCGAACATGTCGATCTCCTCAAGGACAACCTTGGGGTTGACGACGCAGCCGTTACCGATCACCGACACATGGTCGGAATACATGATGCCGGAGGGCACCTGGTGCAGGCCGTACTTCTTGCCGTTGACGACGATGGTGTGGCCGGCGTTGTTGCCGCCCGAGTAGCGCACGACGGCATCGAAGTCGCCGGCGACCAGGTCGCAGATCTTACCCTTGCCCTCATCGCCCCACTGGGCACCGACCAAAACGGTTGACGGCATGTTTACTCCTTACATTCATGGACTGTCTACGCGCCACGCCGGCACGCAGAAGCACAAAACATTCCCAGTATACCCGTGCAACGGGCGCCTGTCCTACTCCTCGGCATGTGCCCCATCAAGCTCATAGAACTTGGTGGATGCCGGCAGGAACATCAGGTCGACGTCGCCGATCGGGCCCGAACGGTTCTTGGCCACGACGATACGCGTAACGCCCTCGTCGGGTCGATCGTCGCGCGAGGCTTCGGCCTCGTCGGCGGAGCGGTCCAAGAACATAACGATATCGGCGTCCTGCTCGATGGAGCCCGATTCACGAAGGTCGGAAAGCTGCGGGCGCTTGCCGGTACGGGATTCGACCTGACGCGAGAGCTGCGACAGCGCGATGAGCGGGATCTTGAGTTCCTTGGCCATGATCTTCAGACCACGCGACATCTCGGAGACCTCGACGGTACGGCTCTCGGAGCGGCGTCCCGGCGGAGGACTCACCAGCTGCAGGTAGTCCAGGATGATGATGGCCTTCTCCTTGTTGTGGAGCATGCGGCGGCTCTTGGCGCGAATCTCGGTCACTGTGGTGCCGGGCGTATCGTCAATCAGAATATCGAGCTTGGACAAGGTCTGCGTGGCCTCGTTGATATTGGCCCACTGCTCGGGGCTAATGCGGCCCATGCGGAAGTCACTGATCGAAATCATGGCGTAGGCGCAAATCAGACGCTGGGCAATTTCCTTGCCCGACATCTCCAGCGAGAAGAAGCCGACGGTATAACCGGCCGCGGCAGCGTTGAGCGCCAGATTCAGGGCGAACGACGTCTTACCCACAGCAGGGCGGGCGCCGATGATGATGAGCTGGCCCTCGCGAAAACCCATGAGCATGCGGTCGAGCGACGGGAAGCCGGTGGGCACACCCGCAGCCTGACCACCGGCCTGGCACACTTCCTCGGCCTCGTTATAGGCCTCGACCATAAACTCGGTCAGCGTCTTGTAGCTCGACTTGACCTCGCGCGCCGTGACCTTGAGCAGCTTGCTCTCGGCCAGCTCCACGACCTCCTTGGTGTCGGTGGGGGCGTTATATGCCAGCGCATTGATCTCGTTGGTGGCGCCGATCAACTCACGCAGCATCGAGTCGCGGCGAACGATGGCAGCATGGTGCTGCCAGTTCACGAGCGACAGGGTCTGACCCATCAACTCCAAAATGTACGCTTCGCCGCCCACGGCATCGAGCTTGTTGATGCTTCGCAGGTAATCGATCAGCGAGATGGAGTCGATGGGAATGCGGCTGTTGTACATATCGACCATCGCGGTATAGATGGTCTTATGAATGGGCCGGTAGAAGTCATCGGGCTGCAGCTCGACCTGGGCCTCTTCGACCACCTCGGGCGATAGCAGCATAGCGGCCAGTACATTGGCCTCTGCATCTTGGTTTTGGGGAAGACCCAACTTTGAGCCGCGGTCCTCAACCGTCAGCCCGGTCTCCCTATCGTCATATGCCATGAGCATCCTCATTCATATCGCTTGCGAGCATCCATAGTATCAGCCACGGTCCCAAAACGCGCCGCGCGCCGCCAATCATCACCGAACCAAACGGATGAACGGTCCTGTATATAGGACTTCACCACAACGCCTGCCATGGCGCTCGCCGAGCGTAGAAAACAAAAGGGCGCCCTGGTTTCCCAGAGCGCCCTTCTTAGAACAAGATTGTTGCGTTGCAGCAAATGCTACTCGGCAGCAGCCTCAGTCTCGACCTCGGCGGTCTCGGCCTCGGCGACCTCAGCGGCCTCCTCGACCTCAGCCTCGGCAGCGAGCTCCTCGGCGGTAACGCCGACGAGAACGACAACCTCGGCCTTGATCTCGCGGTACAGCGAGATGGCAACGGTGTGGGCACCGGCAACCTTGATGGGCTTACCGAGCTCGACGCGCTTGCGGTCGATGTCCATACCGAGCTGAGCCTTGATGGCGTCAGCGATCATAGCGGCGGTAACGGAGCCAAAGAGGATGCCCTCGTCGCCGACCTTGACGTCAACGGTGACCGTCTTGCCCTCGAAGGCAGCCTTGGTCTCGTTGGCGGTAGCCAGACGGACGGCCTCGCGCTTGGCGATGTTGTTGCGACGCTCGTCAAGCTGCTTGAGGTTGCCCTTGGTGGCGGCAACAGCGAGCTTCTTGGGGAACAGGAAGTTCTCAGCGTAACCCTGAGCGACCTCTACGACGTCACCCTCGCCGCCCTTGCCCTTGATCTCATCGAGAAGAATAACCTTCATGATGCGTCTCCCTTCTTAGCCGCGGTCGCGGTTGCCACGAGAGGAAACCACGGGGACGGTGTACGGCAGGAGAGCCATCTCGCGGGCGCGCTTGATGGCGTTGGCGATGTCATGCTGATGCTGCGTGCAAGCGCCAGTGACGCGACGGGGCTTGATCTTGCCACGGTCGGTCATGTACTTACGGAGAAGCTGAGTGTCCTTATAGTCGATGAACTCAGTGTTCTCCTTGCAGAACTGGCAGTACTTACGACGCGGCTGACGTGCAGAAAAATCATTAGCCATGTCAAAATACCTTTCGTTTGGCAACTTCGGCGAACCGAAGCCGCCTCTCACTCAAAAATAGGTGGACAGCCCTTAGAACGGGATGTCCTCATCGTAGACGTCGACCGCGGGCGGCGTAGCCACCGGTGCGGCAGGACGTGCTGCGGGCGCGGGAGCTGCGGGGGCGTAACCGCCCTGATCGTAGCCACCCTGGCCACCACGGGAGCTCATAAACTCGATCTCATCGACGATGACCTCAAGCTTGCTCCGGCGCTGACCGTCGCGCTCCCAAGAGCTGTAGCGCAGCTTGCCCTCGATCGCGACCTTGTTTCCCTTTGCCAGGAAACGGCTCACGGCCTCGGCGCGGGTGCCGAACATAGTGCAGTCGACAAAGTTGGGATAGTCCTCCCATTCGCCAGTCTGCGCGTTACGGCGACGATCGTTGACGGCGACGCCAAAGGACAGAACCTGGGTTCCGCCGGCGGTGGCGCGCAGCTCGGGATCGCGGGTGAGGTTACCGGTGATGTTCACTCGATTGATGCTCATAACTCACTACTTCCTCTTGGGGCACAAGCCCGGTCCAAAACGACAGTCTTACTCCTGGTCGTCGCGACGGACGATCATGTGGCGGACCACAGCGTCGGTGATGCGCAGGACGCGATCAAGCTCGGCGATCTGGGTAGGATCTGCGTGGAAGTTGATGAGGGTGTAGTCACCATCGGTGAGGTCGTTGATCTCGTAGGCGAGCTTGCGCTTGCCCCACTCGTCAACGGAGTCGACCTTGCCAGCGCCCTCAGCGATCGTGGTATCGATACGCTTCATAACAGCGAGACGAGTCTCGGGGTCGAGCGACGGGTCAACAAAGAACAGCAGTTCATAAGCCTTCATATTGTCACCTCCTCTGGGCAAATGTGGCTTCAGGTCGTGAAGGTGCGCCTGAAGCAGGAAAAGACTTGGTAATAATATCTTTCAACCTCCCAGGCCGCAAGAATATGCAGCTACAACCTCATGACCTCCACATATGTCCATACTCACACGACGTTTCATGCGCATTCCAACCAAATGATGACCAAAAGCTTGACGGACCTGTGGACAAGATACGGTGCCGTGGGGACAAGCCAAGCCAAGCCGCAGGTCAACGGACACAGGGCTGTGGTCGCGAAATGCATACCAGTGGTCCACAGCACCACCCAAAGATTCTTAAATTCATTGCCAAGTCGCTTATGAATACCCCTTTTGAACAATTGAGTTAATCAACCACGCTGGTCGGAAGCCGTTTTTTGGCACCTCAAACCCCACTGCAACGACAAGCGCGGCCGAGCGTTTTAAAAAATGCCAACTTTTCTGTTTGCACTTTGCGATTCCTCGTGTATACTGACTTTCGCATTTAACGGAGAGTTGTCCGAGTGGCCGAAGGAGCACGATTGGAAATCGTGTAGGCGTCAAAAGCGTCTCCAGGGTTCAAATCCCTGACTCTCCGCCAGTTAATTCCAAAGCAGGCCTTCGAGCCTGCTTTGTTTTTACCCCACGCGGAGGGGTGGCAGAGTGGTTGAATGCGGCGGTCTCGAAAACCGTTTGGCCTGTATAAGGTCACGAGGGTTCGAATCCCTCCTCCTCCGCCATTTTGGTTGAGAAAGCTCCCAACAACGGGAGCTTTTTTGTTATCGAAATACGTCTCGATCCCACGCTTCCCCAAACATGTACGTCACCCTCCAAAACCGACATTTTTCGACATCTTTGAAGGCTGACGTACATGTTTGGATTGAGCTCACGGGAGTGGCACTATTCGGAAGGTGCCTCTTCGTCTCGCATGCCTTTCCAGTTGCGGATAAGTGCCTTGCGTAGTTCGTTTTGTTTTCTCTGGTACCCGGTGTCGGTACAGCGAGGCATGCCGAGTGCCTCGCGAATGTTGTTCATGGCGCGGTGAAAGGCGAGCTGGCTGCCGAACTGAGCCGAAGTGAGCGTAACGATTCGATATCCCATTCGGGAGAGAACGGCCTCTCGCTCCGCATCTGCTCCTTTGCGTTCGAACTCATCGTGAAAGCCGCCCTTATATTCGATACCGAGCTCCCTGCGCTTGTAGGTAACGAGCGCATCGATTTTGAGTGTTCGAGCTTTGGCGCAATGCCAGAGACGTTGAGGGATCTCGAGCGGTTTGTTGAGTTCAATACCTCGGATGCCAACGCCGCCTTCGCTTGTTGGGAGCGAGAGGGCGATTGCCGAAGCGGTCTCCATAGGCGAGGCCGAGTGATCGTAGATGTGCCTGAGCGCGAGCCGTGCACGCGTGGCACCGGGTTTGCCGGGGTGCCGATCGAGCAGTTCGGTTATTTCATCCTTGGAGGAAGTGGCTGGTTGCTCGGTATAAGGGTCGGCGGGATTGAGCCTCATGCGATAATCGCCGCAAACTTCATAGCCATATTCGAGATATTCGATCCTATCCATCCATTCGGCGGCGAGCACGAAGGTGAAGGCTTCGTCGGTGATGAAGATTCCGGGCGTCAACTCGTTAATATGCTCGTAGGGAAGATTTTGTCCAAGAATGTGGCAAACGACGCCTTTGGTACGAATTCGCTCGAATTCGAATACAACCGCGATATCGATAGTCTTAAGCATATCGGACGGAATGCCGCAGTCGGTAAGGACCTGTCGTATGCGCGCAACACGTTGCTGGGTGGAGACGCCTTGTGCGCCTATCTGGTAGTCGTGCCGCGCAAGAGACTGAACCAAATTCTGGGGTGCATGATGGACAAGCCATGCGGTTTTATGCGAAATGAGAACAGGGGTATCCATTGAGGGCCTCTCGCTCTGAGCCGGTATCCAACTCTTATGTCCGTTGAAGTGGGGAAATATACCGGATGTGAGTAAATCAACTCACTCATGCTGTGAGCTCAATCCAAACATGTACGTCAGCCTCCAAAGATGTCGGAAAATGTCGTTTTTGGAGGGTGACGTACATGTTCTGGACCCCTGGCATTCCAGCAACGCCATGCCCCCACCCGGTCCCGACCGTTTACCGAGCAATAGGGTCGCCACGCCCGTCAAGCATGTACTATGTACGGGCATTGTCTAAACCCACGATCCAAAGGACCCCATCTTGCCCGTCGTCGCCGCTATGACCATTACCTCACATGCATCGGATGCTATGGTCGCCATTCCGTTTTGGCTCGAGATGTTCGCTGTTGTCGCTGCATCGATCTCGGGCGTGTTGGTCGCGCGCGAGCATAAGCTCGACCTGGTGGGCGCGGTCGCACTCGCCGTGGTCTGTGGCCTGGGCGGCGGTCTCTTGCGCGACATGACGCTGCAGGTGGGCAACGTCTACATCCTCAACCAGCCGATGGCACTCCCACTTTCCATCGCCACGGCAGCCATCATCTACATTTTCCCGGCAATCGTCGACAAGCCCGAAAAACTCATCCCCTTGCTCGATATCATCTCGGTCGGCATCTATGCGGCAACCGGCGCAGACAAGGCGCTGGTCTACGGCTTTGCGCCCGTCGTTTGCATCATGATGGGCTTCTTCACCGCAGTAGGTGGCGGCATGCTGCGCGACGGCTTTATGGGCGTGGTTCCGGGCATTTTTCAACGCACTAACTTTTATGCCATCGCGGCCATCGCCGGATCGACAAGCTACGTGTGTCTCGTTATGAGCGGCATCATGAGCAATGTCGCCGCGCTGATCGTATGCGTTGTCGTGACCATGGGTCTGCGCTGGCTCTCGCTGCGCTTTGACATCAAAAGCCCCACCGAAGAAGACATCGCGCGCTTTTTGCATCGCAAAAAGTAGGTAGCGCGGGCTCATCCTTCGAAATGCAACCGAGAGGTTCTTTTAGAGCGCCCGCGCGTTGGGTACCCTGTTAAGTACATATCGAGCATCTGACGAAGGATTCACTATGTCCCGCAATCAATTCCCGTCGACCCAGCGCCGTAAAGCGTGGGGCCGCATCACCATCCTATTCGCGCTCATCGCGCTCGCGCTCACTGCACTTCCCACGGCGTCGTTCGCCGGCACGGACACCGCAGGCAACGTACTTGCGACCGACAATGACGCCAATTCGTCCGGCGTCGAAGGTGACCTGTACTGGGCAGGTCAGGCCCTCAACTTGGACGATGCGTCCATCGGCCGCGACATAATTGCAGCAGGCGAGAGCCTCTCCATCCGCGACTGCACGGTGGGCGGCGCCGTCCGTCTAGCGGCACGCACCATCGACATTGCCAAGACCACGGTTGATGGCAGCGTGACCGTTGCTGGCCAGCATGTCGTTCTCAATTCCGACAGCACCGCTAACTGTTTCTACGCGATAGGCGAGACGGTCGCCTTGCGAGGCTCCACCAAGTCGGCAGCGCTCGCGGGCGATACGGTAACCATCGACGGCACCGTCGATGGCGATGTCGAGGTTTGGGCCGACAAGCTCATCCTGGGCAAGAACGCCCACATCACCGGCACCGTGAACGCGCACGTCTCCGAGGACCCCGAGCGCGCCGCGGGAGCCGAGGTCGGCGCACTCAAGATCGACCGCACCGAGAACGAGGATACTTCCACCGTTAACGATGTCATCGGCGGTATCGTCGCCGCGGCACTCTCGACCTGCTTTGTCGCTCTGCTGCTCGAGCTCGTCTTTCCGCGTGCGACTGCCAGCGCCGCCGGTATGCTCCACCAGCGCCCCATGCCCCTGTGGGTGAGCGGTCTTCTGGGCACAATTGCTATCGTCCCCGCCGTCCTACTGCTGATTATCTCAATCGCTGGCCTGCCGCTTGCCGGAACCCTCTTGTGCGGCGTTATCGGCATCGCGTTGGTGTCGAGCGCCTTTGCGGGGTGCGCGATTGCCCGCATGGTCGGACACAGCCAAAACCGCTACGCCATGGCAGCCGCCGGCGGCGTGATCGCAGGCGCGCTTACGGCAATCCCCCTCGTAGGCGATTTCATCAGCGGCGTGGCCTTTGTCTTCACGCTCGGCTACGTTATCCAGATCATCTGGCGCAACGCCCACCTCAAGCCGCAGCAGCCGGCTAATACGCCGGAACTCCCCACCGCTTAGCCGCCAACCACCACAAGGGGGACAGGCACCTTTTGTGGTGATGCAAACGAACCTGTCCCCTTGCACCAAAAAGGGCGCCGACCATCGCGGTCGACGCCCTTTCTTATTGGCGGTTATAAGCCCCAGCGCTTATTTGTTGACCTGGCCAGCGCGGACAGCGGCCTTCTTGCGGTCGGTGGCGTTGAGCAGACGCTTACGCAGGCGGATGTTCTTGGGAGTAATCTCCACCAGCTCGTCGTCGGCGATGTACTCCAGCGCCTCCTCCAGCGAGAAGGTGCGGGGCGGCACCAGCTGGACGGAGATATCGGAGGTCGAGGAACGCTGGTTGCCCAGGTTCTTGGTACGAGCGATGTTGACGACCATGTCGCCGGCCTTGCTGCGCTCGCCCACGATCATGCCCTCATAGCACTCGGTGCCAGGCTCAACAAACAGCTGGCCGCGCTCCTGCAGCGTACCCAGGGCATAGGCAACGGCCTTCTCGGTGGTCATGGAGATCATGGCGCCGTTCTGACGGTTGCCGATCTCGCCGGCGTAGGGACCGTACTCCAGGAAGGTGTGGTAGAACACGCCCTCGCCGTGGGTGACGTTCATGATGCGGTTCTTAAGACCCATGATGCCGCGCGTCGGGATCTTGAACTCAAGATGGGTCACGATGCCCGAGGTGTCCATGCTCGTCATGATGCCGCCGGAGGTACCGAAGACCTCAACGACCTTGCCCGAGTACTCGTCCGGGCACTCGACGACGGCCTGCTCGACGGGCTCCATCTTGTTGCCGTTCTCGTCCTTCTTAAACAGAACGCGGGGACGGCCAACCTGGAACTCAAAGCCCTCGCGACGCATGGACTCCATCAGAACGGACAGGTGCAGGATGCCGCGACCCGAGACCTCGACGCCGCTCTTGTCCTCGAGCTCCTCGATCTTCATGGTTACGTTGTTCTCGGCCTCGTTGAACAGGCGCTCCTTGAGCTGACGGGCGCCCACGATGTCGCCGTCGCGACCGACGAGCGGGGAGGTCGAAGCCTCAAAGACGATGGACAGAGTCGGCGGGTCGATCTCGATGGGCTCGAGCTCAACGGGGTTCTCGGGATCGGTGTAGACATCGCCGATATCGGTGCGGTCGATGCCCACGACGGCGGCGATGTCGCCGGCGCCGACTTCCTGGCATTCGGTGCGGCCCAGGTAGTCGAAGGTAAAGAGCTGCTTGACGGTAGCGGTGGCGCTGGAGCCGTCGTTCTTGACGACCAGGATCTGATCGCCCTGATGGATGGTGCCGGAGTACACGCGACCGATGCCGATGCGGCCAACGAAGTTGGAGTGGTCAATGGTCACGCACTGCATGGCCAGCGGGGCGTTCTCGTCAACCTCGGGAGCGGGCATGTCGTCGATGATCATGTCGAGCAGCGGATACATGTCCATGTTGCCGTCGTTGGGGTCAAGACGGGCAAAGCCATTCATGGCGCTGGCGTAGACCACGTGCTCCATGGCGAACTCGAGCTGGTCGTCGGTGGCACCCAGGTCGGCCATAAGGTCCAGGCAGTCGTTGTAGGCCTTCTCGGGGTTGGCGCCCGGACGATCGATCTTATTGATAACGATCATGATCTTGAGGCCGGTGTCGATAGCGTGACGCAGCACGAAGCGGGTCTGGGGCAT
Source organism: Collinsella sp. (assembly GCA_019419585.1). Taxonomy (GTDB): domain Bacteria; phylum Actinomycetota; class Coriobacteriia; order Coriobacteriales; family Coriobacteriaceae; genus Collinsella. Next base: position 1,971 of record DXZQ01000026.1, on the reverse strand, counting down.
GGGGCCCTCAAAAGCGTCGACCAGCAGCAGGGCGCCGTCGGCCATACGCAGCACGCGCTCGACCTCGCCGCCAAAGTCGGCGTGGCCCGGGGTGTCGATGACGTTGATCTTGACGTCCTTGTACTCGATAGAGATGTTCTTGGCGAGAATCGTGATGCCGCGCTCGCGCTCCTGGTCGTTGGAATCCAGGACGCGGTCCTCGACCTGCTGGTTGGCACGGAAGGCGTCCGTGGCACGCAGGAGCTTGTCGACCATCGTCGTCTTGCCGTGGTCGACGTGGGCGATGATGGCGATGTTCCTCAGATTGTCTACGCGCATGTAGTTCCCCTATCTTCTATCCATATACAAACGGCACGCGTATGCGGCCCGCCCAGCGATACAACGCTCAGCGGGAATATTGAGCCTTTTACCGAAAACTCGTTTATTTTAGCGATTTTAGATAAGAGGGGTTTCCTCACCTGCAGGTTCAGGGTCGCTCCACATAAAACCATCGCCGGCACCCATGCCCTCATACAGCACGTATGCCGAAAAACCGCTCTCGAGCGTGGTTTCGAAGAAGCTCACGAGCAGGGCGTCGTGATAGCCGCCGTCAATTTCGACACAACCGGTGTAGCCGATGGCATAGCGGGCGATACGGCCCAGGCCCTCGTCCTTAAGACCCATCTTGTGCTCGGAGATAAAGTTGGTGGCCGCCTCGAGGCATGCCTCTTCGCCGTCCTCGTCGAGCGCCGCCAGATAACGGTTGGAAGCAGCGTCCTCAATTGCCACGACCACGCCAGGGTTTTCACCGGCGGCAAGGTCGTCCAAGAACGCGCCGATCAGGTCACACACCATGGCGTCGAGCTCGGCGGAGACGTTACCGGCGTCCTGCATATCCTGTGCCATCTTTAGACCTTCCCATCGAGTCTGGCGTCGTTACAGTTCTTGTGCCTCGGCGGCGATCTTGGCGGCAGCGTCGCGGGCGCGCATCATATCCATCGCGCGCTTGTCGAGCACCTTGATCTGACTGGTCAGCATTACCGCGTCGACCACACCCCAGATCACCAGGCCCGTAGAGATCGAAAACCCAAGCGCACCAACTGTACCACGAAGGCGCGAGCAGATTGCCGCAACAAGGGCGGAGATGACAACCATCTTGATAAACGAGCCGCGACGCTCGCGAAGCGTGCGGGCCTGTGTCACATAGGCAATGCGAGCCGCCTCAGAAGCCTCCGAGCGCATCTGGGCCTCACGCGCAATGGCTGCCGCCTCAGCCGACATGCCGCCGGCCATCAGCGAACGCTCCGCAACCCGTCCGCCCCGCATTTAGAAGTCATCGGGGGAGAGCGTATGGACGAACTCGTCGAACTTCTCGAACTCCTGCTCGTCGTCGACATCCTCGGCGTGGGTGGAAACAGTGCCCAGACGATTCATGATGTCGTCCTCCACAAACATGGGGGCGTTGCTGCGCACGGCAAGGGCAATGGCGTCACTGGGGCGGGCGTCGATCTTGCGCTCCTCGCCATCGGCCAGTACGACGATCGTCGCGTAGAACACCGGCGGCTCGGCGCGAACGATCTCGATGCGCTCGAGCTTGGCGCCCAGGGCGTCAACGGTATCGAGCAGCAGGTCATGGGTAATCGGGCGCTCGGCGCGGCCGCTATCGATGCCGCGGCTGATGGCAGCAGCTTCGAACGAACCAGTCTGAATGGAAAGGGAACGCAGCGGCGCGGGCGAGTCCGATTTGCTGCTGCGCTCACGAAGTACGATAAGCGATGGCACGGGACCGGCGGCCATGACGATGGTCTCTATGTCGACACGAACCATGGAACACCTCCGGTACGTAGCGGTTAACACGCGGCAGCCCGCCGCATTGAATAGCTATACTACCCAATCTTTCGCCCAGCACACAAAACCAAAATGAGATTTATCGCAGACAATCAGAACCACCCTTAAAAAGGGTGGTTTGCTCTTAGGGTATAACCCACGGGC
>DXZQ01000025.1 GCA_019419585.1 Collinsella sp. | reverse complement strand
GCGCGTCCACCATCTTCCCCGAGATGGTTGGTCACACCATCGCCGTCCACGACGGCCGCAAGCATGTGCCCGTGTATGTTACCGAGTCCATGGTTGGTCACAAGCTCGGCGAGTTCGCGCCGACTCGTACGTTCCGTGGCCACAAGGCCAAATAGGGGGTTAACCGTAAATGGCAACTAAGTCTATTGAAACTGAGGCCACCGAGGTTCGCGCCGTCGCTAAGTACGTGCGTGTTTCCCCCAGCAAGGCCCGCCTGGTGGTCGATCTGATCCGCCGCAAGCCTGTCGCTCAGGCCTTCGACATCCTCCACTTCTGCGACCGCGCCGTCGCCGTGGATGTCGAGAAGGTTCTCCGTTCCGCCGTTGCGAACGCCGAGAACAACAACGGTCTGCGTGCCGACAACCTGGTTGTCGCCGCTGCCTATGTTGACGAGGGTCCGACGCTTAAGCGCATCCGTCCCCGCGCCAAGGGTTCCGCTTCTCGCATTCTGAAGCGTACTTCCCACATCACCGTCGTCGTTGCTCCTCGAAAGGAGGCGTAAAGCTGTATGGGTCAGAAAGTCTACCCCACCGGCTTCCGTCTTGGCATCACCGAGAACTGGCGCTCCCGCTGGTTCGCAGAGAAGGATTACGCTAAGACCCTCGGTAACGATCTCGAGATCCGCAAGTACCTCGAGAAGCGTCTTTCCCGCGCAGCTGTCTCCCGCGTCGAGATCGAGCGCGCTGGCGACAAGGTGAAGGTCATCATCCTCACCGCTCGCCCCGGCGTTGTCATCGGTAAGAAGGGTGCCGAGATCGATACCCTCCGCACCGAGCTCGAGAAGGTCGCTGGCGTCTCCAAGGGCCAGCTCTCCGTCGACGTTGTTGAGATCAAGCGCCCCGAGCTCGACGCCAACCTCGTTGCTCAGTCTATCGCCGAGCAGCTCGAGGGCCGCGTTGCCTTCCGTCGCGCTATGCGCAAGGCTGTCCAGTCCGCCCGCAAGGCCGGCGCTAAGGGCATCCGTATCCAGTGCTCCGGTCGTCTCGGCGGTGCCGAGATGGGCCGTCGTGAGTGGTACCGCGAGGGTCGCGTGCCTCTGCACACCCTCCGTGCCAAGATCGACTACGGCACGGCTGTCGCCAGCACCACCATGGGCGCTTGCGGCGTGAAGGTCTGGATCTACCTGGGCGAGAAGCTCCCGGGCCAGCCTGTTCCCAACCCTGCACTCGAGGGCTCTTCCCGTCCTCGTCGTCGTAACTCCGAGAGGAGGGGTCAGTAGTGCTTGCCCCTAAGCGTATTCTTCACCGCAAGGTGCAGCGTGGCTCCATGAAGGGCCAGGCCAAGGGTAATACCGAGCTGCATTTCGGCGAGTTTGGTATCCAGGCTCTCGAGGCCCATTGGATCACCAACCGTCAGATTGAGGCCGCTCGTATTGCCATGACCCGCTACATGAAGCGTGGCGGTCGTGTCTACATCACGATCTTCCCCGATAAGCCTATCACCAAGAAGCCTGCCGAGACTCGCATGGGTTCTGGTAAGGGTAACCCCGAGGAGTGGGTGGCCGTCGTCAAGCCCGGCCGCATCATGTTCGAGGTCAAGGGCGTGCCCGAGGAGGTCGCTCGCGAGGCTCTGCGTCTTGCACAGCACAAGCTTCCCATCAAGACCAAGATTGTTGCTGCTAAGAACGCTGAGCAGCGCATCGAGAAGGAGATGGCTGAGGAGGCCGCTCTCGAGGCCAAGTGGGCTGCTGAGGACGCCGCCGCCGCCAAGGAGGAGAACTAATGAAGCCCGCAGAGATTCGTGAGCTCTCGGACGCTCAGCTCGTTGAGAAGCTGAAGGAAATGCGCGCCGAGCTCTTTAACCTTCGTTTCCAGATGGCCACCAGCCAGCTGGACAACACCGCTCGCGTCAACACCGTGAAGAAGGACATCGCTCGCGTCCTCACGGAGCAGCGCGCCCGCGAGATCGCAGCGGAGAAGTCCGCTGTCGCCGAGTAGGACCTAAGGAGAGAACATGACTGATTCGCGTAACTCGCGTAAGGTCCGTACGGGTGTCGTTACCTCCGTCTCCGGTGCCAAGACCATCGTTGTCACCATCACCGAGCGCAAGCGTCACCCCAAGTACGGCAAGATGATGACCAGCTCCAAGAAGCTGCACGCTCACGACGAGGAGTGCACGGCTGGCGTGGGCGATACCGTCCGCGTTATGGAGACCCGTCCTATGTCCAAGATGAAGCGTTGGCGCCTCATCGAGGTCGTCGAGCGCGCTAAATAAGCAGTCGCTCTTACGACTTGTACGTTTCCGAAGATGTGCGTATGCCTGGCTTGCATACCACGGGCCGCATAAAGGCTGCGCACCTCTCTTCGGTTCTTAGTTCGGAGGAACATCTACCATGATTCAGATGCAAACCATGCTGAACGTCGCCGACAACTCCGGCGCTCGCAAGATTCGCTGCATCAAGGTGCTTGGCGGTTCCAAGCGTCGTTATGCAGGCATCGGCGATGTGTTCATCGGTGCTGTCCAGGAGGCTACCCCTGGCGCCAACGTCAAGAAGAAGGACGTTGTCCGTTGCGTCGTCGTTCGCACCGTTAAGGAGATCCGCCGCAAGGATGGCTCCTACATTCGCTTTGATGAGAACGCCTGCGTTGTCATCAACAACGATGGTTCGCCCGTCGGCACCCGTATCTTCGGGCCCGTCGCTCGCGAGCTTCGTGACAAGAAGTACATGAAGATCGTCTCGCTCGCTCCCGAGACCCTGTAGTTAGGGGAGATATATGTATATCAAGAAGGGCGATAAGGTCCAGGTTCTCTCTGGTAAGGATCGCGGCACGCAGGGCGTTGTCCTGCGTGCTCTCCCTGCCGAGAACAAGGTCGTTGTCGAGGGCGTTTCGGTCGTCAAGAAGGCCGTCAAGCCCAACGCTGCCAACCAGCAGGGCGGCATCGTTTCGCAGGAGGCTCCCATCGACGCCTCCAACGTCAATCTCGTCTGCCCCGAGTGCGGTAAGGTTACCCGCGTCGGTCACGAGAAGGACGGCAAGAACAAGCTGCGCGTCTGCAAGAAGTGCGGCCACAAGTTCTAAGCTGCCTGCAACATCAAGTTGCTAGTAAAGGCCCGGATGCCACGGCACCCGGGCCTTTTTCTATCCCGACTCATTGCACTCATTGGGGACAGACTTAAATGAGTGCCCTTAATGGGCAAGCATAGATGAGCGGGTGCGCTGTACAAATTGCTTGTGTGCGCGTTTATGCGCGTTAGATTGAACACTCATTGGGGACAGACATAAATGAGTGGGCATACATGAGCGCGCCGTGTTCTTCAAATTGACCGCGTGCGTGTTCGTGCGCATTTTACTGCGATTTCTTGCGTACCACTGCGTTTATATGCGCCGTTTTCGGGATAATAATGACCGTTTAGCGGTGAGATACGCAAAAACGCGCACAGAAGCGCGTGTTTGTGCGAATATAGAGCTGTCAGAAAGCAAGGCGTTCTATGACACAGGAGGCACATAATGGCAGATTCCAAGCAGGCTCCGCTCGACGCCGCGGCAGCCGCCAAAGCAGCGTTCGCTTCGGTCCAGGACAAGCCGTTCCCCGACGATATTTTTACGGCTCCCGAGCTCCATTGGGCCGTCATCGGTTGCGGCGTTATCGCCAACCAGATGGCTCAGTCCCTTGCTCTTGCCGGTCGCAAGCTTGCGGGCGTCGCCAACCGTACGCTGTCCAAGGCTCAGGCTTTTGCCGAGCAGTATGGCATCGAGAAGGTCTACGACACGGTTGAGGACCTCTACGCCGATCCTGGCATCGACGCCGTCTACATCACTACCCCGCACAACACTCATATCACCTATCTGCGCGCTGCCCTGGCAGCCGGCAAGCACGTGCTCTGCGAGAAGGCCATTACCCTCAATTCCGCTGAACTCGATGAGGTCCGTGCCATTGCCGCCGAGCACAACGTGGTCCTTATGGACGCTACCACGGTGCTCCACATGCCCTTGTATCAAGAGCTGCGTCGCCGCATGGATGCCGGCGAGTTCGGCCGCATGAACCTCGCTCAGCTCAACTTTGGTAGCTACAAGGAGTACGGCGACCTGACCAACCGTTTCTACAATCGCAACCTTGCCGGCGGTGCCATGCTCGATATTGGTGTGTATGCCCTGTCCGTCATGCGCCTGTTTATGGCGAGCCAGCCCGCCGAGGTCGTGTCTCTAGGCAACACCTGCGAGACTGGCGTCGATGTTGCGGGCGGCATCGTCTGCCGCAATGCCGAGCAGCAGCTGGGCGTCGTGAGCCTTACGCTTCACTCCAAGCAGCCCAAGCGCTCGGTCATCAGCTTTGACAAGTGCTACATCGAGGTCAACGAATATCCGCGTGCCGATCACGCGACCATCGTGTGGACTGCGGACGGCCACCGCGAGGAGGTCCACGCAGGCACCGAGGCTTACGCCCTTTGCTATGAGATGGCCGATCTTGAGAAGGCCGTTGCCGGCGACGACTCCAAGCGCGAGCTTCTGGATTATGCTTCTGATGTTATGGAGCTTATGACCAAGCTTCGCGCCGATTGGGGAGTCGTGTACCCCGAGGAGGAGTAAGCGATGCTTGCGGAAGATAGGCTCAACGCAATCGTGTCGATGGTGCAGCAGACGGGCTCGGTTACCGTACCGGAGCTTGCTGAGGCCCTGGGCGTGACGGCGTCTACCATTCGGCGCGACCTGCAGACGCTCAATCGCGCACACCGTATCGCCAAGGTGCACGGTGGGGCGACGAGCCTTGAGCGCGCGCACGTGACGCGCGACCTAACGCTTAATGAGCGCAGCGATCTCCATAACGACGACAAGGAACGTATCTGCGCCCGTGCGGCGGCGCTGGTAGAGCCCGAGAGCTTTGTGTACATCGATTCGGGTTCGACGACGCTCAGGCTCATCGAGCATCTTCCGCATCTCGAAGGTGTCACCTATGTGACTGATTCCGTGCTCCATGCTCAGCATCTCGCTTTGCGCGGCATGCGTACCGTGGTGCTGGGCGGCGAGCTCAAACCCGAGACCGAGGCGCTCGTTGGCCCCGATGCCTTGGCAACCTTAGACCGTTACAACTTCAACTGCGGCTTTTGGGGCTCTAACGGCATTGCCGCCGAGCAGGGCTTCACGGCGCCCGATATCGAGGAGGCGCAAGTAAAGCGTATCTCGATGCGCCATACGGCCAAGCGCTTCGTAATCTCGGACGCCAGTAAATTTGGCATGGTGGCGCCCGTCAAGTTCGCGGACTTTCGTGACGCAACGATTATTACCGCAGGCGAGGTCCCCGCCAAGTACCGGACAATGGACAACGTCGTCACGGTCTAGCGACGGGAAGGCCAAAACCACCACAAAGGGGACAGGCACCTTTGTGGTGGGTCAATGGAAAAGCGGCAACGACCATCCCGGGCGCTGCCGCTTTTGTTGTCTACCGGTTTATCTAAATCTGTAACAACCAGACCGTTAAAAGCAGGCTAGATGTTACAGATCGAGATACTTACGAACCGCGCCGTCCCTTTGTCTCAATCTGTAACATCTGGGACTGATTTTGCCGAGTTACTGTTACAGATTGAGATTATTCCCTTGAGGGGATTCGAATGTCTCGATCTGTAACAGATAGACCGGAAAATGGGTTCTAACTGTTACAGATCGAGACGTTTTGGGACCGCGGCTGAGCCATCGCGGCAAAACCATCATAAAGGTGCCTGTTCCCATTGTGGTGGTTTAGGGCTCCCAGGGGCAAGGGGCTTCGATGTGGATGTGCTCGCCGGTTACGGGATGCGTAAAGGACACGCTGTGGGCATGGAGCATGAGGCCGCAGGGGCGCGGCGTTCCGTACAGGTCGTCGCCAACCAGGGGATGATGCTCGCTTGCCAGGTGCACGCGAATCTGATGCTTGCGGCCGGTGAGCAGCTCGACATCAATATACGAGCGCGTGGGCAGGCCGCGGCGGCTCTTAAGGCGCTTGAGTACCTTGACGCGCGTCTGAGATGGCTTGCCGCTGGCGCCAACGCGCATCTTGCGGCTATCGTGGCGGTCGCGGGCGATAGGCTTGTCGATGAGCTTCTCGTTCCAGTCGATTTTGCCCTCGGCGAGCGCCAGATAGTGCTTTTCGAATGCGTGGTCGATAATCATCTGGTCAAAGGCGGGCTGCGTCTGCTTGTCGAGCGAGAACAGCACCACGCCGGTGGTGTCGCGGTCTAGGCGGTTGAGCGGCTGCATGTCGGTCGCGGCAAAGCCGTCGCCCATCGCCAGCAGCAGGTCGCTGGCGTAGTCGGTGAGCGTGCGCTCGCCGGTGCCGTCGCCGTGGACGATCATGCCGGCGGGCTTGTCGATGGCCATGAGCCAGGCGTCGCAGTAGAGGACTTGAGGTTCTTCGTTCACGTGTAAGCCTTTCGGTTAGCTAATTCCCACAAACATGCAGCCCGAAGTCGCCCCGCGCAGGCGGGCGGCGGGCTTGCGGCCGGCTTGAGCTGCCTCGACGGCGCGACGGACGCGAGCGACGGCACGGCCCACCTCATCTGCCTCGAGCAGCGTTCCGTCCACCATGAGACGACGCACGCCGGCATCGAGCAGCTGCGGAACCTGCGGCGTGAGGTCGATGGGGTAGGCATCATACAGGCGCGAGCGGCCGTGGATGTCGGTACGCACGGGCATGACCTTGCCGTCGATATTCTTGAGCGACAGCTTGCGGGCGCGCAGGCGGCAGTTGGCGCAATCGTGGATACAACCGTTAGCAACCTGCAAAATGCAGTGTTCGCTCGTCATAACGCGCGGGCGGCCGAACACGGTGATGCCCAGGGCTGCGGGCGCGGAGGTGCCAAGCGAGATAATCTCGTCGAGCGTGATCTCGGGCGAGAGCCAAAAAGCACCGGCTCTGCGCTCGGCAAGTGCCTCCATGCAAGGCGTGTTGTGCACGGGCAGGCAAGAGCGAATCTCGGCCGTGGCGCCAACCTGGGCGGCCAGGGCAAGCTCGGAGATATTGCCGACGGCGACAGTCGCTCCAGCAAGAATCCATGGGTCGACGCGTACGTGGTCAACGGCGCGACAGACCTCGTCGAGTACGGGTACAATGCCCTGCTCAAACGCATCGGCGGGGGAGACACCGGCGGCCTCGAGCGCATCGGTGGTCATGTAGATGCGCGTTGCACCCTCGGCACGAGCGGTCTCGGCGGCGACGAGCGTGGTGACGGCGGCGCAGATCTGCGGCTCATCGCGGTAGTGCTCGGGCGCGGGGCGGGAATCACTGGTGACAATCGCCGGCAGCTCGAGCGTACGGGCGCGCTCCGCGTACGGCGCCAGAATGGCCTCTTCCAGCGCCTTGCAAGCGGCGGCGCGCACCTTATGTACGGCGGAGAAGCCCATGCCGCAGCCCTCGTCGAGGGCCACGTCAAAGCTCGCGGCCTCAAAGGGCGAGGAGCCCATGCGCCCGACGTGCTTCACCAGATCTGCCGCCTCGACGGCGCGAGTCTTGGCGGCCTCGACGGTAAAGCCGGTGGCGGTGGCGGTGAGCGCGGGGTCGTCGCAGCAGGTGAGCGTAACGGTAAACGGCTCGCCCAGACGCGCCACGACGGACACATCTACGGCGCGGCGACGCAGCACATCGCGCTTGAGCGCGGCGCCGGCAGCGTCAATGGCGCGCTGGCTTCGAATCACGCGCACGCGGCAGCCCTCGGGCATGCTGCGAGGCACGCGGCACTCGATGATGTCGCCCGCGGCGGCATCATCGGCGGCGATGGTGGTAAGGAACTGGTCGAACTCGTTATCGTGACGAAGTTCCAGCAGGTCGCCCTTGCCCACGGGCTCAAACAGCTCAATGCGGGCGATGGCAGCGCGGCGACGGCGGTCGTCGGGCTTGAGCCCGCGCACATCGCGGTTGGCCAGGCGGCTACCAAGCACCGTGCCCACGATCTGGCCGCGGTTGTTGGAGCGCTCGTAGCTCATCATCTCGTCACCCGAGGTACCGTCCTGATAGGCGTGCGTAAAGTCGCGGTTAAAGCAGCGCTTGAGCTGGCGCTGGCGGGCGGCCTCTTCATCCCTAGAGGTCGAAACATCGGCCAGCATGTCATCAATCTGATGACGATACACGTCGACGATGGAATACACGTAATCGGGGGCCTTCATGCGGCCCTCGAGCTTGAGCGATGCGGCGCCGGCGTCATACAGGCGGCGAACGAGTTGCGAGGTATTGGTGTCGCGCGGGCATAGCGCGCGCTCGCGACCGGCGGGGGAGAGCGCGCGACCGTTCTCGTCAATCAGCTCGTAAGGCAGGCGACAGGGCTGGGCGCACATGCCGCGGTTGGCCGAGCGGCCCGCCATGGCAAAGCTCGACAGCAGGCACAGACCCGAGTAGCAAAAGCAGATGGCGCCGTGGCTAAAGACCTCGAGGTCAACATCGGGCGCGGCATTGTGAATGGCGGCGATCTCGTCGATGGAGAGCTCGCGCGAGAGGGTCACGCGGTCGGCGCCCTGCTCACGGCACCAGATAGTCCCGCGGTCATCGTGGATGTTCGCCTGGGTCGAGATGTGTGTCTCGATACCGGGCATGGTGCGCTTGACCTCAAAGAACAGGCCCCAGTCCTGGATGATAAAGGCGTCGGCGCCCAGCGTGGAGCAGCGATGGATGAGCTGCAGCGCATCGCTCATCTCGGACTGCTTGATGACGATGTTTACCGTGACATAAACGCGCGAGCCGGCCAGGTGTGCAGCGCGGCAGGCCTGCTCAAAGGCCTCGTCGGTAAAGTTCGTTGCCTTGCGGCGGGCGTTGAAGCTGCCCATGCCGCAGTAGATGGCATCGGCGCCAGCAGCGAGTGCGGCGGCAAAGGGCTCCGGGCCTCCGGCGGGGGCCAAGAGCTCGGGCCTGCGGTTGGTGGTTCGACTGGCGGTTGCGGTCATATCCTGCCTTTCAAAATGCTCAGATACTCAAAAGTATAGTGGTGCCGTCGCGGCAGGCGATGCCCGCAGCCTAAGCAGGACAAAGTCTTCAGCAGCCTCTCGGGCAAAAATGATCCCTTTTCCTCCGTCCCTAAGGGATCACGTGATCCGAAGGGGACGGAGGAAAAGGGATCAGTATTCGGGCACGTCGCCAGTCACGCCGTTCGTCGGCCCGTACGCGCCGTTGGGCGATAAAATATTATCGCAATCTGATAATTATCTTGCATCGGGCAAAATCATCCCCTACTATCCCAATCAAGCGCGGTGTTCAGACCGAACTGTGCCTCCCGGTGCGAACGCCGCGCTCACGCTCTCTATTTGATTGTAAGGAGAAAAACATGAGCAAGACCGTCGTGTCTTCCGATAACGCACCCGCAGCCATCGGACCGTATTCCCCCGGCATCCAGACCGGCAACATGGTGTTCCTGTCCGGCCAGCTGGGCATCGACCCCGCAACTGGCAAGATGCCCGAGGGCGTCGAGGCCCAGGCCAAGCAGTCCCTCGCCAACGTCGAGGCCCTGCTGACCGCTGCCGGCGCCACCTTTGCCGATGTCGTCAAGACCACGGTCTACCTTGCCGACATTGCCGACTTCGCTGCCGTGAACGAGATCTACGCCTCCAAGTTCGAGGCTCCGTTCCCCGCGCGCAGCGCTTTCCAGGTTGCCGCCCTTCCAGCCGGCGGTCTGGTCGAGATCGAGGTCGTCGCCGCTCTCTAAGGCGTTGGCCACAACTAAACATGACATGCAAAAAGACCCTGCAGCGCGTGCGAGCTGCAGGGTCTTTTGTCAAGCGATGCGACAAAAATGATCCGTTTTCCTCCGTCCCCAAGGGATCGGTGGGTTAGCCCTCCTTGCGGACTTTTTGCAAGTAGCGGTAGACGCTGGGCTCCGAGATGCCCAACGCGGTGGCGGCGCAGGCCACGGCGCCCTTGAGCATGAACACCCCGTTGCCGTTGAGGTGGCGAATGACGTCCACGCGGTCGCTCTGACCAAGCGACGCTACATCCAGCCCGCGCGCGCTCAGCAACTCGGCAATGCTGCGGTCGATGAGCTCCTGTGTGGACTCCGAAAGGCTTTCGACCTCGATAGGGGCGGGCTCCGTGCGCGTCGGCGCCGCGTCGAAGCACGCCATGAGCTGCTGCGCCATGGCGTTGATGGAGCGCACGGTCGAGAGGTCGGTGTTGACGCAGAGCATACCGACGATCTCGTCATTCTCGCGGATAAAGTACGTCGCTGACTCCAACGTCTTGCCGCCGGCACCGCGCCCCTCGTAGCCCGTAATAAACGGCAGGTCGCGATACTTGGCGTCGTGCATGATCTTGAGTGCCAGATCGGTGGCGGGACCGCCGACCTTGCGGCCGCTCACGATGCCGTTGCGAATATCGACGATGGCGTGGTCGGGATCCGAGAAATCGTGCAGCACGATTTCGCTGTTTTTGCCGAGTATCTGCTCCAGAAAATCGACCATAGGCAAAAAGCGACGTACGGTCTCGTTCACGGGCAACTCCTTTGGGTGAAATCGGAAATGTTCATAACAATTTTTTCTCATGGTAACACGCTGTCCATCATCTCGTATATCCGCAGGTACATTGCGTAATACAGATGAGCGGTAGATATTTGGCGGTAAACGGTTGACCAAAAGAAAAGTTAGATGCTATTTTGACCAGACACTTTCATGACCTGCGGAAATGCGTTATTTCAGCTGAGGAATAGTCTGATAACAAAAAATTATTATTGAGAATGAGAATCATCTTTAATACGATATGCAATGAAGGCACAACCTCAACCCCGCACTGCGTCACAATAGAGCGTTAGATGCGAAAACAACTACTTCGAGGATTGGTGGTCAAATGACCCAGGAGACGGTTACGAACGGCACTGAAGCCCTGTTCACTCGCGAAGGCATGCCTCCCGTTAAGGAAATGATCCCGTGTGCCCTTCAGCACGTACTGGCATCGTTTGCCGGCATCATTACCCCGGCGGTCATCATGGCCGGCGTCTACGGCTTTAATAGCCAGCAGAGCACCGACATCATCCAGGTCGCGCTCATTCTTTCGGCGATCGATACGGCCCTTCAGGCCTTTGCCCCCTTCCGTCGCATCGGCGGCGGCCTGCCCATCGTCATGGGCGTTTCGTTCGCGTTCCTGCCGGCCCTGCAGGCCATGGGCGCCTCGGGCTTTAGCTTTGGTGCGCTGCTGGGCGGCGAGATCGTCGGCGGCGCCGTCGCGGTCCTCTTTGGTCTGGCCTACAGCAAGATCAAATGGCTGTTCCCGCCTGTCGTGACCGGTACGGTCATCTTCTCCATCGGCGTTTCGCTGTATCCCACGGCCGTCAAGTATATGGCCGGCGGTATGGGTACGCCGCTGTGGGGCACTCCGCAGGCCTGGTGCGTCGCTCTTATCACCTTCGCCGTGGTCTTTGCGCTCGCCAACTTTGGCAAGGGCACGCTCAAGCTGGGATCCGTGTTCTTTGGCATGATCGTCGGCATGATCGTCTCCATTCCCTTTGGCATGATCGACTTCTCCAGCGTCGCCACCGCTCAGGTCTTCGCCCTTCCCAAGCTCATGCCCTACGCGCTCGAGTTTGATCCCGAGGTCTGCATTACCCTCGCCGTCGTGTTCCCCATGGTTGCCATCCAGGTTATCGGTGACGTCTCCGCCGCCTGCCTGGGCTCCATCGACCGTATGCCCACCGAGCGCGAGCTCTCCGGCGCTATCGTGTCCCAGGGCCTCACCTCTATGGTCGGCGGCCTGCTGGGCGGTCTTCCCACCAGCGCCCTTGGCCAGAACGTGGGCATCATCTGCTCTAACAAGGTCGTCAACAAGTGGGTCTTTGTGATCATCGCGGCCGTCTTTGCCATTGCCGGTCTGTTCCCGCAGCTCTCTGCCGTCCTTTCCGCTATCCCGCAGCCCGTCATCGGCGGCGCGACCGTCGGCGTCTTTGGCACCATCACCATGAACGGCGTGCGCATGTTCACCCGCGAGGGCCTCACGCAGCGCACTACCACCATCGTCGGTACCTCCGTCGTCTTTGGCCTGGGTATCTGGATGGCCAGCGGTTGCCTTGCCGGCGAGGGTATGCCCGCCTGGGTGTCCACCGTCATCGGCTCCAATGCCGTAACCCCCACCGCCATCATGGCCATTGTCCTTAACCTGATCCTTCCGCAGACGCCGGTCGTGGCTCAGCACATCGATGCTGCCAAGGACGCTGCCGTGGATCTGGTCTTGCCCGAGAGCAAGAAGTAACCAATTCGGTGCTATTCGTCGGCGGACGCATCGCCTCGTCCGCCGACGTCATGCGGCGCCAAGCCGCACTTCAAAGGGTTGTCCCTTTGGTGAAGCGTTGACGGGAGAGGGCCCGTTTCCGGTGTAGGCCGGCGCTTCGCACTCCGCCATGTCAGAGGTGTCAAACCCCGCCCCTGATGTTGAAGGGAGCATTCATGCTTCTGGTCGCTAACGGTTCCGTCTTTACCCGCAACGCTCAGGCCCCGTTCATTCCAAACGGTGCGGTCGCCATTGACGGAGATACGATCGTCGAAGTAGGTCCCGAGTGCGAGCTCAAGGCCAAGTACCCGGATGCCGAGTACGTCGACGCCCAGGGCAACCTCATCATGCCCGGACTTATCAACTGCCACACCCACATCTACTCGGGTCTGGCCCGCGGCCTTGCCATTAAGGGCTGCAACCCCACCAACTTCCTGGAGAATCTTGAGCAGCAGTGGTGGAAGATTGACGACAACCTGACGCTCGACGGCACCAAGGCCAGCGCCTACGCCACGATTCTTGACTCCATCCGCGATGGCGTCACCACGATCTTCGATCACCATGCGAGCTTCTGCGAGATCCCGGGAAGCCTCTTCACCATTAAGGACGCAGCTCAGGAGCTGGGCATGCGTTCGTGCCTGTGCTACGAGGTCTCCGATCGCCGCGGCCAGGAAAAATGCGACCAGGCCATTGCCGAGAACGCCGAGTTTGCCCAGTGGGCCGCCAAAGAGCGTCGCGATAACGACAACCACATGATCGCCGCCATGTTTGGCGGTCACGCCACCTTTACGCTGTCGGACGAGACCATGGACAAGATGGCCGAGGCCAACAACGGCCTGACCGGCTTCCACATCCACGTGTGCGAGGGCATGAACGACGTGTGGGATTCCCGCCTCAACCGCGGCGGCATCAGCCCCGTCGAGCGCCTGCTGCAGCACAACCTGCTGGGTCCCGACACCATGCTGGGTCACTGCATCCACGTGACGCCTGCCGAGATGGATATCGTCAAGGAGTCCGGCACCTGGCTGGTCAACAATCCCGAATCCAATATGGGCAACGCCGTAGGCTGCGCCCCCGTGCTCGAGTTCTTCCGCCGCGGCATCCCCGTGTGCATGGGCACCGACGCCTACACCCACGATATGCTCGAGAGCCTCAAGGTCTTCCTGATCATTCAGCGTCACAACGCCGCCATGCCCAACGTGGGCTGGTGCGAGGCCATGACCATGCTGTTCGAGAACAATGCCAAGATGGCGAGCAAGTACTTCGATCGCAAGCTCGGTGTGCTCGAGGCCGGCGCTGCCGCCGACGTCATCGTCATGGACTACAAGCCCTTTACGCCGCTGAGCGAGGAGAACATCGACGGCCACATGCTCTTTGGCATGATGGGCAAAAACTGCCGCACCACCATCATCAACGGCCGCGTCCTGTACAAGGATCGCGAGTTCGTTGGCATTGATGAGGACAAGATCAACGCGTGGACCATGGCTGAGTCCAAGAAGCTCTGGAGCACGCTCAACGATCGCTCCTACTAATTACAAGTAGATTCACGCGCGTCGGGTGTTTCGCCGCATCCGACGCGCGTATAGGCGGCCTCCGCGGGGTCGCCGGCGCTGTGCTAGCGCTACACCGTATTTGCGCCCGCCGCGCGGTCTCGCCGGGCGTTACAGAGAGGAGCTCATTATGAGCGACATCATGAGGCCGATCCCGTTTTCGCAGCTGATGAACTGGATCATCGAGGAGCATAAGACCCAGGACGCCATCTTTGGCGTGCGTAAGATGGTCACGACCAACCAGGAGGGCGCGCTTCCCATTTTTGACGAGCGCATCGAGACTCCGTTTGGCCCGGCCGCCGGCCCCAACACGCAGCTGGCCCAGAACATCGTGGCATCCTACGTGGCCGGCTCCCGCTTCTTTGAGCTCAAGACCGTTCAGGTTATGGACGGCGAGGAGCTCTCCAAGTGTGTGAACAAGCCCTGCATTGTGGCGCAGGACGAGTGCTACAACTGCGAGTGGTCGACCGAGCTCGAGGTTCCGCAGGCCTTTGCCGAGTACGTGAAGGCATGGTTCGCCTGCCACCTGATCGCTCGCGAGTACGGCCTGGGCAGCCCGAACGGTTTTGTCTTTAACATGTCCGTGGGCTATGACCTGGAGGGCATCAAGAGCCCTAAGGTCGACGCCTACATCGAGGGCATGAAGGACGCCAGCGGCTCTGACGTCTGGAACGAGTGCCGCACGTGGGCGCTCGCTAACTTGGACAAGTTTGAGCATGTCGACGCCGCGTTTGTCGAGTCCATCCCGGCGCGCGTCTCCAACTCCATCACCGAGTCCACGCTGCATGGTTGCCCGCCGGCGGAGATCGAGCGCATCGCGACCTATCTGATCACCGAGAAGGGCCTCAACACCTACATCAAGTGCAACCCCACGCTGCTGGGCTATGAGTTTGCACGTCAGCGCCTCAATGAGCTGGGCTTTGACTACATCGTCTTCGACGATACGCACTTCCGCGAGGACCTGCAGTGGGCCGACGCCGTGCCCATGTTCGAGCGCCTGATTGCCCTATGCGCCGAGCACGGCCTGGAGTTTGGCGTCAAGCTGACCAACACGTTCCCCGTCGACGTGACGAGGGACGAGTTGCCCTCCACCGAGATGTACATGTCGGGCCGTTCACTGTTCTCGCTGACCATCGAGGCTGCCCGTCGCATTACCGAGCAGTTCGATGGCAAGCTGCGTATCAGCTACTCCGGCGGTGCCACGGTCTACAACATCCGCGCCCTGTATGACGCCGGCATTTGGCCCGTCACCCTGGCGACCGACGTGCTCAAGCCCGGTGGCTACGAGCGCTTTAGCCAGATGGCCGGCGAGTTTACCGACCTGGATGGCAAGCCGTTCGCGGGCATTTCGCTCGAGGCGGTGACCGCGATCCAGACCGATTCGCTCACCAATCCGCTCTACAAGAAGCCGCTGCGCCCGCTACCCGACCGCAAGGTCGCCGGCAAGAGCCCGCTTTCCGACTGCTTTACCACGCCGTGCCGCACGAGCTGCCCCATCCAGCAGGATATTCCCGCCTATCTGGCGGCTGTTGACGAGGGCCGCTACGAGGACGCATTCAACATCATCATCGAGCGCAACGCCCTGCCGTTCATTACCGGCACCATCTGCCCGCATCCCTGCGGCCGTGCCTGCGAGCGTGCATTCTACGAGCCCGAGGGCGCCCAGATCCGCGCCAGCAAGCTCAAGGCCGCCCGTGAGGCCATGGCCGCCGTGCTGCCCAAGCTGCGCGCCCAGGCCATCGCAAACGACGGCGAGCGCAACGTTGCCGTTATCGGCGGCGGCCCGGCCGGCCTGGCAACCGCGTTCTTCCTGACGCGTGCCGGCGTGCCTGTCACCATCTTCGAGGCCCGCGATTCGCTCGGTGGCGTGGTCCGTCACGTGATTCCCGAGTTCCGCATCGCGAGCGACGATATCTCTCACGATGCCGAGCTCTGCCTGGCCTTTGGCGCCAAGGTGCAGCTCAACGCTCGCGTTGATTCCATTGACGAGCTCAAGGCCCAGGGCTTTACCGACGTGGTCGTGGCCACCGGTGCCTGGATGCCCGGTTCCGCCGGCCTGGGCGAGGGTGCCGAGCTCGATGTGCTGGAGTTCCTCGAGGCCGCCAAGAAGGGCGAGAAGCTCGAGCTGGGCGAGGACGTCGTGGTCATTGGCGCCGGCAACACCGCCATGGACGCGGCTCGCGTGGCCAAGCGTCTGGCTGGCGTGAAGAACGTGCGCCTGGTGTATCGCCGCACCAAGAAGCAGATGCCCGCTGACGAGGAAGAGCTTGATCTTGCTCTTGCCGACGGCGTTGAGTTCTGCGAGCTGCTGGCCCCCAAGGCACTTAACGGCGCCGTGCTGACCTGCGACGTTATGGAGCTTGGCGAGCCGGATTCAAGCGGCCGTCGCAGCCCCGTCGCCACGGGCGAGACCGTCGAGCTTTCCGCCACCACGGTGATCTGCGCCGTGGGCGAGGGTATCGATTCCAGCCTGTACGATGCCGCGGGCGTCGAGCACGACCGTCGCGGCCGCCTTGCCGCCACCTCCACCGGCGTCGAGGGCGTCTGGGCTGCGGGCGACTGCCGTCGCGGTCCTGCCACCGTGGTCGAGGCCATCGCCGATGCCGCCGAGGTTGCCCGTGCCATCGCCGGCGTGGACTTTAACAAGTACGCCGACCAGAATGCTCAGGCCGGCCGCGAGGACACCTGCTACGAGCGCAAGGGGTCGCTGTGCCGCGACAAGCGCAACTGCACCAAGACCCGCTGCCTGGGCTGCGGCTCGGTGTGCGAGGTCTGCTGCGACGTGTGCCCCAACCGCGCCAACGTTGCCATTAAGGTGCCGGGCCTGGCCAAGCATCAGGTCGTCCATGTCGACGGCATGTGCAACGAGTGCGGCAACTGCGCCGTGTTCTGCCCCTACCAGGAGGGTCGTCCCTACAAGGACAAGCTCACCCTGTTCTGGAGCGAGCAGGACATGGAGAACTCCGAGAACGAGGGCTTCCTGGCTGTGGACGAGGACCACTTTAAGGTCCGCGTCGCCGGCACGGTCCGCACCGTCTCGGTCGATGCCGTCAACACCGGTCTTCCCGAGGCCGTCCGCCTGACCATCAGGGCCGTGCGCGACAACTATTCGTACCTTCTTAAGAAATAGGCGAGTCTCTTATGGCCAAATCCATTCAACATAACGTGGCCTACGTTGCCTGCGGAAGTGGTTGCGCCTCCGCAGGCGGCGACGCCCGCTGCAGCGAAGGCTGCATTGGCTGCGGCGCCTGCGTCACGGCCTGCCCCCACGGCGCTATTGCGCTGGTCGATGGCATCGCCCGCGTGGATCGCTCCAAGTGCACGGGCTGTGGCCTGTGCGGCATGGCGTGCCCGCAGCGCGTGATTGCCTTCGTTCCCGGCTACCAGAACATTCTGGTGCGCTGCAACAACACCGATAAGGGCGCCATTGCGCGCAAGATCTGCGACACGAGCTGCATCGGTTGCGGCATGTGCGCCAAAAAGTGCCCTGCCGGCGCTATCCGCATCGAGGACAACTGCGCCCATATCGACGGCGCGGATTGCCTGTCGTGCGGCATGTGCGCCGTCGTCTGCCCGCATGGCGCCATCCACGACCGCACCGGCATCGCCGCCGGCGTGTAGAAGGGAATCACCATGGCACAGGAATTCACTTTTACCGTTAACGGCGTCGAGCACACGACGACCCAAAACAAACCGCTGCTGCGCTACCTGCGCGACGACTTGCATATCCATTCCGCCAAGGACGGCTGCTCCGAAGGCGCTTGCGGCACCTGCACCATCCATGTGGACGGTGCGGCCGTCAAGGCGTGCGTACTGACCACCGCCCTTGCCGCCGGCCGTAACATCGTGACCGTTGAGGGCCTGCCCCAGGACGTGCGCGAAGCCTTTGTGTACGCCTTTGGTGCCGTGGGCGCCGTGCAGTGCGGTTTTTGCATCCCCGGTATGGTCATGGCGGGTGCGGCGCTCATCGCCGAGGACCCCGAGCCCACCGAGGAGCAGATCAAGTACGCCATTCGCGGCAACATCTGCCGTTGCACCGGCTACAAAAAGATTATCGAGGGTATCTCGCTGGCCGCAGCGGTGCTCCGCGGCGAAAAGCAGATCGACGAGGACCTGGAGCGCGGCGATGACTACGGCGTGGGCAAGCGCGCCTTCCGTATCGACGTGCGCAAGAAGGTGCTCGGCGAGGGCAAGTATCCCGATGACATCGACGAGCTCGATCAGCCGGGCCTGACCTATGCCAGCGCCGTGCGCTCCAAGTATCCGCGCGCCCGTGTGCTCTCCATCGATACCTCCAAGGCCGAGGCCCTGCCCGGTGTGGTGGGCATCCTGCGCGCCGAGGACGTGCCGGTCAACCAGGTCGGCCACCTTATCCAGGACTGGGACGTCATGATCGCCCAGGGCGATATCACCCGCTGCGTGGGTGACGCCATCGTGCTGGTGGTTGCCGAGGACGAGGCGACGCTCGAGAAGGCCAAGAAGCTCGTAAAGATTGACTACGAGCCGCTGGAGCCCGTGCGCAACATTGTCGAGGCCAAGGCTGCCGACGCCCCGCGCCTGCACGACAGCTTCTTTGCCTTTGGCAACACGGTGGAGCTCAAGGACAACGTGTGCCAGAGCCGTCACGTGACGCGCGGCGACGCCGCCAAGGCGCTGGCAGAAAGCGCGTTTACCGTGACGCAGCGCTTTACCACGCCCTTTACCGAGCATGCCTTCTTGGAGCCCGAGTGCGCCGTCGCCTTCCCGTACAAGAACGGCGTCAAGGTGCAGTCGACCGACCAGGGTGCCTACGACACGCGCAAAGAGTGTGCCCACATGTTTGGCTGGGACAACGAGCCCGAGCGTGTGGTCGTCGAGACCATGCTTGTGGGTGGCGGCTTTGGCGGCAAGGAGGACGTGTCCATCCAGCACCTGGCCGCGCTCGCCGCATATAAGTTCCAGCGTCCCGTGAAGTGCAAACTCACGCGCGCCGAGTCGCTCGCGTTCCATCCCAAGCGCCACGCCATGGACGGCACCTTTACGCTGGGCTGCGACGCCGAGGGCAACTTTACCGGTCTGGACTGCGAGATCAACTTTGACACCGGCGCCTACGCGTCGCTGTGCGGCCCGGTGCTCGAGCGTGCCTGCACGCATGCCGTCGGCCCCTACAAGTACCAGAACACCGACATTCGCGGCTTTGGCTACTACACCAACAACCCGCCCGCCGGCGCGTACCGCGGCTTTGGCGTTTGCCAGTCCGAGCTTGCGCTCGAGAGCCTGATCGACCTTCTGGCGGAGAAGGTCGGCCTGGATCCGTGGGAGATTCGTTACCGAAACGCCATCGAGCCGGGCGAGGTTTTGCCCAACGGCCAGATTGCCGATTGCTCCACGGCGCTTAAGGAGACGCTGCTCGAGGTCAAGGATGCCTACTATGCGCATCCCGGACACGCCGGCATCGCCTGCGCCATGAAGAACGCCGGCGTGGGTGTGGGCCTGCCCGATGCCGGCCGCTGCAAGATTCGCATCGAGAATGGCGTGGCCGTGGTCTATGCCGCCACGTCCGACATCGGCCAGGGCTGCAATACCGTCTTTTTGCAGGACGTTGCCGAGGCATGCGGTCTGCCGCTTCGCTGCATCGCCAACGGCGAGTGCTCCACCGAGAACGCTCCCGATTCCGGCACCACGTCTGGCTCGCGTCAGACGGTCGTGACCGGCGAGGCCGTGCGCGGTGCCGCCTTCCTGCTGCGCGATGCCATGCTTGGCATCGAGGCCGGCAAGCCTGCACCCGATACTCCCGTGAGCGCGCATGGCGACGGCGTCAAGATCGAGTACGACGACGGTCGCGCCTATCAGCTGCACACACAGGAACTCGTCGCCGGCCAGGGCATGCATCCTCAGGATCCCGCGGCCGCCATCAAGGCGCTCGAGGGCTGCGAGTTTGGCTACGTGTACCTGGAGCCGACCGACAAGCTGGGCGCCGACGTTCCCAACCCCAAGAGCCACATCTGCTACGGCTTTGCCACGCATGTGGTCATTCTGGATGATGACGGCCGCGTGAGCGAGGTCTATGCTGCGCACGATTCCGGCAAGGTGGTCAACCCCATCTCCATCCAGGGTCAGATCGAAGGCGGCGTGCTCATGGGTATGGGCTATGCGCTTACCGAGGATTGGCCGCTCAAGGACTGCGTGCCCCAGGCAAGGTACGGCACGCTCGGGCTGTTCCGCGCGCCCGAGATTCCGGATATCCACGCCATCTACGTGGAGAAGGACGAACTGTTGCCCGTGGCATACGGCGGCAAGGGCATCGGCGAGATCGCAACGATCCCCACGGCGCCCGCCGTGCAGAACGCCTATCGCGCGTTTGACGGCAAGCTGCGTCCAGATCTGCCCATGGTGGATACGCCGTACAGCCGCGCCCGTCACCGCGGGTAGGGTAGAGCGCGGACAGTCATTGCTGACGAGTTGTTCGCGCTCAGCATCAACCACATACGCTGCGCCTTTGGCCCCAGCTCCATCGCGAGCCGGGGCCTTTTGTTTGGAGCGGAAACTGTGTCCCGGAATTGCCACTCAGAACGGGACACGCTTTCCGGATGGGATGCTTGGCGGAAACTACGGCCCAGTTTTTGGCTCCAGAACGGGATACATTTTCCGGAACGGTCCACGTGCGGGGGTGTACCGCCCCTTTTGCGTGCGCCGCTTGTCGAATTACGTTATAGCTAGCTATATTATAGGAAAGTATAATATAGCTAGCTATAACGTAAAGGAAGGATGGCCCTATGTTTATCGGAAGAACAGTGGAAATGTCCGAGCTCAATCGACTGTATGGCACGGGCTCCTTTGAAATGCCTGTGATTTACGGCCGTCGTCGTGTGGGCAAAACGCGTCTCATCACAGAATTCATCCAAGACAAGAAGGCTATTTACTTTCAAGCTCGTCGTACCAATGCGGAGGCAAACCTGCACGGCTTTAGCCAGGCGATACTTGCAGGCTCGGTTGGTGCTGCAGGCGTGTCGTTTCGTAGTTTTGACGAAGCGTTCGATGCATTGGCCACCATGGCTCGCGCGGAACGTTTGATTGTCGTGATTGACGAGTATCCCTATCTCGCCCAATCGAATCCCGAGATCAGCTCGTTGCTGCAAGACAAGATTGATCACCTGTACAAAGAGACCAGGCTCATGCTGATCCTATGCGGCTCGTCTCTTTCGTTTATGGAGGAACAGGTGTTGGGCTACGAGAGCCCACTATACGGTAGACGTACGGCCCAGTTTAAGATCATGCCGCTCGATTTTACGACGACCCTCGGGTTGCGGCAGAGCATGGGTCGCGAAGACGCTGCAGTTTGCTATGGCATGACAGGTGGCATTCCTGCATATATCGAGAAAGTCGATCCTGCCGCACCGCTCAAGGACAACATCAAACGTCTTTTTCTTACTCCTACGGGCTATCTCTTTGAGGAGCCGAGTAACCTGCTATTGCAAGAGTGCCGCAATCCCGAGCAATATGATGCGATCGTGCAAGCAATTGCTCAGGGGCGCTCGAAGATCTCGGAGATTGCGAGCTCTACGGGAATCCCTGCGAGCAACGTAAAGAGCTATGTGGATAAGCTGGCGTCGCTTGGGATTGTCGAGCGCGAGCTGCCCCTAAACGAGACGAGCAATAAGCGAGCCGTGTATCTGCTGAGCGACCAGATGTTTAGGTTCTGGTACAAGTTTGTTCCGCAGAACATCGGGCTGATTCAAAACGATATGGCCGAGATGGCGTATAAGCGCATTGAGCCGCACGTATCGGATTACATGGGCACGGTCTTTGAGCTTATATGCAGGCAATACGTGTACGAACTCGCACGCGCGGGCCAGCTCGATGTGGTTCCGGCAAGCGTTGGGCGCTGGTGGGGGACGGATAATCGCACGCATACGCAGGAAGAAATCGACTTGATTGTTGACGATGGCGAGGGCGCTGCGCTGTTTGCGGAGTGCAAATGGCGCAATGAACCGGTAGGCGAGGATGTTCTGGAAAAGCTCGTGTACCGAAGCGAGCTCTTTAGGCGGCAGCATAAAAGCTACGTGATCTTCTCGAAGCGTGGCTTTACGCAAGGATGTCAGGAAGCTGCGGCGAGCAGGGGAGATGCCAAGCTGATTTCGTTTGCCGAGATGTGTGAGCGGAGATAACCAAGCGCGCTCTGATGTGATGCTCGGAATGGGACGCGCTTTCCCTTTGCGGCCTTTGGCGGAAACTACGTCCCGGATTCCCGCTTCAGGATGGGATGCCGTTTCCGATAGAGGCATGGGGCGGAAAGTGCGTCCCAGAATCCGGCGCAACGCCGCTGGAGCAGAGGGGCGAGCTCCGGACTTCGTAACCGAAAATCCATTTGTTAAACCTGGCACCCGTGGGTAGAATAAGGTCGACGGCAGCCCAAGGGTGATAGCTGGGCAGCGCCGTTACTTCGATTAAGGGGTCAATGCCTTAGAGGCGTCGACCCCTCTTTTTCTGCTTCGTACGCTGCTTGAGTGCCTCGGTAAGTCCGATAAGCGCCGTGAGGAGCGAGACCAAAGCGGTCAGGAGCTTCACGAAATCAGTCAGATCGGTCATGGGCATCACCTCCCGTCGCATGGAGGGCGCTGCCCGGCACATGGAACTGCCGTCAACAACTGCAATTCTATCAAAGTACTGCTATAAATACGAATATATGTTCGATAATAACAGTGACGTGATTCTCTCAAAGTGTGGCTTTACGCAAGGATGCCGGAAAGCCGTGCTGTGCGATTTCATGTCCGCACGGGCGCCTATCCTTACGGCAATGTAGCCGCCTATGTAGCAAGCGGCAGTTGACGGAGAGAGGCCGTAACCGTGTCGGCTGAAAAGACGCCGTGTATCTCGGCTATCGATACGACGAACTTTGCGCGCCAGATTGTGCTGGATTTTGAGTTTGCGCCGGTGCCAAAGCAGCGCCAGCGCCGTGGACTGCGCAACGAGATTATCGAGATCGGCGCCGTCAAGCTCGATTACCACGGCAACGTTATGGGCGAGTTCTCGCAGTTTGTGCAGACGGAATTTACCGAAGGCGTTGCGTTTCCCGTCCGCGAGCTCACGGGAATATCGGCCGTGGACACCGCGATGGCCGATCCGCTCTACGTGGTGATCAAAAGGCTCAGCGATTGGATCGGCCGCTGCTCCACCCAGATAGTTTGCTGGAGCGGGGCGGATCATCGACAGCTTATGACCGAGTGCCAGGCAAAGCAAATCGACCTTGCCGCATTTCCTACGGACTGGGCCGACCTGCAGGCTTTTTACACCTCGATCATGGATGTGGGCAGCCACGGGTGCGTCTCTTTGAGTGACGCGGCGACGTGGTTTGGCATCGAGTTCGACGAGTCGACGGGTCACGCCCACAGCGCCCTGGCCGATGCGCGCGTGACCGCCAAGCTGCTCAAGCAGATGATGGACGGGGACTACCACGTGAGTCCGCGTGTCCAGGAGATCCGCCAGCGGTGGGGGATGGGCGAGCGAGCTCAGACGCGCCTCTCCAGCAGGTGCCCCGAGCTGAGCGATCTGCTACTGAGGATGAAGGTGGAGGGGAGGTAGGCCCCCGCCCGTTTTGTTGCGCTGTCTTACTGCCTGGCAGTCCCCGATGTTGGCAGGTGGCTTCCACGGTGGCCAATCACGATCAACTGCGCCTCATTATCAAAACAAAAGTGCAGGCGGAATGGATTGCGGCAGCTGCGACCGTTGCCATTAAGTGCGCTGACGAGGCTGCATTAGTTAGAAACCGATTGTGTCGGTTAACTTCGTTGGCGCTCCTTGCGCCATTCATGGGCATCCCAGAGGTATTCGACTAGCGTCGCCGAACTTCCTACAGCAAGTTTTGCGTGTCTTATGGTCAGTCCTTTATAGCTGTCGGCTTTGCCGTGACCTGTTCCATATGGGTTGCGCAGCTCGGCAATACCGCCGGCGATGTTGCCGAGGCTGCTGAGGATGCGCTTTATGGTCCCTCCCGCCGGGAGGTCGGCGTTAATGTCGTCTGTCTCAATGCCGAGGCACTTCATCGTTTCCTTGACAAGCTGCGATACGCCCCAATTGCCCCCATAGTCTCTGCTGTTTTCTTCAAGGATTGTTTTGCAACAACTTTCGATCAGTTCCTTGGACTTACCAATCGCTTCAGTTGGATTGGTCTCTCGTGATGAAAAGAGAGCGTCGATTTGTTGACGCATGTAGTCGCTCGTGAAATGGGTCTCAAGTTCCTCAGGTTGGGCGAGAACGGAGACGCCTGCTCGTTCTCGCCTCGCAACGGGCTTGCACTTTTCATAAAGAAAATGATGGTTCTTAGCGTCGCGAGCTGTGGAAGTGCCATCCATTTCGCTGGCGTATTCAGGCTGTGCCTCATAGTAATCAAACAAGTCGCATAGCAACTTTGTTCCGCTTACATCAGATTCTTCTTCGATGTAGTTGGTGAGAGATCTACCTTTCGATAGGCCGTAATGAGCGCAAAGCGCAACGCCAATGCTGCTTTTAGTAAAAGTGTCGAAGGAGCTTGTTGTGAAATTAAGAACATAGCCGCCACGGTTGAAAAGTCTGAGAAACAACCCTTTTTCAATTTCGGTCATAGCCATTTTTCTCGCCTTGCTTAACACCTGATACTTCTTGATGAGGCATTATAAGGAGACGATGCAAGCTTTCCTAGAGTGGGCGTCATCGCCCGTTGAATCGTGTCCAAGATTATCTGAACGGAAAGCTATTATGTGCAATTCTGGTAGCTCTCTTTTGAGCAGCTGTCTTCGTTTGCCCAGATGGGGTCATACGCCTTGAAGCGGTTCCCCCTCTGCCTCCCAACATCTCGGGAACCGTAATTGATTCATTATGGTTCCACTTCAACGATTGCCGTGCATGTCGCTGCGCACTCAATGCAGTTCTTTTATTATGCTTTGCATTGCGTTCTTCTACACACGCTTTAATCTGCGCAAATAATGGTCTCGCTCCATTTTATTGGAGTCAATTACATTGTCTGCCTATCAGCACCAGACGGCTATTTCTTTTTCGCCCTTTGCTAGAATCAGAAGCGCATTTGTATTGCATCATGCAATCGCGGAGGTTCCCATGAAGTACGCCGACCTTATCGACGGAGAAGCCACCCCGAGCGAGCTCAGAAGCTTCCTCGTGGACGGCGAGAACGTGGCGGTAACCATCCGTATCCCCAAGAACATGCGCGATGCCGCCAAGGAGGCGGCCGCTCTCAATGGCGTCAGCTTCACGTCCCTCGTGAAGACGAGCCTCATTGAGTACCTGTCCAAGAAGGAGAAGTGACGATGGCAGACATCCGCAAGCTCGAGAGTGAGCTTTGGGAGGCAGCAGACGAATTGCGTGCCAACTCCAAGCTGACGAGTCAGCAGTACTGCATGCCGGTTCTGGGCCTCATCTTCCTGCGCTATGCATGGGGTCGTTTCAAGCGCGCCGACGAGCAGATCGAAGCTGAGCGTGCCGCTATCACAGGTCGCAAACCGCCCAAGCAGGCAGCGGACTACTCCGCCAAAGGCGCGATGTTCATCCCCGAGGAGGCCCGCTACGACTACTTGCTCAACCTGCCCGACGGCGCCGACATCGGCAAGGCGGTCAACGAAGCCATGGCAAGTATCGCTGCCATTACCCCCTCGCTCGCGGGCGTCCTTCCCGACACCTACGCCGAGCTTGGCAATGACCTGTTGCGCAGCGTCATCCGTGTCTTCAACAACCCTGCCCTCGACGAGGAGGGTGACGATATCATCGGCCGCATCTACGAGTACTTTCTTGGCAAGTTTGCTCCAGCGGTGGCAAGCGACGACGGCGTCTTCTTTACGCCCAAATCGCTCGTCCGCATGATCATGAACGTCATCGAGCCCGCGCGTGGCAAGATGCTCGATCCCGCTTGCGGCTCGGGTGGCATGTTCGTTTCCGCCAGCGATTACGTGCGCGAGCGGGGCGGCAGCCCCGCTGAGACCATGATGTTCTACGGTCAGGAGAAGGTCGACTACAACGCCAAGCTTTGCCTCATGAACATGGCTGTTCACGGCATGCAGGGCAACATCAAGTCGGGCGATGACGCCAACACCTTCTACAACGACGCGCACGCGCTCGACGGCAAGTGTGACTTTGTGGCCGCCAACCCGCCCTTTAACGTGGATAAGGTGAAGCACGCAAAGGCTCTGGACGCCGGTCGCCTGCCGTTTGGCGCACCGAAGGCGAACAAGAAGAAAGAAGTGTCCGCAAGCGGTGCCAACTATCTCTGGATTAATTACTTCTACTCCTACCTCAAGGACACGGGCCGCGCGGGTTTCGTCATGGCGTCCTCCGCTACCGATTCCAACGCCG
Source organism: Collinsella sp. (assembly GCA_019419585.1). Taxonomy (GTDB): domain Bacteria; phylum Actinomycetota; class Coriobacteriia; order Coriobacteriales; family Coriobacteriaceae; genus Collinsella. The sequence continues at coordinate 14,951 of DXZQ01000025.1, read as the reverse complement.
AGCGCGCCCAGCGTCGCAAACTCGTGGAGACCGGCCACGTGGACGTGATGCTCTACGTTGGCAATAACTTCTTCTACACCAAGAGTCTGCCGTGCACGCTGTGGTTCTTCGACAAGGGCAAGCCCGAGGCGCTGCGCGACAAGGTCCTGTTCATTGACGCCCAGCGCTACCACACTGCCGTCTCCACGACGCTTAACGAGTAGACGCCTTGGCAACTCAAGAACCTCTCGGCCATCGTCTGGCTCTATCGTGGCGAAATGGGCAAGTACCACGACCTCATTGAGGCGTACGGGGACCGTGCAGCCAAGGTCGCGCCGCTGTTTGGCGGTGACGCGGCGGAGAAGCTCTTGGGTATCGGTGGTGTCGAGGATTTCACCATTGCTCACGAGGTGATGCTGGCGGCCATTGAGGCTCAGAAAGCCGCCGCTAAGGCAGAAGTCGACGCCCTACCCAAACGCGAACAGAAGAAGCGCCGTGAGGCCCTTGCTGCGGTGACGGCCCGGATGGAGTCCGCCGCTACTGAGATCGGCGAGGCCGTCTGGCTTGTCGAGAAGTTCGGCGAGGGCGAGTACGCAGATGTGCCGGGGCTGTGCAAGGTGGCCACGCGTACTGAGATTCAGGGCGACCAGCCTGCCGAGAAGAGCTCTTGGAGTCTGACGCCGGGTGCCTACGTGGGCGTGCCTCCTGTAGAGGACGACGGCGTGGACTTCCATGAGCGCATGACCGAGATTCACTCGGAGTTGCTGGAGCTGCAGAAGCAGGGTAACGACCTCATGGCCACTATCGACCGCAACTTCAAGGGGTTGGGTCTATGAAGTTCGGAAATCTATATGCTATACCATCTCGCAATGGCCTCACAAAGCCTCGGTCCGTGCGTGGCGACGGAATTAAGTTCGTTAACATGGGCGAGCTATTTGAGAATGAGCGTATCGGGAACATAGAAATGGACAGGGTCCCAGTCAGCAAAACGGAGATGCGTGATGCGCTCCTGCAGAAAGACGATTTGTTGTTTGCAAGGCAGTCCTTTGTTAGAGAGGGGGCGGGCAAGTGCTCGATTATTACAGAGGTTGAGGAGCCGACAACATTTGATTCGCACTTAATTCGCGTCCGGCTTAACAGATCGATCGCCAATCCAAGCTTCTATCGATACTATTTTGCATCCCCGTTATCGCCGATGCCTGGGATAGTAAGTCAATGCGCTCAAGCTGGAATCAAGGGGTCAGATCTTAAGAATCTTGATGTTGATTGTCCCCCGATTGAAGTGCAAGATAAGATTGCTTCGATTCTGGGCGCCTACGACGAGCTCGTCGAGAACAACCGAAAGCAGATCAGGCTCCTTGAGGAGGCCGTCCAGCGCCTCTATAGGGAGTGGTTCATCGATCTCAAGTTCCCCGGCCACGAGATCGCGCCCGTCATCGACGGTCTTCCCGAGGGATGGCAGAAAGGTAGTCTACTCGATTGCGTTGATTTCTGCAGGGGGAAATCATACACATCCGGCGATCTCGTCGAGCCAGGAGAGTTGCGACTTGCCAATCTGAATAGCATTGTGGCTTACGGGGGCTGGACTTGTGGTGCTGAAAAACCCTATACGGGCAAATATAAAGTCGAGCAGTTGGTTTCACCCGGTGACGTAATCATGGCTGTTACTGATATGACGAAAGAACGTCGACTCGTTGGGCATGTCGCAAGGGTTCCGAAGCATGCAGACGGCTTTCTCATGTCGATGGATTTGATCAAGCTTGTTCCAAAGGGCGTGACTGATAACTATCTTTATGCCGCCTTAAGATTCAGTGGCGTAGCGGAAATGATAGCCATGCTTGCCAACGGCACGAATGTACTCCATCTTAAGCCGGACGCATTGAATCGCGTTAGTTTTGTTAGGCCTGATTATGGGACTCAGAAGCAGTTCTCCGCTGCCTCTGAGTCGCTATTTGCTATGTCCGAGCACCTTGAGCAGGAGGCCGTCTTGGCTCGTGAAGCGCGCGATCGCTTGCTGCCCAAGCTCATGACTGGCGAAGTTAAGGAGTAGGTGACATGGATTCCCGCTTTGATGCTGATAGAATTACCTATCTTCAGATGATTCAAGATATTATTACCCGGATGTCCAATATCTCAGTAACCTTCAAAGGGCTTGCAGCCACTATTTTTGCAGGTGCTCTGTCCATTGCGGTGCCCGCCGATAGTCCTTCGAGAAGAATTGCTCTGTTGTTTGCCGCAGCCGTTATTGTCGTTCTGTTTTGCTTCTGTGATTGCGGCTACCTACTTCGCGAAAAGCACTATCGGCGGCTATACGACGAAGTGCGTATTGAGAGCCATGAATGCGATTTCGACCTTTCCATTAACAAGGCCTGTTGGCATGAGACTCTGAAGTGCCTGAGCAGCTTTTCTATTTGTCTATATTACGGAGCGCTGATTCTAGCGCTGTTCGCTGCAATAATTTTGTCTGCAATAAACGTGATCTAGGAGGAAATATGGCTCGAAAGACTTTCATTTCGTATAAGTACAGTGAGTCGTGCGATGTGAGAGACCGAATCATCCGCGCTTTGGGTGATGACGCGACTTACTACAAAGGTGAAGACGGTTATTCTCAAGACCTAAGCGGATACGCTGCTGAAACCATTAAAGAGCATCTCAAAAAAATGATATATGACACATCTGTGACCATCGTAGTGCTTTCTCCGGAGATGAACGATAGCGCGTGGATTCCTTGGGAGCTTGAATACTCGCTTAAGGACGTAAAGCGTGGGGATCGCTACTCGCATTCTAATGGAATCGTTGCCGTCGTAAAGATAGTTGATGGAAGCTATTCTTGGCTTCGCCGAGATGTCGTTCAGGCTGATGGCTGCCACACTCACAGCTTTGATGAGTCGAAGCTCCCAAAGATCATTTCCGACAATCGTTCCAATCAAGAGCCAAAAGAATATGCTTGCAATTGCTGTAAGTCCATCGATTGGCTTTCAGGTTCTTATATTTCGGTCATCAACGAAGATGAATTCATTGATGACCCCAACCGTTTTATTGAGAATGCTTACGAAAAAAGCCAACACCTAGAAAACTATCGCCTGACAAAACGGGCAAGCTAGATGCGTTTTTTCTAAGCACTGCTCATGCAGCAGCTGATGGGTCGGAATTCTATGTTTGGTAGGTGTGGTTCCGACTGGTCTATCTTAGGTTAAAAGTGGGAAGCCATGTTTGCGAATGGCGCTGCTCTTCCAGCCGTAGTCAAAAGCTTGGTCAGTTATCTGTGACGTGAAGAAATGGGCTAATCGTTGGATTTCAGTCTCGACAATGCCCAATGTTGCATGCCACTTTTTATCTCTGGTGAAGAATGCGCCTTTTTATCTTCAGCAGTTCGAGGGTGAAGGTAATCGTCAGCAGCTGTCCTCCTACGAGGTTTTTGCTTATGAGGTGATGGAGACTATGCCGAAGAATCGTTACTCCGAAGAGGAGGCTGTTCAGAAGCCCGCGAGCGAGCTGCTTCGTCGCATGGGGTGGGACGTCCATTACTGCTTCGATGACGAGGTCCTCGGCCCCTATGGCACGCTGGGCCGTGACTCCTATAGGGACGTCCTCCTCAAACGAGACCTTATGCACGCGCTCGTCGAGCTGAACGAGCACCTCACCGAGGAGGAGTGCGCCGAAGCCGTGGCGACCCTGGAGCAGGTCTTCGTCGGCGACTCGCTGCTTCAGACCAACGAGGCCAAGTACAAGATGCTCCGCGACGGCATACCGGTGAAGAAGGCTCAGCCCGATGGCTCCACGCGTACCGAGCTCGCGCAGGTCTTCGACTTCGAGCACCCTCGGATGAACAGCTTCGTCGCGGCCGAGGAGCTTTGGGTAAAAGGTCCCATGCATCGCCGCCGCTGCGACATCGTGGGTTTCGTCAACGGCGTGCCGCTGCTGTTCGTCGAGTTCAAGCGCCACGACAAGGACGTGCTACGCGCGTACGAGGACAACTACACCGACTACCAGGACACCATTCCCCAGATTTTCTATTACAACGCCTTTGTGATGCTCTCCAACGGGCTGGAGTCCAAAATCGGAACGCTGGGCAGTTCTTATGAGTTCTTTGGCGAGTGGAAGCGCCTGAGCGAGGGCGACGCCGGCAGCGTTGTGCTCGAGACCATGCTGAGGGGTGTATGCAACAAAGAGACGCTGCTCGACCTCTTCCAGAACTTCATCCTGTTTGATCACTTCGACTCGCCGGCCGCCAAGATCCTCGCGCGCAACCACCAGTACCTGGGCGTGAACGAGGCCGTGCGTGCCTACTCCGAGCGCGAGCTGCGCGATGGCAAGCTCGGCGTCTTCTGGCACACACAAGGCTCGGGCAAGAGCTATTCGATGGTATTTTTGGCCGAGAAGATTCGTCGAACGCAGCCGGGCTCGCCGACCTTCCTGGTGCTCACGGACCGCGACGAGCTCAACAAACAGATTAGCGAGACGTTCGAGAGTTGCGGGTGCCTTGCGGGTGTCCCCGCCGAGCGCTGCCGCGCCACGAGCGGCAAGGACCTGGTGGAGAAGCTCGAGGGCAATCCAAGCTATATCTTTTCGCTCATCCAGAAGTTCAACCAGCCTGACGCCGAGCCCATCGTGCCCGACCACGATGTCGTCGTGCTCTCCGACGAGGCGCATCGGTCCAACAACGGTGTCTTTGCCGAGAACATGGTGAAGTTGCTGCCAACGGCGTCGCGCTTGGGCTTTACGGGAACGCCAATTCTTGCTTACGACAACCTAACGGCCAGGACCTTTGGCGGCTATGTTTCGGTCTACGACTTCAAGCGCGCCGTCGAGGACGGTGCTACAGTGCCGCTCTTCTATGAGAACCGTAGCGACAAGCTCGGCATCGAGAATCCGGAGATCAACGACGAGCTGCTCCAAGCCGTTGAAGATGCCGACCTCGACGCCGACCAGACCGAGAAGGTGCAAGCCCAGCTCAACCATGGCGTTCACATCATCATGGCCGAGCCGCGCCTGAGAGCCGTGGCCCGCGACTTTGTCTCCCATTACACGAACATCTGGCAGTCGGGCAAGGCCATGTTCATCTGCGTGAACAAGGTCACCTGCGTGATGATGTACAACTACGTGCAGGAGTATTGGGCCGAGGCGCTCGACGAGGAGCGCGCAAAGCTCGCCGGCATGGACCAGCAGCAGGCCATGGAGCAGCGCCGTAAAATCGCCTGGATGGAATCCACCGAGATGGCGGTCGTGGTGAGTCAGGAGCAGAACGAGATCGATCGCTTCCGTAAGTGGGGGCTCGACATAGCGCCGCATCGCCAGAAGATGGAGGAGCGCCAGCTCGATGACGAGTTCAAGGATGCCAACAACCCGTTCCGCATCGTCTTCGTATGCGCCATGTGGCTCACCGGCTTCGACGTGAAGTCGCTCTCGGCCATGTACTTCGACAAGCCACTCAAGGCCCACGGTCTCATGCAGGCCATCGCGCGCGCCAACCGCGTGAGCAAGGGAAAGAGCAACGGCCTTATCATCGACTACATTGGCGTCGTGAAGGCTTTGAGGAAAGCCCTGGCCGATTATACCGAGAATCCCGGCGGCGGGGATGGAGTCGACCCGGTGGTCGACAAGGATGAGCTGCTTGCGAGGATTTCTGAGCTCACGGACAGCACCGTTTCGTTCGTGTCGTCGCTGGGCTACGAGCTCGAATCCCTACTGACGGCCGAGGGCTTCGACAAGGTGGCGGAAATCAAGAACGCCGCAGACTGCGTGTCTCAGTGCGACGAGACTAAGAAACGCTATGGTGTAATGTGCCGCGAGCTGTTCACCTTGTACAAATACGTGAGCCGACGAGAGGTGGGTGAGGAGCTGCTGACCAAGCGCGACGCTCTGCGAGCCGTCTTCAACCATATCAACGCCCACAGGGCCAGCGCCGACACAACCGAGCTCATGGTCCAGTTGCAGGGCATCGTGAGCGAACATGTGGTGGTCAGCGAGGCCTCCGAGGGGCTCAAGACGGCTACCAAGTTCGATATCAGCAGTATCGACTTCAACAGGCTCTCACAGGAGTTTGCCAAGGCCAAGCGCAAACACCTCATCATTGACGACCTGCGTTCTGTCATAGAAGCGCGTCTTAAGACCGCGCTGAAGGATAATCCCAGACGTATTGACTACTTCGAACGCTACGAGCGGATTATCGAGAGTTACAACTCTGAGCAGGACAAGGCGATGATCGAGAAGACGTTCAATGACCTCATCAACCTGTCCCGCGACCTTGATGACAAACAGAAGGAGTGGGTGCGCGAGGGCTTCCAGAACCAGCAGCAGATGACTGTGTTCGAGATGCTATTCAAGGACACGCTGACGCCTGCCGAGATCAGTCAGGTCAAGAGTGTCGCCATTGAGATAGTGTCTATTATCGAAGAACGGCTTGCCAACATGGTGCGCTGGACGGAGAAGACTGAGACTCGCGACATTGTGAGGCTTATCGTGCGCAACGAGGTATACAAGCTTCCCGAGTCTAGTTATCCCGATGAAGCATTGCCCGGATGTATTGAGGAGATATTTAACTACTTCTATGGCATGGACCGCGCGGCATAGTTGTTGGAGGATGCAATGGCGATTGACTTGCAAAAGTGTTTAGAAAACCGCGAGGGTTTTCTCGTTACGGGAACTCATGATCAGCTGGCCGAGCTCGTATTCTCAGACGAGTCGGATGAGTATGCTTTCGTGGGCGTTCGCGGTTTCTTCGACACCGGTAAGAAGCGCAGTCTTATTCCGGATGGTTACATCCTGCGCGGCGCCTTTGAGCTCGGGGACATCCTGTCTGGGACTTCGCTTTTCCTCATGCTTTATGTTTTCGCACGACCCGGCTTCGGAGAGTGTCGATTTTCGACGCTCAAGCTCAAGAAACCGCTTGTCGCCAAGGCGCGTGGCTCGCGCAGGACTGACAATCTCTGCAAGATTCCGGCCGATCGATTCAGCGACGATTATCTCGCATATCTTCGGGCGGTCGAAGATTATGCAAATGGAGGGACTCCCGACTGCCCGTCTAAGTGCGGAGCTTTTTACGGTATGCCTCCAAGCGAACTTATAGAAGGAAGATTTACCCCCGCATTCTATTCTCCTCGAAATCGTAAGATACGTAGCACGCTTGCGAGTTCAAAGACCGTAGAGCTTTCGAAAGTCGCCAGCATTCTTTTGCCACGAAAGGTTAGCGACGCCGCCAGAAACGTCTTGGTTCTCAGGCCAAGAAACATTAGATTCCCAGTTGATCTTGACTCGTTGGAGCGGGGCGAGGCAACAACGGTGCCCCTGCGCAAGGGTGATATTGTCATGTGCCTCATTGGCGAGGAGAATCACGCCATCGTCTTTGACCGCGATGGGCAAGAGCCCGTTTATGCGAGCACGAGCATGGCTGTTATTCGTGCCAACGGGATATCTCCGGAGTATCTCTGCTTCTACCTTTCCAGCGATATCGCAAAGCAGGCCCTGTCATCGTTGGCAGGTGGCGTCATCATGAAGCGTCTAGCGCTTCGCGACCTCAGTGTTTTTCCCGTTGTCGAACCATCGATGGACGAGCAGTACTATCTCACCGAATATGCCATCCTGTCCGGGCGTGCGCCGAGGAACTACCAAGACCTCGAAGGCCTAAAGGGTGCGGAACCGTCTGCGGCGGAAGAGATCCTTAACGCCGAAATCGCCGATAGGATTCAGGCATATAACGAGGAACAGTTACGCACTTTCCTTTCCTCGGACATCCGTGAGCTAAATACTTGTTTTTCGCACGGCGCTTATAAGGCGTCAATCATCCTTGCCGGTTCCATTCTTGAGGCGGTTCTTATCGACTGGATTTCTGAAATCAAACACGTTAACTACTTTGCGGAAGAATATATGGTGCGGGACAGGAAGAGCGGCAAGATGAAACCCGCGGCCCTTATCGACTACATCAACGAGATTAAGTATCTGGAGAGGCCTCGTTGGATGAAGGAGGCGGACATGGCTCACCAGATTCGCAAGAAGAGGAATCTGGTCCATGCGAAACTTTGCATCGCTGCGGATGAGGCGAACGAAGAAACCGCGCGTATGGTTATCGAGTATCTCGACAAGGTTCTTCGAACCAGAGGGGCACACTGTCTAGGCTGATTTCGCTGAACTACACTCTCTCGTACCAAGCATTCAGCCATCTCTCATCAGCCCTTCCAAGCCGCCTGTCGCTCGAAATGTCGACGCAATCGTTGCTGGGTGCCGGTACTTCGGCAATCAGGTCGCGGAAGGCGGGCATGTCGTGATTGGCGAGCTATCGGCCGTTGCATATGCCGTTGTGGTTGCCCAGTTTAGAGCACTGACACTTGTGTATGTCAAAAGGCATACACAAGTGTCAGTTTTTTGACACCGTGTGGCCTATGTGGCCGCGCGCGACGGTGGCTAAGGGCTACGGTATTGTCGTTTTGGCGACATTGGGGTGCGCAAGTCTATTTCCGCCTGTCTACGTCCTCGCAATCCCGCGCGCGGCGCTCAGCAGCTCGTACTCCCTCTGGCTCCATTGACGCAGATCGGCAGCCTCGACGGCATCTCGGCACAGGTCCAAAAACACCTCGGCGCCCTCGCAGAAGCACTCGCGGGCAAAGGCGCCGGATCCGTCCGCAACGCACACGCCGTCGGCAAAGAGCTTCCAGCTGGACGGCTCGCGCGAGCCGTCTCCGAGCAGCTTGATCTGCAGAACATGTGGGCCGCCAGCGGCACATGGCCCTTCTTCCAACGCCTGCACCGTAAAGCGCATCTGGAGGGACAGAGTATAAAATCCGGAAAAGTGTCGAAATGGGCACCTTAAAACTTCGGAAAAGTGTGGCTGGATGACAAAACAGCACTTAGAAGCCGGTGCTGGATGCGAGATCCTGCGGCAGCCTTCAGCTCTCGCTACTCATCGTCTCCGTCGTTGGGGTCGCCCTTGAGGGTGTTGATGTCCAGATACTTGTTATCGTCCTCTTTTTGCTGGGTCTCCGACTCCGCTTGGGTGGGGCCGGAGAACAGACGGAATCCCTCAAACGCAATGACGCCGAGCAGGGCAATGACAATGGCGATAAAGGCAACCTTGACTGCCTGCGGAAATTCCGAGAAACGCAGCGCCTTTTCCTCGGCGTAATAATCGGCGAAGCGCTCTTCGCCCGTGCTTTTGGTATACGCCGGCGCGGACGCGGCCTCCGGGTCATATTCCGGTGCAGGCGTGGCAGCGTACGGATCGTTGAGATAATCGCTCGATGCGGTGCCATAATCCTCGGTCTCGATGCGATCGGTGCCAGCATAGCCATCGGAATAATCGGAATATGCCGCACCGCCCTCATAGTCCGCGGCGCTCGTGTTGGCGGCAAAAAGCGGGTTAACTGGAACGTCGAGCGCCGGCATGCCGGTAGAGGTCTCATCCAGATCGGCTGCAGCCCAGGAATCGTAGGCAACCTGATGGGCAACGGGCTCATCGAGCCTTGTGACCGGAGACTTGCGTGCCGCAGGAACGGGCAACTGCTGGGCGCTGTACATAACGGTGCTGTCGGCCGATTTGCTCCGCGTCGCCGCAGCGAGAAATGCCGCCGTCTCGGACGGGTCGCTTGCGGGGCGGGGAGCGGGTGTGGGCGCCGAAATGGGTGCGGGCGTAGACGCGGGCGTCGAAACAGGCGGCTGCGCAGGAGTCGGCGCAGATGCGGGCTTAGACGCAAGTGCGGGATTGGGGCTTGACGGGCGAGCCCCGCCGCCCATGAGTTCGTCGGCGGTCCACGGGCGATCATCCATCACGTCGTCAAGGCTCAGCGAAAACAGGTCGTCTTCACCCTCATCGAACATGCGGTGCACATGTCCACCAATTGCCGGAATCAATCCGCGACCGGTGCATGATGCCTTGCTCAACGCCATTCTGTTCCATCCTTTCGAAATACTAATGACATCGATTATATGGAACTTCCCAAGCGGCTCGGTCTTGGATTCGTGCTTTCCAGAACTCGCGCCCAAAAGGGGAGGGGCAATCCAGGCGAGCGCCTACTTGTCGCCGGCCGCCGCCTTGGCCTCATTGAGGTAGCTATAAAAACTGTACTTGGAGATGCCAAAGAACTCGCAGGCGCGCTCGCTCGACTTGGAAATGAGGAAGGCGCCGCGACGGTCGAGGTAGCCAATGGCGCGAATACGCTCGTCTTTGGTCATGAGTGCCGCGGGCTTGCCCACAAACTGCTCGCACTCGTGCAGCAGGTCCTCGAGCAGGTCGCCGATGTTCTTGGTAATGGGCTCGGGCTCGGTATAGCCCGTGCCGCCGGTGCCGGTAAAGGCGTCGAGCGAACGCTCAAAAGCCTTCATGAGCGTAATGTCAAAGTTAATGCCCAAAATGCCGACGGGCTTGCCCTCGTCGTTGCGGATAAAGATGGTAGAGGACTTGAGCAGCTTGCCATCGGTGGTTTTGGTGAGGTATGGCTCGCGGTCGTGCACGTCGGTGGTGCCCTCGTGCATGGACTCAAACACAATATGGCTGGGGCCGTCACCCAGTTTGCGCCCGCTGACGTGGCCGTTTTCGATCACTACGATGGAGTGGTCCACGTCCTCGGTCTCCAGATCGTGGACGACGACTTCGCAGTTGGGGCCAAATTGGAGCGCTAGGCCGTGTGCTAGGCGCTTGTAAAACTCAATCTGTGCGGGGGTCATGGGTGCCTTCCTAAAAATTAGTTTGGGCTCACTGTGCCATAAACCCCACTTGTTCGCAAATAACGAAAGCGTCGCCGTGTTATGTGACCGTTCGGCGGCGAAAAGGTACCGATTACGGCAACAAACAATTTGTTAGGTTTTCCAATCAAAAAGTGTGATAGAACAGTGCTAACAAACTTTTTGTTTGGCATCCACATAAAAGTTCAGCCGTGTGAATGGGATCGGGCTGAAACGCGTATGCGGGGGCCGGCAAGAGAGAACTTAAGGAGTTCACCGTATGGCCGATAAGATCCAGTGGGCGGGCAACACGATGCCCAAGAGCGATGACAAGCACTTGGGAATCATGAGCCTCGACCACGTGAAGAAGGCCCGCGCCTTCCACCAGTCGTTCCCCCAGTACACCGTCACTCCGCTTGCCCGCCTGGATGGCCAGGCCGCGCGCCTGGGCCTGTCCAACCTGTGCGTTAAGGACGAGAGCTATCGCTTTGGCCTCAACGCCTTTAAGGTCCTGGGCGGTTCGTTTGCCATGGCCAACTACATTGCCGACGAGACCGGCAAGGACGTTGCCGAGTGCACCTTCGATTACCTGACCTCCGATCAGCTTGCCAAGGACTTTGGCCAGGCCACCTTCTTTACCGCCACCGACGGCAACCATGGCCGCGGCGTGGCATGGGCTGCCAACAAGCTGGGCCAGAAGGCCGTCGTGCACATGCCCAAGGGTTCCACCAAGCCCCGCTTTGATAACATCGCCGCCGAGGGCGCCACGGTGACCATCGAAGAGGTCAACTACGACGAGTGCGTGCGCATGGCCGCCGCCGAGGCCGATGCCTGCGAGCGCGGCGTCATCGTTCAGGACACCGCCTGGGAGGGCTACGAGAAGATCCCGTCCTGGATCATGGAGGGCTACGGCACCATGGCTTCCGAGGCTGCCGAGCAGCTGCGCGAGATGGCCATCAACCGCCCGACGCACGTCTTTGTCCAGGCTGGCGTGGGTTCGCTCGCCGGCGCCGTGGTGGGCTACTTCACCAACCTGTATCCCGATAACCCGCCCACCTTCGTCGTGGTTGAGTGCGCGCCTGCCGCCTGCCTGTACAAGGGCGCTGCCGCCGGCGACGGCGACCCGCGCATCGTGGACGGCGACATGCCCTCCATCATGGCCGGCCTGTGCTGCGGCGAGCCCAACATCCTTGGCTGGGATATCCTGCGCAACCACACCACCGCCTTCGTGTCCTGCCCCGACTGGGTCACCGCTCGCGGCATGCGCACCCTGGGCGCTCCCGAGAAGGGCGACCCGCGCGTCATCTCCGGCGAGTCCGGCGCCGTGACCACCGGCCTGGTCGAGACCCTCATGCTCGATCCCGAGTACGCCGAGCTCAAAGAGCTCATCGGTCTGGACAAGACAAGCTCCGTGCTCTGCTTCTCCACCGAGGGCGACACCGATCCGGATCAGTACCGTCGCATCGTCTGGGAGGGCGAGTATCCGACTTGCTAGCGGGTCTGACCTGTCCGGAGGCAGCCGGAGGACTTTACTCCCTGCTCGGACAGTCCTGCTCGCACGGAGAGCACATTAAGTGCTCTCCGGCTCGTGCGGAACTCGCGACGGAGCAAAGTCCTCCGTCCGCCTCCTATGGTTACTTGCTTGTGGGGTGCTCAACCTCACGCCGCTTGGCACAAGTGATCTATCTGAAATATCTACCTGTAGGTAAACCCTTGTAGAAAGGTTGACTGTTATGACTAAAGAACTCGATTTTGATGCCATTAAGGCTGCGGCTGAGTCTCATCGTGCTGATATGACTCGCTTCCTGCGCGCCATGATCTCGCACCCCTCTGAGTCTTGCGAGGAGGGTGAGGTTGTCGCTTGCATCAAGGCCGAGATGGAGAGCCTTGGCTATGACGAGGTCAAGGTCGACGGCCTGGGCAATGTTATGGGCTTTATGGGCGAGGGTGACAAGATCATCGCCATCGACTCCCATATCGACACCGTCGGCATCGGCAACATCGAGAACTGGGATGCCGATCCCTACGAGGGCTACGAGACCGACGAGATCATCTACGGCCGCGGCGGCTCCGACCAGGAGGGCGGCATGGCTTCCGCTACCTACGCTGCCAAGATGATGAAGGACATGGGCCTCATCCCCGAGGGCTACAAGATCATGGTCGTCGGCACCGTCCAGGAAGAGGACTGCGACGGCATGTGCTGGCAGTACATCTACAACAAGGACGGCATTAAGCCCGAGTTCGTCATTTCCACCGAGCCCACCGACGGCGGCATCTATCGCGGTCACCGCGGCCGCATGGAGATCCGCGTCGACGTTCACGGCACCTCCTGCCACGGCTCCGCTCCCGACCGCGGCGACAACGCCATCTACAAGATGGCCGACATCATCGCCGACGTCCGCGCTCTCAACAACAACGGCTGCGACGAGTCGACCGACATCAAGGGCCTCGTCAAGATGCTCGATCCCAAGTACAACCCCGAGCACTTCGAGGACGCCCGCTTCCTGGGCCGCGGCACCTGCACCGTCAGCCAGATCTTCTACACCAGCCCCAGCCGCTGCGCTGTCGCTGACTCTTGTGCCATCTCCATCGACCGTCGCATGACCGCCGGCGAGACCTGGGAGTCCTGCCTGGACGAGATCCGCAACCTGCCGGCCGCCAAGAAGTACGGCGACGACGTGAAGGTCTCCATGTACATGTACGACCGTCCGTCCTGGACCGGCGAGGTCTACGAGACCGAGGCTTACTTCCCCACGTGGATCAACAAGGAGACCGCTCCGCACGTCAAGGCCCTCGTCGACGCCCACAAGGCCATGTTCGGTGACGAGCGCATCGGCTGCGAGCCCAGCATGGACAAGCGCACCGGTCGTCCGCTGTGCGACAAGTGGACCTTCTCCACGAACTGCGTTTCCATCCAGGGCCGCTATGGCATCCCCTGCGTCGGCTTTGGCCCGGGTGCCGAGTCTCAGGCTCACGCTCCCAACGAGGTCACCTACAAGGACGACCTGGTCACCGCTGCCGCCATGTATGTGGCTGCCCTGAACCTCTACGATCCGAGCCAGGCCGATGGCGACGCCACCGTGTTCCGCGCCGGTCTGACCAACAACAAGATCGACTAGTCCCATTCCTTGATCTTGTTGAGCCGGGGGCCGCTCGTGTCCCCGGCACCCCCTGTTGACTTGGGGCCCGCGGTCGTTATCTCCCATGCTTCCTCAACGGTAGCGGGTCCTCGTCATAGTGCTCGGCATGTTCTAGCCACACGCGCATGCCGGAGCACATCTACTCATTGCGATCGTTTCACCTTTAGAAAGGATATTTACATGGACGCCAAGTTTACCGAGCTCGTCGAGCAGCTGAACGGCCTCGATTTTAAGGGCATGTACGGCAGCGACTTCCTGCACACCTGGGATAAGACCACCGATGAGCTCAAGGCGCTCTACATCGTCGCCGACGCCCTGCGCGAGCTGCGCGAGAACAACGTCTCGTCCAAGATCTTCGACTCGGGCCTGGCCGTCTCCCTGTTCCGCGACAACTCCACCCGTACGCGCTTCTCCTTCTCTAAGGCTGCCAACCTGCTCGGCCTTGAGCTGCAGGACCTGGACGAGAAGAAGTCCCAGATCGCCCACGGTGAGACCGTCCGCGAGACCGCTACCATGATCTCCTTCATGGCTGACGTCATCGGCATCCGCGACGACATGTACATCGGCAAGGGCGACGCCTACATGGCCGAGGTCTCCGAGTCCGTGCAGCAGGCCTACGAGGACGGCGTTCTGGATCACCGTCCCACGCTCATCTCCCTGCAGTCCGACTCCGATCACCCCACGCAGTCCTCTGCCGACATGCTCTACCTCATCAACGAGTTTGGCGGCCTCGAGAACCTCAAGGGCAAGAAGGTCGCCGTTACCTGGGCCTATTCGCCCTCTTACGGCAAGCCGCTGTCCTGCCCGCAGTCGCTGATCAGCCTGCTGCCCCGTTTTGGCATGGACGTCACCCTGGCCCACCCCGAGGGCTACGACCTCATGCCCGAGGTCGTCGAGCGTGCCAAGGGCTATGCCGCCGAGTCCGGCACCACCTTTAAGCAGGTCAACACCATGGCTGAGGCCTTCGAGGGCGCCGACATCGTGATCCCCAAGAGCTGGGCTCCGTTTGCCGCCATGGAGAAGCGTACCAACCTGTACGCCGAGGGCGACGACGCCGGCATCGCTGCGCTCGAGAAGGAGCTGCTCGCTCAGAACGCTACGCATCAGGATTGGTGCTCCACGACCGAGCTCATGGAGAAGACCGCCAACGGCCAGGACACCATCTTTATGCATCCGCTG
>DXZQ01000024.1 GCA_019419585.1 Collinsella sp. | reverse complement strand
GGGTCACCGCGCGGTCCGCATCTGATGGTGTCGACGTCAATGGTATACGGGTGCACCATCGACGTCTTCAATACAGAAGATATCAGTGCGGAATGCGCTGGGAAGTTACCCCATGCGGACAGCTGCGGGATCTTTGTTGCGTTCGTACAAGCAACCCAATATATATCTGAATTTGGATGGGAGGGGCTTGTTGCTGGTAGGGGCGTTGGGCTTCTGTCGACACTTTGGGATGGATTGTGCTTTGGGTTGGGGCGGCGCTTTGAGATGAGGTCGGAACTTTGGGATGAGGGGTTTACTCAGTTGAAGAGAGGCTTAATGGCTGATAGGTAGTCTTTGGCTACGTCGGCTTTGGCTGCTTGGAAGTTGTGCCAGGCCCACCATTGGACCATTCCTACGAAGCTTGAGGCTATGTGGTGTAGTAAGAAGCTGCGGTCCATGGTGGCGGCGGGGCCTGCGGGGTCGACGGGGACGGTTTCGGCTGCGCGCGACATGATGGTCTTGCGGAGGCAGTCGGCGAAGACGCGTGAGCCGGCGCCGGCTACGAGGGCTCGAACGCCCTGACGGCGTTCCCAGAGGTTGTTGAGGATATGCTCGACTTGCACGAGTGGGTCGTCGAGCGGCGTACCATCGTCGTCGAGGGCGTGGGTGCAGATGTCGCTCACGAGCTCGGACAGTAGGTCGTCTTTGCTCTTAAAGAGGCCGTAGAATGTCGCGCGGCCTACGTGGGCGCGCGCGATGATGTCGCCGACGGTGATCTTGCCGTAGTCCTCTTCGCGCAGCAGCTCGGAGAACGCCGAAACGATGGCAGCGCGGCTTTTTGCCTTGCGGGCATCCATGGCTATGCGTCCGCGTGAACGAGCAGGCAGCGGAGCGTACCGGAGCAACCCTCGTAGGGGCGCTTGCCAGCGCCGTAGCCGACGGCTTCGATGCGGTAGCGTGAGGGCAGTTGGTCGGACGTACGCAGCGCGGTGACGATGGCGGCGCCCGTGGGCGTCACGAGCTCGCCGGCGACCGGTGCAGGCGTGAGGGCGATATTGCCCGCCTGGCACAGGTTGACGACAGCGGGGACGGGAATGGGCATGAGGCCGTGGGCACAGTGGATGGTGCCGTGGCCCTCGGAGAGCGACTCGACGACAATATCCTCGATGCCCAGGTCATCGAGGCAGATGGCGACAGAGCAGACGTCGACGATGGAATCGACGGCGCCTACCTCGTGGAACATGACGGTCTCGGGCGTTTTGCCGTGGGCCTTGGCCTCGGAGGCGGCGAGCGCGGTAAAGATGGCGTGCGCACGACGCTTGGCGCCATCGCTTAACTGCGAGCCGTCGATGATGGCGGTGACGTCCGCCAAAGAACGGTGGTGATGGTGGTGGGCGTGATGGTGACCCTCGTGGCCATGGCCGTGGGTCTCATGATCATGCTCATGGCAGTGCTCATGCTCGTCATGGTCATGATGGTGGTGCTCGTGCTCGTGCGTGTGCTCGGCAGCTGCTTCGTTGCCGTAGAGCCATGCCATGTCGTGGTCGTGGTTCTCGAGCTCTTCTGCCAGCTGAACGTCGAAATCGCAGGCGTCGATGCCATGCTTGTTTACGCGCGTGACGGCGATCGTAAAGCCGTCGACCGGCAGTGTGGCGAGCTGTTCGCGCAGGTGCTCCTCGCTGGCGCCCAGGTCGAGCAGGGCCGCGACGGTCATATCGCCGCTGATGCCCGAGGTGCCGTCGATGATAAGCGTGTGCTGATGATTGGACATGGAATGCTCCTTAGCGGGCGCGGGGTGTGCCGGCGCTCAGATGATTGATAAGACTTGCCTGGTAAGCGGCGCCAAAGCCGTTGTCGATATTGACGACCGATACGCCGCTGGCACAGGAGTTGAGCATGGCGAGCAGTGCGGCTACGCCACCAAAACTTGCGCCGTAGCCCACGCTGGTGGGAACGGCGATGACCGGACAGCTCACCAGGCCGCCGATAACGCTCGCCAACGCGCCCTCCATGCCGGCGATGGCGATGACCACCTGTGCCTGGGCAAGTTCCTCGGCATGCGCGAGTAGGCGGTGCAGGCCGGCGACGCCTACGTCGTAGAGGCGGTCGACCTCGTTGCCATAGAACTCGGCCGTCAACGCGGCTTCCTCGGCGACGGGCAGGTCGCTCGTGCCGGCGCAGGCGACGACGATGCGTCCGTTGCCGGTAGGGGAGGGCTTGCCGCCCACGAGGGCGAGCTGCGCGTCCGGGACATATCCCAGGTCGATGCCGTTGCCGAGGAGCTCCGAGGTGCGGGCTGCCTTTTCGGCATCCAGGCGCGTGACCAGGATGCGCTCCTGGCCGGCATCGCGCAGCGCTTCGATAATGGCGGCAATTTGCTCGGCGGTTTTACCGGCACCGTAGACAACCTCGCCGGCTCCCTGGCGCACTCCGCGCGAAAGATCGAGCTGCGCAAAGCCTAAATCGGCGGTCGGAGCCGTCTGGATGCGTGTGAGGGCGTCGGCAGGGGTGACTGATCCGCCGGCAACATCGCTCAGTAGCTGCTCTAGATTTCGCTTATCCATATATGTTCCCTTCGACGGCGCAAAGTCTAGCACTCAAAGGGTGTTTTTCCGAACACTAAGACAAAATTGTTCGGAAACTATAGGACAGACTGATTCAATTGTTAGACAGATCGGCTAGTCGCGCAGGATGATGTCCATGGCGAGCATCAGGTTGCGCTCGTCGATGGCAAACGGGGCTGCCTCGCGCGTCTTGGGCTTGGCGCAAAACGCGATGCCAGTGCCCGCGGCCTGGATCATGGGGATGTCGTTGGCGCCGTCGCCGATTGCCACGGTATGGGCCATGTCGACACCGCACTCAACTGCCCAGTCCAGCAGCTGGATGAGCTTGGACTCCTTGGTCACAATGTTGGCAGCCAACTTACCGGTGAGCTTGCCGTCCATGACTTCCAGGCGGTTGGCCAGGCAAAAATCGATGCCCGCGGCGGTTACGATCTTGTCAGCGACCTCGTGGAAGCCGCCGCTTACCACGCCGACCTTCCAGCCCTTGCTGTGTGCCGAGCGCACAAGCTCTAACGCGCCGGGGGTAAACGTCACGCGCTCAAAGGTGCGCTCGAACACACTCTCGTCCAAGCCGGCAAGCAGCCCCACGCGTTCCTCGAGCGCCTGCTTAAAGTCGAGCTCGCCGCGCATGGCGCGCTCGGTGATCTTCGCCACTTGCTCGCCTACGCCGGCCTCCTCGCCCAACAGGTCGATGACCTCCTGGTTGATGAGCGTGGAGTCGATATCCATAACGATGAGGCGTGCAGTCATGGTGGGCCTTTCCGAGTGCAGTTGTATTGGGGCACATTGTCGCACGCGGCGCGCCTGGGCGACGGCCGCGGTGCGTCAATTGTTTCGTCTCCGTCAAGTCTTTGGGCAAGAGTTACTTTTTCGCGGTACATCGACGTGGGTGCGATAAGATAGAACGCCATGTCCGGCTGCGCGGTTTACGCAGGCTGGGCAAATCTGTACGACGCCGCCCGGAACGACACGGGGCGGCACAGATCCATAAAGGAGGATCACTGGTATGAGCCAGACCCGTCCCATCGATGAGCATTCCATGCACACCCGTACCTGCGGCGAGCTTCGCTTCGAGAACGTGGGCGAAGAGGTCACCCTCACCGGTTGGGTGAGCCGTCGCCGCGACCACGGCGGCCTTATCTTCTGCGACCTTCGCGACCGCGAGGGCATCACGCAGCTCACCTTCGACCCCGAGCACTCCGATGGCGATGCCTTTAAGATCGCCGAGACCATGCGTCCCGAGTGGCCCATCAAGATCCACGGCGTCGTGCGCGCCCGTGGCGAGGAGACCACCAACACCAAGCTCGCGACCGGCGAGATCGAGGTCCTGACCGACCACGCCGAGGTGCTCAACACGTCCGTCACCCCGCCGTTCCAGATCGAGGACGGCATCGAGACCAGCGAGGACACCCGTCTGCGCTATCGCTATCTGGATCTCCGCCGTCCCGAGATGATGGCCAACCTCAAGCTGCGCTCCGACTTTACCTTCGCCATTCGCGAGGCGCTGCACAACCGTGAGTTCATGGAGGTCGAGACGCCCTCCCTGTTTAAGTCCACGCCCGAGGGCGCTCGCGACTTCATCGTTCCCAGCCGTATTCAGCCGGGTAGCTTCTACGCCCTGCCGCAGTCCCCGCAGCTCCTGAAGCAGCTGCTCATGGTCGGTGGCGTCGAGCGCTACTACCAGGTTGCCAAGTGCTTCCGCGACGAGGATCTGCGTGCCGACCGTCAGCCCGAGTTCACCCAGGTCGATATCGAGATGTCCTTCGTGGACCAGAACGACGTCATGAGCGCGCTCGAGGAAGTTCTGTCCGATGCCTTCGGCCGCATGGGTGTCGAGATGCCTACGCCGCTGCGTCGCATGGACTACTGGGAGGCCATGGACACCTATGGCTCCGACAAGCCCGATACCCGCTATGGTATGCACCTGGTCGACCTGACCGACATCTTTGCCAACTCCAAGTTCAAGGTCTTTGCGACTGCCGCAAACGAGGAGGGCTCTGTCGTCAAGGCCATCAACGCCAAGGGCGCCGGTGCCTGGGCACGTGCCAAGATCGATAAGCTTGCCGGCGTGGCCTCCACGTTTGGCGCCAAGGGCCTGGCCTGGATCGCCTTCCGCGAGGACGGCTCCATCAACAGCCCCATCGTCAAGTTCTTCTCGGACGAGGAGATGGCGGCCCTGCGCGAGCGTATGGATGTCGAGCCCGGCGACCTCGTGATGTTCGCCGCCGGCCCGCGCCTGCTCTCCGATGAGATTCTGGGTGGCATGCGTTCCCACATGGCCAATGCGCTCGAGATCAAGCGCGAGGGCCACGACTTCCTGTGGGTCGTCAACTTCCCGCTGTTCCACTGGGATGAGGACCGCAAGGCCTATGCAGCTGAGCACCAGCCCTTTACCCTGCCGACCGAGACCGACATCGCCAAGATCGAGGCCGATCCGCTGGCGGCTGGTTCTTGCACCTACGACTTTGTCATGGACGGCTTTGAGGCCGGTGGCGGCGGTATGCGTATCCACAACGCCGAGATGCAGATGTCCATGCTCAAGCTCCTGGGCTTTACCGAGGAGCGTGCCGAGTCGCAGTTCGGCTTCCTCATGGAGGCTCTCAAGTTTGGTGCGCCCCCGATGGGCGGCTTCGCTTTGGGCCTGGACCGCGTGTGCATGCTGCTTACCGGTTCCGACTCCATCCGCGACGTCATGGCGTTCCCCAAGACGGCCAGCGGCTCCGACCTCATGTCGGGCGCCCCGAGTACCGTTAGCGGCGCCCAGCTCAAGGACGTCAGCCTGCGCCTGATGTAGGCGAGCAGCTACCTATTGCTTGCAACGAGGGAAGGACGTGTGCCTTCCCTCGTTTTTTATGCGCGGGCGTTGCGAGGGCATAGGTTGACTGGGCGTCGCGGAAACTGCGTCCCAGAATTCGCGCCCAGAGTGAGATGAGCTTTCTAGCGGGTCCCGACAAGCATCTAACGCTACAATAACTACCACGTGGCTGGGTTTTGCCGGCCGAATGAGCGATGCCGCGGGAGGGGACATGGTCGAGTTTACAAAGACGATTAAAGATCCGTTGGGACTGCACGCCCGCCCGGTCGCGCTGCTCTACGACATCATTGCCAAGCATCGTAGCGACGTGTCGGTCAGCATCGGCGACCGCCATACCGACGGCCGTGACGTGATGGGCCTCATGGCGCTCTACGGCGAATGTGGCGAGGACATCGTCTTTCGCGTTTCGGGCGTAGACGAGGCCTCGTGTGTCACGTCGATCAGAAACCTTTCGCTCTAAGCGCAACAGATGTGACAAAGGGACAGTCCCTTTGTCACATCTGTTTCATATGGGAAACTTTTTCGAAAACTGAATAGGGACCCTTTCCAAAAAGTTAACCACGTGCTAGTTTACTATAGCGAACATAGACGTGGTTAACTTTTGCTGCGTCGATGTTGAGGACGAACCGACGTTAGGAGCTCACTCATGTCTTGCGGACCGCAGATGCCGGCTATGCCGCTTTCGATGGTAAAAGCGGGCGAAACCGTGCGCGTGTCTCGCGTAAAGGGCAATGAGGACATGAAGCACCACCTCAAGGACCTCGGCTTTGTCGAGGGCAACGAGATTCACGTGGTGAGCTCGAGTGGTGCCAATATCATCGTCACCGTGCTGGGCGCACGCTTTGGCATCGATTCCAAGGTCGCCATGCACATCATGACCGTCGGTTAGTTCGCAACATTCCGCAAAAACTGAAAGGGGGAAAAGAATATGAAGACGTTGGGTGACGTTAAGGTGGGCGAGAGCTCCACCATCGTCAAGCTTCACGGTGAGGGCGCACTTCGCCGCCACCTTATGGACCTGGGGCTCATCAAGGGCACGTCGTTTAAGGTCGTAAAGGTTGCACCGCTCGGCGATCCGGTCGAGATCAACGTGCGCGGCTACGAGCTTTCCATCCGCAAGGAGGAGGCTGCCGTCGTCGAGGTCCAGTAAGGGCCCGCGGCGAATATTTCTGCAGATAAAGTTAGGTTTTTCTAACTCTGCAATGCAACGTTGAAGCACAATATCCAGCCCGCGCGGAGAAAGCTGCGCGGGCACACAAGGAAGAAGGATTGAATGGCGGATTCTCAGATCCATGTCGCGCTGGCGGGTAACCCCAACTGCGGCAAGACCACGCTTTTCAACCTGATTACCGGCGCCAACGGCTACGTTGGCAACTGGCCGGGCGTCACGGTTGAGAAAAAGGAAGCCAAGCTCCAGAGCGACAAGAGCGTCACGATTACGGACCTCCCCGGCATCTACTCGCTTTCCCCCTATAGCCCCGAGGAGCAGTGCTCGCGCGACTACCTCATGAGCGGCGAGCCCGACGTGGTCGTCCAGGTTGTGGACGCCACCAACTTGGAGCGTAACCTCTACCTGGCGCTTCAGGTCATCGAGACGGGCCTGCCCGTGGTCGTTGCCCTCAACATGGCCGACCTCGTGGAGAAGAACGGCGACAAGATCGACACCGAGAAGCTCGAGAAGAAGCTCGGCTGCCCGGTCGTTATGATCTCGGCCCTTAAGAACAAGGGCGTCACCGAACTCTTTGAGCAGGTCAAGAAGTCCGCTGCTGCCAAGGCCGACGTGCCGGAGCACAAGTTCGATTCCTCCATCGAGGACGTTCTGGACCATATCGAGAACAACCTGCCGGCGAGCGTTCCCGCCAACAAGCGTCGCTACTACGCCGTCAAGCTGTTCGAGCGCGACGCGGACGCCTGCAAGCTCATCAACCTCACCAAGGAGAAGGCCGCTCGCGTCGAGCAGCTGGTCGCCCAGTGCGAGCAGGATTGCGACGACGACGCCGAGTCCATCATTACCGGCGAGCGCTACGGCGTGATTGCCCACATCATCGACGAGTGCCTCACCAAGGCTCCGGCCAAGATGAGCACTTCCGAGAAGATCGACCGTGTGGTTACCAACCGCATCCTCGGTCTGCCGATCTTCGTCGTGATCATGTTCTGCGTGTACTACATCGCCGTTTCTACCCTCGGCGGCACGGTGACTGACTTCACCAACGACCAACTCTTCGGCACCGACGGCTGGTACGTGCTCGGTCAGGGTCGTGACGCCTATGACGCAGCTGTCGAGGCTGCGGGCGACAACGCCGACTCGGTCGACCCGGCGCAGTACGGCCCTTATGTCCCGGGTATCACCACCATGGTGCACGACGCCCTTGTGGCGGGCGGCACCGAGGACGGCGGCCTGGTCGATTCGCTGGTCTGCGACGGCATCGTCGGCGGCCTGGGCGCCATCTTCGGCTTCGTCCCGCAGATGTTCCTGCTCTTTGTGATGCTGTCCTTCCTGGAGGACTGCGGCTACATGGCCCGCGTCGCCTTTATCATGGACCGCGTGTTCCGCCGCTTTGGCCTGTCCGGTAAGTCCTTTATCCCCATGCTCGTGTCCTCGGGCTGCGGCGTCCCCGGCGTCATGGCCACCAAGACCATCGAGAACGAGAAGGACCGCCGCATGACGGTCATGACCACCACGTTTATTCCCTGCGGTGCCAAGCTGCCGATCATCGCCCTGCTCATGGGTTCCATCATCGGCGATTCTTCGACCACCGCCGCGTGGATCAGCCCGCTCTTCTACTTCCTGGGCGTCTTTGCCGTCATTGCTTCGGGCCTCATGCTCAAGAAGACCAAGCTCTTCGCCGGTCGCCCGACGCCGTTTGTTATGGAGCTTCCTGCCTACCACTTCCCGGCGATCCGTTCTTGGGCGCTGCACGTGTGGGAGCGCTGCTGGGCCTTTATCAAGAAGGCCGGTACGGTCATCTTCGCGTCCACCGTCGTCGTTTGGTTCCTCTCCAACTTTGGCAGCTACAACGGTTCCTTTGGCTTCCTGCCTGCGATGGACGGCATCCCCGAGGAGTTCATGGATTACTCCGTGCTCGCCATGCTCGGCAACCTGGTCGCTTGGATCTTCGCCCCGCTCGGCTTTAGCACCTGGCAGACCACTGCGCTGACCGTCTCCGGCCTCGTGGCTAAGGAGAATGTCGTCGCTACCGCCGGCTCGCTGCTCTCCGTCGCCGATGCTGGCGAGACCGACCCGAGCCTGTGGACCGCGTTTGCGGGCATGTTCCCCACCATGGGTGCTTGCGTGGCCTTTGGTGCCTTCAACCTGCTGTGCGCTCCGTGCTTCGCAGCCATGGGCACCATCCGCAACCAGATGGATTCCGGCAAGTGGACCGCTATCGCCATCGGCTACGAGTGCGCCTTTGCTTGGGTCATCGGCCTGTTCATCAACCAGTTCTACAACCTGTTTGTGTTGGGCCAGTTTGGTATTTGGACGATTGTAGCCATCGTGCTGCTGGTTGCGATGCTCTTCCAGATCTTCCGTCCCATGCCCAAGTATGCATGGACCGACGAGGACGAGACCAACACTGCTTCCGCCGCAGTTTCCGCTTAAGTCCGAATAAGGATTAGCCCCTTTCCACGAGCCCGGGTGTCCCAGCGACACTCGGGCTTTTTGGTGAGGGAGATGTGGCGTTTCCGCAGATAAAACCGACCAAAATAAACCTGTCCCTTTTTGGCAGGTGGAGAATGGGGTAAAGTAAGTGGTGGTTAACTAGAGGAGGCTTGCTATGGCACCTATCGATATTGTTGTACTGGCTGTTATCGGCATTGCGTTTGTCGCCGTGTGCGTGCGCATTTATCGCAAGGGCACCTGCGCCGACTGCGCTCAGGGCGGCGTTTGCACGGGACATTGTTCCAACAAAAAAACCTGCGCCGCACTTAAGGGCGTGGACAAAATTGCCGAAGACTTGGGTCGCGGTATCAAATAAGGTCCAGGCATCCAGGCGCTCCGCGAGCATCCGTTCGCGGAGCGCTTTGCACATTTGGCGGCGAGCGCGGCGAGTTGAAGAGTGATTTTGGGGTATCGTTACCTGTACTGTTAATTGGCAACTTATCTATAACGGAGTAACCCCATGAGCGCTCGCGTAACCATGAAGGACATAGCCGCCGAGCTTGGCGTTTCCATCAATACCGTGCACAAGGCCCTGACGGGTAAGGCCGGCGTGAGCGAATCCGTGCGCTCCAAGGTGAATGCTAAGGCCGAGGCCATGGGTTACCATCGCAATACGAGTGCCTCGAGCCTGCGCCGCAAGGATATCAACCTGGTGTTTTGCCTGCCCCGCGCATCGCGCGAGGGGGCGTACTTTTTCCGTTACCTTTGGGAAGGCTGCAACCGCTTTGAGCAGGAGGTCATCGATCAGGGCATTACGGTTGAGCGCGTAGAATTTGGCGTGGGCGGCTACGCCGATGCGCTCGAGCAGATCGATGAGCGTCTGCAGGTAGGCGAGAAGATTGACGGCCTGCTTGCCTATGTTCCGGGCGATGACCGCGCGACCGAGCTTTTGAGGCAGATTGCCGAGGCGGGCGTGGCGATTGAGCTCGTCGACGGCGACCGACCGCACCTCGATCGCCTGGGTGCCAGTCTGGCGGACTATTCCGCGGCGGGCAGCCTTATGGCAGAGCAGGCGGCTAACCTGGTCCACGCTTCTGGGGCTGACGCCCGCGTGCTTCTGTTGGCGGGCGATCCCTATACCGACTCACACTACCTGACCGCCCGCGCCTTTCATAATTACCTGCGCGAGCACGATATTCCATGGCGGGTTGAGGACCTTGCCGGCGCCCATGCGCAAGTCAAACAGCTCGAGCGCGAGCTTGAGCAGCGCTTGAGTGCGCCGGATGCTCCCGAGCTCATCTGTAGCGTTTTTGCCGTTGGTTCCGAGGTAGTCGCCGACGCGCTTGTTTCAAGCAGCAAGGCCGGCAAGGTCATGGTAATCGGAAACGACCTGTTCCCCGAGAGCGCCTTGGCCTTGCGCCGTGGCATCTTTACCAATATTGTCTATAAGGACCCGGTGAGCCTGGCCTACCGTGGCGCCAAGACCTTGGGCGAGTATCTGCTGTGGGGTAAAACTCCGGAGGAGCCCGTGCAGAAGGGTGCTGTGGAGATGGTGTTTGCCAGCAACGTCGACCGGTATTGCAAGCTGGCGGGAATCTAGACAACCCGGGTTATCGATGTAAGAGATCCGTTGGGGGGCTGTCCCCAGCGGATCTTTTTTATCGCCCGGCATGGATAAGGCACCTGCTCGACCGTTGAGGGCCAAAAACCAACCGCTCACCCCGTGATGGTTAGGTGAACGTTCACCTTTCAAGTCGAAATGGACTACTATAGTGAACGTTCACCTAGAGGATAACGAGCGCATCGTGCGCCCGCTCCGCCAACAAAGGGGTTGTTTGATGAAAAACTTCATGGACGATCAGGATTTCCTGCTGAGCACCAAAACCGGTGAGGAGCTGTTCCACAACTTTGCCGAGGGTATGCCCATCGTTGACTACCACTGCCACATTTCTCCCAAGGAGATCTGGGACGACAAGCGTTTTGAGAACATCACCGAGGTTTGGCTGGGCGGCGACCACTACAAGTGGCGCCTAATGCGTGCCAACGGCGTCGACGAGCGCTTCATTACCGGCGATGCCCCTGCTCGCGAGAAGTTCCAGAAGTGGGCCGAGACCCTGGGCCGCTGCGTGGGCAACCCCGTCTTTGAGTGGAGCCACCTGGAGCTTAAGCGTTACTTTGGCTACGAGGGCGTCCTGAACGGCAAAACCGCTCAGGAGGTCTGGGACCTTGCCAACGCCAAGCTCGCCGAGGCCAGCTTTACCTGCCGCAACCTCATCAAGCAGTCCAACGTCCGCATGATCTGCACTACCGACGACCCCGCCGACAGCTTTGAGTGGCACAAGAAGATTGCCGCCGACGACAGTTTTGACGTTCAGGTCGTTCCCGCCATGCGCCCCGATGCCGCCCTGCGCATCGAGCGTGGCCAGGAGTTCGCCGACTACTGCAAGCATCTCTCCGAGGTTGCTGGCGTTGAGATCAGCGACTTCGAGGGCATGAAGGCCGCCATCTCCAAGCGCTACGACGTTGCCCACGAGCTGGGCTGCCGCGCTTCCGACCACGCGCTCGACTACGTTATGTACGTTCCGGCTACCGCCGACGAGATCGAGACTATCTTTGCCAAGGGCCTTGCCGCCGAGCCGCTTGCCGAGGACGAGGTCCTCAAGTACAAGACGGCCTTTATGCAGTTCGTCGCCGGCGAGTATGTCCGCCTTGGCTGGGCCATGCAGCTGCACTTTGGCTGCAAGCGTGACAACAACCGCGCTATGTTCGCCAAGCTCGGTCCCGACACCGGCTACGACTGCATCTCCAACTACACGCCGTCCGACCAGCTGGCCGATTTCCTCAACTCCATCCAGGAGTCCACGGGTCTGCCCAAGACCATCCTGTACAGCCTGAACCCCATCGACAACACCATGATCGATACCGTGATGGGCTGCTTCCAGGAGGCTCCGACCGCCGGCAAGATCCAGAACGGCTCTGCCTGGTGGTTCAACGACAACGAGGTCGGTATGCGCGAGCAGCTCACGGCTCTGGCTAACGAGGGTGTGCTGGGCAACTTTGTGGGCATGCTTACCGATTCCCGCTCCTTCCTGTCCTACCCGCGTCACGAGTACTTCCGTCGCGTGCTGTGCGGCGTGATCGGCGAGTGGGTCGAGCGGGGCAAGTATCCGGCCGACATGGAGCTGCTGGGAGCCATCGTGCGCGACATTAGCTACAACAACGCGGTCCGCTACTTTGGCTTTGACCTGGATACCGTCGAGGCCTAAACCCGCATCGAATCACACCGAACTCGGGAGCGCCGTTGCCACACGCGGCGCCCCCGTTTTGCCTGCACGCTAACAGCAATCTAAGGAGAGACATCGATGGAGAACATCAGCTACGAGACGCTCGAGAAGATCGGCTACAAGGGCTACCTGCTGCCCAAGGACGCGCCCGAGAAGGTTCTGCAGTTTGGCGAGGGCAATTTCCTGCGCGCCTTTGTCGACCGCTTCTTTGACATGGGCAACGAGGCAACCGGCTGGAACGGCAAGGTTGTCATGGTCCAGCCCATCAGCGGTGCCTTTGGCTTTGCCGACGGCATTAACGCTCAGGATGACCTGTACACCGTGCTGGTGCGCGGCAAGGAGAACGGCAACACGGTTGACGAGTCCCGCGTGATCAGCGCCTGCAGCCGCTGTCTCAATCCGTATCGCGAGGACGACTACCGCGCCATGATGGAGGTCGCCGTCTCCGACGATTTGGAGATTATCGTCTCCAACACCACCGAGGCCGGTATCGCCTACGATCCGTCCTGCAAGGCCGACGACATGCCGCCCGCGAGCTTCCCCGCCAAGCTTGTCCAGGTCCTTCACACTCGCTGGGCTGCCGGTAAGCCGGGCGTCATCGTGCTCGCCTGTGAGCTCATCGATCACAACGGCGAGGAGCTGCTGCGCATCATGAACCAGTACGTGAGCGACTGGGGCTGGGAGGACGAGTTTGCGCAGTGGATGGCCAACGACTGCACCGTCTGCACCACGCTCGTCGACACTATCGTCCCCGGCCGCATCCGCGACCCCAAGGAGGCCGCTGCCGTGGCCGAGCGCCTGGGCTACGAGGATCCCTTCCTGGCCGTGCGCGAGCCCTTCCAGATGTGGGGCATCCAGGGCGACGAGTCGCTTGCCGAGAAGCTCCCCTTTGTGAAGGCTGGCCTGCCGGGCGTTTTTGTGACCCCCGACGTCACCCCGTACAAGAAGCGTAAGGTCCGCATCCTCAACGGTGCCCACACCGCCTTCGTTCCGGGCTCCTGGGTTGCCGGTTTTGATATCGTGCGCGATTGCATGCACGACGAGACCGTTCGCGGCTTCATGAACACCATGCTCTACGACGAGGTCATCCCGACGCTTGCCGCCAACCTGGACGTCGAGGACTGCAAGGCCTTTGCCGCCGCCGTCGAGAACCGCTTCGACAACCCGTTTATCGATCACGCGCTGCTCTCCATTTGCCTCAACTCCACCGCTAAGTGGCGTGCCCGCGACCTGCCTACGCTCAAGGACTATGTTGCCGAGACCGGCAACCTGCCCAAGTGCCTGGCGACGAGCCTCGCTACGCTCATTGCCTTCTATACTCAGGAGCTCGTTGCTCGTGAGGGCGATGGCCTGCACCTGCGACGCGCCGACGGCACCGAGTACACCGCTCAGGACGATGCCTTCGTGCTCGATTTCTACGCCGCCCACGCCGGTGCAGACGATGCCGAGCTGGTGCACGACGTGCTCACCAATGAACAAATGTGGGGCGAAGACCTTACGCAGATCGCCGGTCTTGAGGAGTTTGTCGTCAACGCGCTTGCCGTCGTGCGCGCCGAGGGCGCCAAGCAGGCCTTCGCCAACGCCCAGGCCTAAATTCTTCTGCGCACCTGCCGGGCAACTGGCGGGCACCCGCTGACTTCTGCTCAACCTGTAGGGTTAGGACCATTTGTAATGAACACTATCCAGATCAATCCGGCCGATAACGTGATCGTCGCGCTGTCGCCGCTTGCCAAGGGCACCGCCGTCACGGTTCCCGGGGTGGGTGAGGTCGTGGCCGCGGAGGATATTCCGCAGGGCCACAAGATGGCCGTGCGCGCCATTGCGGCGAGGGAGGACGTCGTCAAGTACGGTCTTCCTATCGGCCACGTGACGGGCGACATCCAGCCCGGTCAGTGGCTTCATACGCATAACGTCAAGACCAACCTTTCGGGCGAGGTCGAGTACGCTTACAACCCGACGCATCCGGTCGTTGAGCCGGTTGAGCCCGAGACCTTTATGGGCTTCCGCCGCGCCGACGGCCGCGCCGCGACGCGCAACGAGCTGTGGATCATCCCCACGGTCGGCTGCGTCAACGAGGTCGCGCGTGCCATGTGCGACCAGGCCCAGGATCTGGTCGAGGGTTCGCTGGAGGGCGTTTACTACTTTCCGCATCCCTTTGGCTGCTCGCAGACCGGTGCCGACCATGCCCAGACGCGCCGTCTGCTGGTGGCGCTCTCGCGTCACGCAAACGCTGCGGGTGTGCTGTTCCTGTCCCTCGGTTGCGAAAACTGCACGCACCAGCAGGTACTCGACGAGCTCGGTGACTTCGATCGCGAGCGCGTTCGATTCCTCGCCTGCCAGGATGTAGCCGACGAGCAGGTCGAGGGTCACAAGATCCTGTCCGAGCTTGCCGACCTGGCCAAGCAGGCCAAGCGTGAGCCCATTCCTGCCTCCGAGCTGGTCATTGGCCTTAAGTGCGGCGGCTCTGACGGTCTTTCGGGCATTACCGCCAACCCCACGATCGGTCGCGTGAGCGATATGGTTGTCGCCCGCGGCGGCACGTCGGTGCTCACCGAGGTTCCCGAGATGTTTGGCGCGGAGAGCATTCTGCTCGATCGCTGTGAGAGCCAGGACGTCTTCAATGCCGCCTCCGACATGCTCAACGGCTTTAAGGACTACTTTATCAGCCACGGCGAGGTCGTCTATGAGAACCCGAGCCCCGGCAACAAGGACGGCGGCATTACCACGCTCGAGGACAAGAGCTGCGGCTGCGTGCAAAAGGGCGGATCTGCCCCCATCGTCGACGTGCTGCCGTATGCCGGTCAGGCTACCAAGCATGGCCTGAACATGCTGTGCGGTCCGGGCAACGACATGGTATCCACCACGGCCCTGACGGCTGCCGGCTGCCACGTAATCCTGTTCTCGACCGGCCGCGGCACGCCGTTTGGCGCACCGGCGCCTACACTCAAGGTGTTCACCAACCAGCGTCTGTGCGACCACAAGGCCAACTGGATGGACTTTAACGCCGGCGTGGTGGCTACGGGCGAGCGCACGCTCGATGAGGCTGCCGACGACCTGTATCAGATGGTGCTGGACACGGCGAGCGGCAAGCTTACGAGTGCCGAGCGTCGCGGCTGCCACGAGATCAGCATTTGGAAGGATGGCGTCTGCCTGTAGCGGTAAATGGGTTCGCATAGGGCGCTATTGACCATGGCCCCGTCGGGAGTGTTCCCGGCGGGGCCATGTTTGTTCTGTCTGTTCGGGCGTGTCTTCCTGAGGGTACGGGAGCGGCGAAAACAATAAACGTTCACCTAATCGACCTCAAATTTAAACCCACTCAATACCCATGTAATCGTGATTTTTTTCAAGTCAGATGTCCGTTTAACGGCAAAAAACGACCGTTCAAGGATAATATACAAGTGAACGTTCACCTATCATATGCAATCGAGCATAATCTAGCTAAACGTTCACCCTACGAGTGGGCGATATGCAGACAGACATCGGTATGGACTCCAATGTCTTGTTACAAGACAATCGAGAAAAGAGAGGGAGCTCGATGACTAACAAGATCGGTAAAAAGCGCAAGATCACATTCTGGACGCGCTTGGGCTTTGGTATGGGCGGCATGCTCAACTCCGGTGCCCTGAGCTTTACGCACAGCTACATGGTGCTGTTCCTGTCCACGGAGTGCGGTCTGTCCGCAGGCGAGGCTGCGCTGATCAGCTCGTTCGCCATCTATCTCAACGCCATTCTGTGCCCGCTCATGGGCTTTGTGGCCGATAACTTCTACGCTACTAAGATCGGCCGCATCTTTGGCCGCCGCCGTTTCTGGATCTTGCTGGCTATCCCGATGATGGTCGCCGAGCCGCTCATCTTTGTGGCTACGCCGTTTGGTTTCCCGTACTACTTTGTGTTGTACCTGATCTACAACGTCGCGTACACGTTCTGCACCGCCAACCTGTCGCCGCTTACCATCGAGATGACCGATGACTTCAAGGAGCGTACGTACCTCACCGGCTACAAGCACCTCTTTGGTAACGCCGCCGGCTTCCTGATGGCAGCACTCGTCGGCTTTGGCTTTGGCACCTTCGGCGAGACCAACCCGTTCAGCTACTTCATTATTGCTACGATTAACGCTTCGGTCATGGCAATCTCGCTGCTCTGCGTGTACCTGTCTACGTGGGAGCACACCCCCGAGGAGGTCGCTCAGGAGAAGATCGAGAGCGTCGGCGAGGGTATCAAGAAGTTTTTCATCGACGTTATCTCCACGTTCCGCAACAAGTCCTTCCGCAAGGTCCTGTATGCACAGGTCTCCACGAAGCTCGCTGCCGCCTGCTGGTCTGCCTGCCTGTCCTTCTTCATCGTCTACTGCCTGCAGATTCCTAAGTCCTACGAGTCCGTGATGGAGATGCCCGGCAAGGTCGTCGCTATCGTCTGCACCGCTGTCTGGGTTGCCCTTATGGCCAAGAAGGGCTTCCACAAGTCTTGGTACCTGGCCAACGTCGGCTGCGCCGCGTGCATCATCGCCTACAACTACTTCGCCTTTGGTCAGATCAACGGCACCTCCACGGTCGCCATCGCCATGATCGCCTACCCCATCATCTTCGCCATCTGGAAGTTCTTCTACGTTGGCTTCCAGTATCTGCCCGATGTTCTGCTCAACTACATCCCCGATGTCGATGAGCTCATCACCCTGCGTCGTCGCGAGGGCATCTACAGCTCCGCACAGCAGCTCTGCCAGCAGATTGCCCAGGCTGTTGCCGTCAACGTATGGGCTATCGTCCTTGCTGCCTCCGGTTTCATTCAGACCGCCGGTAACAGCGACGCCGTGACCCAGCCCGCCACCGTGCCTCTGTACATCTGCGGCTACATGCTCATCGGCTGCGCCGGCTTCTTCCTGCTCGCGGCTGTCCTTGCCCGCGGCATCAAGATCGACAAGGAGCAGTGCGACATCCTTTGCGACGAGATCCACCGTGTCAAGGAGGGTGGCAAGATGGCCGACGTCAAGCCCGAGGTCAAGGCGCTTTGCGAGGAGCTCTCCGGCTTTAAGTACGAGGACTGCTTCGCCCACAACAATGTTGGCTTCCAGGACGGCAGCGTAACTCCCGCCGAGTAGGGCCAACGCATTGTCCAAACCAAAGGGCCGTGCCACCGGATATCCACCGGCGGGTGCGGCCCTTTTTTAAAAACGAGTAGTATGAACTTCTGATTACATTTGAGGGAGAGACCCATGGAGACGAACGTTATCTGGCGCAACGCGCGTGCGGCGGTTATCGAGCTCGACGATGGCGGCTACTTTACCTGTGCCGATACGTGGGAGGTCTTTGTCAACGATGAGCCCGCCGGTACCACGAATACGGTCGAGACCTATGTTGACGGCCTGGTTCCCGGTAAGCGCAACCTGATCCGCTTTGTCTGCGGCGAGCGCGAGCTAAGCGTGGGCGTCACCACGCCGGCCGAGCCCTTTACCATCAACGTTCGCGACTGCGGAGCCAAAGGCGATGCCGAGCATGACGACACCACCAATATCCAGGCGGCCATCATGGCATGTCCCAAGGGCGGGCGCGTGTTGATTCCCGCCGGTAGCTACCGCATCAAGTCGCTCTTCCTTAAGAGCGATATCAATATTGAGCTTGCCGAGGGTGCGGTACTGCTGGCCCGCCACGACCGCGCGGCGCTCGCCTATATTCCGGGCACGGTCACGGGCGACGAAGGCGCCGGGTATGCCGGCACCGACATGCTGCCCCTAGGCCGCTGGGAGGGTGAGAGCTTCTCGACCTACTGTTCTACCTTTACGGGCCTAAGCGTGCACGACGTGTGCATCTATGGTCGTGGCGCGATTGACGGCCAGACCGATTTTGCCGAGGACAACTGGTGGAACAAAGACTTTAAGAACATCTTCCGCCCCGAGGAGGGCCGCGAGGTCGCCCGCCCGCGCATGATCTTTTTGTCCGAGTGCGAAAACGTGAGCCTTGTCGGCTTTACCGTGCGCAACAGCCCGGCGTGGAATATCCACCCTGTCCTGTGCGAGTACGTCGATGCCCTGTGCCTGTCCATCGAGGGCCCCAAGAATTCCCATAACACCGACGGCTTCGATCCCGAGAGCTGCGGTTTTGTCCGCATCCTTGGCTGCCAATTCTCGGTGGGCGACGACTGCATCGCCATCAAGAGCGGCAAGCTGGGCATTGAGTCCGAGCTTCGCCCCGCCACGCATGACGTGCTGATCTCGCACTGCTACATGCATGACGGCCATGGCGCCGTGGTGCTGGGATCGGAGGCCGCCGGCGGTATCAAGGACCTTACCGTGAGCAAGTGCCTCTTTGAGCGCACCGACCGCGGCCTGCGCGTCAAGACCCGCCGCGGCCGCGGCAAGGACGCCGTCAACGAGGGCATCACCTTTGAGCACATCCGCATGGACAAGGTGCTTACGCCCTTCGTGGTCAACTCGTTCTACTTTTGCGATAGGGACGGCAAGACCGACTACGTGCAGTCTCGCGAGGCTCTGCCCGTCGATGACCGCACGCCCGGCTTTGGCGCAACGACGTTTTGTGATATTGAGGCCACCAACTGCCATGCTGCGGCGGCCTATATCACGGGCCTGCCCGAGAGCAAGGTGACGCGTCTGACGTTCCAAGACGTTCACGTCACCTTTGCCGACGATGCCGAGCCCTTTGTGCCGGCCATGGCCTGCGGCGTCGAACCCATGGTGCGTCAGGGCATCATTGCGCAAAACGTTGCGGTGCTCGACCTGCAAAACGTGGTGATCGAGGGCCAAGATGGCGACGAGCTGCAGCTGCAGAACGTCGACAGGGTTATCCGCGCATAGGGTAGTGCTCCTGCACAAGTGAATACGGCATGTTGAGGCGTGCGACGGACGGGGCTGCCCGGCTGTCGCACGCAATCTATAGGTGCTGGTATTGCATGGCGAGTATTCTACGACAGGAAGTGTAGTGACAGATGGGTGATAAAGAGCAGCTGTTTGAGGTATCCCTCGAGCGCGAGGGCGCGTATCGCAGCATTTCGGCGGCGCTCGAGGCGGCGGAGCGGTGCGTACCCGATACGACCGTGCCGGTGCGCGTGCTGGTGGCGCCGGGTGAGTACCGCGAGCGGGTCGAAATTCATCGTCCGCATGTGAAGCTCGAGGGCGAGACGGCCGACAGCGTGCGTATCGTGGGCGGCCTGGGCGCCAAGATGCCTTCGGAAGACGGTAGCGGCCAAGATGGAAGGCTCGGCACCTTCCGTACGTATACGGTGCTGGTCGATGCTGACGACGTGACGCTTACAGGCTTGACGATCGAAAACGATGCCGGTGACGGTCGCGAGGTTGGCCAGGCGATTGCCCTGTATGCCGACGGCGATCGCCTGGTGGTCGATACCTGCCGTATCTTGGGCCATCAGGACACGCTCTTTTTGGGGCCGTTACCGCCGCGCGAGGTCAAGCCGGGCGGTTTTATAGGCCCTAAGCAGTTTGCCCCGCGCCGCGTGGGGCGACAGTACTACCGTCGCTGCCTCATTGCCGGCGACGTCGACGTTATCTTTGGCGGTGCGCGGGCCTATTTTGAGGGCTGCGAGATCCGTTCGCTCAACCGCGCCGTGGACGTGAACGGCTACGTTACGGCGGCCTCGACGCCCCAGGGCGAGCCCTATGGCTTTGTGTTTCATGGCTGCTCCTTCACGGCGCCAGACGACATGGCGCCCGCTTCGGTCTACCTGGGCCGCCCTTGGCGCGAGTGGGCCCAGACCGTTCTTATCGACTGCTGGCTGGGCTCACATATCAAGTCCGAAGGCTGGTGGGACTGGGACAAGCCGGCCGCGCACGACCGGGCATTGTATGCCGGTGTTCGGCTACATGGACCCGCCGGCAATGCCGAGGGCTGGGTTGCCTGGGCCTGCAACCTCGATCCTGCCGATACCACGCGTTATAGCCGTGCGTTCGTGCTGGGCGGAGACGACGGCTGGGATCCCCAGGGCGGGTCGGACGATGCCGTCGAAACGGCCCGGCTTTCGGACAGTGGCCGGACGGTGCATGTTGAGCGCTACTACGAGGACGAGCCCGCGTTGCGCGAGCGGCTCAAGAAAGAGGGCCGCTCCGCCGCGTTTGCGGGTGCGACGCCTGCCGACTTTAAGGCTTGGGAGAGCACGACCCGTGCGCGCCTTCACGATGTTTTGGGCCTTTCGCTCATGGAGCGCGTAACGCCCGATGTGCGCGAGCTCGAGCGCGTGAGCGTTGCCGGGGATATCGTGCGCACCCATATGCTCTTGCGCGTTGAGCCTGATGTTTGGATGCCGCTGTACTTGCTGGAGCCCGCCGCGCCCAAGCTCGACGGAAACGGGCGCAAACGGTGCTTTATCTGCCCACACGGTCATCAGGGCGCGGGCGCGGCGAGCGTCGCGGGCGTTATGGGCGTGCCGGCGGTCGATGATGCCGTGCGCATGTTCAACTATGACTACGGCTTGCGCCTGGCGCAGATGGGCTATGTGACCGTCTGTCCCGATGCCCGCGGTTGGGGGCATCGTCGCGATTGGAAGGGCCAGGGCGACGATGTGACGAGCTACCTGCGCGGTACCTGCCTTAACCAGGCGCGCATGGCCGAACCGCTGGGCCTGACGGTTGCCGGCCTCAACGCATGGGACAACATGCGCCTGATTGACTATCTCGAGGCACGCGGCGATATTGCCATGGGCGATTTGGGCTGCTTTGGCTTCTCGGGCGGCGGGTACATGACGCTTTATCTGGCCGCGCTCGACCCGCGCGTGCGCAAGGCATTTGTCTCGGGCTATCTGTATGGCGTCGATGACTCACTGCTGCATCTCAACGGAAACTGCAGCTGCAATTATGTGCCGGGGCTTTGGCGCCTGCTCGATATGGGGGACATCGCCTCGCTTATCGCGCCGCGCCCGCTCTTGGTCCAAAGCTGCGAGCAAGATCATCTCAACGGCGCCCGCGGGCTCGCAAACGTAGACGAGCAGCTCGATATCGTCCGCGACGCCTATGCGCTGCTGGACAAGGTCGAGAACCTTTTGCACGAGGTCTGCCCGGGTGAGCACCACCTGGGCGTTGCGCATCTTGCAGATGACATCGCGTGGCTCGATGCGCACACGAACGTTCACGCGGACGCAGGAGACGGGGCCTGTGCATAGGCAGTCGACCGAAAACAGCGCTGCCATGTCAGCATCTAAGGAGAACAACATGAGCATCAAAAGTCTGAGCGAATCAACTATCTGCGCCTTTGGCGACTCGACCACCTGGGGCGATAACGGCTGCGGCGGGGGAGGCAACGATATCTCGTGGACTTCGCATCTGGGAGCGCTGCTGGGCGGTGCCACCGTCGAGAATTACGGTATCAAGGGCTCGCGTATTGCCGTCAAGGCCGACCGTAGCGATTCGTTTGTCGAGCGCCTGGACGGCATCGACGACGCGGGCGATATCTACATCGTCTTTGGCGGCGTCAACGACTTTAGCCGTAACGTGCCGCTGGGCGAGACGGGTAGCACCGACGTACATGAGTTCTATGGCGCGCTCGATTACCTGATTCGTACCATCACGGCGCGCTCGCCCCGGGCAAGGCTCGTGTTTATGACGCCTTGCAAGACAAGCGGCAAGCACGAAAAGGATATTCCGGCAAGCAATGAGGCTAACCATCTGAGCCTGACGCAAGACGCCTATGTGCGGGCGATGCTGGAGGTCTGTGATCGCTACTCGGTACCGGTGATCGACCTGTATGCGCAAAGCGGCATCAGCCCGTTTTTGCCCGAGCACCGCGAGCTCTACATGCCGGACGGCCTGCATTACAGCCCGGCCGGCTATGAGCGCCTAGCGCATCGCATCGCCGCGGGCCTCACTGCCGTTTGCCGCTAAAAGGCTGCCGTTTACGGGGATTATAGGGTTAACGTTCACCTTATAATCCCCGTTACGCGTTACACTAGGGTAAACGTTCACCTATCGTTTATGTCAGAGGGGACAGCAATGGGTTGCAATCAAATCCTGGACCGTTATATCGAGCAGTTGATCGAGACCTCTACGCCGCAGGCGCCGGCCTGGAACATCGAAAAACTTCGCGCCGGCAAGGAAAACACCTGGAACTATATCGACGGCTGCATGATCAAGGCGCTTATCGAGCTGTACGAGATTACGGGCGAGCAGCGCTACCTGACCTTCGCCGACGACTATATCGATTTCTTTGTCCAGGACGACGGCACCATCAAGCATTACGATCCCCAGGAGTACAACCTCGACAACGTCAATGCGGGCAAAACCCTCTACAAACTCTATGACCTGGTAGGCAAGCCCAAGTACCGCGCCGCCATGGATACCATCTACCGTCAGCTCGAGACCCAGCCGCGCACCAAAGAGGGCGTGTTTTGGCACAAGGCTGTCTATCCCAACCAGATTTGGCTCGATGGCATGTACATGGCGCAGCCGTTCTACATGCAGTACGAGCTGAGCTTCCACAACCGTCGTGCCTGCTCGGATAGCTTCCATATGTTTCAGGTCGTGCATGACCTGATGCGCAACCCCCTCAACGGTTTGTACTATCACGCCTACGACGCGAGCCGCAAGCAGTTCTGGTGCGATCCCGTAACCGGTCTTTCGGCTAACTTCTGGCTGCGCGCCGAGGGCTGGTTTGCCATGGCACTCATCGACACCTGGGAGCTCATGCCGCCTTCGATGTCGGCCGAGAAGGACGAGATCCGCAAGATGTTCCACGACCTGATCGACGCCATGCTGCCGTATCAGGACGAGAAGACCGGCATGTGGCACCAGGTCATCAACCTGCCCAATATCGCCCCCAACTATCTGGAGGAGTCGGGCAGCGCTATCTTTGCCAATGCCATCATGAAGGGCGTGCGTCTGGGCGTGCTGGGCGAGCGTTACTACCAGTACGGCCGCCGTGCTTTTGACGGCATTTGCGACACATGCCTGTCCGAGCATGACGGGCAGCTGGCGCTCGACAATATCTGCCTGGTTGCGGGCTTGGGAAACACCGCGCATCGCGAGGGCACGTTTGGTTACTACATGAGCGAGCCCGTGGTCAAAAATGATGCAAAGGGCGTGGCGCCGCTGGTACTTGCCTATATCGAGACCATGCATCATGACAAGCTGGCCGGTAGGCGCGATCCGCTCGCTCCCTCGGGTGTGTGCTCTATCGAGGATCCGTTTGGCGGCTACACCCCGGGTATCAACGCTCACAAGGGGCGTGAATAGCGTGGGGGCCATTACTCCGGGCGTACGCTTGCACGACCTTCCGCAGGGGACCGTCGAAGAACGCATTCGTATGGCAGGAGAACTGGGCTTTTCGTGCATTCAACTGCCGAGCAAGGTGCTTTACGCATCGATGGGGATCGACCGGGGCGGTCTGACCCGCGAGCTTGCCGATCACTTGCGTGCGGTGCTCGATGAGGCAGGCGTTGCGGTGGCAGTGTTTGGCTGCTATAAGAACCTGGCGACGCCCGATCGCCAGCAGCTCATGGATTTCTTTGCCGAGTACGAGGCGTGCTTGAATTTTGCCCAGATGCTCGGAGGATGCCCCGTTGGCACCGAGACCGGTCGTCCCAACGCGCAGAACCGCGTCGCGGACGACCGCATGACCGACGAGGCGCTCGATGCTTTTATGGACGGACTCGCACACGTCTGCGAGTGCGCCGAGGCCGTGGGAGGGCAAATTCTGATCGAGCCCGGCTGGAACGAGACGGTCAACACGCCGGATCGCTGCCGTAAGGTACTGGAGCGTGTCGCGAGTCCGGCACTCGGTGTTATCTACGACCCAGTGTCGCTGCTGCACCCAAGCGTCGTTGACAAGGCGCAGGAAATCACGGCGCGTATGCTCTACGTATGCGGTAGCAAGATTCGTGTGCTGCACGCCAAGGATTTTGAGGTCATTGACAACGAGGACAAAGCCGGCTGGTGCGACGGTACGGGTTCGCGCCTGGTGTGTCACGGTGTGGGCGAGACGGGACGATATGACTTTGAGCCCGTGGCGGCCTGGGCGGCTGCCGCCCGCCCGGGGATTCCTTGCGTGGTCGAGAACAGCGTGCCAGCGACGGTCGCTGGCTGTCTGGCGACGCTTGAGCGCATGTCCGCACGCTGCGGGGCTTCGCATTGCGAGATATAGCATTGGCTTTTGCCGCCGCGGCCGATTGAGTCTGCCCGACTGGTGGCGGCGATGAAGGGTCTTTATCGTCGCCCTATTGGATTACATCAAAAAGGGGAGTTGCGTGGCTATCCACATTGTCGAAGAGGCAAATCGTTGCCTAGGGTGCAAAAAGGCGTTCTGCCAGCTTAAAGGCTGCCCAGTTCAGACACCTATTCCGCAGGTCATCGACCTGTTCAAACAGCGTCGTCTGGAAGAGGCGGGCGAGCTGCTGTTCCAGAACAATCCCATGAGCGCGGTTTGCTCCATGGTATGCAACCATTCGGGCCAGTGCGAGGGCGCATGTATTCAGGGCCGCAAGGGCGCGCCGGTGCATTTTTCGAGCATCGAGAACTATATCTCGACAGCGTATTTGGACCGTAAGGAGTGGAAGCCCGCGCCGTCGTGCGGTAAGCAGATTGCCGTGGTCGGTTCTGGTCCTGCCGGTATTACCGTGGCCATTAAGATGGCCCAGCTGGGCTGTACCGTCACGGTGTTTGAACAGCGTCCCGAAATCGGCGGGGTGCTGGAGTACGGTATCCCCGAGTTCCGCCTGCCCCGTGCGCTCGTGCAAAAGTACCGTCACGTGATGTGCTCGCTCGGCGTACGCGTCCGTCCCTCGACCACCATTGGCGGCGCGCTGCATATCGACGACCTGCTGCGCGACGGCTACGATGCGGTCTTTGTGGGCACCGGCACCTGGCGCGCTCGCAAGCTGGGTATTCCCGGCGAGTCGCGCGGCAACGTGCTGTTTGGTATCGATTACCTGGTCGATCCCACGAGCGTGGCGATCGGGCAGAACGTAGCGGTTATCGGCGCCGGCAACGTTGCCATGGATGTTGCCCGTACAGCCCTGCGCTCGGGTGCTCGTAAGGTTACCGTGTATGCCCGCTCGCGCCATGTTTCGGCTATCGATGACGAGGTCGAGCTGACCGAGCTTGACGGTGCCGAGATCGTGTGCGGCAAGGCGATCTGCGCCATCGACGATAACGGTCCGGTATTCGAGACGGCTATCTTTGACGAGGACAACAACGTGGTGGGCTACGAGGAAGAGCTCGACCATGTGGCCGCCGACACGGTTGTGATCGCGGCTTCGCAGGTGCCCAAGGACAAGCTTGTGCTTACGACGGGCGGCCTGGAGACCGACCATCGCGGTCTTCTTTCGGTCGATGAGCATGGCATGACAACGGTCCCGGGCGTTTTTGCCGCCGGCGATGTGGTCAACGGCCCGCTCACCGTGGTCCATGCGGTAGCCGGCGCCAAGCTCGCCGTCGAAGGCATGACCAGCTACCTGGGCCTCTAACCCATCCCATCCATCAGTTGCGGTGAAATACGGACTGTTTTGGCTGTCAAAGGCCTTATCTACTCCGTATTCCACCACAACTTTTTTGTGAGGGTCGGGATTGAAGGTGAGGAATGCGAGCGAGTGCGGATACGGTGGTTGCTGATACGATAGGCACGTTAGCAACTGCCGCCGAGCGGCTCAAACGAAAGGAACCCTGTATGGAGTCCTCCGCCTATCCGACGCTCTTTAGCCCGATCAAGGTCGGTACGACCGAGGTCAAGAACCGCGTCTTTATGCCGCCGGTATCTACCAACCTGGCCGATCACGGCTATGTGACCGACGACTTGGTCGATCATTACCGTGCCCGCGCCAAGGGCGGCGTGGGCCTCATCATCACCGAGGTCGTGACGGTCGAGCCCACCTATACCTATCTGCCGGGCGATATGTGCTGCTACGACGACACGTTTATCCCTGGCTGGGAAAAGCTCGCCGCGGCCGTCCACGAGTATGGCTGCAAGATCATGCCGCAGCTCTTCCACCCCGCCTACATGGCCTTTAACATTCCGGGCACGCCGCGCCTCGTCGCCCCGTCCTTTGTGGGCCCGTCCTATGCCCGCGAGGCGCCGCGCCCTATCACGGTCGATGAGATCCACGAGCTCACGCATCAGTTTGGCGACGCTGCCGTGCGCATGCAGAAGGCCGGTGTCGACGGCGTCGAGGTCCATGCGGCGCACGCCCACGGCATGCTCGGCGGCTTTTTGACCCCGCTCTATAACAAGCGTACCGACGAGTACGGTGGCTCGCTCGATGCCCGCATGCGCTTCTTGCTCGAGGTCATCGCCGAGATTCGCGAGCGCTGCGGCAAGGACTTCATCATCGACGTCCGTATCTCGGGCGACGAGTACACCGATGGCGGTCTGACCCTCAACGACATGATCTACGTCTCGCGTCGCCTGGAGAAGGCTGGCGTCGACATGATCCACGTGTCGGGCGGCACTACCATCAAGCGCGGCTCCGCGATTCCCGCCGCCGGTACGCAGCAGGCCTCGCACGCCGCCTGCTCGCGCGAGATCAAAAAGCATGTGAACATTCCCGTCGCCACGGTCGGCCGCATCAATGAGGCATGGATTGCCGAGGAGCTGATCGAGGACGGCGCTGCCGACATCTGCATGATGGGCCGCGCCAATCTGTGCGATGCCGAGTTCTGCAACAAGGCCGCTGCCGGCAATGCCGATGATATCCGTCCCTGCATCGGTTGCCTGCGCTGCCTGAACGGCATCATGTTTGGCAAGCGCATCTCCTGCACCGTCAACCCGGACGTGGAACGCGACGAGGCCGGCTACGAGCCTGCCGCCGAGGCAAAGAACGTGCTCGTTGTGGGTGCCGGTCCTGCGGGCATGGAGGCAGCCTACATTGCCGCCAAGCGCGGCCATAACGTGGTGCTCGTGGACAAGCAGGACGAGCCGGGTGGCGAGATGCGCATCGCGGCCGTTCCGCCGGCAAAGCAGGAGCTCACCCGCGTGATCAAGTATCAGTACCGTCGCCTGGCCGAGGCAGGCGTCACGTGCGTCTTTGGCACCGAGCTCTCGGCCGAGGACATTCAGCGCGACTACGCGGGTTACGAGGTTGTCCTGGCCTACGGCGCCGAGCCCATCGCTCCGGCATTCATGCAGGGCTTTAAGCAGGTTATGACGGCTGACGACCTGCTGGGTGGCAAGGCTTTCCCGGGTAAGAAGATCGTCATTGTGGGCGGCGGCACCGTTGGCTGCGAGACGGCCGATTACCTGGCCCCGTTGGTCAACGACCTTTCGCCGGCCAATCGCGATGTCACCGTTATCGAGATGACCAAGACGCTTGCCGCCAACGAGGGCGGTGCCGGTCGCGCGGTGCTCATCACGCGCATGCTCTCCAAGGGCGTCCATGTGCTGACCGAGGCCAAGGTGACCGAAATCACCGAGGACGCCATCAGCTACGAAAAGGACGGCGAGGTCCACACCATCGCCGATGCCGATACGCTGGTGCTTGCCATGGGCTATCGTCCCAACACCAAGCTGGCCGACGACCTTACCGCTGCCGGCGTTGCCACCCACGTGCTGGGTGATGCCCAGAAGTGCGGCAACATCCGCGACGCCATCGGCGATGGCTACAAGGTTGCCTGCGAACTGTAGGCTCTTGGCAAATAGGGGAGCGGCCGCCTTGCGGTGGCTCAAGCGATAGCCAATCAAAAAAGGCGCCGCGACACATGGATTGTCGCGGCGCCTTTTGTCTGGCGGCTTGTTGGGGGGCGGTGCGCCCCGTGGACCTTATTACAGCCCCAAGAGCTCCTTGACCTTGGCGATGATGGCCTCGTCGGTGGCGTTGGCAAAGAAGTACTCCTGGAAGTGCTCGCCAGCGAGGGCGCCCTTCACCAGATCCTGATCGATTTCGCCCAGGACGTCGACGAGCGGACGCATGGTCACAGCGCGCACGCCATCGAGGATCTTCTTGTTGCGCTGCTCGGGCTCAACGCGCTCGGCGGGGTAGCCGTTGCCCGAACCAAAGCCAAAGAGCTTCTCGAAGGTGTACTCGAGGTTGAGCTCCTGGCCCCAGCCGTTCTTGAGGGCGAAGGGCATGGCGACGGCATTGCCATCGTTGACCTGGGCAAAGGTGTAGGCATCCAGCGGGTCGGCAACATGGCCGCACAGCACGCCGGGGAAGGAGTTGCAGGCGAGCATGGCGCCCTCGCCGGTGCCGCAACCGGTCACGACGTAGTCGGCAGCGCCGGAGTTGAGCAGCACGGCAGCAAGAATGCCGTTCTGCACGTAGGTGAGGGGCTTGGAGTCGGCGTCGGCATACATGCCATAGTTAAAGACAGTGTGGCCCATGGGCTCGACAACCTTCTTAAGGGCAGCCTCGATCATGGGGTTCTTGGAGTTCTGAGAATTCTCGTTGATCAGAGCGATCTTCATTTGAGTTAACCTTTCAGCTTATTTTTTCAGTTATTTGTTTCTGTGCGCGGGCGGCGGCTAATCCGACCCGCGATGAGCCATGCGGGCGGTCGGCAGTTAAGTCTGTCGCGAGTTCCGCACGCAAAGGAAAGCACTTAATGTGCTTTCCGTCTTGCGCAGGACTGTCCGAGCAGCA
This sequence comes from Collinsella sp., assembly GCA_019419585.1. Classification (GTDB taxonomy): domain Bacteria; phylum Actinomycetota; class Coriobacteriia; order Coriobacteriales; family Coriobacteriaceae; genus Collinsella. The sequence continues at coordinate 16,326 of DXZQ01000024.1, read as the reverse complement.
GACTTAACTGCCGACCGCCTCGCCCAGTTTCCTTACTGCGGCTGTTTGCCGATGTACGCCAGAATGCCGCCGTCCACGTACAGAATGTGCCCGTTGACGAAGTTCGATGCGTCGGAAGCCAGGAACACGGCGGGGCCCTTCAGGTCCTCGGGCGTGCCCCAACGGGCTGCCGGCGTCTTGGCGATGATGAACTGGTCAAACGGATGGCGGCTGCCGTCAGGCTGCGTCTCGCGCAGCGGCGCGGTTTGCGGCGTGGCGATGTAGCCGGGCCCAATGCCATTGCACTGGATATTGGCCTCGCCAAACTCGGAGCAGATGTTCTTGGTGAGCATCTTGAGTCCGCCCTTGGCGGCGGCATAGCCGGCGATGGTCTCGCGGCCGAGCTCGCTCATCATGGAGCAGATATTGATGATCTTGCCGTGGCCCTTGGCGATCATGCCCGGCAGGCAGGCCTTGGACACGATAAACGGCGCATTGAGGTCAATGTCGACGACGCGACGGAAGTCCTCGGTGCTCATGTCGAGCATCGGCGTGCGCTGGATGACGCCGGCATTGTTGACGAGGATGTCGGGCGTGGTGCCAAAATCGGCCTCGATCTTGGCGATGAGCTCGGCGACGGCGGCCTCATCGGTGACGTCGGCAACATAGCCGTGAGCATCAAAGCCCAGCTCGCGGTAGTGCTTCTCGGCTTCGGCAACCTTGTCGGCGTGACGGGCGTTAAAGGCAATCTTGGCGCCTGCCTCTCCGAGCGCCTCGGCAATGGCCATGCCGATGCCATAGGTGGCGCCGGTCACGAGCGCGACCTTGCCGTCCAGGCGGAAGCTGTCCATAAGATCAGACATAGCAATCCTTCCAAAAGAAACGTTCATCTATATAAGTCTTGCTTTTCGTACAAGCTCAGTATATGTGAAGTAGGGTAATAAACCCTCCCATTCTCCGAAAAATAGGTGAACGTTCACTTTTAAAAGGTAAACGGTGAACTCGCCCTGCTGTGCGGACGGCACGATTGTCCTGATCGAGGAGGGCAAGCTCGAGAGACAAGTGAGCATGGGCTGCCCGTTGGCCCCGCGTGTAGTGCTACTTTTCAAATGCGGCGCGCACAAAGTGCCGGGTGAACAACTTACTGGCGATGCCGGCGACGTTGCCTAAGATCAGCGCCGAGATAGCGGCGGTCACGTCTGGCCACGTCAAAGCCACCTAAGTTGTGCATGGGTGTCAGCGGCCCTTATTTCACCGCAACTGTGGGGATGGGGGATGCGATAGTATTACGTGATGAGATTCGACAAACCGTGGGCTTCATTCGAGGGCTTTATGGAACAGCACCAGCATTATCAGAGCCTGCAAGATCAGGCATACAACGCATTGCGCTCCAAGATCATCTATGCCGAGCTCAAGCCCGGCACGCGCCTTTCGGCGATTGGTCTGGAAAAGGAGACGGGAATCGGGCGCACGCCCATTCGCGAGTCCTTTGTGCGCCTGCGCGAGCAAGAGCTGGTGGAAACGCGTCCCAAAAGCGGCACCTATGTCTCAAAAATCAGCATGGAGCGCGCCGAGAACGCCTGTTTCTTGCGCGAGAAACTCGAGAGAAGTGTGCTCATTAAATGCTGCTCTGCCGCCACGCCCGAGCAAAAGCATCGGCTCGAGCAGATTCTTGCCGAGTCCGAGTCGCTCGACCACAGCGAAACGCGTCGCTTTTTTGACCTGGACAACCTGTTTCATGAGACATGTTTTGAGATTGCCGGCCGCCACATGTTGTGGGATTGGATGAAGAGCGTCAACACGCATTTCGAGCGATACAACTGGTTGCGTATGGTGTCGCAGGATCTGGACTGGGAGCCGATTCGTCGGCAACATCGCCGGATTCTCGAGGCCATTAAGAAGGGCGATACCGATATGGCGAGCTATCTGGCAGAGACACACTTGCATCTGATGCCCGAGGAACAGGGTCCGATTATCGCCTTACATCCCGACTATTTCGAGCTGTCACAAGACTTGGCCATCTAATCGTCTCCCCCATAAGTCGCGATGAAATAGGGGTTGTTGTGCTGCCCAGGTGGTGCAAACGCCCCCCCCAGTTCACTCACGAGCTCGGGGCCTTTTTCGTCCGGATTGTTGACGTATTGCCGAACGAAAATAGTTTGCGTTTGGTAATAAGCGTACGAAAGCGCAGTTTCCATTCTCATTTCGGACGCAAATCAAGACGAAAACCGTTTGCGTCTTCTATAAATCCGTACGAAAACGGTATTCGTCTTATAATACGGTTATGAATGGTACGAACGAGGGGGTTGTGCATATGGTTGTTAGAGAGAGCCCTACAGTCGAATACAAGGAAAGCGTTACTCCGACGTTTCTTAAAACGGTGAGCTCCTATGCAAACTACGGGACGGGCAAGATTGAGTTTGGCGTTGACGACGAGGGCGTGGCTGTCGGCCTTGCAGATCCGGTTGCAGAGTGTCTCCGCATCGAGAACATGATTAATGACAGCTTGGATCCCGCTCCCCGTTACACGCTCGAGCCCGATGAGAAACACGGGACCGTAATCCTTACGGTTTATGAGGGGCAGGACAAACCCTATCGAAGCAAGGGAAAGGCCTACAGACGAAACGATTCGGCAACGGTGGAGGTCGACCGGTTTGAGTATGGCAGGCTGACGCTCGAAGGCAGCAACGTAACGTTCGACGCGCTCACGTCGGCTCGCCAGGACTTGGGCTTTCATACGCTCGAGCATAAGTGTGTTGAACACCTCGGCATTTCCGAGCTAACGCCGGATATCATGCGTACGCTCCGCTTGCTCGGCAAGGATGGCTATACCAATGCCGCGGCGATTTTAGCGGATAAGAATGATTTTCCAGGCATCGACTGCGTCCGTTTTGGCGATACCGAGGATGTGATCTTGGATCGCGAGACGGCAACAAATGTATCCGCAATTGAGCAGGTGGACAGGGCGGTGGCTATGTTTGCACGCTACTACCGTTATGAGCGTATCGAAGGGATGGAGCGCGTCCAAACCGATCGAATCCCTCTTGAGGCATTCCGCGAAGCCGTTGCAAACGCTTTGGTGCATCGGACGTGGGACGTTCGAGCGAACGTTCAAATTGCCCTGTACGATGATCGTGTCGTTGTGACCTCCCCCGGATCGCTGCCCGCCGGTTTGACGACGGAACAATACCTGTATGGGCAGATATCCGTGCTCAGAAACCCCATCGTTGCAGAGGTCTTTTTAAAGCTGGATTACATCGAGAAATTTGGCACGGGAATCGCGCGAATCAGGCGTGCGTATCGAGATTCTTTAAGCCGACCGGTATTTGATGTTCGCGGCGGCATGGTGACCGTCACATTGCCCGTTATCGATGCCTTTGAGGGGTCTGAGGAAGAGGCCCAGGTTCTCAAGGCTTTGTCGGTCGGACGAATAATGTCGCGGGGCGAGATTGAGCAGCAGACGGGGTTGAGCCGCGCGCGTGCGTTGACGGCGCTTGAATCACTGATTGGGCGGAACGCGGTTGTAAAGCGGGGGACTGGGCGTTCCACGAAATACGAGCGCGCATAGGCCAAAAGAACCATATTGCAAGACAGGCCCCAAGCCTTTGCCCGCTTGGGGCCTGTTGTATGTTGGCTGGCAGCGGTAGATTTATAGCAAGATATAGCAACGTATAGCGCTGTTCGCGGGCTCTTACGGTGGTGCTATTATCCGAATGCCGCGCGGATAAAGTGCTGGGCGAAGAGCTTGTTGGCGACGTTGATGACGTGGCCCAAGAACAGCGCCGAGATGGCTGTGGTCACGCCAAAGCCGCCTAGGCTGTGCATGAGCGCGAGCGACAGAATGAGGGACACGGCGACATGTGAGCAGTCGAACACGACTTTTACGTCGCCAAAGCGGCGTTTAAGCTTTTCGGCAATGACCTGCACCAAGCCGTCGGGCGCGTTGGGGACAACGCCCATGTTGACGACGAGACTTACGCCAAATGCGGTGACAGCGAGGGAGAGCAGCATGGTCGCAACCTGTGCGGGGAGTGCCGTGGGATGCAGTGGGTTGACCGCCATGAAGAAATCGGTGAAGCCGCCGATGAGCGTCGAGAAAAAGATTTCGAGAAGAATGCGAAGGTGAAACTTGCGGCGGAGGATAACAGCCTGCGCGGCGATGTAAGCAACGTAGGTCGCAGTGATCCAAAAACCGAGTGTTTTGCCGGTGAGCATGGACAGAGTTGTGGCGAAGCAGGTGAGCGCTGCCACCCCAAGCCCCGATGCTGTCTGGATGCTCATGCCGAGTGCCAAAATGGCAACGCCGGCAAGATACATGAGCATCCTGATGACTGTGTGGAACCAATCTATATTCTCGCCATTCATTACGATGAGCGGCCGCATGTCGTGACCTTCCTTTCGGAATTTGGGAGATGCAGTAAAGGCTGCGGCGCCGCTTGGAGGAAAAGACAGGAAGCAAGGGCCCATTCCTCCAGACGGCGCCGCAGCTGTTTTGGTGGCTTGGCTTTTGTCGAAGTGGCTTAGTCTAACGCGGCTACCAGCCGAGTAAGCAAAGCGGCTCGGGTGCGTGTCGCTTCCGTCACGTTCTATCAGCATACAAGACGGTTTCGGTTCTTGTTCGTGACGGAAACGGCGCGCTTCCGAGCCGTTTTAAAAGGGGGCGCGGCTTCGGTCGCGCCCCCATGATAGAGAGCAGGTCAGACGGGAAAGTCGAGTAGAACATCTACCGTTTCTGCCCCGTCTCAGGCGGCAGGGTTAGGCGCGGACCTTCTTGACGACGTCCATGGCCTCGCGGGCGATCTGCTCGACCTTGGAGAAGTCACCGTCGGCAAACAGGGCCGGCTTGACCATCCAGGTGCCACCGCAGGCGATGATGGCAGAAGAGCTCAGGTACTCCTCCACGTTGGCGGTGCTCACGCCGCCGGTGGGCATAAAGCGATGGCCGACAAACGGAGCGGCGAGTGCCTTGATGGTGTTCAGGCCGCCATACTGAGCCGCGGGGAAGAACTTGGTGACCTTGAGGCCGAGGTTCTCGGCGGCGGTGACCTCGGAGGGGGTCACGGTGCCGGGAAGGACGGGCAGGTCGATGTCGATGCAGTGCTTCACGACGTCTTCGTTATAACCCGGGGAGACGATGAACTTGGCACCAGCGGTGCGGGCCTGCTCAACCTGCTCAACGGTCAGGACGGTGCCGGCGCCAACGCACATCTCGGGCTCGGCCTCGACCATAGCGGTGATGCACTCGGCGGCGCAGGCGGTGCGGAAGGTGACCTCGGCGGACTTCATGCCGGCTGCCATAAGGGCGTGAGCGAGCGGGGCGGCGTCCTCGACCTTGTCGAGCACGACGACGGGTACGATGCCCAGGGACTCAAGCGTGGTGTAGAACTGATCGAACATGGCGTTCCTTTCGATGTGCGGCGCGCGTGGGCGCATGATTGCCAAATGTGCTGGTCATGAGCCGGTTTTGGATTGGTTATCGGAGGCACTGCTTGGGGTCCAAGCAATTCCAAAACCGGCTGCGCGACCAGTCGTGTAGGAAATGCCGGGCAAAACCGGAATGGGACTAGTGGTTTTGCCCGACCGGAGAAATCGGGGAGCGGGCCGCAGGGGTATGGGTATGGAAAGCTGCGGCCCGCGGAATGGGGACGGTTTAGCGCGCGACGCGAGTGCCACCGTCGGCGGCGGATGCCACGGCTGCGATCTCGCCTGTGGTCACCAGGTTGGAATCGCCCTTGATGGTGAGCTTGAGGATCGAGGCCGCAATCGCGTAGTTGACGGCGTCCTGCGGGTCAAAGTCGTTGATGAGGGCATGGACCAGACCGGCGTTAAAAGCGTCGCCGGCGGCAACGCCCTCGAGCACGTGCACGTCGTGAGCAGGGGAGAACCAGTGCTCGCCGCTCTCGGCGTCAAAGAGCATGCCCATCCAGATGGAGCGCTCGACGCAGGAGATGTTGCGGACGACCGAGGCGACCTTCTTGCAGCCGTACTCGGCACAGATCTGACGGGCCATCTCGACGTAGGTGTCGCGCTCCTCGATGCCATGGGCAAGGGAGCCGGAGACGCAGGTCATACCGAGGCCGGCAGGAGCGTCCTCGTCGTTGGCGATGCAGATGTCGACGAGCGGCAGGAGTTCCTTCATGGTGGCCTGCGACTTCTCGGGCGACCACATCTTGCCGCGATAGTTCACATCGCACACGGCGGTGATGCCTTTGACGCGGCAGGCGGTGAGGGCATCCTTGCAGGCGGCGGCCATCTCATCGGAGACGGCGGGCGTCACGCCGGAGAAGTAAAAGACATCGACACCCTTGAGGATCTCGTCCCAGTCAAAGACGTCGCGCTTGGCCATGTTGATGGCAGAGTACTTGCGGTCGTAGACACAGCCGTTGCCGCGCTGCGAGGCGCCGACCTCAAACACATAGGAGCCAAGACGGTCACCCTGGCGCACGACGCGCGTGGTGTCGACGTCGTAGGCCTTCAGCGAACGCAGGGCGCACTCGCCCAGACGGTTGGCCGGGACAACGGAGACGTAGGCTGCCTTGTCACCCTGGTAGGCCAGGGAAAGCGCGGTGTTGGCTTCGGCGCCGCCGTAGCGGACATCAAACTCGGTCGCCTGCTCAATGCGCAGATGGTCTTTGGGCGAGAGCCTCATCATGATCTCGCCGAAGGTAAGAACCGTTTTACCCATGGTCGCGTAGCTCCTTCTTGCTCGTGCGTGCTCCTTTGATATGGCGTTGGCACGGAGGTGCCAAGACGGTAGGGTGCATCTTTGCACCTCCGTGCCAACGCTCGCCGAAATCGGTTTACGAAATCGGTTTCGTTTCGAGTTGTAGTATACTCACCTACAGCGTTTTGCAAGCGAGATTTTTAAAAAATTGCCTAAAATGGCTCAGACTGCCGACAATTGGGAAACGGGGTGCGCTATGGCGCAGATGAGGATTAAGGACATTGCCGCCGAGGCGGGCGTGAGCCCGGCCACGGTTTCGCGCTATCTCAACAACCGCCCCGGGCAGATGACCGAGGAAACCCGTGCTCGCATCGCGGCGGTTATCGAGCGTACCGGCTATCGCCCGCGTGCCGCCGCGCGCAATCTTCGCAGCTCGCGCACCAACCTCATTGGCGTGATCTTGGCCGACATTGCTAACCCGTTCTCGAGCGCCATGCTCGAAGGGCTTTCCGCCAGCGCTGCTGCGCGCGGCTGCTCGCTCATGACGGCCATTAGCGGCAACGACCCCGCCAAGGAGGCAGAGTCGCTCACCAGACTTATCGATGCCGGCGTGGACGGCCTGGTCGTCAATACCTGCGGAGGCAACGACAAGGCGATCGCCGCGGCCGCGGGGCGCCTGCCCGTTGTGCTGCTCGACCGCGATGTTGCCGACGGTGGCATCGATCTGGTGACCTCTAACAACCGCGAGCTGGTTGCCGGCCTGGTAGACGCTCTTGTCGCCGCCGGCAGCGAGCGCCTGTGCCTGCTTACCGAGGCGAGCGACGACAGCCCCGTGCGTCGCGAGCGCGCCGAGGCCTTTGCCGACGAACTCTCGCGTCGCGGCCTGGCCGGCGAGGTCGTTACCCTGGCCGACGGTGGCGTCGAGGGCGTCAGTCGCCTGGACGAGACCATCCGCGAGTATGCGGGTAAAAAGCTCGGCCTCATTGCCGTCAACGGCTTGGTTTTCCTGCGCCTGACCGAGGCGCTGGCCCAGCTGGGGCCCTCGTTGCCGGCGGGTCTCAAGATCGCGACGTTTGACGACTATCCCTGGAACCACGTGCTCTTTGGCGGTGTGACCACGGCCGCGCAGGACACCCTCACCATTGCCGAGCGCGTGGTCGAGCGCCTGTCCGAGCGCATCGACGTTGTTACCACTACGGTGGGCGATGCCGCAAAGCTCGCCCCCAAGCGCATCGAGATCCCCGGCCACATCGAACACCGCGCTTCGACCTCGCGCTAGTTTGTGTGATAATATATAGACAATGTCATATAGGAGGTATCCATGGCTGCGTCTGTACTGAGTGTACGAGTGGACTCGTCAATTAAAGATTCATTTGCCGAGCTATGCGAAGAACTCGGCATGACTTCGTCTGTAGCGGTCAATATGTTTATGAGGCAGATGCTGCGCGAGCGCTCGCTGCCGTTTGTTCCTTCACTTGGTAAAAACTCTGCGAGCGAAAACGTCGCCGCAGACATTTTGGATATTGCTCAGATTGAGTCCGCCGTCCGCGAGGCGGCCAGCTCGATTCCCGCCATCAAAACCGTGATTCTGTTTGGCTCGTATGCTCGTGGCGAGGCGCGTGCCGATAGTGACATTGACTTGCGTCTCGAAGTCGATCGCGATCAGGGCTTTGGCCTTTTCGCGTTGTCGGCGTTTGGTGAGGCGGTGCGCAAAGAAACCGGGAGGCAGGTCGACCTCGTCTCGAGTGATCATCTTGATGACGATCTTGCCGCGGTAATCGAGCGCGAAGGAGTGATCCTTTATGATCGCGCGTAAGCCAGACGGCCTTCGCGCTCAAGAGGTTTTGGAAGCCATCTCTGAAACGAACGAGCGCATCAGGGCTTTTGATATCACCGAGGACCAGTTTCTGCATGCGAATGACGTGCGGACGAGGGCGTTGGCGGACTCCCTTTTGATGTGTGCGCTTAGGGTGACGGAAGAAGCGGGCAAGTTGTCGGAACGCTCGCAGCGGCTTCATCCCGAAATCGAATGGCGTGGAATTATCGGCATGAGAAATTATCTTGCGCATGATTACGGCAATGTCGACCGCTCGGTTGTATGGGATGCAGTGACGATGGAGTTCCCTACGCTGGAACGAGCTTGTAGACAAATTGTCTCCGAATCTGAACGCTAGCCACTCGTTCGCAACTGCCTGTTCGCGCACGTTTTTTGAGCGCTTGATACGCTTTAACCCTGCGGAAACATTTTTCTGCGATAGTATCTGCGATATAGACCAGTCGAAACCCGCCCGAAAGAAAGGGGAGCGACATGAACCAGCAGAACATCGATTACGTACTCCGCTCCGTAGAGCAGCGTGACATCCGCTTTGTGCGTCTGTGGTTTGTCGACATTCTCGGCCGCCTCAAGAACTTTGCCATTAGCCCCGAGGACCTCGAGGTCGCTTTTGAGGAGGGTATTGGCTTTGACGGCTCCGCCATCGAGGGCTTTGCCACGCCCGAGGAAGCCGACATGCTGGCGTTTCCCGATGCTTCGACCTTCCAGATTTTGCCGTGGCGCCCGAGCCATAACGGCGTTGCACGCGTTTTCTGCGACGTGTGTACTCCCGATCGCAAACCGTTCGCCGGCGACCCGCGCGATGCCCTGCGCCGCATGTTCCGCAAGGCCGAGAAGGCTGGCTATCTGCTCAACGTGGGTGCCGAGCTGGAGTATTACTACTTCCCCGACGAGCACACCCCCGAGCCGCTCGACAACGTGGGCTACTTCGATCTTTCGGTGAGCGATGCCGCCCGCGACCTGCGTCGCAACACGGTCCTCACGCTCGAGAAGATGTCCGTGCCCGTGGAGTACACCTTCCACGCCGCCGGCCGCTCGCAGCACGGCATGAGCTTGCGCCATGCCGAGGCCCTGAGTATGTCCGACGCCATCACTACGGCCAAACTCATCATTAAGCAGCAGGCCTACGAGAGCGGTTGCCACGCTTCCTTTATGCCCAAGCCGTTGGCGGGCGAGGACGGCAGCGCCATGTTTTTGCATCAGTCGCTGTTCGACCACGACGGCAACAACGTCTTTTGGGGCGAGGACGACGAGAAGTACCACCTCTCCGAAATCGCCAAGCACTACATGGCCGGCATCTTGGCGCACGCGCGCGAGATCAGCGCCATCACCAATCCCACGGTCAACTCGTACAAGCGCATCACCACGGGTGGCGACTCCGTGCCGCAGTACGCCACGTGGGGCCTGCGCAACCGCGCGAGTATGGTCCGCATCCCGGTCTACAAGCCCGGCAAGCCGCTGTCCACGCGCATCGAGCTGCGCAGTCCCGACCCCATGGCCAACCCGTACCTGGTCAACGCCGTCACGCTGGCGGCTGGTCTGGACGGCATCGAGCGCAAGCTGGAACTCCCGCCCGAGGCCACGGCCGAGACGCTCAAGCTTACCGACCGTCAGATGGTCGAGGCCGGCTACACGCTGCTGCCGCGCTCACTCAAAGAGGCGCTCGACGTGTTTGAGGACTCGCAGTTTATGAAGGATGCCCTCGGCGAGCACATCCACAGCTTCTTCCTCAAAAAGAAGCGCGACGAGTGGCATAAGTTTGAGTCTACGATCACCGAGTGGGAGATCAAGCACTACCTGGCGAACTCCTAATCGCACTGGCTTGTTCCAGTACGATTGAGCTCATTTCTTTGGAGGCCGATATGTCCGAAAAGAGTGCCCTGTTCATGGCGCGCACGACGCGCTTCCACGAGTTTGCCCGCAGCTTGACGACTACCCTGGGTGTCGAGGTGAGCCTGGCAACCCCCGATTCGCCAACTGCGGCGCACGACTTTGACCTGCTGATTCTCGATTCAGATGGCATCCGCAGCGACCGCATCGATCAGATTGCCAAGTGGCTTGACGATCGTGGTGGCGTCCCCATGTTGGTGATCGTTGACGACGAGGCGCTCGGTACCTTGCGCCTGCCCAATCACGCGCATGCCGACTTTGTGTGCCCCACGGCGACGCCCAACGAGCTCAAGGCTCGCGCGCAGCGCCTGATGGGCGAGGAGGAGACCGTCACCGCCGACGATGTGCTCAACATCGATAACCTCGAGATCAACCTGGCTACCTACCAGGTGACGCTCGATAACGAGCCCATCGACCTGACGCTGATGGAGTACTCGCTGCTGAGCTTTTTGGCGACGCACCCCAACCGCGCCTACAGCCGCGAGGTGCTGCTGCACCGCGTGTGGGGCTTTGAGTACTGCGGCGGCACGCGCACCGTCGACGTGCACATCCGACGCATCCGCTCCAAGGTGGGCCCGCAGATCGCGGCGCACATCACCACCGTCCGCGGCGTGGGCTATCTGTTTAAGGACTAGCAAGTAAATAGAGGAATGTGAGGGTACCGGAGATTTCTCCAGTACCCTTTTCTCGTTTAGGGCGAAAAGAAGACCTTTCACTGATTTAAAGTGTGTCAGTAAAAACAATATCAAACGTATAGCACTATCTCACGAATATCATTTAGTTACCGTATCTCCCTACTGCACGGATGGAGGAAGAAATGCGTTATTCGAGAAAGGTGATTGTCGGATTCATAGTATTGCTTGCCGCCCTGATGTCTCCAAGGTTGGTTTTTGGAGACGACGACTTGGTTCGTGTCACACCGCAAATAGCTGTGGAGCAAGCGCAAGCTTTCTTTGATGACGTATCGGATGAGCCGGTGACCGCTTGTGACCCAGTAAAAATGGTGAATTCCGATGGGGAATCAATCGGGTATATCGTTCGCGCGAAGCGGGATGACGTTAACTATGGCTACGTCGTATTTGATTCAGAGCGATCTTGGTGGATCAGCGAATACTGCTTGGCTCCGAACGCCCCTATGCCCATTGAGAATACAAGCGATGAAATAGCCCTTCTCGCATTCCAAGATGACATCGTTGCTTTGAAATTTGACGAGCTGTCTTTTGGTATTGCAGATCTGGATAATAACGTTGTTTTAGATGAGAAGGGATGCCGGTCAACAGCGGTGTTTTCTGTGGGAAATAGCCGCAGCGGATCTCCAAGCAGGTTCGAGGATGTTTTCGTATTGCCCAAAGACCTGTATAAACAAGGATATGTCATTGACGCAAGTAAAACTATTTCAGGGATGATAACGCCTACACAATCAGAGGTTATTAAAGAAACGGGGACCTATGCTTGCGATGTGTCTGCGATGTTTGCGGTAAGCAGCCACTATGTAACGCTAAACCGGCTCAAATTGCCAGACTTATATCATGAGCTTTGGCAGTTATCGGGAACATCCGGCAAACCAAATAAGTCATTCGATCAAGCTACGGGCCTTTACTTTACCCAAGGAGAGACTCCATCTCCAAATGCTGCCCCGGCTATTAAGGAGTTCTGTGCTAGGCGCGGGAAAAGGCTTGAGACATCATTTGCTTGGTATCCATCTTGGGATTCTTTCAGGGCAACTGCAGATTCTGGAAATCTCAGTATCTTTTCTGGGACTCTCAGTTCAAGCCATGACGCTCATGCGATGGCTGTTGCGGGATATGTGGCTATGCATAATACATATTCAAATGATAAGAAATATATGCTTGTTGTCTGGGATGGTTGGTTCAATCAGCTGCGTTTTCTTCCATATGACACAACGATTTATATATCGCATGAAGGGACGTATTGTGGAGAGTGACGGCGAAGATGATAGAAAGCGCATACGTAAAACGCTGGGGCTTCTTTGCGCATTTCTTGGGATATTGGTTGTCGCGGCCTATCAACCGAGCCCCTCGGTCGTCGGTGGAAAAGATGACGAACATATTTCAGTTGAAGTACAGACGCTGTCGGATATTCATAACGGACAATTTGAGGCTCTCGTGTCAAGTGGAGGGCGGAAAGAGATTGATATCCGTAGTTACTTTAATACCGGAACTGTTTCAGGGCTGAAGGCGGGAGAGAAATGGATTCTATTCTTTGCAAGTGATGCCAATTTAGAAGAGGAAACTTTGCATCCCTACTATATGGAAATAGTTAACTAAATCGGTGAGGAGCGAGAGGAATGATCAACAGAAGACAGCTATTCGTCTTGGCATCAGGAGCTGTTATGTTTGCTGGGGCGAGAGGGGCCAACGCTGCGCAGCTTACGAATGCGCAAAAACGATTGACGCTTGTGACCGACATGATAGTTCGGAATGAGGCTGGGGTTATTGTGTCCTCGGCGCGAAGCAAAGATGTCTTGGGTGCCGGAAATAGAAAAATGGCTGTTGGCAGCATAAACAGGAATAATGACGGTGCAGCGTCCCTGACAAGAGCGGCAACTAAGAATTTGGTGACGGTTCATAGGGAGTCAGATGATTCACTGCCGGTGTTGGCAAAGATTGAGATTGTTGTTGAATATTCTGAAGATGGGCAAAGCATTGCAATTCGGTCAGGAAAAAATTCGATAATTCAAACCGATCCGCTTGTGATGTATGCAAACGCTTGGTATGCGCTCATGCAGAAAGATAAATATGTGATGAACTACTTCACAGAAAGCGAAGCATCATATGAAACGGGGTGGGGGCCAACGCCATACGATGCGGAGAAGGATAAGTGGACGTGCGGATCGGGTATGGGCGCGACGATTACAGACTATATTAACGATTCAACATATAGTTTTGCTATCGACTGCTATATCGAATAGACATGACGGCATAAAACGAATTGGCCTATAAGCATGTCATTACTTAAGCAAAGCTGAAATCTTGGCATCTAGTGCTCGGGACTGCCCAGCTTGGGGTACAACTCAACGTGAACAATGATGGCCCGCCACATGTTTGGCGGGCCTTTGGTTATTTGACGAAAGGATCGCAGCTATGAGCGAGAACGATTCCCAGCGTCCCCAGGATGCGGGCAACGCCGGCGAGACTCAGCAGCAGCCGCGCGTGCAGGTGGAGTCGACGCCTGCCGATGGCAACAACATTCCCTACGTGCAGGCCTACGACACGCAGACCGGTAAGCCGCTGGGTGGCCAGCAGGTTGTAAACAAGCACACGGTGGTCAAGACCAAGACCAAAAAGCTGCCGATCTTTATTACGGCACTCGCCGGCTGTGCCTGCGGCGCTCTGCTGGTCATTGCGCTCATTATGAGCGGCACGCTCAACATTGGCGGCGGAAAGAATGCCGTGACGGCGGGTGCTTCGGGTTCGTCGACGCAAAAGATCTCGATCGACTCCGAGGACACCACGCTGGCCGAGGCCGTTTCTGCCAAGGCGTTGCCCTCCGTGGTTTCCATTACCGCCACTTCGAGCGGCGGCCAGAATGGCTCGCTTTCGCAGTCTGCCGACGAGTCGGACGGCTCGGGCAGCGTCGGTTCGGGCGTTGTGCTCGATACCGAGGGCCACATCCTCACCAACAACCACGTGGTCGATGGCTATGACCAGTACGTGGTGACCATGGATGACGGCACCACATATGAGGCCGAGTTCGTGGGCAACGACGCCTCGAGCGACCTGGCCGTTATCAAGCTCAAGGACGCCGACGCCTCCAAGCTCACGCCGATTGAGATCGGTGATTCCTCCAAGCTCAACGTGGGCGAGTGGGTCATGGCCATCGGTTCGCCGTTTGGCAACGAGCAGTCTGTCTCCACGGGTATCGTCTCGGCGCTCTATCGCTCTACGGCCATGAGCTCTGCCAACGGTAACACCATCTATGCCAACATGATCCAGACCGATGCCGCCATCAACCCGGGCAACTCCGGCGGCGCGCTCGTTAACGATAACGGCGAGCTTGTGGGTATCAACTCGCTCATCGAGAGCTACTCGGGCTCCAGCTCGGGCGTGGGCTTTGCCATTCCGGTCAACTATGCCAAGAACATTGCCGACCAGATCATCGACGGCAAGACGCCGGTGCATCCGTACATGGGCGCTACGCTTTCGAGCGTCAACGCGCTCAACGCCCGCACCAACAAGCTGAGCACCGATAGCGGCGCGTATGTAGCGAGCGTCGTCGAGGATGGCCCCGCCGCCAAGGCTGGCATCCAGGAAGGCGATGTCATCACCAAGCTGGGCGACGACGAGATCACGAGCGCCGATGGCCTGATCATCGCGTTGCGCAGCCACGAGGTGGGCGAGAAGGTCGAGATCACGCTCATGCGCGGCAAGGAAGAGAAGACGGTCACCGTCGAGCTGGGCTCTGATGAGGAGTTACAGAACCAGCAGCAGAACGACAGCGCGACCGACACCGGCAACGGCGGCATTACCGATGAGCAGCTGCGCCAGTACCTGGAGGAGCTGCTGGGCCAGCAGGGCCAGGGTCAGGGCAACGGCCAGGGTTTCTAACGAGCTGTATCGTACATACCGATGCCAGAGGGGGCTGTTCCGTCAACGCGGGACAGCCCCCCTCTTTTCCTATTGATCCTTTGGGGACGGGGAAACGGATCATTTTGGTTAGTCTTCGTCGCTGGGAAGACTTCCAAATGCCTCGACGTACTCTTCGTCCGACATCCAGTCGATGATGTCGCCGGGTTTGCAGTGAAGCGCCTCGCACATTGCGGTCAACGTCGAAAAGCGGATGCCCTTGAGCCGCCCCGTTTTAATGCGCGAAACGTTAACGGGCGAGATGCCGATAATGTCGGCAAGTTCTTGAGAGGACATTTTGCGATCCGCCATGACGCGATCGAGTCTCATGACGATTGGCATGCTGCCCTCCTTCTAAATAATGGCGTCAACGTCCGACTGCAAGAGTCGCCCGTACTCAAAGATAGCCGAAAGGGATAGCGCAAACAAAGCGAGAACCAGTGTCCAAGCGTTAAAACCAAAGATGCCAATTGCGGTAATACTGACGTCGTTGGGGAGCTGGATGGCACACAGGTTATCTAGGGTAATCGAGACAATTGAAGAAATGAGCAGCAGAAGTCCAACAACCAGAAGACGCCGGCATTGTTTTCGCGTGAATATCGACTGAGTGCTGACGACGTCAAGGCAGAAGTTCACGTAGACAATCAGGCATGCGATTGAAAGCGCCAGGGCCAGAACGTCGCGGATGGCAAGCGCGGTAAGGACGGCGCTCGGAATGGACTCACCGTTAATGTAGAGGGGAGTGGGTGCAAAGAGCACCTCCCGCGCCTCGTTGGCAACGCTGAACGCTGAGAAGGCCGCCATGATTGCTGCGACAGACAAAGTGGCGAGCAACATCACACTGCTAAAACGGCATCGTTTATCTGAGCTTTCCATAATTAACCCCAAAAAGGATGCGGCAATGCCGCAGCCAAAAAATCCTAAGCATAGATGGTTCTTGCTTCAGAATGCCAACTGCCGTTGTAATAGTAAGTAACAGTTACGACGACGCTTCCGTTGCTGAGTCCGTATCTATAAGTCCAGCTGATGTTGCTTGCTCGAGAATTGGAGGTCCAGTTCTTTATGGATTTGATGCCTGTTATCGTTCCATAGGTATCGTTAACGGTGTAAGTAACATGGAGCCTGACGCCGTTCGAATAGGCGAGGGTGGTTTCGGCGGTGTAGATTGAACGACTTTCGGCAACTGGCGAAATGATAGAGGAATGGGTTTCTGCTGCGAAGGCGGGCTGCGCGGTCATGCACGATAACCCAACAAGGCAGACGGCGAGTAAATAAGCAACCTTTTTCATCATTGGCTCCTAACTATCTGGTGATTATTTTTGGCTCTGTTAGACCAAATTTGACACGATCGGCTGTTCGTCGAACCGGAAAAT